>JAGTQE010000022.1 GCA_018396635.1 Candidatus Bathyarchaeota archaeon
ACTTCTTAATGGCGGCATCACCATCTTAGCCACCGCAATCTGCCTTCTAAGATCTCCTTTAAGCTCTGAAATCTGTTTATATAGATCTTTTATCTCCTCCTCAATCATCATGTCTCTAATAAAGAAGCCGACAGCCAAACCAATAATTAAGCCAACCATCAACCCAGATAATAGCACTCTCTTCGTTAACAGCATATTTCTTTTTCAGGAAAACCAAAATAAATCTTTTTTAGGAGGGAGAAGAAAATTTTTAGATGCGCCGGGGTGGCCGAGTGGATAAGGCGCTGGACTCGAGATCCAGTGCCCCTTTACGGGGCGCATGGGTTCGAATCCCATCCCCGGCGCCAGTTTCAACTATATAGATTTTCCAGTCGGCTGAGATCGGGTCAAATCTTGAGATGATGGCAACACATAAATGTTGAGCTAATATATTTATATTTATGCCGGAACATTCTAGTGTTAAGGTCTTTCGCGAGGTCTTTAGAAGGGTTCTTCTTTCCAGCCTTGGCGAGTCTGCTGGTGAGGCGGCTTTATTTTTTCTACGTAGAAGTTTGGGCTGTGATCCATTTGAGGTATTTTGGGACAATCCGGGGGGCTTTTACCGTGAGCTGGAGAAGATTTTCGGGGTTGGTACTAAAGTTTTAATTAGACTCTTGGCGTCAAGGATTAATAGTGAGCTTGGCTTGAATATTGATCCTGAACGCTTCCTTGAGCTTATGCGGAGTGAGGATCGGCGTTCAGCTGAGGAGATACGTTCGCTTATAATGAAGATAGCTGAGTTATATGAAGGGAAAAGGGAGAGTTTATAGTGAAGTCGGAGTCTTTCAATCCCCTTTTTAATTTAATCTTATTTTCTCCATGATTTTTTGGCTTAACTCAGCTGGTTCTGTTCCATCTATTAGCCTTATATCATATGTTATTGCTAGCTCCCTCTCATCCACGCCTAATATTTCCTCTTTGGGTATTATGAAAAGTTTTTGTTGGGCTTTTACATCCATGGCTTTCAGATATAGGGATATTAGTGCAGCTTTCACGTCGCCGTTTTCGGGTAGTGCGTCTCCCACAATTATTTCTCCACTTGGATCTTTCATTTTTAGCGCTAGATCGAATCTCTGGTTTAAGCCTGACATACCCCTTATTATCGCAGGTGCCTCTAATATTAGTCCCTTCTCCTTAGCTATAGGGGCTAGTGTTTTTGGCACTTCCTTTAGCGCCCTTCTAAATTTCATCTCCATAAGCCTTATTGTAGAGTTGATGGCTTTAGACCATAACTCCATGAAGATTGTCCTTATTATTTGCGTAAAGCTGATGAAGTTTGACCATAGGCCTTGTATTTGGACAGCGCGCAAATCTGTAGAGCTGGGTGAAAAGCAGCAGAGTAGGCTTTCGCCAGAACCAGTGGATATTAAGCTCATCTCAGCATATTTAATATCTATGTGTCTAATATCAATAGAGCTCGATATACTCGATATCTCCTTAAGAGAGTAGAAATCTTCATCCAAATAAGCCATCAGCTTTATTTTCACTCCACGTGCGCTGGTCTTTTCTAGGATTTGGATAAAATCCCTCATTATGTAGGGCTCCTTTAATCTCCTAACGCATATTAAGGCCTCGTTTTTAGCCCTATCTAATACTTCAGTGAAATGCCTATAGTATTCCTCTATATCGTTAAATATCACGGTCTGCTCTATCCTTCTCCCGGCTTTCAAATACTGGAGCACTATAGATATGTCTTGGGCGTTGCGCCAAACCATATCAAAAAAGGCTTTCACTGAATATATGTAGTGGGGGGAGTCGGTCCAGAAGCCTGATTCGCTCTCGCTATCCAGGCTCATCGAATCGTCTACTGTGAGGGATGTGAAGACTGATTTATTGTCAACTATGAGGAGGCGTGTCTTCAACAGAATATCGGAGTGTTTTATGAGGGCGTATTTTGTGTAGTCTTCCAGTAATTCCGCTGTCTTCTCATCTACCATATTTGTGAGAATATTCACTTTAACGCCTCTAGCTCTCATCTTTCTCAGTTTTTCATCGAATCCGTAAAGCGATAAGCATATTAGGTCGCTTGGCGTTGTTAGCAGGCAGACCTCACGTTCACAGTTTTCCAGCATCTGCATTATAATGGCATATATGTTTCTCCTTCCACTATGAATCCTGAATTTTGTTTCAACAACGTATTCCTGCTGCTGGCTGGAGATTTTGGAGAGGGCTTCTAAGACCTTAGCATACTTGCTCTCCATCTCTAATATTCTGCTTTTTGCGGCCGATAATAGTGTGCTAAGGGCTATGTTCGCTGGCACAGCGGAGAACCTCATTGGCCTGCCTGGCAAGACGCTTATCAATCCCAGGTTCTCCATCCTTTTAAGATTGCGGTAAATCTTCATACGGTTCGTTTTTAGGGCCTTTGAGAGGTCCCTTATGCTGCTTGCCCCGACCTTAGTTAGATAGATGAATATTTGGGCTTGAGTCTTCGTTAAACCATATGTTTGAAGCATGCTTAGGATCTCTTCCATAAACATGTTTTAGCCTCTATATCAATGTAACAAACAAATGTTACATATAAATGATTATATATTATTTGCTATTATCTATATCATGCAAATTGCTGGAGCCTTTAGGAAGGGCTATAATAATGATGGGAGCCCCTCTAGAGCTTTTATGCTCAGGTAAAAGGAGGAGTAGACTGGAAATCTATGTGGATGTTTTAAGGATAATTAGGCGTGGCGTTAATAAGCCTACGAGAATTATGTTTGCGGCGAATCTGTCTTGGAGGGCCCTTAAGGAGATAATTGCGGATCTTGAGAGGCATGGATTTATAGAGTGTAAGAATGTGAAAGATCATAGGCGAATATTCATAACGGAGAGGGGCAAGCGGTTACTAAGAGAACTTGAGGCCATATCGGCTGAGTTAATGATGCTCAATGCTCCATCTGTGCGATCTAAATAATTATGGAAAAGATAGGGTTGGGGCAGGGTATGGCGAACATCAGTAGAGTTCCAAGTGGAGTAGAGCGGTTAGACGAGATCATTGGAGGCGGCTTTCCAAGAGGCAGCTTGATAGTTCTGGCCGGAAACCCTGGAACGGGCAAGACAATATTCTCGGCATTTTTCCTCTACAATGGTATAGTTAACTGTGGTGAGAGGGGCATATATGTTAGCTTCGCCGAGAGCAGAGAAACATTTCTCGGCAACATGCTCAGCCTAGGCTTAGACTTCGAGAAGCTGGAGGAGGGGGGCATGTTCAGCTTCCTAGACATGGTAACCGCTAGGGAGGAGGCTATGCCGACGGTAATGGAGACGATTCTCAATGAGGTGAGCCGGATAGGGGCTAGACGCCTAGTAATAGACTCATTCTCAGCTATGGCTCAGGCATTCAAGGACCCGCAGGATGCTAGGATCATCCTACATACTGTTTTAAGCAGGATTACTAGGCTAATGGGCTGCACAACGATCCTGATTGTGGAGGCGCCATATGGCGAGAACAGGATGGGCTTAGGCATAGAGGAGTTCGTCGCAGACGGCATAATACTACTTAGGAGAACTAGGCTGGATGGAAGGCTCCTAAGAGACTTGGAAATACTTAAGATGAGGGGGACGCCGACGCCCGAAACCCAAGCCGTCTTCACACTTAAAGACGGCTTCAAAGTCTTCCCACCATTCAAGCCTAAGCCCATCGAGAAGCCGCGTAGATTCGAGCCGCAGCCAGACACAGAAAAATACTTCTCAACAGGATCACCAAGCCTAGACGAGATGCTTGGAGGAGGCTACCCGAGAGGCTCAGCTGTGCTCATTGAGATCGGTGAGCAAATCTCAACGCTGCAATACCATTTAATTGCTGCCATAACGGCCTGCAACTTCGCCGCTCAAGGCAGAGGCGTAATCATTGTTCCATCTAGGGGTGTAGACGCCAGCCTCATATTGAAAAGAGTTGAGGAGTATGGTTTAACAATAGATGAGGTGAATAGGCTCCTAAGAATATGCGTCAAAGAATACCCCGGATTTAAGCCCAAACCGTATCTTATAGCATTTAGAGGCAAGAGTGTTGATGAGGATTATGCAAAATATATGAAGGGTGAGCTGGAGCTAATAGAGAGCACCGGCCAGCCAATACTGCATGTTATTGGCGTGGACACCCTAATAGATAATTATGGGGTTGGAGAGACTATTTCAGCCATTAGAACCTACGCTACGCGAGTAAGGGAGACCAGTGGCCTAGGCATAGTGTTGCTTAAGCCGGGCTACCCAAGGCTGGCTAAGATCCTCTCAGCGATCGCAGACATACACTTGAGGATTACACGGGAGCATGGAGCCGTACTAGTCTACGGCGTAAAGCCTAGAACAAACCTCCACGTATTAGAAATGGACGCTTCAAAGGGCTATCCGATGCCGAAGCTAACACCAATAATCTAATGCTTTTAAATAAATCTGTAAATTTTTAAATAATACTTCTCTTTAAAAAAGGATTGGTGGCTGTTTTTGTATGGGGTATTATTATGAGCCGCATATCTACTGGAAGCGACGTACTCGACTCTGTTCTTGATGGTGGTTTCCCGGCTGGCAGCCTGGTGGCTGTTACCGGCCCTCCGGGCACTGGTAAGACTATTTTTGCCGCTAACTGGATTTATAATGGTGTTGAGAGGCTTGGCTGTAACGGCTTATATGTGAGTTTCGTTGAGGGGCGAAAGAGTTTCCTTGAGAATATGCGTGGTTTAGGCTTAGATTTCGAGAGGCTCGAGCGCTCTGGGAGGTTTAGGTTTCTTGAGATGGCTACGCTTAAGGAGGCTGGCGTCCCAGCCGTTTTTGAGCAGATTCTAGGCGAAATTGCCGATATTGGGGCAAGCGTGCTCGCCATAGACTCTTTCTCGGCAATATCGCAGGTTATAGAGAAGCCATATGATGCGCGCATACTCGTCCATACAGTTCTGAGTAAGATTGTTAGGGAGATGGGCTGCACAACAATGATAATAGTTGAGAAGATGACTGCCGAGGAAAACTATGAGCCAGCCGAGTTCCTATCAGACTTCATAATCCACCTCAATAAGACCGAAGTTAACGGAGCGCTCCTAAGATGCCTAAAGATACTTAAGGCCCGCGGAACAGAAGTGCTATGGTCAAAATTAGCATTCACATTAAAGGGCGGATTCAAAGTTTTCAGGCCGCTAATCATGGGCGGGCTCCCAGAGCCAACGAAGAAGTTTAAGATTGTCATGCATGGTAAGGACTATTATTCTTTTGGCATCCGAGACCTGGATAAAGTAGTTGGCGTAATGTTTAGGCGCGGATGCTATAATCTACTAGAGTTTGAGAGGGATGTGACGCTGGCGCCCGAGCGCCTCTTCCGGGTGACGGTTTCAAATGTTTTAAATCAGGGAGGAAGCGTCATTATTCTTCCGCCTCAGGGTTTAAGCGCCTCAACGGTTTGGAGAGCCCTAGAGCCGTTTGTTCATGAGGATGTTTTAAAGCGCAACCTCAAGATTGTTGACTTTAAGGCCGCTGCCGTTGAGGCTGTGGAGCCATATGTAATGTTATTTGAGGGCAAGTCTTTAAGGGAGGATATGATGTGCTTCTGGAACGCGGTCTCAGAGTTTAGGCGGCAGAGGGGTAGACCGGTCTTCTCTGTTGTTGGCTTCGACACGCTAGAATACATATACGGCAAAGACGAGATACTAAAGATTTTAGGCGAAGACCTGGCGAAGACAAGGAACTTTGGTGATGTAAGGCTGAATATTATTAGGCCTGAGTGCGCCATAGCTAGCCACCTAAGCTCCCTAGCCGACATACACCTAACCCTTAGGGAGATATGCGGCGCAATATT
This sequence comes from Candidatus Bathyarchaeota archaeon, assembly GCA_018396635.1. Lineage (GTDB taxonomy): Archaea > Thermoproteota > Bathyarchaeia > Bathyarchaeales > DTEX01 > DTEX01. Next base: position 5,816 of record JAGTQE010000022.1, read on the forward strand.
CCTACAAGGAATAAAGCCAAAAACACCGCTACTAAACATCGAACTACATACAGATGAGGAGGGCTCGGAAATCAAGTTAACACCAATACTATAGCATTTAATGAAATCCTAAAGAAGAAGGGCGAATATCTTCCAGTATAGTGATGGCTGGAGGATTCATAGATAAAACCAAAATATTTAAGGCTATAGCTATGAGGGCGCCGTTAACAGCGGCATGAAGGCATCATACTTCGCTAAACTTGCTGAGGAAAGCAGAATACCAAAGCAATTTAATGTCGTTGACCGAGAGGATTGCGAAGCCCACTCTCTTAAACCGTAAATTAAGCCCGGCAGAAATTTTTCACTCCCCTCTATATTCTCTTCATGTCTTCTAGCGGGATTAAGCAGTGAGGGGCGAACGTCTCAACCCTCACACCCTCCTCTAGGAGCGCTACAGCTGGAGCCAATCCACCAACCATACATAGGCCGAACCTATCCATCGCCACAGGCACTCCGAGAACCGGCTCATTTGGCGCCGATATAGCTAATGTACCCCTCCAACCCTTCTTCTTCAACTCTGAAAGTATCTTTATGGTTTTCTCCCTCGCACCTGCAACTATCTCCCTCATCGCTGCCGGCAATATTCCGGACCCCGTCTTTACAATTTTAGTGATTGAGGTCATTTTGCTACGCGCAAATAGCTCAAGTGGGGGTACGGTTGTACCATCATATGAGATTAATTCAATGAAGCGTAGAGGGATGCGATTTACAACCTGAACCAGCCCACCATACTTGAAAAATAATGGTATGCCGGAGTGGATTAATACTCCATCCACCGTCAGATCGCAGACTGTGAAGAGAGCAACCCTGCCCTCAGAGACAGATACATTCCTGTACTCTTCATTCTCATCCAATACTTTAATGTATGGGGCGAGTAAAAGTTCCGCTTCATGCAGCGCCTTCACCGTCTCGATAGCCCTATCGCAAAAGTCCTTATCTATAATTGAAACGTTTGCAACAACCATACCAGAGTCTGCGGCAGGGTCATACGTGACCGAGTAAGCCAATGAGAGAAAGAATGTGGTAACGAAACCGATTCTCTGCGAGACCAAAGCCCTGCTAAGCTCCTCCAACCCCTTACTAGTTATAGTTCTACCACCCCTCTCATGCCCGGAAACTAAACCTCTTAGCTCAAGCATCTGTAAATGGTATCTCACCGTCCTCTCGCTCAGAAAGAAACCTCTCCTCTCCAATTCACGGCGAATTATAGTTGAGCCTAAAGGTTCATTTGACTCGCTCAATATTCTCAATATTTCAATTTCCTTTCTCGATATTTCATAGCTATCAGACATCTTGCTGTTTTCTCCATAAATGTCTTCATACTAAATAATTGATAAATTTTATGAGCGAGACACCGCAATAAACACTCTATGGTTGCTGGAGATGAAGAGCAGCCAAATTATATGTTAGCCGAGTGGAATATTTATGAGTCCATGCACATTTAATGAGGCTAAAAGGCTCGTCAGGGAGCTTGTGAAGGCGAAGGGCTTCCCAGACGATGAGTCGGCTTTAACCCAGAAGCTCCTATGGGCTTTTGTTGAGCTGGGTGAAGCGGCAGACGCATACAAGAAGGGTGAGAGCTGGAATATTATTAGTGAGGAGCTCGTAGACGCAATATTCTACATCCTAGATTTCATTGGCTTAGTTGAGAAGACCCAGGGAATTGAGATAGATGTCGACAAAATATTCTTAGAAAAATGGAAAAAGAATATGGAGCGCCCAAAACAGTATGGGCAGAGAAGAGATATAAAACGCCAGAATCCCTCAGAAAATTCTATTGAACTCTAAGCGCTATTAGCTGGCCGCCACTCACTTTAATTCTCCTAATTCCTCTGAAAGCGCCCTTAACGTCGGCAATTCTGGGAACTTCTCTTTCATCCTCTGCTCCGCTACTACAGCAGCTTCATTCAGAATCTTTTGAGCCTCCTCACTTGCAACCTCAAAGTCAGGCGTTATGCCAGTCGTCTGACTTGCCTCAATCATTATCTCATCAAGCAATACGCTTATCTCACTCAGCTCACGCTCAGCGCTTGGGAATATCCCAGCCACCCCAGTACGTATGCTCTGCAAAACCCTACTTATAGGCGCTAATGCAGCGGCAACGTTACCCAGCTGCGTTACAGTCCTAAGTCTAAGAGCAACTCTCTCCAACGCCAGCTCAGCGTTCATCATGAAGTTCATCATTTTCCTAATTTCGGCAAGCTCATTTGCATAAACACTAGCCCTCTGCATCTCATGCTTAGAGTAAGCCTCAACAACCTTTTGAAAGAGGGCCTTATCCCTCTCGGCTAAAAGGTTTATGGCACCATTCAAGTATTGGATTTGAGCCTCGATGCGTTTAGTCGCCAGCTCAATTTTATGCCTCAGCGGGGTCTCAGGCCTAATTAGGGATTTTATTCCACTCCTCGCCTCCTCCCAGCTCTTAGCGAATTTTGACAATTTAATCCACCCTTTCCCCTTTTAGAAATTGGATAGGGCTGAAAGAAATTTAATGATTCTTAACATGCTCAGATTTACTTAGTTGATAATGAAAAGATTAGGGGGTCCCGCTGAACCCATTAATTTCTAGCCATTTTAAGTTTTCATGCATATGCTTCACCAATATTTTTTAAAGGGGACTGTTAAAAGCTGATCAACTCAGAGACTAAATGGGACTTTAGTCCCACCTCTTATAGGGTATTGTTTCGGCACTGCAACTCCTCAATTATCTTCTTTCTTATACTCGTTGAGCTGCTGGGCTCTCCGCCACAAAACCTATCTATCCTAATCACCTTTATATTCAGTCCCTTTTCCTCAACATATCTCCTTAATTCTCTCTCCAACTCCTCCTTATCATAGCCTAGCGCTATTATGTCGGGCTTAACCTCCTCTATAATCTTGCCCATATCCATCTCTTCATAGCCCAATATCGCCTCATCGACGACCTTAAGCGCCTCAACTATGGCCTTACGCTGCCCCTCTGGGATAACTGGCTTCCTCCCCTTAAGCCTTTCAACTGTCTTATCTCTTGCCACGACGACCACTAGCTTTGAACCCTCTCCACCAGCTTTCTTCGCATTAGTCAAATAATATACGTGCCCATAATGTAGGAGGTCAAATGTCCCCTCGGCGAGCACAACCTTACCCTTCTTCCCCTCCATAAAGATCACCTACCACTCAAATTCAGCGATCTTAAGGATACGAAGGGCGTCCAAGAGACCTTCACAGTAAGCAATAGAGGCTAAGCTTACCTCATACTCCCTCCTATCAAAATAATATTTTGCATCTTCAAAATATCTTTTTGCTTCATTGATCACCTCCATTACAAGATTCTCATCGACGCCCGGCCTATTAATTATCTTTAGATTCATAAGAACCCTCTCAGTCTTAAGCAAATATTTCAGCACCCTCTCCTCTATGCTCATCGCAATCACCCAATCATATTCATTACCCACTTGGGAGCCTTAGCAAAGACTATTAAGGCCTCAGCCTCCATGAAATGAAGATTCTCTGACGGGATTATAAGGCTATGCGGCGGGCCGCCAAAATCAGCATTTATAAGATCCCTTATAGCACCCGCCCTGACAGTAGGATCCTCTGAACCAGCTCTGGCAACCCCAACAGCAAGGCTCCCCTCCCTAATTATCCCCCGCTTATTCTCCTCCTCAAGCCTAAGCAGGATCTCCAGAGCATCTTTAATAGTCATGTACCTGCCCTCCTCAGCCCTAATATCTAGAAAGCAAAACGTGTGGAGATTCCTCACCTTATTCTCATATATGACGTTATATGGTGTCTGCGGCATCTTATCGTCGTCCGGGAACGGTATCGTTACGCTCTTACCAAACCTATAATTCTGAAGCCCAGAGAGCCCTATAGCTGCCGATATTATTGAGGCGCCATGAATAACCCTAGTTTTAATCCCCATCCTCTCAGCCTTTATCCTCAAGGCTATGTGGGTTGTGGCAATCAGCGGGTCTCCGGGAACCAGAAAGGCAACCTTACCACGCTTAGCTCTCTCAAGAAGAACCATGCCCTCATGCTCTTCAATATCCTTTCTAGAGAGAATTATAACATTCTTACCAGTAATCCTCTCGAAATCCCCTATCTTAAAGCCCGGCATCAGACTCGTATAAAACTCAGCAAATACATAATCAGACCTTCTTACCTCATCGAGGCCGCGCAGGGATATATCAAAGCAGTCGAAGAGGCCCAAACCAATAAAGACAAGCTCCCCCAAAGCAACCACCCCAATTAACCAAGCACAGCAAAATTCAGTCCAATAATTCTCCTCAAAAAGAAAAAGTTATTAACCATTGATTAACTTTATCTCTTAAGCAGATTAGTATACAGCGGGCCCGTAGCTCAGCAAGGTAGAGCAGCGGACCCCGACAATATGTTGGGGGTTGAGGCTCTTAACCAATACGAGTAGGCGCTGAGGAGAAACCCGCGAAAGCGCCTCAAAACCCTCGAGGTGCTTCGGGAGGGTCGAGGGTTCAATTCCCTCCGGGCCCGCCACCTTTTAGATTTGAGACACTAATACATTTTATCGGCTTTATAGGAAAGGGCTCTCAACCCAAACAATCCAAAGTTTCCTCTTAACTTAGGTTCATTCCATACTAAATGACACCAAACCTATAGTTACTGATAACATTGAAAGTATGCGGTATGCAAGGCATGTCATCGAAATTATAGAGAAAGGCTATATAGCGGCAAAACACAAGAGCTGAATGGTATTCTTCAAGCAGAGTAGAGCGCCATCATCTCTTTAAATATATGTCGATTTTCTTGAGAATTAAAAGGATAGGGCTTATACTGGTAAAATTCGCTAATTTCGCCTTTCTCTATTCCAAAATTTAACGGTAAATGTTCCTGGAAGAGAATTTAGGAAGACTTATTTACTGCTATTGGGGAAAGGGCTCATTGAGATTGAGGTTGAAAGAGTGATTTGTATGCGGATTGAGGATCTTAAGCGGATTGTATTTGACGAGATAAGGCAGAGGGAAGAAGAAGGCTACGATGTTATGGAGGTTAAGAGAGAGCTTCTCGAGGCTGAGACTAAAACCGAGGCGGAATTAAAGGTCTTCTTGGAAAGGTTAGGGCAGTGTCCAATCAAGTCAGATTTCCCATACATAGAGCCGTCATCCTTCCCCGAAATAGTTGCTGAGAGGCCTGGTAAGCTTGAGGAAGTTGAGGTTAAAGTTTCTGATGAAGATATGTTTGATAAGATTTATGGCGGTTGGCTTGGGCGCTGCGTTGGCTGTTTGCTTGGAAAACCAGTTGAGGGGCTTACGAAGGAGCAGATTGAAACTTGGCTAAATATTGCGGGTGAATACCCATTAAGGGACTATTTCCCGCCAATAACTGACCCTCAGAGCGCACCAAAATGGTTGAAAGATAGATTATCCCACCTCGAGGATGCCTTCAAAAAGACCGGCATGGGCATTTTACGCGGTCAGATAAGCTGCATGGCTCGAGACGACGACATAGATTATACGATAATTAACCTGCATATATTAGAAAATTATGGACCCGCCTTCACCACAATGGACGTCGGTGAAACATGGCTCCGCCTACTTCCATATCTACAGGTTTATACCGCTGAAAGGGCGGCATACAGAAACTTAGTTAATGGTTTACAGCCGCCTGAAACAGCTACGTACATGAACCCTTATAGGGAGTGGATAGGCGCCCAGATTAGGGCAGATATGTGGGGTTATGTAACGCCAGGAAGACCTTATATAGCTGCGGAGCTGGCGTATAAGGATGCCTCCCTTTCACATGTTAAAAACGGCATATATGGGGAGATCTTTATCAGCACCATGATCAGCGTGGCGTTCACGACAGATAATGTTGAGGAGATAATTAACGTTGGATTATCAGCAATTCCGAGAAAATCTAGGCTTGCCGAAGCCATAAGAGACGTGATCGTCTGGAGAAAGCAATTCAGCGACTGGAGGGAAACGTGGAGTAGAATAAACGAGAAGTACGGAAGATACCACCCCGTCCACACAATAAACAATGCTGCGCTAGTAGTTATGGGACTACTATATGGTGAGGGAGACTTCGAGAAGAGCATAACTATAAGCGTTATGGGAGGGTGGGACACCGACTGCAACGGCGCCACAGTAGGCTCAATCATGGGCATAATGCTCGGAGCAAAGAAAATACCCAAAAAATGGATAAACCCCCTAAACGACCGCCTAAAAAGCTTTGTCATAGGCTACGATAACAGCAGGATCTCAGACCTAGCAAAACGCACCTTCCACATAGCCAAAAACATGAAAAGAGCAGGCCCCTAGGGAGAGGGCTATCCAAAAATTATTCCAAACCATTCTAAAAAATGCTGAAAAAGATCTAAGCCAAAACAACCCAAAATTTGGGGGTCAATCAAACATATAGGTGGAACAGAAAACATAAAAGTAAAAATCATAATTAAATAATGCTTGAATAGGGCAATACGCGGGGATAGCCAAGCCAGGTCAAAGGCGCAGGCTTCAGGAGCCTGTCCCGTAGGGGTTCGCGGGTTCAAATCCCGCTCCCCGCACCATTTTACTGCCTCGTGTTAGTAGGGGTAAAACTGAGACTATTAAGGAGAGAACCGTCTATATTTATCTGTCTTCTTTGGAGACGGTTGAGGATTAGAAGAGGCGGGCTGAGAGGGCTGGTGTATCGCTCTCTAAGGTTGTTATTGAGGATTTTATTTTCCGATATGGAGTGTGTAGGCGGAGAATAAAACTTGAGTAAAATGTTTGATGTGGTCCAGGCGTTAGCCCTTTCTTCTTGAGAGATATCGGAAGGCTGATAGCGCCGCTTTACAGCCCTCCCCGGCAGCAATTATTATCTGCTTCTCAGGGACATTTGTCACGTCTCCTGCGGCAAATACCCCTGGATAGCTCGTTTCGCATGCGCAGTTCACGATTATCTCCCCAAACTGATTCTTCTCTACGAAATCAATTATCTCCGAGTTTGGCACGGAGCCTATCTCTATGAATACCCCCCTAACCGGTAGGAGTGCTATTTCACTCCCTCTCTGCACTCTTACACCATTAACTGTTTTCTCACCAGTTATCTCTAGAACCTTCGTGCCCGTCCAGACCTCAACTTTATTTGACGCTAAAGCCTTATCGATGAGTATTGGGTCGGCTTTAAGATGCTGCATAATCTCAATCAAATATATTTTACTCGCGATCTTCGTGAGCTGTAGGACTGCTTCTAAACCGGAGTTTCCGCCGCCGACAACGGCTACATCCATGCCCTCAAATAATGGCGCATCACATGTCGCGCAGTACGTTACACCCCTATTCTTAAACTCCCTCTCCCCGGGAACATTCAGTTCTCTAGGTCTTCTACCGGTCGCAACTATAACAGTCCTACCAAGGTAGTTGGCGTAGTCTGTTTTAACGGCAAATACACCATCGTGAGGCTCAATTCCCTTAACCTCCTCCATCTTAAGGTCAAAGTTGTATTGTCTTAAATGCTCGTAGAATTTTGATGCTAATTCCTCGCCAGTAATATATTGGAAGCCCGTGTAATTCTCGACCTGAGATGAATAAGTTACCTGGCCGCCAATATTAGTCGTAAGAACTAGAAAATCCATCTTCTTCCTGGCAGCATATATTGCAGCAGTTATACCAGCCGGACCAGCGCCAACAATTATTAAGTCATAGATTTTATCGAATCCAGCCAAGTCGAATCCCAATTAATATAATTTCCATGGCTTAAAATTTAATGATTTCGTTGAAATTAATTCTCTGACGGAATTTAGACTTTAACGTGCACATAATTAACTTGCCGGGTCAAGAATAATTTAAAGGTTCTTTTAGAAAATGACCAGCATTAGTTAGATACTATTTGTTATCGAGTAGGTAAGTTTTAAATTTTTTCGTGTAATCTCTCGAAAGAATTATTCAAAAAATTTTTAATTAATTAGTGTGTTTTCTATGGGGGAGGAAGTTAGGGTTCCGGTTCTTCCAGCAGTCTGCATCTATCATGATGAGGAGAAATACTTGATCGAGGTTGAATTACCCGGGGTTGACAAGGACAAGATACACTTGGAGATGACTGAGAGAGGATTCTGCCTTAGGGCACCGCGCGATGATA
>JAGTQE010000023.1 GCA_018396635.1 Candidatus Bathyarchaeota archaeon
TGTATGAGTACTTTATAGGACTAGCTTCGATAACCGACGAATTTCTTAAAGAGATTCATCTAAACTTTCAGGATGCAAAAGCAGTAATTTCTGCATATTACACATTGAACGATATTATACTTGGCATAATAGTTGAAGACGAAGAGATAGAAGAAGAGGTCAAAAGATTGGAAATAATGCTAAATGATCTGCTGGCAAGGTCTTACTTTAAAGTAAACTCCAAAGCGCTAAAAGATGCCGTGAATAAGTTAGCCACTGAGGGTGAAAAACAAGGCATTATTGAAGAAATCAGAGCAATATTTAGGCAACCATTAATTGAATCAACGTTATGAAAGAGACTATTAAGACGCTGTCTTTTTAAGTAGTAGAGCTTCCTCTCGAATCACCCGTCTTCCCTAATAAAGTCTTGAAGTAATGAAACCAGGCCATTTATTGCAGCCTCTAATATCTTCTCGCCTTTTTCAGCTGAAGCCAATGATGGATTATCAGAGTATCCATCTTTAAGGATCTCGTCAGTATTGAAGATTAATCCTTGAATATGTCGTATCGACTCGGCTGATTTGGGAAGCATGCTTGAAACAAGTTTAGGATATATTGCTAGTGCCATAGAAGTCTCGAATTCCCCGGCATGTCCGGGAACATTCTTCGTCTCAATTATTGAGGTCCAAAGTTCTTTTGGAATTAAGTTCCAGTAAGATATGAAAATTACCTTTAAGCCGAGTTTGTCTCGCGCCTCTCTGGCCGCTAAGTATCCTGGATGTTCGTTACCTCCATGCCCATTGACTATAGCTACTTTTCTTATGCCATGACGTTTGAGGCTCTCGCATAAATCGAATATAATGCTTATGAACGTCTCATATCGAAGTGTTAAGCTTCCGGGATAATTCATATGATGTGGTGAGAATCCAACCGATACTGGGGGTGTTACGATGACTGCGGGGTATAATGCTTCCGCAGCTTTTCTAATTATGTACATGGCATTTGCAGTATCTGTTTTGAGAGGTAAATGGGGGCCATGTTGCTCGGTGCTTCCCGTGGGAATTATGGCCACCTTAACGCTCCGCATAATCTCCCTAAACTCTTCCCGGGTCATTTCCTCGATAAGAACTTTCTTCATTATTCAGCACTCCTTTTACTGCATTTCATGGTAATGCTGACAGTGCTGCGAGAAGCGCTTTAATATATCCAACCGAATATGACCAAGCTTGTCTATGATCCGGCGTGTCTCCATCCCAATGCGGCACATGGTCAGGGTTAAGGCAGCCGTTATATCCAACCTTGTGCAGTGCTAAAAGAATCTGAAACATGTTCATGTCTCCATCATCTAACAAAACTTCCTCAAAGGATCCAGCGGTTGCCAAGCTCCCTCTAACATTTCTGAAGTGTACTAAGAAAATTTTGCCCTTTCTGCCGAAATAATTAATTTCATCTAAGACGAGCTGCGTTCCCCCAGCTTCATATCTTGTGCCAACACAATATATAAGGCCGCTATTTTTGCTAGGGAAAAAGTCAATTATTCTATGGAGACCTAAACCATTAAAAGGAGTATCTGGTAACGGGGCATCTGAAGGGTGCATTGCAATCTTTATGTCGTAGTCCTCAGCAACCTCGATTATCCTCTTATAATACTCTTTGAAACGCTGCCAAAATTCGTCAGATAGGCTGAGCATGCTTGGAAAACCTTCAGGGGTAGTCTCAGGTCTCTCCTTAAATTGCTTCATCATTAGCCTCATATCTACACGCCGCATAACGTATCCACCTCTATGACGCTTAGCTAAACCATCCCATTGAGGCTCAGTGTGTGCTTCAGGCCAAGAAGTGGAAGATGGAGCAAACATTGGCCTAGCTATTGGAATGCGTGCTTCCCCTAGGATCTTAAGAGTTTTCTCAGCATTTTCAACCTCTTTTTCGCCGCCAGGTTCGCCTAGTATGAATTTGCCTACGCTTGGTAGGGTCACTCGATTTATATCTAAGCCGAATGCGCGTATGCTTCTTCTCATTTTAATGAGCTTATTTAGATCTGGGTAGCCTTGCTCTCTAGCTCCAGGCAGCGCCTCGAAGGGTCCGAGATCAATGTAGTCGACTCCTATTGCAGAAAGCCAGCGAAGATAATCTTCCGTAATGTTCGCTGGAGCTGTAACTGAAACCTTCATCATTTTCGATCACCAAACAGTACTGATGAGGGTTTATTATTATATAAAAGTTGGCCATGTTAGTAAGAATGTTATTCGAGCAATCCGAGTTTCTTTAATGTCTCGCTTTTCGGCATCCCGTTTTCATCCCACCCTCTAGCTGCGTAATATTCATCTAGCATTACTTTAAGATCTTCTTGGCTAACCGTGTTTCCTAGAGTCCCACCCTCTTTTAATCCCTCATTCATTATGCGATAAGGTAGTGTGTCATCTTTTCGAGTTACGCCACATTTAACATTATACATTCTTTTTAGAGTATATATTCTCTCACCTGCTTTAAGCAGCTCTTCAAGCGATATGGTCATTCCCGTTACAAGAGCATATAATCCAGGTATATGGCCCGGCGGTATGCCAAGGAACTTACATATTATTAGGGACTCTAGAACCTCATGCCAGTTCTGCATAATTGCCAATACCTTGCCTTTATTTATAACGCTAAATCTGTCGAGCCGCTCATATATTTTCAGGTCTGTCATGCGCTCTCCCTGCTCTATTCGCATAACCATGCCCTGCAGATGGCATGCCCCTCTATTCGATACTGCATACTGCAAACCCATGCCCTTAAATGCTCTTGGGTCGTGCATCGGCATCTCGAGACCTTTAACATGCATGGCAATCCTCTCGCTCCCCCTGCCGATCTTCTCCGACGCCCTCATCACACCCTCAGCAAGCAGATTGCCAAACCCTTTCCTTCCACCTATATCCTCTATGAGCCTAAGTATTGTATCTGGATCACCCCAAAGCAAATCCATTCCAACCTCATGCCTAGTAATGATTCCCCTCTCATAACACTCCATTGCAAAGGCAATGCACACGCCAGTTGAAATGGTGTCTAAGCCGTACTGATTACATAAGTAATTCGCTTTAACTATAACATCGAGCCTATCGTTTAATAGAAGCGCGCCCAAGGCTACTAATGTTTCATATTCTGGGCCTCTTTTAAGCACAAGTCCAGCATATGGTCCATTGCTGACCTCAACATACCTCCAACATGCTATTGGACAGTTCCAGCAGGCCCTCTTTGCCTTAACCATCGTCTTATTGTAAACTTCGCCGGATATCTTCTCTATATTCTCCCAATCTCCTAAGGTAAAATTCTTTATTGGGACATCTCCATACTCGTGGAACGATAGAAGCTCACCGCTTGTGCCGTATGAGGCGTAGATCTGCGTTATTGGAAAGGACATTATTTGAGGATATATTCTTCTAAGAATGCTTTTTATTCGCTCAGGGTCCTTTACCGGAATCTCTTTTGAGCCTCTTACAGCTATGGCCTTAAGCATCTTTGAGCCCATAACGGCTCCCATGCCGCATCTTCCTGCAGCCCTCCCCTCATCATTAATTATCGCTGCAAACCTAACCAGGTTCTCGCCGGCTGGTCCAATGCATGCAACTTTAAAGTCTCCGCCAAGATCCTTTTTTATGGCTTCTTCAACATCTAAGCATCCTAAACCCCAGAATTGATCAGCTCGCTCTATTCTAACGTCTCCATCATCTATAACTAAGTAAATGGGGCGTTCAGACCTTCCTTCAATCACTATGCCATCATAACCAGCTCTCTTAAGCTCACGAGCCCAAAAGCCTCCTGCATGCGCCTCGCCCCAAGCGTCGGTTAGAGGGGACTTTGCACACACAACATATCTGCCAGTACATGGAATTAGTGTTCCAGTAAGCGGCCCAGTCATGAAGACAATCTTATTATTGGGGTCATATGGGGAGGTTTTTGGCTCAACCTCATCGTAAATTATCTTTGCTGCCAAGCCAACCCCGCCAATAAACTTTCTAGCGACATCCTCGCCGATTTTCTCTTCGCTGATTTTCTTTGATGAGAGATTAACCCTTAGTATCTTACCAACATAGCCAAGCATGCTAATCCCTTCTAGACGCCATACAACCTTTTTATTAACTCCATATCCTCCTCAGGGATGCGTGGGATATCTTTCCTAAAGAGTAGTGCGACAAACTGCGCAGTTGCAACCTCCTCTAATGTTTCGACGATCGCTTCAGCCTCCAGTAAATTGCTACCAACGCCTATTACCCCATGGTTCATGAGAACTAGAGCTCTAGCACCCTCAATATATTCACCAACGAGCCTCGCTAAAACCTCTGTTCCTGGAAAAGCCCACGGCACAACCTTAACCTTTCTCAAAACGACAGCTGCCTCAATAGTTACAGGCTGAATATCTATCCCAGCTAAAGCTAAGCCCGTGGTTATGGGATTGTGACTGTGCACAACGGCGTTAACATCTGTCCTCCTTTCGTATATTTTTGCATGGAATGGGGTTTCTATTGATGGCCTAAGAAATCCTTCAATTACCCTGCCACTTAAATCTACCTTCACTAGATCTTCAGGCTCAAGTTCGCCCTTAAAGACTCCGCTGGGGGTTATCCAAAACTCGGTGGATCCGGGTAAGCGAGCGCTTATATTGCCGCCTAAAGCCGAGATCAGTCCTCTATCAAAAAGTCTCCTCATAGTCTTACATATTTCCTCTTTCAGCTCTTCCTCCGAGACTAATGGTAGAAACTCTTCCATTGAAGATCACCTGGCAAGATATTTTCTACTTATATAAACCTTTTTAGCTTTCTCAAAGATTCAATTTACGGCGAATACTGATCCTAAAAGGATTTATCTTCGAGGAACACTTATATTTAATTGCCCCGATGATTTGCGATGGACGGACTGAAATGTGATGAACCATTGCAGATATGAGGGGATAAAATGGTGCGATGGTACTAAGCTATCCTACTCTTGCTAGGTTATACTACTTAACAAAATATATTTACCCTGAGGAGATGATATTTTTGAAAGATATGAAAGAGGAAACTTCTAAGATAGACGCCCTTAAAAAGATTTGTGAAGAGATTAAGGCGCTTGGAAAGATTACCGATGAACATTTAGCGGCTCTAACAGCTCTTTTTGGCTCACGTTTTTTGAGAGCTTGGAAGGCTGTTAAGGACGGCATGGTTAAAAAATATGTTTTTAGGCCAAGCGGGAGGGTTGTTTGGATAGTTGTTGGTAGAGAGCGGGATTATCTTGTGATGCCTGAAGCCATGTTCTGTACTTGTGATGACTTCTACTATCATGTTATGGGGCGAAAGGCTTATATATGCTACCACTTGATTGGGCAGAAGATTGCTGAAGCCTTGGGGCAGTATGATGAGATTGAAGAGACGGATGACATATATGACTTCCTAATAAATGAGTGGAAAGAGATAACAGCTTAAATATTTGTGCAAATAGAAAGATATTGGGGTTAGGTTAAATGAGCGTAATACAATACTTCGATGTAATTGGCATTCTTCTTAAAGTGTTAGTGCTAATCACCTTCACACTGTTGTTCCTATATATTGTCTATTGCGAAAGGGAAAAGACTTCATCTGAGCAAAGAGCAAAAGGACACTAGAGAGATGAAGAAACCCGGCTTCTTAGAAGCGAAGCCTCAGTATTCTATCCCCCTTCTAGCTTGAATCCCTCTCCGCCAAGGATGCTTTATTTCGCGCATTTCGGTGACCAGATCGGCCCGCTCAATGAGCTCTTTAGGTGCGTTTCTACCGGTTAAGACGACGGTCGTTTGTCTTGGAATGTTCTCTAGAACTTCAAGAACATCCTTTAGGCTAATTAGTCCGATTGAGACGGCAAGATTTATTTCGTCAAGTATTAGTAGGTGAGGTTTCCTTTTTAACGCTTTCTTGGCAAATTTAAGAGCTCTCTGAGCGAGTATATAATCAATTTGACTGGGCTTTTTAAGATCAATGAATTCCTTTCGGCCGAACTGATGAATTTCATAGTGGGGTGCAAGTCTCTTTCGAATTTTATACTCGCCTATATCTTTTCGCCCCTTCATAAACTGCACTATTATCACCTTGTAGCCATGTCCAATAGCCCTTAATGCCAGACCGAACGCAGTAATGGATTTGCCTTCTCCATCACCGGTATAAAGGTGAATAAGTCCCATAAACGTCTTCACCAAAACTCCGCGTAACTACATACTTATTCGATCAGCACATTATCTATTTAAGGCTTAAACTGTTACCTTTTCAATCAGTAAATTTTCACTAATTAACCAGAAAATTTCAAATGTTTAAGAGCCTTAAGGTACTTCTTGGTGAAGGGGGCGAATAGGAGCTTGAATATCTTCACATATCTCTGCAGAGAAGCCTCTAAGATAACAGAATCGTCTTTATCTGACCTGAAAACGCGAGAGTGGTGGGTTGAGACTGAGGAGCTTAGGCGGAGACAGTTTATTGAGATGCTTGGATTAGAGAAGTACTGGGATGAGAGATGCGGAAACATGGATCCACCTAATGCTAGAATCACGGGCGTTTTAGAACGGCCAGACTATAGGGTTGAGAAAATATATTTTGAGAGCTTGCCTAAACTCTATGTTACGGGGAATCTTTATATTCCAAGAGAAGCTGAGCGGTCTAGCCCGGCAGTATTATATTTGTGTGGGCACTCTCAAAACCAGCTATTCCATTATCAAGCTCATGCCCGCAAATTTGCTCAGCTGGGTTTTATAACGCTTATAATTGAGACTATACAGAAGGGTGAGGTCCCGGGGATCCACCATGGAACGTATCACTATGGCTTCTTCCATTGGTACAGTATGGGCTATACCCCAGCTGGCGTCGAGGTTTGGAACGCTGTTAGGGCAATAGATCTTCTTCAATCTAGAAGTGATGTAGATTGGAATCGCATAGGTGTCACGGGGATCTCTGGCGGTGGGGCCATAAGCTGGTTTACAGCGGCTGTAGATAGTAGAGTTAAGGTTGTTGCGCCTGTCTGCGCAACGGCAACAATAGCCTCACATGTAACTAAACGTACCATAGAGGGCCATTGCGACTGCATGTTTTGGATAAACAACTATATGTGGGATTTAACGGATATTGGCGCGCTAATAGCTCCTAGACCGCTCTTAATAGCGTCCGGCGAGAGGGATTGGATTTTTGACATAAACTCTGTTAGGCTAATTTATAGTAAACTCAAAAAACTATACGCCCTTCTTAACGCTCCAGAAAATATTCTGTTAGTTGAAACGCCGGGGGGACACGCCTACCATGAATATTCAAGGCGGAAAATATTCTGGTGGTTTTTAAGGCACTTAAAGAACCCGGACATATCCTTTGAAGAAGTTGGTGACATAGATGAAAGCCCAGAGGGCCAGGAGCCATATGGGGAATTGAGAGTTTTCGGTTCATCTTATCCTTGTGATGAGAGAGTGTACACTGTTCACGAATGGTTCACTAAGAGGGCTGAGCCGCCTGAAATTAAGGATCAAAACGACCTATATAAGTATAAGCAATCGCTCAGATGCGCTCTACTTGAAAAAACGTTTACCGCATTTCCAAAAGAGAATTGCGACTTAAGAGTCGAAGTTGAGCTCGAGCAAGAGAGCTCACAATGGCTGGGTTATAGAGTGGGGTACACGCCTGAAGAACCTTGGAGACTACATATTCACATAGTTAGACCCGCCAATATTAGTGGATCCTTACCTCTACTGATCTTCTTGGCCAGGAACTCTAGAAACTTGTATTTCGGAGATGAGTTGCTTAGGGGGATGAGTCCGAATTGGGCTAGAGCCATCGTGGAGGTGAGGGGGATTGGAGAGACATCTTGGTCTCCGGATCTTCAGTGGTTTATAAGGAGGGCTGCTATGCTCACTGGTAGAACCATAGCGAGCATGAGAGTTTATGATGCGATCCGTTCCATTGAGGCATTATCGTCGTTTAATTGGGTTGATAAAGGTAGGATCGCTATTATGGGTAGTGGTGAAATGGCGGTTATAGCCCTTTACACAGCTCTGCTCGCGGGGAACTTGTTCGCAGCAATATTGCATAACCCGCCGCCGTCTCATCTAATCCCGTCAAACTCTGATGGAACAGGCCCGTCGATAGAGATGCTTAATTGCCTAAAGTACACTGATCTACCTTACTTGGCAGCTTCTCTCTGGCCTACGCATCTAATCTTTTTAGGGCCGAGGCCGAGAGAGTATAGCTGGACGGAGGAGATATATGAGAAGATGGGGCCGCCTGGCAGATTATTACATATTAAAGGTCTTCATCAGTTGGATAGAGAACTCTAAGTCTTTTGACGTGGCGAAGCAACTTCGTTTTTAGGTTTGATGGTGTTAGCGCCGTGATAGAGTTCACATCCAGGTCCAATAGGATTTTAAGGATTGATGATGATCACATCATCGTTTTTGATGATTTCAGGAATGTTGACCTGAAAGAGAAGGCTGATTTAATATTCGCTGACCCGCCGTTTGGGATAAATTTTAGAGGAAATCTAGCCACATACAATAGAATACCTGATGCCACGTCATATGTTGAGGTTTCGAGGGAAGAATACCCGAAGTTTATTAGAGAGCTTGCCGAATGGTGCTACAGAAATTTGAAGCCTAACGGTAGCATGTGGCTTATTTCTGGATGGAATAATCTTAGATATGTTTTGGATGCCGTTGAGGATGCTGGATTCATACAACTAAACCACGTTATATGGAAGTATCAGTTTGGAGTCTTCACGCGAAGAAGATTTGTCACATCACACTATCATCTTCTCCTTCTAGTTAAGGATGAGGAGAACTACACTTTCAATAAGCCTGAACATTATCCAGAAGACGTTTGGATAATTAAGAGACCATATCATCGTGGCGAGAAAACCGCTGGAAACGAGCTTCCAGATGATCTGGTTGAGAGATGCGTTAAAACATCAAGCAATGAAGGGGATTTTGTTGTCGACCCGGTTTTAGGCTCCGGGACGACTATGCGGGTTTGCCTGAAGCTCAATAGGAGGTGTTTAGGCATAGAGATAAACTCGCATTTAGAGAGGAGGATAAGAGAGAAACTGGGGATGGATGCGGAGCCGAAATAATGGCTGACTTTCAACCTAAGAATGTTTTCTTAGAATGTGTAAACTAGAGGGGGCATTACGCTTGCGGGAAAACCAAAAATTATTCTTTAAATTTAATTTTTGATAAGCGCATTGGAAATAGAATTTCGGGCTACATTACGAATATACCTCTCTCCCTCCTTGCTATCTTTTTATGCTGAAGATCTTTCGATGGAACTTAGCTCAATATTAAATTTTGAGATTTTGGGCCCCTCGGCCTCTACTTTATAAAAGTAAAGTTAAGAATTTAGCGGCTTGTGAGAATTGCTCTTTTTAGCAAGCATAACTACTATTATAGTAATTGCGGCAGTTACCGTTGAAAGTGACCGCTGAGAAGTGGTGGTGCTGGAATACTTTCTACGGCAGACTCTATTATAACTCCGCCCATTGGAGAAATAGTTAATAGCAATTAAATCATCTCAAGGCTGGAATAGGGTGGTTAATTGATCTCAGAGCCATTTACCTGAATCTTTATGGCTTTTAATCAACTTTTATAGATGAATTTTTATGTGGAGAGGCATCTTATTAATGAGGGGGAGAGGAGGAAGAGATTGAGTAAAACTTTATTTTTGATGATTTCCATTTTATCTCTGTTACTCGTGGCAGCCCTTATAACTTTTAATATAGGTCCTGAGGCTAGACGACAACAGAGGGGGCCCTACAGGATCTTTCCAAGGGACACAGCTCATTGGTTTGGGTGGGTTGGCTTATTTATCTTTGCGGCTTCGGCTTCCTATTCAGCCTTAAAGAGGGGTTTTCCAAAGAGCATTAAAACTTGGCTGTTGGTTCACTGCATAACAGGGGCTCTCTCTATGGTGCTCGTCACCTTCCATATAATCAACAAAATACAGGCTCCAAGACCAGGATATTTTATAAGCTTCTTCGCCTTTCTCCTCATGGCCGTAATAGTTGTAAGCGGGATGCTGGGACGATACGTAAAAATTAAATTTATAAAAGATTATTGGAGAACACTACACATACCATTGACAATAATCTTTTACTTCACGCTAGCCTTTCACATCCTCGAAAAAATAAACTTATTATGGTAGGCTTCAAAGACAAAAGCATGCTAAAAACAAAGAACTCTAAATCCAATCCGTGTAAGGCACCTTAAGAGCAGGTTTTTCGATGCACTGGTTTACGCCATCCCCGCTTGCTTAGCTCCCAGCTGAGGCGGGTTATGATGGTGTTGTTCTCTTTTTACTTCTAGAATCCTTTCCTCCCAAATTCTTTCCGCCCTTTCTTATAAAGGCTGTCATGCTTGTAGATCAAAGTGGCTGGGCAAGCTAAAGTAGCTACGTAGTCAGGGCACTTTCTATAGTTCTCGTTTACACATTCCCATGCTCTTCCTTCAGATATACAGAATTGAGCGAGATCTATAATTATTTGCTTAGCTAGCTGAAGGTCGGTGAGAGATACTGCGTAAGCCACCCATCCTGAAGCGGTCCCCCAGTAGGCGCCGTTCTGATATGTTCCGGGCTTAACTTCTATAAGGGTCTTCTCCCAGAAGTACGGTTCAGGCAGGTGCCTTATTTGCCCCCACTTAACAATTTTATCGAAGTTTTCACAGAGCCAGCGGGAGATCCTCAGCGCCCTTGAATTATCAACAGCTCTTATCCAGACAGAGTAGGCTGAACCCCACACGTCTGGTTGCCTACAATCTTGGGATGCTGCATAGAAATAGCCTTCCCCAGACCACAGCCTTTCCAAATCCTCCCTTACCTCCCTTGCCTTCTTCATATGTATCTCAGCCTCCTCTAACCTGTTGACTGCTCGATATAGGTTGGCCATTTTTATATGTGCCTCATATAGGAGGAGGGAGGAGAAGAGTTCCTCCCCAGTTTTGGCTATAGTGTCCGTGAAACCATAAGATGAATGGGGGTTACTTGGGTCTATCCAGATTAAATTAGATCTCTCGCTCATGGGAAGGGAATTTAGAGCCTTCTCCAACCTTTGTGACGTATACGTGAACGGCGTAATATCATTGTAGGAGCGCCATATCTCCCATACCATCTTAACCGCAAATTGAGGGTTATCCGTAGGGGGCTTTAACCCAAGAACCTAGTAGACTGGTCTTCCATCCAGCTCCACTCTATCGGGGATTGCGCCGTCATTTCTTTGACGGTTAACTATGAAAAAGTAGGCTTGAACAGCATTCTCATGCGGAATATATCCCTGTAAGCCTTCAAGCATGTAGCAGAAATCCCTTGTCCAGAAGGCATTGTACTGTCCTCCTCCATCCGGTCTAAAGAGCCTGGTGCCATCTAACGCCTTAACCGCAGACCTATCAACTAGCCTTTTCGCCTCCTCAACAATCCACTGGAGAGCTCCCTCAAAACACATAGATAAAGATACTGAGATAAAAGAATATTAGACTTGCGTTTTAAAAGGATGGAATCTTGGTAAAAGCCTGAAAAATTGGCTTGAATATTCAAGTATTTGTAAAAATACTTTAATTCAAGAAATAAACCGTATTTCACAATTAAATGGAAAATATCAGTGTTTGGTAGCCCGGGGGAGATTCGAACTCCCGTCGGTGGGTCCAGAGCCCACCATGCTTGACCGCTACACCACCGGGCTTCCTTTTACTATAAGGTAAAGTATGGAGACTTATTTCCTTTTTGGCATTTATTCATGGGTTTTAGCCTATAAAGCGCGCTATCAAGTCCTTTCTCTTCTGCCTTATATTCGTAGCCGCTTCACTTAAAGACTTTAGCATTCTCTCGGCGTCTTGAGCCGATGTATCCCTAAGCCCTAAAACATCGACAGTTCCCTGGAGTATTTCCCTAGGCGACTTCTTGGATGCCATCAGACAGCTTATGATCGTTACATAATCGAATTTTATGCCCTCAACAAGGCATGAAAAGTAGACGTAGTTCTCTAATGCCTCGATAAAAGTATGATAAATGTAATGTGCTGACTCGATTGGCGTAGCCTCCTCCATAAGACCATTAACCCTGGCAGTAAGACCCTTGAGGAACTCTTCTCGCATATAATAGTTTATGTTCGCGCTGATTTTTGGATGCGCATCCTTCAGAAACTGAGGGTTCCCTTTAACGAAGCTTATCATCTCCCTCCAAGCAGGTAGGAGGGCATTAAGCATATTCTTTACATGAGACTTGTCGAGTTTAATGAGACCGGCCGAGCTAATATAGTTCTCGTAGAGGGGATACATACCCAAATTTTTGGTTGCACTCTCAAGGCTTCTAATGAAGCCGCTATTTGAAATAACACTCCTCCCTATTTCAAGCAAGATCTTCATTAAGGAACGGAAGCTCCTAATCGAATTAACCTTAACACTCTGATAATCACCTCTATTTAGGGCTAGCCTCGCCCTGCTCAAATATACATCAGCTTCGACTAGATGGGACTCAGTCCTAATGTCAACTCTCTCCGGCTTCCAGTAAACTTTAGCCATAAGATCCTTAGCCCTTCTTAGAGAGCCATCCCTATCAAATAGAATCTCTAGTTCGTAAATCTTCTGGTCTACTTCTGTTGGGATTCTATAAATTATCCAGCTCTTCGGAATATAAACGAGGTCAATTAGACAATTGTTTAACTCTATTCTTTCCATGCGCTCATAATCAAAATCCCTATTCTCAACAATTAACAGGTCTACATCGCTGCCTAAGGCGGCTTCTCCACGACTCCAGCTACCAAACAACCCTATCCCTGAAATAATCTCACGCGACTTTAAATCCTCAACAAACGGCTCCAAAACGCCACGAATCTTCTCAGGGAGGCTCATAAATCACCCTCTTAAGATCTACAAAACTAAAATATTACTCGGTCGATTGATAAGTTTTACCAGTGAAGCAAAAAGTATTTATGTACGAAAAGAAGAAACTATATATCGAGGCCCGTGACGGCGGCGTCAATGCAGATAAAAATGGAGGCGTTTAAGCCTCCTAATGAAGCATTGACCTCCAGTCGCGGGCACAAATGATGCGGACCTTAGCCCAAAAAAGCTAAGGTCTGAGGCGGGCTCGACACTAGCCCCACCGCCTAAAATACGCGACCGTATCCCCAACTCCGGTTGATCCTGCCGGACCCCACTGCTATCGGGGTGGGACTAAGCCATGCGAGTCGGCGCCCTCCAGCCACCGGGGAGGGCGCGGCGGACGGCTCCGTAACACGTAGCTAACCTACCCTCAGGACGGGAATAACCCCGGGAAACTGGGGCTAATTCCCGATAGGTGAGGAGGCCTGGAATGGTCCCTCACCAAAAGGGTCCTGGAACCATGCTTCCAGGGCCGCCTGAGGATGGGGCTGCGGCCGATCAGGTAGTTGGTGGGGTAACGGCCCACCAAGCCTATAACCGGTACGGGCCGTGAGAGCGGGAGCCCGGAGATGGGCACTGAGACAAGGGCCCAGGCCCTACGGGGCGCAGCAGGCGCGAAACCTCCGCAATGCGCTCACGCGTGACGGGGTCACCCCGAGTGCCCCGAAGAGGGGCTTTTCCCCGCTGTAACTAGGCGGGGGAATAAGCAGG
>JAGTQE010000024.1 GCA_018396635.1 Candidatus Bathyarchaeota archaeon
GTGGTGGCCGCCTGAGGGGAAAGCGTCCCCAGTACGAGAGGAACGGGACGCTGTGGCCTCTAGTTTACCGGTTGTCCGACAGGGCACTGCCGGGCAGCCACGCCGCCGCGGATAAGAGCTGAAAGCATCTAAGCTCGAAGCCGCTCCCGAAACGAGGCGGCCATTCCACGGCAGGAGACCTGGCAACAGGCCTCAGCCGTGGACGAGGGCTCCCGTAGAAGACGGGGTTGATGGAACCGGGGTGTACGCCGGAAGGCTTCGGCCGACCGGCTCAGCCCGCGGTTCCCAATCGCCCGAGGTGTCGGGTTGAAAAAGGTTCGGTGTCTGGACGAAGTTTTGGGCCTATGCGTGGTTTGTTGTTGTCTATTTTTGCATGTTTATTTCCATTGCTGCGCCCTGTTTTATTAGGGCTTTTGCGTTTTCTTCGGGTAGAACTGCTATATCTTCTGGTTTGAATGGCCCGTATGCTCTCATGTCCACGCCAATTATCTGTGGTATCTCCTTAAGTATGCGAACAACTAGGACTCCTCTGCTTTCATTATGTCTTATCTTTGGCTTTCTGCCCTGCAGGATATCTTCCATGAGATTTTGGTACGTTTCAGCCTGAACTGATAGACTATTATATAAGCTTTCTTCCTCCTCCGTTAGTGCTGCTAAGGGAGCGATTTCTCCTCCGGTAATCAGCCGTTTAATCTTCTCGTATCTAATGCGGATTAGCTCATCTATCATTTTTCTCGCGTTTTCTTCTTCTTTCCTGAGGAGTTTACCCCTAATGCTCTCCTCATCCATCATCCGTCTCTCTTCTCGGATTCTACGCATGTAGTCGGCTAGGCGCACATAGAAATCTCTCGGCAAACTCTGCAGGGACGGGTTTTCATGCTCTTTTCTCCAAGCTTCAAAAAGCTCATCATACATTGCTATCTATCACCTCACCAGCATCTTTGCATAGAAGAAAGATTGCCGCCGAGAGTGGTAGGCTAACAGTTTGTTTCTTGAAGGGGCCGAAATCTTCATCTCCAAGCCTAAATTTTGGGGCTTCCTCCACATATATTTTAGCTTCACCACCCTTGAATGCGACGGCCTCTTTAAGTGGGTCAAACGCTTCAATCTCGCTTGCTGGAAATGAGACTTTAAGTAGACCAGTCTTTCCGTGGAGTGTTCCTGGCAATCGTATGAGCCTATGTATGTCAACCGTGACGACTGTATCTATTTTCGCTGACTGTAGGGATATGCCACGTTGTATTATCTTTCGCCATCCATTCAAGCCTAGGCCTCTCACCATATTCCATGGACCACTTGTCTTCCAGCTCTCTAATATTTCGTTTTTATTGGCGAGTATTTCGTTTATAACTCTGCTTTTCAGGCCTAATCTCTTCAAGTCTTCAGCTGTTGCCTTAAGAAGAAACTCGTATGTTCCTCTAGCCGCCCGCCCACGCCATCCAAAGTCATCTAGGTTTGGACCTACTAGTATTCTTGCTTCGCCATAGTTGATGAGCTCAAGCCCATGGAATATGGCATCTATGCCGGTTCCAGTCACATAATCAACTATTTCCTTTCTAGCCGTTGAGTCTAACTTCAAAATCTCTTCGCTTTCAACTTGAATGTGATAACCTCTATGCCCACTAAATGAGCATTTTATCTCCGAGATTGAGAAGCCTAAGTCGCCTGTTAGCATATCTATGAGTTTTATAGTTTCCACCTTAGCCGCCTCAAGACATTTCTCGCATGGCCAAGTCTTCTCATCAAAGCTCTCGCTGCCACATCTTGGGCATTTTTTGGGTGTAACTCCATTACTCGTTAAGCCGCATTTCTCACATGTCCATGTGTCGTGTATCTTATTGCATTCTGTTGGCATATGATCTGCATCTATATCAAAGAATAGGTCTGAGCCGAGCCATCCTTTCTCATCCATCTTAGCCTCTGGCATAATATAATAGGCTGTTGAGTAATAGACATTTGATGGAACAGTTTTCCTTATAAACTCCTTAAGGTCTTCGGCTCTCATAAAACCTTTATGTCTAATCATAACATTCTCTTTGAAAATTGTGAAACCAAACTCCCTATTCTCAATGGATTTGGGAGTCTCGATTCTGTCAATATTCTCGTTATAGAATTTCGAGAACATTCGATATATAAATGCTTGATTATCCATCCCCATATCATTTAGCCTTTCTCTTTAGACTTCTCGTTCTCCTTAAATAGTAGGTTAACGGATGCTTAATTCTTTTGCATAAGTCATCCATTCCTGGGCATAACCCGTGCGTCTGGAGGGTATCACATTTTGGTGGGGTATATTTTGTTCCAGAACCCCTCTCGCCAGCTATATGCTCAATTTGGTATCTGGTCATTCTCTCATTGAAATCTGAGGATTTACGGAATAAATCAACTATTATGTCCTGATTCATGCCTATTTTTATCAGAAATGATGTTAGCGTGAAACGCCCAACGTGGGGTATATGCCGTCCAGACTGCGCCGCTTCATAAAGCTGCCTTATGCATGGTGGGAAAGCATCACTAACAACTCCAACTGACGCAAGGCTTTCTGCTGGCGACTCCCTCATCTTATCTAAGTATGCTTGCCGTAGCTTCTCTAGGCGCTCAATGATTTTTTCGGGGATTAGGGAACGGGCTTTTGGGTCTATTTTAGCCTCAATATAGCGTTGAGCCTCCTCCTGAAGTAGGCGAGCAACATCATGCCTGGATAGATGCACTTCACCCCTTAAAACTGGCCTGTTTACGAGCTTCCAATCCTTTTCGTGGCTTAGCGCTGATATATTCCGTAAATAATCTATGAAGTTTAGTGCAAAATCAAACTTTACAAGGCCGATTTTTTCACCAGGAAATCTTATTCTCCAGCCGAATTTTTTCGCCACCTCAACTATTTTTTCCTCGCTCTCTTCTTTAAGCAGCTCATAGGCTCTTCTAGCCTCTGCCAGCGCATAACGCTTCTTAACATACTCATTGGCTAGGGCAGAAACGAGGACTATTGCTACTGGAAACGATATTATCTCTATGTCCTCGCTATACTCGCGTGGGTTAAAGCTGACTTTAGGTGGGTTAGTTGTTAGGGCATCAATTATTCTCTTCTCAGCCCTATCAAGTATAGGAGCGTAATTTTCATCCAAAAGATTCTCTATCCTGAAATCCAGTCTCTTAACGTACTCGGAGGCCTCTGGGATAAATGGGTATTTGGCTATATCGCTTAGCGTCAGTATACTGTGCTCCATCCCCTCAAACCCGCTAACCTAAATAGCTCTACTCAACTTCTATCCTCGGAGCCAGCAGATACACGAGCTTTCCATCATATCTCTGCCTAAAGTCTAAGCGTATCGGCATGTCCGTCGAAAATTCTAATGTTACAATGTCGGACGTATCAGAAGCTGCCTTAACTATTTCTGTGAGATAGCTTAGGCTGAATGTTGCCTTAGATGGCTCCTTAGCCTCTATAGATATGAGTGCATCACTTCCCTTTCTTATTTCTATCTTAGCCCCGGCCACATCCCCCTTAGCGCTCATTATGAGATTCTCGCCGTCAGTTTCTATACGGACGTTATCGCTCACTAAAGCCGCATCTTCAAGAGTCTCATGAAAGTCATCTGTTGTTAGCGTTACTTTAGCATTAAACGATAATTTTGGTTCAGGGACATCCTCCTCGCTCGCTTCTAAGGTCGGCATATTAAAAGTGCGCGTATATCTGCCCTTTATTTTGACGAGAAAGTGCCCGGTCTCCTCATCCAAAGATAATTCGATGGTGTCGTCTTTGCTGGCTCTCTTGAGGAGCTTTAGGAGCTCACTTAAGTTAACGCAGACTTTAGATTCCTCATTGGCTTCGTATTCGTCGAAGCTTGTCTTGCGCATCTCGAAATCAACCATGGCTACACGTGATGGGTCCATAGCCCTAAGCTTTATTCCATCCGGTCCGATGTTGAATGTTGCCTCATCGACTATTGTGGAGATCGCGTTCAGTACGCTTTTGAAGGTTTTTGTATCTGAAATCTTCATTCTAAACAAGAAGCGAAACCTCCCTGTCATCCACTTTCAAATACCTATACTACACCTCTATTACTCTTAAGCCCATTTATACTTTATCACCACCAAACAAGCGGTGCAGGAGGAGACAGCTATATCTCAGAGGACCATAAATAGGACAAGTTCGCTTAAAATATTCATGAACGAAACTCAAAAATTTATCCATAAATGTAAACTTGAAGACCAATATCCAGCCTATGAGTATTCTCTGAACGTGTAACCGCACTTAGTGCATCTAAAGAATTGCGTTGAGGACTCATCAGCACCTCTAGTTTGCACCTGCCAAACATACGCAAGGTTATTTCCGCACTTCGGACATTCAACCGTAACCACTGGGAGGGTTTTAAGTTTCTGCTCTCTCTCACCAATTACAACAATGTGGTCTTCAGGTTTAATCTCCATAACTCTTCTGCTCGGGGATAATATTGGGGCTTCCACCTGCTTCTCGTATCCACATTTAGAGCAGACTAGGAGAAACTCCTTCAAATCTTTTTTGCGTTTTAACACTAATCTGGTCCCGCAGTTTGGACAGAATTCTATCAAAATTTCCTCCTCACGTCACTCTTGTTCTCAATCCTCTTTAATAGAAGAGACTTTTAAACTTTCCTCCATAAATCAAATATTTCAGTATCCTTTCCCCTACTAAATCATGAAGTGTTACTGGAAATGGGGAAGGAGATGAAGATTATATCTATATCTGTTGGCTACTTGCTCACAAACTGCTATATAATCGCCTGTGAGAGAACGAAGGAGGCTCTGGTGATAGACCCGGGCTTAAGTGCGAATGAAGCCGAACGCCTCTTTAGGGAAATAATGAAGTATTCTTTGCAGGTCAAGTATATAATTAACACGCACGGTCATATGGACCATATTAGCGGAAACGCCTTGGTTAAAGAGAGAACCGGGGCTACTATAATGATTCATGAATATGATGCGGATATGCTAATAAACCCGATGGAAAATCTATCTGGGATTATGGGGTTATCCGTTATTTCTCCACCTCCGGATTTAACCCTCAAGGATGAAGATAAGATAAGAGTTGGGAATCTAGAGATTGATGTTCTTCATACCCCCGGGCATACCCCAGGAAGCATATCACTCTACTGTAGAAGTGAGGGGGTTGTTTTTACTGGCGATACTCTTTTTGCCGGCGCCGTTGGCAGAACAGATTTTCCAGGCTCCTCTTATAGAATGCTTATAGAATCCATTAGGGAGAAGCTGCTCATTCTGCCAGATGAAACCATCGCGTATCCGGGGCATGGTGAAGCAACGACAATAGGTAGGGAGCGCAGATGGAACCCCTTCTTAAAATAGTATCTCACGCGGATTAAGTATATTGTTTGGGTCGAAGACCCTTTTTATCCCCCTCATTATCTCCATGTGCTTCTCACTTAAAACTAAACTTAGATTTTTGAATCTCAGCTTTCCAATGCCGTGTTCGCCAGTTATAACGCCACCTAATTTAACAGCCGCACTATAAATTTCATTCTTTATAGCATCTGCCATATCCATGTCCTTCATTCCCTCCTTCATTATGTGAACATGCAAATTTCCATCTCCGGCATGTCCATAAGTTGGCAGATAGACGCCATATTTAGCGGCTATTGCATCAACTTCGTCCATCAATTTCTCTAGGCTGTTTGGTGGGACCGTCACGTCCAGTATGTCTATCATGTCCGGTTTGAGAGCCGTGTAGATATTGCTTCTTATCCTTAAGATTCTATTTTGCTCTTCAGGGGCTTCCGCAATCATAATATCTATGGCGTTGTTGGATTCGCATATCTTCGATAACTCTTCGCATGCGAGCAAAACCTCCTCCTGGCTTACCCCGTCCAATATTATTATTAATTGTGCGAAACCCTTCTGAACAGGCCAATTATCATTTAGGTGCTCGGCAGCCTTCATTATCTCCTTTAGCTGGACATACTCTATTGCTAGGGGTATTACACCAGACCTCAATATTTGTGGAACGGTTCTCATCGCATCTGAGCGGCTATTAAATGGAATTATAAGGGTAACCATATACTTGCTCTTCGGGAAAAGTCTAATTACAGCCTTTGTTATAACGCAGAGTGTTCCCTCACTTCCAATTATAATCTGCATCAAATCATATCCAGTATTATTTTTTAGGAGCTTACCGCCTAGGGATAGAATATCACCGGTTGGGAGAACAACCTCTAGGCCCCTAACATAGTTTCTTATAACGCCATATTTTATGGCCCTTGCCCCACCAGCATTTGTTGCGATTAAACCACCTATTTGAGCCCCCTCATCACCAGGGTGAGGCGGAAAGAATAGCCCAGCATCCTCAGCGGCTTTAATCAGGTCACCTAATGTCGCTCCAGCTTCTGCAACGGCCATTAAATTCTCTCTATCAACCTCAATTTTATTCATGCGCTCAAGAGAGAGTATTATACCGGGTTTCGTTGGGATTGAGCCGCCCACAAGCCCTGTTCTTCCACCAACGGGGAAAACTGGAATCTTCATTTCATTTGCAATCTTAAGAATCAATGATACCTCGCTGGTGGATGATGGCTTAACAAGTATGAGGTTGTCGGCCGGTTTAGGTCTTATAGGTTCTGGCGTTTCATCCTTCAAATAGCTCTCTATAAAATCGCGCTGTGTTATAACCCATCTCTCGCCAACTATCCTTTCAATCTCTTCAGCGACATCTAAAAGGGCATTATTATGAAGCGGCATATCTTATCCCACACCTCTGGCCCTTTTCAATTCACGTATTAATGGCGGAATTATCTCATATAAATCTCCTATCACATAATAGTCTGAGAAGTTTATGATTGATGCGGATGGATCTTTATTTACGGCGATTATTATGTCGGAGTCTCTCATCCCAAATAGATGCTGTGGTGAACCAGATATCCCAAAAGCTATGTAAACCTTCGGCTTAACCGTGTTTCCACTAAAGCCAACCTGATGTTCTCTACCTATCCATCCTGCATCGACAAGTGGTCTGCTCGCGCCGACAACTCCACCCAAAAGATTGGCTACTTCCTCTATGAGCTTGAGGTCTTCCGGACTCTTCAGCCCCCTGCCAGCAGCCACTATTATATCCGCCTCAGAAAGATTTACCCCGCTAGCGCTAACCCTATCCAAAATCTCTATACCGCTATTCTCTAAAAACTCAGTTTCCATCCTCACTATTTCACCCGTCCTATTTGGGTTTCGGCTTAAAGGCTTCATCATCCTATATCTAACAGTCGCCATCTGCGGCCTCGTCCTAGTCCTTATCTGCGCCATGATATTACCGCTGAAGGCCGGCCTAATCTGCACTAAATTCCCCTCATCATCCAAATCTAGGTCGACGCAATCAGCCGTTAGGCCGGTTCTTAATGCTGCCGCTATTCTGGGTGCTAGGCTTCGTCCCATCCTAGTTGCGCCAATCAAGAAGATGTCGGGTTTCACCTCATTAACCAATTTAACAATATTATGCTTATACCTTATAACATCAAAGTTCTTTAAGGATGGATGATCGAAGAGGTAAACTCGGTCAGCGCCATAATAAATCAGCTCCCTAGATTTTTCCTCAAGACCGAAGCCTAATAAAACGGCACAAAGCATCTTATTAAGCCTATTAGCCAGCTCCCTACCTTTACCGAGCAGCTCATAAACAACATTATGTATTTCGCCATTCTCCTGCTCAGCAAAAACTAAAACACCACACTCACTTCCCACAATAATCCCTCATCCTAAAATTTTATTCTCTCGGAGAATATGCACAATCTTTGCGGCTATCTCCTCGGGAGAGCCAGATATCATCTGCCCCCTTCTCCCACCAGTAACTGGTGTGAAAACCTTAATTACGCGGGTCGGAGAGCCCTCAAAACCAAAATATTTTTGGTCAGCAACCTGAGAGAGGTCATCATAGGTCCATATTGTTATTGGAGCGCGCATAGCCTTCAGCTTATCTCTCAATGTTGGTAGGCGCGGAACATTAATATCCTTAGTTACTGTTATTAGTGCTGGCAAACTAAGCTTGAGTATGTAATCGCTCTGCTCCATCCTTGCCTTAACAACAATCCACTTGGCATTTATCTCTCGAATCTCCTCAACATATGCGGCGTGCGGTATACCAAGAAACTCCGCGACCTCTGGACCAACTTGCGCCGTGTCGCCGTCAACCGTTTTTTCACCACAAATGACTAGATCGAAGGCTCCAAGCTTTTTTATGGCTGTAGCTAGGGTGTAAGCTGTCGCCAGCGTGTCGGCTCCAGCAAATCTTTCATCTGAGAGAAGTATGGCTTTATCAGCACCCCTTGCGAGAGCGTCCCTAAGCATTTCGATGGCCTGCATTGGACCCATACTTATCGCTGTCACTGAACCGCCAGCCCTCTCTTTTATTTGAACTGCCGCCTCTAGAGCATTTAAGTCGAAGGGGTTCGTTACGGCACCAGCGGAACTTCTATCTAGGCGGCCCTTTTCATAGTCGAAACGAACCTTCTCTATTTCCGGAACCTGTTTCATAAGAACTATTATGTTCAAGATATTGCACGCTCCATAAAGGAGACTTCCGTAACATGTTTTCAGTAAGCCTTAGCCACGTAAACAACCCGTCTGGCCGTTCGCTCACATATTATGCAGGGTTTCTCGGGTTTCTCCTCAACATCAACCCTGTAACCTCTTATTTCTCCGCCGGATAGCTCCCTAATCTTTTCAGCGCATTCTATATTCTCACACCAGCAGACCCTAGCAATCTTTCTATTTCTAATTATCTCGCCAAGAGAATTCATATCAGAGGCGTCAATAATGAGCTCCTTAAGGGTCTGCTGACTTCTCTCCTCAAGATTCTTCGCCACCTCATTAAACATCTCTTTAATAAACCGAACCGTATCCCCAAAATTAACAACCCTCCTCCTCAAGTTAACCCTATCAACTAGAGTTATCTTACGCTCCCTTTGGTCTCTCGGACCAACCTCAATTCTAACTGGCACACCAAACATCTCCCAATAATAGAATTTCTCTCCAGGTGTTTTATCATCTGAATCGTCTAGGTGAACCCTTATACCCTCATTTTTAATCATCTCGTAAACCTCTCTAGCATAGGCGTTCACCTCAGCAGTCGTCCCCTTATAGACTATTGGGATTATGATTACCTGTATTGGCGCAATATCTGGTGGAAGAATAAGCCCATGGTCATCGCTGTGCTGGGCAATTATGGCCGCGATAACACGGCTCACACCAAAACCGTAGCATGTTTGAACAACATTCTTATGCGTCCCATCAACATCCTCATATGTTATATTGAAGGCTTTCGCAAAGTTCTCACCGAGATTATGCACGGTGCCAATCTGATTCACCCTTCCATCTGGATTCCATGCATCAAAAGCTATTGAATAAACTGCCCCAGCAAACTTATCAAAGTCTGGGCGCCTAAGTATTAGATAGCTTAGGCTAAGGCGCTTAAAAACATAATTATAGATTTCTATAGCCTCCCACACTTGTTTCTCGGCTTCCTCCCAACTTCTATGAGCTGTATGGGCTTCATTCCAAAGAAACTCGCGCATCCTTAGAAGGGGCCTAGTAGCCTTAGTTTCATACCTATAGACCGCAACGCTCTGATACACTTTAAGCGGTAGGTCAGCGTGCGACCTAATCCATAAAGCGAACATTGGATACATGGCGGTCTCAGACGTAGGTCTTAAAAGTAGCTTCTTGTCTAGCGTTCTCTCACCAGCATGCGTGACCCAAAAAACCTCGGAACTGAAACCTTTAATGTGTTCCGACTCTTTGACGAAGGCATCCTCTGGTATAACTACTGGGAAGAGCATGGGAACGTGTCCGGTTTCATCGAGCTTTTGCTCTAGAATCTCCAGTATTCTCTTTATTATCCTGAAGCCCCAGGTTTTGTATACCGCGAAGCCCTTAACTGGATATCTATTATCGAGAATATCCGCGTTGAAAATTATACTATCGAACCACTCACTAAAATTCTCAAACTTCTTCATGGGCTTCTTCCATCACCATTCCGCTATCGCCTAATTAACTAAATGAGGAAATCTATAAATTTTTCATTAGGTTTTTAGGTCTCTATTCACAAAGTAATTTTCTGAGGGATTTGGGAAATATGAGCGAACTTAAATATGAAGATATGCTTAATGAGGCGTATAAGCAGCTCCCGGCAGAAGTTTTTAGATACGAGAGACTTGAGGTTCCAAGAGCCTCGTGCACAACATTCGGTTCGAGGACGATACTGAATAATTTCAAGGAGATATGCGATGTTTTAAATAGGGACCCAAACCACGTTCTGAGATACTTATCTAGGGAGATGGCAACCTCAGGCGCTATTGAAGGTTCAAGAGCCATCTTTCAGGGGAAGTTTGAGTGTGAAACCATAGATAGGCTTGTTAGGCGCTATATGGATGAGTTCGTCACATGCCCAATATGTAAGAGACCTGATACAAAAATTATTAAGGAGAAGAGACTAAATTTTCTGGTGTGCGAGGCTTGCGGTGCAAAGTCTCCCGTTAGGCGCATATAAATAAGTAGTGAGGAATAGAATTGGAGGTATATGTTAAGCTCACGAAGTGGGGGCGGCATACACTCCTAGCCATATGCGACAGCGACATACTTGGAAAAACATTTAGGAAAAACGGCGTAGTCTTCGAGATTAAAGAGGAATTTTATAATGGATATAAGACCGACATAGAGGAGGCGCTAGCATTAATCGAGCAATCGACTATAGTCAACCTCTGCGGCCGAAACATAGTTAAGAAGGCAATTGAAAGAGGCTATGTCCATCCTGAAGCAATTTACGAAATCTGTGGAGTCCTCCATGCGCAAATAATGAAAATGTAAGACATTAGCACTAACCATTTTATGGGAGGATTTTGGAATGAACAAGGATGAGAAAAGAATAATTGGTCTACTAATACTCCTACTTGGCCTGACAACTCTAACAGCTGGCCTCATAACAAACCAAATAGGCTATATAATAGAGTTCATGAAAAAAATCTTCGAAGCATCAATAGCAGGGCTACCATAAGACCACTTTACATTTTTGGCTTTTAATAGTGAATTCTTCTGGCTTAGAACTCTAATAGCAAATGAAAAATGGAGCTTATAATGAAGAGCTTTCGAGACGTCAACGTAGGACTGCTTTAAGGCAACTCGCTCCTACTTCCCTATACTTCTTACATAAGCCTATTAATCAACAGATTATTTGAATCCATGCCACATCTCGGTAACGAGATTTAATGCATCCTCCCTAGAGACCGCCCTTGGATTTCTTTGAATTAGACGCGTGAAGGTTAGCAGTTTATTAGCGATTTTCTCTATGTGGCTCTCTGGCACACCTATATCCTTAAGACTTTTAGGCATATCAAGTTCATCTAAGAGTTTGAGGAGTTTATTGAGAATCATCTCACCTAACTTTTCATGGCCCGCTTTAATATCTTCGGGAAAACTCATCGCTTTGGCTATCTCTGGAATCTTACTTAATATTGCTGGCATATTAAATTTGAAGGCGTAAGGCAGGGATAAGCCGCATGAGACTCCATGTGGCACTTTATATGTTACTGAGAATGAGTATGCGAGGGCATGTCCTAAACATACCCATGAATTTGAAAATGCCAGGCCAGCCATCAATGAGCCCATACTCATGCTCACTCTGCTCTCAACACTACCATTAATGCTTGCTTTCGGCAGGCATTCAATTATCATCTTTATAGCTTTGAGGGCCAACGCATCCGACAATGGGTTAGCGGTAACTGCCATCATAGCCTCAAGTGCATGGCTTAGTGCATCCAAACCTGTTGAGGCTGTTAGCTTTCGGGGCATACTATAAGTTAATTTAGGGTCTACAATCGATACATCACTCAACATGTATGGGCTTATTATTGCCGATTTAGTCTCCTCGTCCGTTAACGTCACCACAGCAACCATAGTGACCTCTGAGCCCGTTCCAGCAGTCGTTGGGACGAGAATCTTCGGCAACCCTGGTTTCTTAATTAGATCTACACCTACATATTTCCTCATTGAGCCAGGATTTGTGGGAGCTATGGATGCAATCTTGGCCATATCTAATACGCTTCCTCCACCAACACCAACAATAATATCGTATTTACCGTTTCTAGCAACCTCGGCCATCTTTTCAGCCATTTCCATACTCGGCTCGGTTTCAATATCGCTAAAAACCTCAACCGTCAAATCCTCCTCTAGGAGGGCTTCTTCAATATCTTTTGTAATACCAAGGCGCCGCAAATTATCATCTGTGACAAGCAGAGCTCTATTTCCGCTAAGCATCCTAGCCTCTAAACCAACCCTCCTCGAAGAGTTAATCCCAAAAACTATCTTCTTAGGAAACTGGAAAGTGTAGGTTTTCCCTACAATAGCAGTTAAATCCATAATGTAACTACACTTTTCATCCAAGAGATAAAACCTCCAACATGGTTTCTAACCATCTACCTAAATATTTTTGTTTAGGGTGGAAGCGGCTCCTCACCATCAATTCTAATGTCTATGATGGTTGTCTCGCCATTCCTTACATTTTTTAGTCCATCCTCAAACGCTGGTCCAATCTGGCTCAGCCTCTCAACACTTATTCCATGAGCACCAAAAGCCTCAGCAATATCTGCAAAACATGGATTTTTCAAGTTGACGGAGATAAATCTCCCACCATAGAGGCCCTTTTGTTGGTGCTTTATTGTGCCTAGGGCTCCATCATTAAATATGCATATTAATATAGGCGCATTCTCTTGAATCGAAGTTGCAATCTCATGCATACTCATATAGAAGCCTCCATCACCACATATGGCAACAACATCCCTATTAGCTCCTCTGAGGGCTAATCTGCACGCTATAGCTGCTGGTATAGCGTAACCCATCGGTCCAAAGCAGCCGGACTGTATCCATGTATGCGCCTTCAATGGGAAGATTATTGAGAAAACTATGCCCAAAGCGATTAAAGCGTTTGAAAGCACTATATTATACGGCATGCCAAGAAGGAAGATTAATGCATTAGCAATGAAGATAATGGTCCATGCGGCTGAGATAATATTATTGATAAGCAGAAACGACTTCTCCCTCCAATAGGCCTCAGGCCAATCCCTCTTGGCAACCTTAAATGTGAACGGGGATTTCATGGTGATGGAGGATGCCGCCAT
>JAGTQE010000025.1 GCA_018396635.1 Candidatus Bathyarchaeota archaeon
ACCCCGAAGGATAGGGCGAGTAACTCCATTAGATTTAGGCATGGCATATTATATTGTATTCCATATGGCCTTAACATTACCTGACCCATCTCGAACTGTATCATACATGCTGGGCAGGCTGTGACTATGGCTTCGGCTCCAGCCTCCCTCATCCTACTCAACTTTAATAGTAGCCTATTCTTTAATGAGAATTCTTCATTGGCCTGCATGCTTGGGTAGCCACAGCATAGGCGCTCAAGCCCATAGTCAACTATTTTAACGCCTGTTTGGGCGGCTATCTCCCTCATCATGTTCGGCTTACGCATGATATCTGTGCTCTTGTATTCACGGTATAGATGGCAGCCGTAATGGAGCGCAACATGCATCCTCTGAGGCTTAACAATATTACTTCTAATTCTGTTTAAGCCTATGTCCTCATAGAGAACTTCGATTGCATGTTTAACCTCGATGTTACCCTTAAATTCTCTGCCATATCGCCTCAAGATACTGTTTATTCTCTCCCTTTTCTCTCGGTCATGCTTTAGAGTCTCGTTTGCCTCGGCTAATGTTTCATAGCAGCCATTACATAGGGTCATCATGTTTAGACCTAGCTCTTCAGCCATTGTTAGGTTTCTTGCCGACGTTGCTAGAGCAGCCGTCTCATCTAGGAGGCGTGATATTACTGGTTCCGGGCAGCATGAGTAGCCTAATAGGTCAACTGCATCAAGCCCAACCCTCTCAAAAACCTTTCTTGAGGCTATCTCGATATTTGGGAGACGCATTGGAATCTGACATCCTAAGAAGAAAGCGTATTTAACCACTTCTATCAGCCTCCTCCTACTTATACCTCAGCCTTTTCTTCTCCCAATCGAATCCTACTTTCTCGCTTAGACCTGTATCCCTAATTATGCTGTGAAATTCATTTAGAGCCCTTTCATCAGTGAATGCGAATGATGCTGATTTCGGTAGACCTGCCTCCTCACGCTTCTTCTGTATAAAGGCTGATATTGGAGCAACACAACTACTTGATATTAGCGCTTCAGCAACAGGTCTAGCCTTAGGCGGCAGGGCGCCTTCAAGCGGCTTTCTTAGTGGCCGCTTGTCGTCGGGCCAATCCCTCGTAAGGATTAGGCCGTGCTCCGGCTGTGGATGATTTATGAGTTTAATGCCGAATAAGTCTGAGATTTCCCTCTCAATGAAGTTTGCTGCTGGGATTATGTCGGCTATTGATTCTAGTGTGTTATCTTCCTTGGGCTTTATGCTCCTAACAGTTAGAACCACTCCATCTATATGGAGGTGATAGAGGTATTCCATGTCTAAGCCATTATCAACCGCTGAGAGTGTCATAAAGCGCAACGTCTGGTAGCGCCTTTTTAGAGCTTGAACAGCTCTTCTCACCGCTATAGGTTTAACTCTTACAAATATTCTCCTCTCGCGCTGTCGATAGGCTTCGATAAGGTCCTCCTTAAGCTCCTCTTTCAAGTAATTGATTATATCATTCTCTAATATTGTGATTGTGCTCATGCTAACTAAACCTCCAAATAGCGCTTTCTATTAAATTCCCAAGCCTCCCTTCTAGCCGTAACCCTTATGGCTTGGGGTGAGCAGAATTTTGCGCATTGTGGGTCTCCATCACAGAAGTCGCATTTCATGGCGACGTGATACTCTGAGCTGAACCATGGAACCGATAGTGGACATGCGACTGTGCATGTCTTGCAGCCTATACACCTCAACGGATTTATCTTAACAAGTCCCGTCTCCTCATCTTTTACCGCAGCCTCCTTTGGGCATGCAGCAACACATAGCGGTTCATCACAGTGCTGGCAGTATATTGCCTCAAACTCACCAGTCTTACTGTCAAATTGTATCTTTAGGTGAGCCTTCTCAAGATTAAACTCTTTAAAGTGACGGTAAGAGCACGCTATTTGACAGAAG
Organism: Candidatus Bathyarchaeota archaeon; assembly: GCA_018396635.1. GTDB lineage: Archaea > Thermoproteota > Bathyarchaeia > Bathyarchaeales > DTEX01 > DTEX01. The sequence continues at coordinate 1,915 of JAGTQE010000025.1, forward strand.
AGGCAGCCAGTACATTTAAGTGGGTCGTAGAGAAGAACCCTTTGCTCCTCAACATTAATTTTCCCCATTGTGCTCCCTCATAATTTTAGATTAAGAATAGTTTAAATTTGAGTTATTTAGGATTTTCTGTAATCCAATTCACGAGATTTAACAAAGTTAATCTATCTCAGCTGAGCTAAGCTTCTCTGATGCATATTGGGCTTGAGGGAGGATTTAGAAGGCTGGCTTAGGGGCTGCTCTAGGCTCGTGATACTTGGAGTTGGCAATCCGCTTAGGGGTGATGATGCGCTGGGGATAGAGTTTCTAAAGGAGCTGAGGGGTAGGGTTCCGAGGGGTGTTAAATTAATTGAGGGTGGTGTTGCTCCAGAGAACTTTATTGGCAAGATTAGAGCGCTTAAGCCATCTCATCTCCTGATTATTGATGCGGCGCGTTTTGGCGGTAAACCCGGTGAGACTAGGCTTATTATGCCCGAACATATAGCTGGGATTGCGATATCAACCCATGCCATGCCACTCTATATTCTTGCGGAGCTTATAAGTGGGGGCATGGATGTGAAGGTTGCTCTGCTCGGCGTAGAGCCTAAAAACCTTAATTTAGGGGATGAAATTAGCCCTGAAATTGAAGATGCTATTAAATACTGCGCTAATCTACTCCTTAGCGTTTTAAATGAGGTTTTGGGCTAACTCTTTTCTGATGAGAAGATTAAGATTATGAAAGGCTATGGAAGCCGCTGCCAACATTTTTCATCATAATTCATACTAAAGAATTGCTCTTAAAGTGTAAGATATGCTCGATACCTCACTATCTTTTGGAATAGCCTCTCCCTCTAGGCTGTTTTTGCCCTTAAGCTTGGTGATGCACACTGGTGGGGAATGGGAATGTTACCTTTATATTGCAATTGTCATTACACATTGTGATTGGAGGAGGGTTAATTGGCTGTTGAGTGCCTCCAAGTTTCTTCCTCGAAGGTTAAGTTTCTCAAAGATATGTGATATTTTGGTGGCGTATCTTAATGCTGGTGCAGATAAGGAGTATGTTGGTGTGAGCGAGGTTGCTAGCAAGTCGGATGTTACGCTACATAATATTAGCCGTAATAATGCCTTCTTTAAGAGTTGGGGCTTTACTGAGGAGAGCGAGAAGGAGCCTGGAAAATATAAGTTGACACGGGAGGCGGCGGATTTTGCATTTGCGTATAAGATAGACCCAAATGAGGCTTCAACTAGGCAGCGACTTAGAAATATACTGTCTAAGGACGAGGCTCTTATGAGATTTATTGAGCGCATAAAAAATGAGAGCATGGATAGAAACTCTGTTTTGATTGAGCTGCCTAGAGTTGTAGGCGACTTGAGAGCCGATAAAGTTGGCTTAAATGCCTTCTTAGACCTAATCGCTTACGCTTTTCAAATAGACTGGCTATACACGCCAATAAAGCCAGCGCGAAAGCCTACTCTAACGCCGGAAGCTAAATTGCCAAAGCCATCTGTAAGGAAATTTGAGAAGAAAATAATGCCTAAGATTGCAGCAACGTTTGAGCCCAGAGCAAATATATCAATAAATTTAACAATAAGCCCAAATATAACGCCGGAGATGCTTAAGGAGTACATTAAGGCGCTGCTTAGAGCCTATGATGAATATGCCCAGGAGAGGATAGAACCGGAATAAAATGGGTGCTAGGATATATTCCTTAGCTTGGGGAGAACCTCCTCCTCAATCCACCGCTCACCCTTTGGGCTGAGAGTCCACTCCGAACTATCTGGGGTCGGCTTATAAACCAAGCCGCGCTTAGCCATCTCATTTAATCTTGAGGAGACCTGAACATTAATTCCAGAACACTCGAGGAGGCGGCTTATCTGCGATGGCTTATTACTCCTCTTCTCGGAGAAATAGAGGATTAGACCCACAGCCTCATAATGGGTGAGAGCCCTAGAATCCTTCAAGATTAAGACTGGCCCGATGTCTGTAGGTTTCACGATTCCATTAAATGTTCTATCCCTAGCGGATGCAATCTTTCCTGAGACTACGGTTTCAAGTTCGCCGATAAAGTTCTCTGGGAGAGTCTCTAGAGCCTCAAGGACCTCTCTAGCCGATGAGCCTTCAACTATTAATCTTCCGAATGATGTCCTAATCTCTACTTGAATTCTCCCCAACAAGTATCCCATTTTCCTTTTGCCAAACAATCTTATAACGCTTGTGATAGAAAATTGTAATCTTTAAACTCGGTATTTTTCCAAAAGACGGCTCATTTAAATTTATTAGGGCGCTATTTTTAGTGTTTGACAATTTCAGCTAGCTTCTTCCTGAGTATCCTATTTACTACTTCTGGATTAACCCTTCCCCTCAAATCCTTCATGACCATACCCATTAGAGCACCTAGAGCACCTAAGCCCCTCTCAGCTATCAGCCCCCTATTTCTGCTTAAGTATCCGTCAATTAGAGGCTCTAATTCATCTTCAGGTATCATTGTTAAGCCGAGCTCCCTCACAGCATCCTCTGGCTTTGCTCCTTCATGAGCTACCAGCCATCTCACAATTTCGGGGATAGCTTCCTTTGATGTTTTCCCTAAGCCGATTAACCTAAAGACTTCAGTTATCTGCTCCTCAGACAAAGCGTCCACGTTAACGCCCTCACGTTTAAGAGCCTTAAAAGTCTCGGTTAAAGTTGCAGCAACAACAGTTGATGTAACACCAGTCTCCCTAACTATGGTCTCAAAGAGTTCATCGTACTCCGAGTCAATTAGCTGCCTAGCGAGCTTCTCATTTATGCCATAATTTCTTATAAGCCTTTTTACCTTCTCTTCCGGATGTTCTGGCAGATTAGCCCTCAACCTCTCAAGGTAGTCGCCAGTAATCTTTATTGGCGGGATATCAGTTTCAGGATACATTCTAGCCGCTCCAGGTCTGGGCCTCATGTATCTTGTTGTGCCATCTGGATTCGCTGCCCGCGTCTCCTCGGGAACCCCTTTAAGAGCCTCACGCGCCCTTTCGATAACAGCCTTAAGCGCGTCTATGGCATTCTCAATTCTATCCGCAACGAGCACGACAGCATCCTCTGGGGAGGCACCTATGTATCTTCTTAACTCGACTATCTCCCCATCCGATACGCCATATGATTTGAGCTCATCGGTGTGGAGTATTCCGCCAACCCTACCCCAGAACTTAGCTCTATCAGACATCTCGCTTCCAAGCCTTAAGCCTGGAATAAGCTCAAAACCCAATAGTCCATTAAATTTTGGCAGCCTAACAGCCAAGATGGGCTTTCCCTCATTAATAGCCCTCTGGAGGATGCGGCATCCCGTCCCCTTAAATACTGGTGTAACATCAACAAAATCCTCCTTCAGCTCCTCCTCCCTAAGACCACGCCTCCTAAGTTCATCACGAATCTTTAGAAGGTTTAGTTGGCGTTGGACTTCATACTCAACAACCTTAGAGATGAGCTCCAACTCCTGAACACCTTTTATCTCGATTAGAGCCCCATCTTTAATCGATATATTAAGGTCTTGCCTTATCGTTCCAATGCCACGCTTAACCCTCCTCGTGGCCCTTAAGATTCTGCCTATCGCGAGGGCAACTCTCTCTGCCTCTTCAGGTGTGCTTATTACTGGCCCGGTTGTGACCTCAACTAAGGGTATACCAAGCCTGTCGATTCTATAGCGTATGACTAGACCTTCCTCACCCATTTTCCTAGCAGCATCCTCCTCAAGGCTTATATGCTGTATTGGAATCTCCTTTCCATCAACGGTTATTGAGCCGTTTACCGCTACAACGCATGTTCTCTGAAAGCCCGTTGTATTTGAGCCATCAATGACGATTTTCCGCATAACATATATTTCATCAACAGGCTTTGCGTTCATCATAAGCGCTATTGTTAGGGCTATATCGAGTGCCTCACGATTAAGCTCGTGAGGCGGCTCCTCATCCATCTCAACAAGACATGAGGTCTCGCTATTAGCCTCATAAAGTATTCTGACACCCTTCTGAAACTCAAAGTATGCAGCTGGGTCTATCTGACCTAGCTCACTCTGCGTTGGCCTCAGCCTTCTAAGGAATAATATTTCTGGCTCCCCCTTGAAGAGTTCAGGCTTACATCCACAGAATAGCTTCTCACGTGTTGCGAGCTGCTGGTGGCACTCTAAACCAATCTTGAGACCAATCTCACTATAATTAACCTTCAATTCCAAATAACCCCCATTAACTAGACACAATAGTTTTCGGAGCCTCAATAGTTTCAACACTTCTGCTGGAGAATTCGTCCGCCACATTAGTTAGGAGAAGCCTCTTAACCTCCTCTGGGTCGCTACTTTGGGCTAGACACCACATCATTTTAACGAGGGCTGTTTCAGCAAGCATATCACCTAATGGAATAACCCCCATAGCCAGAAGGTCCCTGCCGTTAGAATATACGTTCATGTTGACGCGCCCCCAGATGCATTGAGATGTCATACCAACTATTACACCGCTTTCTATAGCCCTTCTGATGGCTGGGAAGCATTCTCGGCGAACATGCCCTAAACCAGTTCCCTCGAGAACGATACCCCTATAACCCTCTGAAACATGCCAATCAATAATCTTTGGGTTCATGCCCGGATAGAACTTTATTAGCGCAGCCCTCTCATCAAAATTAGCCTTTAAAGTAATCTTGCGCTCCGGGTTTCTGGGCTTATAATCATCCGTGAGCATAATGATTTCATTGTTCATAACCCTTGCGAGGGGTTTAGCATTTATGGTCTTGAAAGCATCACGGCGGCTCGTGTGGCACTTCCTAACCTTCGTCCCTCTATGTAGAACCACACTCTCATCTGATGGTGTTTCATGCATGGCTACAGCAACCTCAGCAAAGGGCGCTTTAGAAGCTGCTAAGACCGCGCCTATAAGATTCATCGCAGCATCAGAGCTAGGTCTATCCTCAGACTTCTGGGCTCCCACAAGAATCACCGGGACTGGCAGACTCTGTAGGGCGAAGCTTAGAGCTGCAGCTGAATATCCCATGGTATCAGTTCCATGCGCTATAACGACTCCCTGAGCACCACCCACTATATGCCTCGCAACAGCTTCAGCCATAGCCGACCAGTGTTTGGGTGTTAAATCCTCGCTGAAAACGCTGAAGAGTATCTCGGCATCAATGACTGCGATATCCGCGAGTTCAGGAACAATACTATAGAGGTCGCTTGCCGATATAACGGGCCTAACAGCACCAGTCCTATAATCAACACGGCTCGCGATGGTTCCGCCGGTGCTAAGTATGGTGACCCTTGGCAGACCGGGCTTCTGTTCTGGTGGTGGCGGCGGAATGAAAGTTGGCTTCATCTCGGCTCCAATCCGCTCCACCCTGGTTTCAGGAGTAATCTCAATCCCAACGTTATAGCCAGACCTATTCTTTATCACGATATGTCTATCATCGCTATACTCGGACCTAGGTATGAGAATCCCCTCAAAAACAACGCTACCCTTAGTGATACGCATTAAATCGCCAATCTCAGCCCCAACATCAAGAAGAACCTTCAATGCTAAACCTTTATAGCCCGGTAATCTCTCGCTCATCCCCCTAAGCACTCCCGCAACTTGATGGAAATTCAAACAAACAATGGTATTTTAAGGTAAAAACTTTAGAGCAATAGATGTATAAGGTAAACTAGGCTTTATATGCTTAAGGATTTCCGCGATTCTTTCCGCTACCTTAGCGGATTAATTTCCAAGTTTTATCCAAGAACCTTATAGACTCTATCGCCCTCTCTAACCCTCTGATTAACCTTTAATCCTATACTCTGCCCACTATAAGCAACATTCACATTTTTATGCTCTATCTGCATCGACTCAACAGTCTGCTCAAAATTTGTTGAGGCACCCCTTATAACAATTTTGTCGCCAACCGATAACGTGTCAGTCAAATTGACAACTGCAACCCCTATCTTAGTGAAATAATGGGTTACCCTACCAACCTCTTTTAATTCACGCTCAGCCATATTTCATACTCACCTACAATAGGCTCACTATAATCTGAAAACATATTTATCATTTACTGTCTTTGCAAGCCGAAGCATTATGAGCATAAAAATAGGTAGATTTTAAAAACTATCCTTACTCGAGCTCCTTTAGGCTTATCCCGAGCTCCTTGGCTTTCTTAAGCAGCTCCTCAAGCTCCGCCTTGAGCTTCTTCTTCTCCTCCTCCTTTGAGGCGAAAACTGTGAATGTCTCTAGAGGCCTTATCTCCATTAGCTCAATGGTTGCGGAGAGAGGCTTAAATTCGCCGCGAGGCCCAGTCTCATAGTTAATTATGAGCCTAGCTGGCTTATCAGCGGCATTGCGCTTATTAATCTCCTCGATAAGTCTCGCTGCAAGGTCAACCCAAACCTTCTTATTCTCCTCCTTAACATCAGCCGGAGCATTAGTGTAAAATGTTGAATAAAACCATCTTTTAGCCCTAAACAACGCGCTCTTACTAGTAGGATTTATTCTAAACCTCTGAACAGGCATATTAACCCCCAAATAAAATAACATATATTAGACATATAAATGTATTGACCACGATTATAAAATCATCCAAGACGATACTCCAAAACCAAAAATTCATTAGTTGATAAATATTCACCCAGCTCTTAAGACTGAAAACTCTGAGATGCGATGATGGAAACACTTCGCTAATATCCCAATTAATTCGGCTTCCCCCTAGACACTCCGTAAACCCCACATAGTAGCTCTCACATCATAATAAAGTTGCTGCCCCTACGCCCAATATAAATATAGAACAGCGCATAAAAGTGAAAGAAAGGAGGTAAAGAAGCCCATTACCGGAAAGTAAAGCTAAAGCCAAACAAGGGAATGGAAAACTAGCTCCCACATTAGCCCTCATCTCCAGGTGATAACACCCATCGCCTAAAAGTTCCCAAATACTATGGGTAAGCACAAAGAGATATTATGGAGAAAGAGATTTATCCCCCTCCTCTAACAAAAATTTATCTTGGTACACGCTTGTCTAGGCGGGGGTGTCCGAGTGGACATTCTTCTATTTGGATCCAATGTACTCATCCTCGCCCTCAAAGAATTCGCTCTTCAATAATTTAATGAATGTGTCCCTAATTAGCTTGCGCCTCTCCTTCTCGATCTCCTCGCTTGTAACAATAGTTCTATGAGGCTTCACAATGGCCTTCTTAAGCAGTTCCTTATCTACATCGAATCCTTTGCTCCTTATGAAGTCTTCTAGGAGGGCGAAGAACTGGTCGTCTGGGGTGGGTCTTGGCGTTATGCGTAGGTCTGCAACCGCGTAGATTTTGCGTAGAAACTCCACGCCCTTCATCTCAACTG
>JAGTQE010000026.1 GCA_018396635.1 Candidatus Bathyarchaeota archaeon
CTAGAAAATCCGCCAAGCCCAGAGGAAGTGGCAGCCAACATTAAACGCCTAAATGAACTAGGTTTAGAGGTTCACATAACCGAGATGGATGTCCGAATCAAAATGCCCGCCAAATGGGAAGACCTTATTAAGCAGGCGGAGATATACCGCGATATCCTCAGAGTATGCCTATCCGCAGATAACTGTAAAGCCTTCGTGATGTGGGGTTTCACAGACAAGTACTCATGGATACCAGGATCTTTCAGCGGTTATGGCGCGGCTTTAATCTTTGATGAGTCCTATATGCCGAAGCCAGCATACTATTATATTGCGGCAACCCTCATCGAGCATCTGATTAAGAAGTAGCCTGAGCATGGCAGAAGGCTTTAACCAAAAGATATTTCTTTTCGTTCATACTTTTATTTTCTTGGTTGAAGGGTTCGGTCATGCCTTACTGTCCTGAATGTGGAGGAGAAATGCTTTACATGAGTAGGACAAAGCAGTATGTATGTAGGAGCTGTGGTCTCTCCCTCACCCACCAGGAGCTTATTGAGATTAGGGAGAAGTCTAGGGAGCGATTTGAGGCGAGTATGGATGAGGATGAGAGGGAGAAGATGAGAAAAGAATATCTGCGATGGTGGCTTTCGAAGAAGAAGTAGAGAAGGAAAATAATCTTAAAATAACATTACCTTACTTTTATTTTGCAAAGCATCATATTAGCAGTTGGGGCGATAAATTTGTCAACTGTAAATCGAAATGTTGAGTTAATTTGTATAGGTAATGAGCTGCTTATTGGCAAGATTTTAAATACAAATGCTCATTGGTTAGCCAGGAGGATAACTAGTCTAGGCTTACTTGTCCGAAGGATAACTGTTGTCGGCGACGATCTAGATGAGATATCTTCCGCCATAAGGGAGGCGATTCAGCGGAAACCATCCTTCATAATAACAACTGGCGGCTTAGGGCCAACATTCGATGACAAGACACTTGAGGGTGTCGCTAAAGCGATAGGCTGCGAGCTCGAGGAGAATAAAGAAGCCCTGGAAATGATCAAGAAAAGATACGAGCAATATGTTGCTGAGGGCAGAATAAAGAAGTTTGAGCTGACCAAATATAGGATTAAAATGGCTATGCTGCCAAAGGGAGCGAAACCTCTGCCAAATCCTGTTGGAACAGCTCCCGGCGTCCTCGTTAAATATGAGGGCGTAAACTTAGTTATGCTTCCCGGAGTCCCCCAGGAGATGATGGCGATATTTGACGAATCAGTTGTACCGCTTCTGCGTGAAGTCGCTGGGAACATGGTTTTCTATGAGGCTAGCTTGGAGGTTAGGGGCGTTCCGGAGTCGGATTTGGCTCCGCTAATAGAGCAGGTTATGCGTGAAAACCCATATGTCTACATAAAATCGCATCCCAAAATCTCCGAGAAAACATCCTACATAGAACTCCACTTCTCAACGACATCTGAGGATTCAAGCGTGGCTAGGCAGAGGATTGAAAGATCCATCATGCATATGTCGGAATTAATATCTGAGAGGGGCGGGAAGGTTCGGCCAATACAAGCCTAGTTACTTGACGAAACCCCTCTTTAAACCCACACTACTATTTTTAGGAGGGCTAAGTAAATGGTCTTTATAGCGTTTATAATAGGTACAGCTGGCTCAGGCAAATCGCTGTTAACTGCGGCCTTCTCGGAGTGGCTGAAGATAAACGAGCAGAATGTTGCAACCCTTAATCTTGATCCAGGCGTTATGAAGCTACCATACACACCGGACATAGATATCCGAGACTACATAACTATTGAGGAGATAATGGATGAATACGAGCTTGGCCCTAACGGAGCGCTGATAATGGCCGCCGACCTAATAGCTAGCGAGATAGAGGCTATCAGAGAGGAGATTGAGGACATAAATCCAGATATACTTCTTGTCGACACGCCCGGTCAAATGGAGCTCTTCGCCTTCAGGGCCAGCGGCCCATATATAGCCAGCGAGATTAGTAAGGATCCTAAGGCCATAGTATACCTTTTTGACGCAGTCTTTTCATTAAATCCGCTCAACTATATCTCAAACATGTTTCTTTCAGCCGCAGTATACATGCGCTTCCTACTTCCACAAATCCATGTACTCTCTAAATGCGACCTCCTGTCGCAGGAGGATATTGAAACAATAATTGAATGGTCTGAGGATAGAGTCTCCCTAGAGATGGCGATAAACGAGAAGCTTGATGGCGATAAGCGCCTCCTAAGCTATAGGCTGAGCAGGGCGATCCACCAACTGGGCTTAAACTTTCCACTAATACCTGTCTCAGCCAAGACAAATGAGGGGTTCATTGATCTGAACGCTGCTCTAGAGAGAATTTTCACACGCGGGGAAAAGATCACATACTAACATCTATATTATTGACCATGCCGCCGCCAGCGCGCCGCACTCTGCTTTTGCAAGAGTATCCGCACTGCTAACTATTATCACGTCGCCATCCTCGGGACACATTAAGCGCATTATCTCCTTAAAGGCTTTAGGATAGTCCCTCTCTAAATCTGCGCTAACCCCGGGGATGACAATTTTGTTATCTTTAAAGATCATTGTTACCGCGCCCTTAGCGCCGATAGAGACTGCAGCGTCACGCTGCTCAATTCCACTCTTAACTCTCTCAGCGCAACCCTTAATTAATATGGCGACGCTCTTCGGAGCTAATGTTAACTCGCTTCTTCCAACCTCAACGATCTTCGGAATAATCTTCTTGATCTCGCCCCAGATAGCTTTCCCTCTACTACTAAGTGAGCATCCGCCTCTCGAGGTCTCGATCAAACCAGTCTCAGATAGTCTTTTAAGCATCGTTCTAACGGTTCCCTCACCTAAACCCAGCTCCTTCGATATCCTCTTTCGCCCAACTCTATCATGCTCAGCTAGCAACCTGAGCAATCTCACGGAATCTAATGCGCTGAATGATGGCGACGGGCCTGGGGCGCTCCTGGAAAACACTTTCTCCAAGAACTCCTTGACTGACGCCGACATTTAGGCCGCCTACCGCAACGTCATATGCTATAGCACAGTTCACTGTGAGAGTAGGTGATGGGCTTCCGCCAACATCTCTGGAATATTAAGGTTATATGGACATTTCTCCACACATTGGCCGCATTTAAGGCATGAGTCCGCTTTAACCTCAACCATCCTGTAGCGTCCTTTAGCCCACTCCCTCATGTCATAATACTTGTAATAGGTTAGGTGGCGCAATATTATCGGTATCAATATCCCCTGAGGACAAGGCTGACAGTACCCACACCCACGACAAAACTCTTTACCTAGCGACCCGGCCACCTCCATAAGCATCCTCTTCTCCTCCTCGCTCATAGAGAGGAAGTTTTCGCCTATGCGGGCGTTCTCCTCAACCTCCTCAACCCTCATCATGCCTGGAATCGCTGTCGCAATGGCGTCATTGGATAAAATGAACCTTAAGGCCGTTTCAGCGTTTATTGGGATTTTTGATTTATTGGCGAGGGCTGCTGGCGGTGCGGCCAGAAAGCCGCCCGCTAAAGGCTTCATGGCTATTACGCCAACATCCATCTCTTTTGCTAACGAAAGAATTCTTTCATCTAAAAGCTCATCATTTAGCAGGTTGTAGGCTATCATGATTACGTCGAATTCGCCGGACCTTATCCCCTTCTCCATTGTCTCATGATACCTGTGGCAGCTGAAGCCTATGTGCCCGATAATACCCTTACTCTTGGCTTCTTTAAGGGCTTTTAATGGGCCATTCGGACTCATTACCTTTTCAAACTTGCTTGGATGATTGGGGTTATGGCACATATATATGTCTATGTAATCTGTCCTCAAGCTCTTCAGGCTTCGCTCTATATCCTTTACCGCATCATCATATGTGAGGGCATGCGTCTTCGTCGACAAATAAAACTCATCCCTCCGACCGCTCAGAGCAAAACCTATCTTCTCCTCACTATCACCGTAAGAGCGGGCTGTGTCGATGAAGTTCATGCCCAAATCCAAGGCTCTATTAAGTACTTTAGTTGAGGTCTCCAGGTCCACTTGCGGCAGCTTTATTGCGCCGAAGCCTATGATCGAAACCATTAAATTGGTTCTGCCAAGCCTCCTCTTAATCACGATCCATTTGCCTCCACTCGGTTACTGCTTAGACCTGGGCTTGGCGATAATCTCCTTGATGACCATGTCGAAAATTCTTGAGGAGTTCGCTGGCTGAACAACTATAGCTGTGTCGGCACCCCTGCCAGTCCCAGCTATGCTTATCACCTCCCTGTCTACTGGTATAAGTCCGGCATCGGCGGCCATAGCAACTATCTCAACCGCAACCTTCATACCTTCACAGAACAGTCTCAGGGTTTGCGCCATTATTTCTGCCGGATAGGCTGTATTAAACTTGTTCCTTATCGCCCTCTCCACGCCCGCAAAAATGTGAGTCCCAGTGAATATTTTGCCGCCATTCTCCTCTATCTTCCTCCGATTCTCATCGGTTAGCTCCTGGATACCGGGCCCCCTAAAACCAGCATGATGTGTAACCACAACTAAATTATATCCCTTAAATATTTCCGAGGCTTTAACGCCCGTAAAACCTCTAGTGGAGGCAACAACAATATCTCTAATTCCGAGCTCTTCAGCCCTCTTCTTCGCCAGCATAAGAACCTCTTCAGTGTTCTCTTCGCCAGGGTTACTAAAATAAACTATGGTCTTCTCAATCGAGCCCATAAGGACCCTGATCCCCTTAAACCATTCATTTAACAAGATGCATGAACAAGTATATTAGCATATTCTATTTTCGGATTTCTGAGGAGAACGTTAACGGTGCAATAAATGTCTTCAGGCATCGTCGCCTAGAAATCTTAGGTTCTCCAGAAGTATTATATTTTAGTCTTGAGCCGTTTTAGATGTTAACGCATATTATGGGTGGAGAGGTTGAGAGAACTTCATAGAGTCTCAGATATTTTACCTAGAGCATTAAAGTACCTCAGGCTTCCCGGGGAAATCGAGCTTCCCATAGAGGATTCTTTAGGTAAATATTCATCTGAGGACGTGTTTTCCAGTTTTAGTCTTCCGCCCAAACCGAAAGCCGTCATGGATGGTTACGCTGTCCGCGCATGTGATATTGAGGCGGCCTCACCCAACTCGCCAGTCCCTCTAAGACTTCTCAAAATATCCGCCAGGCCTGGAATAGATGTTAATGTATCCTTGGAGGCACGCTCAGCAGTTAGGATTGAAACTGGTGCGCTTCTACCAGATGGTGCGGATGCCGTTGTGCCTCTTGAGGATGCTGTTGAGGAGGATGGTAGGGTTCTTGTGATGAGAAGCTTAGCCAAGTATGAGAATGTCTCCCTTCCGGGCGAGGAGTATGAGGAGGGTATGGCTATAGTCCGCAAGGGAGCCATAATCACGCCGCAATCTATAGCTGGGCTGACTTTGGAGGGGAGGGGTAAGGTTAAGGTTTTTGATCTTAGGGCAAGAATCCTTAATGTCGGAGATGAGATAGTTAAGGGCACATATTTCAGGCCTTTTACGCATATATTTGTTGCGATGTGGCTTAGATGGCACGGCTTCACAATTGACGATATATCCATTGTTGGAGACGATGTTGATGGCATATCCCAATGGCTTAGAGGTGGCAGCCAATCTTATTTATCTGTGCTTATTGGCGGGACATCTGTGGGTAAGCATGACTACACGGTTAGGGCGCTAGAGAGCATAGGGGTTGAATACCTCGTTCATGGATTCGCAATCCAACCGGGCAAGACCGCATGCCTAGCTGTCAAAGACGGTAAGCCCATATTAGCATTAAGTGGGCTTCCAGTAGCCGCCATGTCCACGCTTGAATATGTGTTAAAGCCTCTCTTAAGGGGCTTGGGCATCAATGTGCCGGGCTATCCTAGAGTTAAGGCCACCTTAACCCGGAGAGTTACTGTGAAGGTTGGGGTCAGGGGCTTTGTCCGCGTAAGGGTTTATGAGGAGGGTGGCAAACTATACGCTGAGCCGATTATGGCTGGCGGGTCTGGAGCATTGGCTAGCCTAATTAAGGGAAATGGCTTCATAGAGGTGCCTGAGGATTTGGAGGGCTTCGATGAAGGATGTGAGGTTGAGGTAAACCTTTATGGGCAGGTGGCCAATCTTGGCTGAACGTAAAATCTATCGTAAATTAGTCTCCGTGGATGAGGTTATATCGATAATTGAGAGTTATAGGCCCTTAAACCCATTAGGGGAGTTAAAGCTCCCTTTAAGCGAGGCCTTAGGCAGAGTATTAAGCCGAAACGTGTATGCTAAGGTAAGTTATCCGCCTTACACTAGGTCGCTTATGGATGGATATGCCGTGATAAGCGATGATCTTGTGGGCGTATATGAGGATAGGCCGAGAAGACTTAAACTTGTGGGCCGCATTTCAACTGGTGAGACTAAGATAATTAGAATTGATAGGGGTGAGTGTGTAGAAGTATCTACGGGCGCCATAATACCCTATCCATCTGATGCCGTTGTCCCAGTAGAGTACACTAGTGCTGAGGGCGACCAAGTAATATTCTATAGGAGTGCAGTCAGAGGCGAGAATATTGATCAAGTTGGATCGGACTTCTCTGAGGGTGAGGTTGCGGCGTGGAAGGGCGAAGTAGTCACACCTCTATTGGCATCAATGCTAGCTGCCCTGGGGGTAGATGAAGTCTACGTATATAGGCCTGTCAGGGTTGGCATACTGCCAACTGGAGACGAGATTAGATCTCCAGGAGAACACTTAGATTACGGCTGCATATATGACTCTAATTCGCATCTAGTATACGGCTACGCTAAACTTTTGGGAGCTGATCCAAAAATCTATGAGAGAGCCCTAGATAACGAGATAGATCTGAAATGCAAGCTCTGGAGAGCAATTGAGGAGAACGATGTTGTGGCCATAATAGGTGGAACATCGGCCGGCTTAGAGGATCTAACATACAGAATCTTATCTAATCTTAATCCCGGCCTAATAATTCATGGCGTTAGGGAGAAGCCGGGTAGACCCCTAGCCTTAGCCCTCCATGACAATAAAATAATTCTCGGTTTACCTGGATTCCCGCTCTCATGCCTCCTAACCGTAAACCTCTACCTCCTACCAATATTAGCTAGACTTCAAGGGGTCAAAGCATATGAGCATAAATATTTTGATGCGTTGGTGCCAACGCCAATTAGGGGTGAGCCCGGCATAAGAACATTTATTCCAGCCGTGCTTGTTGAGCGGAAGGGTGTTTTAACAGCATATCCACTGCCGGGGCATAGTGGTAGGGTATCGGCCCTAAGCCTTGTAGACGGCTACATTATTGTGCCCGAAAGCATGGAGTATGCTCCAGCAAACAGCGAGCTCAAGGTTTTGGCGAATCCGTTCTGGAGATTATATGATGTAAATGTGATGGGCAGCCACGATCCCCTGCTCCAGCATTTAATAGGCTGCGTTACGTTGACGGAAAGGGTGCGTGTCCTTAATGTTGGCAGTACTGCTGGATTATACGCCATCAAAATGGGTGTGGCTGATATGGCTGGAGTTCATCTGCTAGACAGCAGAACAAGAGAATACAACGTACCATTTATTGTAGAGATGGGCTTAAAGGACGTACTGCTCATCAGGGGCTATCTGCGTGAACAGGGCTTTGCCTATAGAAAAGATGTGATGAAAGTGTCATCTATTAGTGACGTGATTGATAGGGGCCTAAACTTCGTTAATAGGAACCCGGGCAGCGGAACCAGAGTACTAGTAGATTTGCTGCTAGAGAGGGAGGCGGAGAAAAGAGGAGTTAGGATTGAGGATCTAAAAGGTAGAATTAAGGGATATAATTTTGAGGTAAAAACGCACGAGGCCGTAGCATATCTAGTATCCAGAAGAATAGCTGATGTTGGAGTAACGATTAGATATGTGGCGGAGAAATATAATTTGGGTTTCACATCAATAGGCTACGAGAGATACGACCTTGTGATAAGGAAAGATTCGCTAGGCAAAAGAATGATCAGTCAATTTACCGATCAATTCTGCAACTTAATTCAAAGAACCATAAAAGACTTTCACGGATATAAAGTAGATGAAGAGCTAGGAAGAAGAATAGAGTTTTAAGGAAGAAGAAAACTCACGCCAATTCTAAACACCAAACTCTTAAAGGATAAGCTG
Source organism: Candidatus Bathyarchaeota archaeon (assembly GCA_018396635.1). GTDB lineage: Archaea > Thermoproteota > Bathyarchaeia > Bathyarchaeales > DTEX01 > DTEX01. The sequence continues at coordinate 8,119 of JAGTQE010000026.1, forward strand.
GCTCCCGAGAAATTTAGGGCTAAAATGAGAGAATAGGCATTAGCAGCCAACGGTAGAGAGGGAGAGGGTATGTTCTGATAGCAGTCGAGAAAAAACAAAAAATATCCAAAAATGGCAAATTTTTATTGAAAAATATTTTTGACTAAGCTATTCCTAACCGAGTTCTCTCTCCTCAACCACTCAAAGAAGACAACCCAATCATCATATAAGTCTTCAAAAATCTCTGATAACGCTTTACTCTTCTCCCTAAAAAGCTCCCTCTTCAACATCAGCCTGCATATCTAACTTCATCACAAACATAATAGGAAAGACATAAAAATTTTTACACTTTCAGCAACCTACATGATCTTGGAGATCATAATTGACATAACTTCTCCCTTAACATTCATCCCTCCTCATGAGATCCTTTCCTTTTTGATAAAACCAGCTGCTTGAGGATTGCAGAAACTGTGTCTTATATGTTGCCTGAACCGACCCTCCTCCAGCCGGCACATTTATTGTCCCGCTCTGGGATGTTTATTTGAGCCAACGTTCACCGGACTCAAAAAGGAAATAAGAACGAAAATAAATTTATAAAACAATGTCTAATACGCGAAGCAATACAACAATTTTTAAATGGTTATCCATAACTTTTCTACTCATAATGCTTACTCAACAATCTAGTTATGCTTAGAGACTACAGTTATATTCTTTGAACTCATTAAACCAAACAAGATAGTAGTATACGCTATCCTCCCAAGAGAACAAGCATAAAAAGAGTTGCGGATTTATGATGAACAGAACAGATGTAGTAAG
>JAGTQE010000027.1 GCA_018396635.1 Candidatus Bathyarchaeota archaeon
AAAAACAGGGCTTATGATAAGTTATCTCAACGATCAATTTGTCCATATCCCCCTAAGAGAGGCTATCAAAAAGAGAAAGCAAATCAATCTCCAGAGTAGATTCTGGCTCTCTGTTCTTGACCATATAGGCCAGCTCAGAGGCCGAGGAGCCAACACTATGAATAACCTTCCCCGGAATATCCTCAGCCTTAAGGTTCTCCGGCAGCGGATGATGATCAATATAAATGAGCTCACCATCCTCACTTATAGCAGAGAACCTCTCCAGTATAGCGGGTAACACATCCTCCGGAAGGGCTACATCACATATTATCACCCTATCGCCGGACTTAACAGCCCCCAAATCCCCAAGCAACCCATAAGGATGAGTAAAGAAGATGCGCGCGTCAGGATTAGCCGCCAAAGCCAAGGCACCAGCACAAACCCCATCCCCATCGCTGTGAGTAAAAACCCAGACAGCCATGAAAATAGATCACCAACCCTCAGCCACTCACTACCGATATTATCTTGAGTTGTGTAGAGTATAACATTTTTGGATCGGCACTTTGAGGAAAACATTATAGTCTTACGCAACCAAAATATAATGTTAGCATTTAATCTAGGGTTAGTGAAACCATTGCCTAAGGCCCTAGTGACCGGTGGAGCCGGCTTTATTGGAAGCCACCTCGTTGATAGATTAATTAATGAGGGCTTTGAGGTTAGGGTACTAGATAACCTTTCCACTGGTAACCTCGAAAATATCCATGCGCACCTAAGAAACCCACACTTCCACCTATTTAAAGGGGACATAAGGAAAAGAAGGATTGTTAGGGAGGCCATTAAGGGCGCAGACTACGTTTTCCACCTTGCCGCATTAGCCAACATTGAATTATCTATGAGGAAACCTAAACTCGTCAATGAAGTCAATGTCACTGGAACATTAAACCTCCTTGAGGAGAGCCTAAACTCCAATGTTGAAAAATTCATCTTCACATCCTCATGCGCCGTTTACGGCGAGCCAATCTACATACCCATCGACGAGAACCATCCCACCAATCCCCTATCCCCCTATGGTGTCAGCAAACTCGCTGCTGAACACTACTGCAGAGTATTCTATGAGGCATATGGATTAAAAACGGTCATCCTAAGACTCTTCAACGTTTATGGTCCAAGACAAGAGAGAAGCCCCTATAGAGGCGTCATAGCCGAATTCTTGAAGAGGCTGAAAAAGGGCGAAGCCCCCATAATATTCGGGGGCGGAGAGCAGACTAGGGACTTCATATATGTTGCCGATGTTATTGAGGCCCTAATGTTAGCCCTAAAAAATAAGTTTTGCGCTGGAGTAACCCTTAATATTGGCTCAGGGGTGGAGACCAGTATAAAGGAGGTTGCTGAAAAACTAATTGAGATATTTGGTTTGAAGATTAAACCGGTTCACCTTGAAGCCAGGGCTGGGGATATAAAGCGTAGCTGTGCAAATATTAATAGGGCTAGGGAGACTTTAGGATTTAGAGTAGGCGTGTCCCTAGAGGATGGCTTAAAAATATGCATTAAAGAGTATGTTGGTAAGTGAGAGGATTGGGGAGGTTTACTTGGCTAAGAGAGTCCTCATATTGGCGGGTGGAGGCGGACATACTGGGTATGCCTATGCCCTAGCCCAAAACCTCTATGGAAGAGCCAACTTACACTTTCTAGCCCCTGAAGACGACATGCTAAGCCAGAAAAGGCTTAGTAGATTTGGGGAGGTTTATCCGCTTATTAGGCCGAGAGGGCCGAAGACGCCGCATCATGAATTTATACTTAGGCTTATTAGGGCTTTTCCAAGGGCCTCAAAATACATCTCTAATGACTATGATGTTGTTGTTAGCACTGGTAACAATCTCTGTGTTCCACCATCTATTCTAGCATGGCTTAAGGGCATACCAGTAGTTAATATCGAAAGTTCAGTCCGCTTCATCAAGCCATCCAAAACAGCCTTCTTACTCCAGCCCATATCCAAATTAACGGCTCTCCAATGGGAGGAACAGAAGAAGATCCTCAAAAGAGGCATAGTTGTTGGACCACTAATCCCAAAACCCGAAATAGAGCCGAGAAATGATGGTTATATACTTGTAACTGGTGGAACGGAAGGGCATAGGCTACTTTTCAATGTTATCGCGAAGAGCAACCTCAAAAATGTTGTTATGCAGACCGGAAAAGTCAATCCAGAACCATACCGCAGGCTACATCCAGAATGGAAGATTATAGAATACTCAACGGAATTCCATAGGCTCATCGCAAACGCGGAGGTCGTTGTAACACACTTTGGGATGACAGCCCTAGAAGCACTAGTCTACAGGAAGCCAACAGTAATAGTCCCAAACCCAGAGTGGACGAGAGCAGCCACACTAGAAGACGCAAAATACTACGCAAAGAAAGTAAACGCAGTAATAATCACAGAGATAACATTAGAAAGAATACTAAACGCAATAGAAGAAGCAAAAGAAAAAGAACGGCCAAAACTACCAGATGGAGCAAAAAACCTAGCAAATATAATTCTAAAACTTAGTTAGCAAAATTTTCCTAAATCTCTCCGTGAATCTTCAGTGTATAATATTTTTGATTATGGCAACCATTTCCTGAGATATTCTCTTTCTATCAAAGCATTCCGCCAGTTTTCTCACCTTGTCAATATATTTACCATATTCCCTAACTAAGGTTACTAGGCTACTAGATAGAATTTTGGGATTCTGTTGATCGACATAAATGCCTATATTATTTCTCTTTATGAATTCTTCTAGAAAAGAACCTGCGGGACCATATCCCGCTATAGGTAACCCGGCTGCTAAATAATCATAAACTTTTACTGGAATCGTATATAGATATTCTATGTTTTTGATGAAGGGGCGACCTACAACGCCAACCTTTGCCCTACACAAATACTGCGATAAATTCTCGTAGGGAACCCATCCAGCGAATAATACTCGATCACTTATTCTAAGGTTATTTGTGGCATCTTTTAGACTGTGAAGATATTTTCCTCCACCTACAATTGTTAGAGTTAAATTTTCCTCTTTTATTGCTTCAAATAAGAATTCTAAGTTATGATATGGTTGATTTAGATCCGCTAAGTAAATCAAATCTACATCACGCTTAATTTCTCCGCTAGGTTTAATTAGATTGGTGTCCGTACCATTACTAATAACGGCAATCTTATCTACTATATTAAGTCTCTCTTCATAATATCGTTTCATAGGCTCAGTAACAACCGTAATCTTTGATGAGTATTTTAGCGCCTCATAATATTCCCTAATAATTGCTTGAATTATTCCAACACTATACATTAGGGAATGCTCGGTTTTAGCATATTCCTCCCATATATCCCTTATGTCAACAATTAATGGCAGATTATGTTCTCGCGCAATTTTGTAACTTGTTATCGCGTTTAGTATCGGTGGAACTGAAGTTATAATTATATCGGCGCTCTTAGACATGTCAATAAGGCTTTTGGCAGGGGATCTAAAAAGATAGCTTAAATATTTCTTAATGCCACTCAAATCAATCTCAAATTCTATAAGATTGTATCCTTCAGCTTCCAAAGCTCGCTTAAAATAATTTATTCTTATTCTGTAGGCAGGTATACCTGTCCCTTTAGTTGAGATGAATAATATTGTTTTAGACATTGCTTATTCCGGCACCCAAGTTTTTATGTTTTAGGAGATAAACCGATAGTATATATTCGAAAACCTAGCTTCTTAAAATCTTCTGTACTCAGCACTCTCCGAAAATCCATTATCAGTGTTCTTTTACTAATAATCTTTGGGTTAATCTCTTTATAAACTTCCCATTCCGTGAATATAGATATACTGTCAACATCGCTCACGGCTTCCTCAATCGTGTTACAATACTTAACAGAGTTGCCCAAAATTGATTTAGCATTCTCCAGCGCTAATGGATCATGAACCTTAATAATTGCGCCCATCTTTAACAGTCTTTCTATGATTTTTATTGCTATAGAGCCTCTAATGTCACTTGTTCCAGCCTTAAAGGATAAGCCCAGTATCGCTATTACTTTTCCTTTTAGGTCGCCCAGCTCCCTAACTAAAATATCTATTGCCTTTTGCTGCTGGAGCTCGTTTGTCTCATGTATGCTGTCTATTAGAGGTGATTTAATATTTTGGTCATGTAGAAATCTCATGAAGGCTTTAACATCTTTTGGAAGGCACGGTCCACCATACCCTGGCCCTGGCCTCAAATATTCTTTACCTATTCTTGGATCATACCCGGCTGCTTCAAGAACCCTTTGTGCATCGCAGTTTGGTAGTTTTTCGCATATATTTGCTATTGTATTGGCGAAGCTCACTCTCATCGCCAGAAAAGTATTGCTAACATATTTGACAAGCTCAGCCTCCTCTAACCCCATGATAAATATTGGTGGGACTTTCCCCACACTTTTATAGAAGTTTAGCCATAAATTCGCCACTCCTTGAGAACTTTTTTCATCAATTCCTCCAATAATAATCCTATATGGATATAATATGTCTTGAATGGCGCTACCCTCTCTAAGGAACTCTGGATTCACGGCAAAGCCAACTTTTCCCGAACTTATCCCTCCATTATTTACTTTGTCAAAAATTTTTGCGAGACTCCTACTTGTTCCAGGTAAAACTGTGCTTTTCACCGCAACTACACTATACTTATTTTTCTCCCTCCATACTAACGCTAGATCCTTAACGGCTCTCTCAAGACTTGATATGTCTTGTGTTCCATCCTCTCTAGTAGGCGTATCTACCGCTATAAACGTTAAATCAGTATCTCTCAGAATATCATATTCTGTAAATACATGCAGTGTTCTGTTAATTACCTCATTGAGCATGTCTCTTAAGCTGGGCTCATCAAATGGAGGGCGCCCACCTCTTATTAGTTGTATATGCTCCGCATTTACATCAACCCCGTAAACCATAAATCCCTTATATGCCAAGCAGACCGCGTGTGTTAGTCCAACAACCCCCAGCCCGATCACTCCTATTTTCAAGGCGAATACACCTATACTCATCTTATATTGGTTTTAACTAGAACCCTTAAAGATTCTAAGTAGGTGTCCGGGGACCCTAGATCTAATCTATATCCGCTGATCTTTACTGCATGAACTTTTTCCCCTCGCTTCAATAAATACCTTATTGCATCTGTTAACTGATGCTCTCCTTTCTTAGGCTTAGTTGTCTCTAACGCATTATAGATGTCTCTATCAAAAACGTAGACGGCGACTACAACATTTTTACTAGGCGGGCTACTAGGCTTCTCTAGAACATCTTCAACTTCTATATAGTTGCCCTTATCCTCGCCAGTTACGACACCATATTTTTCAGGGCTTCGCGACTCTTCATATAAAAATGATACCTTTGGTTTATTTTCCATATGATGGGATATTAAAGCATTAATATTTTTAATATGATTTGGATAGGTGACGTCATCACCCGCATGGAGCAGAAAAACATCATCCACCATAAATTCTTTTGTTCTCAAAACAGCATCCCCAAACCCTTTCGGATATGGCTGATAAATCGTAACAATTTGGCTCTTCCCAATTTTCCTATAGATGTCAGATAGAAAATTGATTAGATGTTTTTGGCATAATTTTCTAGCAGCCCCCACAATACTTTTATTTGGAAAGAAATATTCTTCAATAACATTTTTTCCCCGCCCAACAACTACGTAAAATCTTCTAAAGCCAGTTTCATATAAAGAGTCAAATATATAGTGGAGTGCGGGGACGGGAAAGAGATTAGAATCTCTCTCTACTATGATAGGCAGCATCTCTTTTGGAATAGCGAGAGATAATGGCAGCATCCTAGTGCCTAAGCCGCCAGCAGTTAAAATAGCTGTCCTTATTTCCCTCGCCAATAAACTTCACCTAGCAGCCATATGTTAAATTATCTTACCCCTATATCATTATCTCCTATTATTTTGCCCACCCCACTATATAATATATTTTATGGCGTAGAGCCTTAATTTCATCTCTCAAGTTTTGGACGGTTCTCTTTAAAGTGGTCATATTTTATTGGTTTTGCTAGTAGATTCTATTTTTATTGCGTCACATTATAATTCCACATTAAACTTCCTTTTCACGTACTCCCTTAGTAATTGTGGGTAATCACCATAAACGTCTCTCTGATATTTAGCGAGATTTAGAAGATGTCTCTGAAAGTAAAGATTCGCTGCCAAGTCAATATCTTCTGTTCCAAAGTCCTCTAATATTCTCTTTTTCACATACTCATCCAAACTTGATTTGCCCTCAAGCCCTTCTCTGCGCATAAGCCACCTATAATGTCTATAAAGCAACCTCTTTGGGCTTCTAACAGTTCTTAGGTGGAAACTCAATGCCCTCCTAATATAAATAACATTGTAATATGCTAGCTGAGCGATTAAGCTATCATGGTGACCTACCCTTTTATAGCGCAATTTAGGGTTCCACGTGAAGAGCCAGTGTTCAACGTGGAGAGGGCTTTTTGGATCTTGGTGCCATAAATCACCATCTAAACATATATGCGGCCAATATATGAGATAATATTTTCTCTCGTCAAGAGATTCTAATAGCTCTCTTATTAATGGGGCTGAATCATCCCTTAATATAAAATCCGCATCCCAAATTAGAATCCATTTATATTTAGCTATCGAAAGCCCTAGATTTCTTACATAAACCATATCCCCTAAGGGTATTCTGTACATCCTTATGGGAATATTATGCTTTTCATGAAGCTCCTCTATAATATCTGGGGTTCTATCCGTTGATGAATCTAATACAACAATCTCATTAACAAGATCTTTCAACGATAGTAGGGAGACTTCAACCCAATCCTCTTCATTATAAGTACACGTAATCGCAGATATGCCATTCTCTCGCCCAACAATATTCGCTGGAGGAATCAATCTAAGATAGAAAGCTAAGGATGACACTATGTTTCTAAGCAGGAATGTGCCCTCTCGCCCAAGCACCCTTCTAGCTAATATCCTCCAATGCATGAAGCATCTCAATAAATTTAATGGTATTATATTAAAATTAAATTCATGCCCTCTTTATAAGTCCGCTCGTATCTGAGATTCATAGTTAGCACATTTGTGTTTTAAGCCTAATGATATTCCAATTAGGGAGTATTATCAATCAGTCGATACATCGACAACAATTATTTCATCAGCAAAATCCCCAATAGACCTCAAAGAAAACTCTATTCATTCATCATTATAGCTCCTAACAATAGCGCTTATACCATTAGGTCCATTAGACTTAATAAGCCCAACCTTAGGCAGATAACTAAAGCAACAACGCGCTAAATCTTATTAGCTTCCAACAATTTTCTCATCTTATAGCGCATCTTATAGCGCTTATAAGGCTTAAAGGGAAAATGCATTTTTCTTTATTCTGTTGTCAATAGTAATATAATGAAGAATATCTATTAGCGAAGAGAAAAATTAAAAGGCTTTACAATGAGACCAAGGTGACCCTCAAATGCGTCCTGAAATAAAAGTTCTTGTTCCCTTAAAAAGGGAAAATAGTCCATACTTAAAATTATTATATACATATGTTGAAAAATGTGGCGTTAAAGTTTTACACTCAAGAAGTTTATGGAGCGTTGATTTTCTTAAAAAATGTTTGCTCGTACAAATCATTCATTTCCATTGGATTGAATATCTTATTCGACATCGGAATATTTTACTCTCCCTTACGAAATTTTTGCTAGCTACTCTACTCCTATTACTTTTTAAGCTTGGGAGAAAGCGCATAGTGATAACAATTCACAATATT
>JAGTQE010000028.1 GCA_018396635.1 Candidatus Bathyarchaeota archaeon
ACTAGAGGCTCGTGTTAAAGGAGAAGAAATCGCAACTTCATCTCGAATGGAGAACCTCTAAAGGAAGACTATATCTATCCTGTTTATTGTCAATAGAATCATTTGAAAGCCATCTTTACTCTTATAGTGCCTTAATAAACTCTCAACCGGTACCAATTACAAGACTTTCGGGGGAAAGATTATTCGTCTTTTAAATCAAAACTAATTTCTTCTCATGGTAGGGACGTTAAGTGGAGATGAGAATTAAAGCGATTAAAGGAGGGGTTTAAAGACGGACGGTTTATCCAAACTTTCTTTTTAATCTCAGTTAAAATATCTTCTGGTCTATGAATCTCATCTCTTGTAGTAATTTTATTTGTTGCTTCGCTCAGCTGGCAATGAACACATGAAGTACGTGCATACTTTTATAGTATCTCTGAATTTCCGAAAAGAAATAACGATAAGGATTTAAGTTTGATTGATCTTTTGTATCTAAGTTTGAGGGGAAGAGGGAAAAACTACGGTTCTTCAAGGTCTATTGTATAGGATTCAAAAGCTGAAGGTTGAGAAGAAAGCGATTATATTGGCTCATAATTATCAGCGTCCAGAGATTCAAGATATAGCGGATTTTGTTGGTGATAGTTTAGAGCTGTCCCTCTATGCGACACAGACGGATGCGAAGATTATAGTTTTTTGTGGTGTTAATTTCATGGCTGAGACGGCCTCCATACTGAATCCAGATAAGACCGTTCTTATACCAGACGTTAACGCGCTATGTCCCATGGCCTCTATGCTTCCGGCTGACCTAGTGAGACTTTATAGGCGTAAATATCCGAAGGCAAAGGTAGTTCTCTATATAAATAGTTTGGCGGAAGCCAAGGCCCACTGCGATGCTGTGTGTACATCAGCTAATGCCGCTGAGGTCGTAAGTAGAGTGGACTCGGAGCTCATCCTTTTTGGACCGGATGCAAATCTAGCAAGATATGCCCAGGTGAAATCTAATAAAGAAATAATACCAATTCCACAATATAGTTTCTGCCCCGTACATAAATTGTTTAATAAGAGTGATGTTATACGTTTAAAGAGGGAGCATCGAGATGCCATGGTCCTCGCCCATCCAGAATGTGATCCAAGCGTTTGGGAGGTAGCGGATTTTGTGGGCAGCACATCTAGGATGTACAGAGAGGTATTAATTTCTAAGGCGGATAAGTTTATCATTGCAACAGAAAAGGGTTTACTGCACAGGCTGAAAAAAGATAGGGGGGATGCTGTTTTCATACCAGCCTATGATGAGGCCATATGCGTAAACATGAGACTGCATACACTTGAAAAAGTCTACTTATGTTTGAGGGATGAAAAATACAAGATTAAGCTTCCACCTAAAATTACTTCGATGGCACGTGAGCCAATAGAGTTCATGCTCAAGATACGTGAAACCCAAAAATAAAGAGAAAAATGGAAAAACAAAAACTAAATTTAATCAGATAATTCTCATTAGAAGCCTTCCTGCGGCTCTTTCTGATAAAGCTATTAAATCGCTTCTACCGAGCAGATTAAGCTTCCATTTTCTTGCTCCAGCCATTAATAGTTGACGTGGGCGGCAGACGTTTTCTCCTATAGCAACTATGCAGATATTTTGGCGATATCCCTAATATTAAAATGTCTGCATAGTCTAAGCTATAATCCTTCAGCGAGTCAGCTCATGAATATGCTTGAGTCTGGATAGAGCGCCTCACGCCCCTGAAAGCTCGCAGATAAATGGGCACTTTCTTATGTACAGCGGGCATAAGCCGCTAGAGGATGGTGTATCCTCAACTCTAGTTTTAGTTCCAGTTGTGGACTTATAGAGTCTACTCTGTCAATTACTCTAGTTTTGTGCTCTGTCTAATACATTCTCTGTAGCGTTCCATAACGTCCTCGAGGATATGTTTTAGGTAATTTTTTGGAATAAAGCCAACTATCGAGCCTATATATCTGCCACTACAATAGAATGCGATTGTGGGCGTTCCCATAACCCCATTTCTTATGGCGATATCCCTATTTCTAGGGCTCTTCAGAACATTTAATCTAACAAACTTTATTCTATCCTTGTATTCCTCCGCAATCTCCTCAAAGATAGGGTTCAGCCTAATGCACCAGGGGCATCTCTCATGCCAGAAATCTACAACAGTCAATACATCAGATTGAAGAACCTCCCTTTCCCATTCATCAGCATCAACATCCAACACGACTGACATAATCTTACACCACAAAAATAACATTAGGCAAGATTGGCAATTTAACTTTGATGGAGAAAAATAAAGAAGGGTGGAATAAACTATTTTTAGACTGTTAAATTTCCTCTAGAAGCGTTGTGAAGAAGTCATGGTGCTCCTCTTCATCCTTCAGTATTCCCTCAAATAGAACTGCTGTTGTAACATCGTTTTCTTTACGGGCTTTCTCTATTATCTCCTTATATAGTTTTATTGCGTTCTCCTCATCTTTTACATCTCGCTCAATCATTTCTTTCAGCGTTTTCCCCACGAATATTTCCGAAGGCTTGGTTGTGGGGGTGCCACCTAAATAGAAGAGCCTTTCCGCTATGGCTTCAGCATGCTTCATCTCTGTTATAGCTATCTTCTTTAACTCCTCCTGAACAGCGAAGCCCTTAACACCGCTCCATTGAACATGCTGCCACATATATTGGATAGATACCTGAAGCTCCCGCGCTACAGCCTCATTCAATAAATCCAGTAGCTCTTTAGAAGCCAAAATTTCACCACCTCTCTTTAACTTTCTATCCATTTATACTTAAATAATTTATCTAATTTTTCACATCTATTTCCTCAGTCTTCCTCCTTTCCGCGCATTATTCCTTCAATTTTTCTAGGATTATTGCGGGGCAAACCTTCTTGACTCCATCTATTACGCCTATCTTCTCGGAGATTATTTTCGCTAGCTCCTTAGTATCTCGCGCCCATATCTCAATCATTATCATGTGGTCACCCGTTGAGGTTGCCACATACTTTACTTCAGGTAATTCGCATAGCTTTTGTGAAGCCTCCAAAAGCTTTGGGGGCTCTACATCTATGCCAACTATTGCAATAGCGTTTAACCCTATTTTGGATGGCTCAATGATGATTGTGAACTTTTTTATAACGCCCTCTTGCACCAGTTTCTCTACCCTCTTTCTAACCGTGGACTCGCTCATTTTAAGTCGACGGGCAATCTCAGTAAAAGAGATGCTAGCGTCTTCCTGCAGCAGTCTGAGAATCGCTAAATCAGTATTATCTGCCATATTTTTCCTCCTAATTTATTTATTTTTAATCATATTTTATCCGAAAATCGTACATAAATTTTTTAAGTTCATACAAAATAATAAGTTTATCGCTAAAAATGGAGGTTTAATGCTTGAGGAAAATAACTGAAGATAACCTGAAAAGCGCTTTTTCCGGGGAAAGCCAAGCGCATATGCGCTACCTAATCTTCGCTGAAAAAGCCGAGGAAGAAGGATTTAAGAATGTCGCTAGGCTTTTTAGGGCGATAGCCTATGCTGAGCTAGTTCATGCCGCTAATCACTATAATGTTTTAGGCATGATACGTAGTACGGTGGAAAACCTTCAGGAGGCTATTAATGGTGAAACATATGAAGTGAACGAGATGTATCCTGCATATAATGTTGTGGCTAAGCTTCAAGATGAGAGGGGTGCCCAGAGGACGACTGAATGGGCTTTGCAGGCGGAGAAAATCCATGCGGCAATGTATCAGAGGGCTAAGCAATTGGTTGAAAGCGGCAAGGATATACCATTAGAGGCAATTTACATATGTAGCGTGTGCGGCTATACTTCAGAGGAAGAGTTTGATAGATGTCCAATATGTGGTGCTACAAAAGATAAGATAAGAAAGTTCTGAAGCTATTAGGGGGGTGAATCTTGGATAAATGGGAGTGCCAAGTCTGCGGCTACATTTATGACCCTGAGATGGGGGATTCTACCCAAAATATAGCGCCCGGAACACCTTTTGAGAAGCTGCCGGAGAATTGGGTTTGTCCGATATGTGGTGTCTCAAAAAACATGTTTAGGAAAATGAGATAGAATTAGGAGGATGAATTTTATGGAAGCAGCTCGATTTTACGTTCTACCACAATTGCCTTATGGATATGGAGATTTGGCGCCATACATGTCTGAGGAGCAGCTGCGTGTACATCACACGATACATCATCAAGCCTATGTTAATGGGGTAAACGCGATACTTAAGAGGTTAGATGATACTCGAAAGGGGAACTTGGATATAGATGTGAAGGCCGCTTTAAAGGAGCTTTCATGGAATATAGGAGGGCACCTACTCCACTCATTGTTCTGGAGGAATCTTGCTCCTCCAAGTAAGGGCGGCGGTAAACCTGGTGGAAAATTAGCTGAGCTAATTGAGAAGGAGTTTGGAGGCTTTGAAAGGTTTAGAAAAGAGTTTACTCAGGCAGCTGTTAGCGTTGAGGGCTCTGGCTGGGCAGCTCTAGCGATGTGTGGGCAGACCAATCGCTTATTGATAATGCAGATAGAGAAGCATAATGTTAACGTATATCCAACCTTTCCAATCCTAATGGTCTTAGACGTTTTTGAGCATGCCTATTACATAGACTACAAAAATAGGAGAGCGGACTTCGTCGAAGCATTTTGGAACATAGTTAACTGGGATGAGGTTAACAGAAGACTTGAAGAAAGAATGAAATAGAAGAGTTTATGGAAAGAGCTCCCTAATTTCCTTATTTTATTTTTTGGATTCTTTTAACGTATCGATATGCTTGTAGAGCTGCCATAGCGCCCTCGCCAACGGCAGTCGCTACCTGCATTCCACCGCATGTGCAGTCACCAGCAGCAAAGACACCCTCAATATTGGTTGATTGACTTCTATCAACTCTTATACACCCCCTTTCATCAACAGCAATGCCAGCCTTTCTTACAATGTTTGTAACTGGAATGCTACCTAAGACTATGAAGACCCCATCAACTGGAATCTCCTCAAGACCCTTCTGACCCGCTATGGTTATAGATTTAACGTATGCATCGCCATTTATCGATTTAACATTAGCGTCCATAATCTCTATGTTCTGTTTTTGGCGGATTTTCTCAAGCAAGCTTTCCTCAACCTCAGACTTTCCGCCATGAGATATTAAGATAACCTTCCTCGCAAAATTGGATATATATAGCGCATCTTCCAGGGCTTCATTGTTGAAGCCAATTACTGCAACAATTCTATCTTTAAAGAAGGGTGCGTCACAAACAGCGCAATATGATACTCCACGGCCAATAAGCTCCGTCTCTCCTGGAACAATCAGCTTTTTCCTTTGAGTCCCAGTCGCTATTATGACGCTATAACCACGATATGTGCCATATCTAGTTCTAACAGTCTTGAGAGAGGCTGAAAGATTCATATCGAGAACCTCCTCTGGAAATCTTATCTCCACCCCAAAGCGCTCAGCCTGCTTAAGCATCCTCTCAATAAGCTCAATTCCGGATATACCCTCCGGAAAGCCTGGGAAATTCTCTATTAATGGTGCTTCAGAAGCCCTTCCACCTGGCATATTTCCTTCCAAAACTAGCGTTTTTAGGCCCATTCTCGAAGCGTATATGGCGGCTGTTAACCCGGCTGGTCCGCCACCAACAACTATCACATCATAAACTTCTTCCACAATCGGAGCCTCCATGTATCTATGAGCATTACCTGAATGAGAATGCTTTTTTCCACCACTTTTTATGTGTATGAATTAACTTTTATATCTTTTTAAGCGATGGAAGGAATTCAACCCCCTTCCTATATGGCACATCTTTTTGAGGTATGAGCACATTCATCCAAAGGTTTTCCTGTATAGGTTTATTGCGTAATTTATGAGTTTTCTGGCCTCCTCGGTGCTTCCCCATGATTTAAATTTAACCCATTTTCTTGGCTCAAGCCTCTTATAGACCTCAAAGAACTCTCTTATCTCCACCAGTTTATGTGGGTGAACATCTGATAAGTCTTTGAATCCATCGAATCTTGGATCTCGGATTGGCACTGACAGGATTTTTGGGTCCTCCCCTTCCTCATCCTCCAAGACTAATACGCCTATTGGTCTAACCTTAACTATGCATCCAACCTCAAGGGGCTCATAGGATAGAACCATTATGTCAAGCGGGTCATTATCATGATACCATGTTTGTGGGATAAACCCATACTCAACTGGAAAGACAACTGATGAATGAAGAACGCGGTCAAGCACAAATGCCTCCCACTCCCTATGATACTCATACTTATCCCTAGACCAGCTAATAACCTCAATAACAGCATTAATGATAGCCGGCGGGTCATCACCCGGCGGAATATCACGCCACAAGTTAACCATAGCATTACACCAATAAAACAAGATAGCATAAACTAATAAAAGGTTAACACTGCCAAAAATATCATTCTAAAGCGACGTCTTCGAGAACCCATTCGAGAAAATTCCTTCTATCTTTAGGTTTCTCCTCAAGAATATAGAGAATGGATGTATTATGTAGGGCTGTGTGCTGGCCGCTCCCAACCTCTAGAGACAGGTCACTTTAACAATTGATGTCCTGAACAGAGTTATGGATTGAATTGAGTAGTTTTAAATCGAGTCTTTCTCTAATGGTGGTTACTGGTAAATTCTTTTTTCTGGTGTCTATTTTGGCGATAACTATGATTTTCTCTTGCTCATAAACTTTGAATAGCGCTCTATATTTTTCCAACTCGTAGTCTGAATGTGTTTGCTTCGCCAGCGATCTTAACAATATCGAGTTGAATGTTTGGGAAGTCCTCCAATTGCTTAAGTTTATCGATTATGCGTCTCCTGTCTTCGGGGTTGAGTTCGCTTAAATATTTATGTGCTCTTCTGTGGAGAAGAATCCTAAATTTCGTCAATGGACTTCAGCTCACTGAAGCGCTTATCCTTAACTATTTCGTCAATCTCTCTTAGTAGCAGG
>JAGTQE010000029.1 GCA_018396635.1 Candidatus Bathyarchaeota archaeon
GGTTTTTGTGGATCATTTGATGGGCTATCTAATGGAGGGAGGGGAATTTCTTGAGCTAACACCCGATGCATTAGCCTTAGGCTTCACGATGCTGACAGCCGCGCTCATCATCTGGGAAATAGTTCTATTAATTAAGGACCCGAAAGGTGTGCTTTTAAAGAGATGAAAGAATTCTCCCAACTCAAATTTTATTTGGTTTATTTCTTAAAGAACTATGCCTATCAAACTCTAAAATAATCTTTATATCTTCTTCCCCAGCAATGGAAAAGTCTCCACCTCACCTTTCGTTATCTTCCTCAATAAACTCTTCCGCGATACTCTCCTCCGGGAAGAGAGAAAAACCCTTCTATTAAGTCTTTTGAGTGATGCTTGTTTATTGTCGTGTAAATAATCTTAAAATTGGGTAGATATCACCCTAACCAAATGTTCTATTGTAGAGGTCTATTGCATAGTTTATTAGTTTTTTGGCGGCTTCGGCACCCTCCCATGACTTAAATTTAACCCATTTTCTCGGCTCAAGTCTCTTATAAACCTCAAAGAACTCTTTTATCTCCACTAGCCTATGTGGATGTACATCTGATAGATCCTTTACTCCATCGAATCTTGGGTCTCTAACCGGTACTGAGAGGATTTTCGGGTCCTCTCCCTCCTCGTCTTCTAGGATTAATACACCTATAGGTCTAACCTTAACTATGCATCCAACCTCAAGCGGCTCATAGGACAAAACCATTATGTCAAGTGGATCATTATCATGGTACCATGTCTGCGGGATAAATCCATATTCAACTGGGAAGACAACTGACGAGTGAAGGACGCGGTCAAGTATAAACACCTCCCACCCCCTATGATACTCATACTTATCCCTAGACCAACTAATAACCTCAATAACAGCATTAACAATGTTTGGCGGATCATCACCGGGCGGAATATCACGCCAAAGATTAACCATAAGCCGCACCGATCCGAGAGGACGGCAATAAATTAATGGTAGCACGCTGTAATTAAAGATTGCTTTAATTCAAAATAGGAGATTTCTAAGTTTTACACCCTAAAATAACCTAAAATAAAAATATTATTTCCATAATCTTCAGACCTTAATCAGAAATTTAATTTATAGTATTCGGAGGGGTTCTGCTAAGTATTGGTTTTGAGCCTCTAATGTTTTACGTGGGAAAGAATTTCTATGATAGAGCGGTGGTATCTACTTCTGTATTATTATCTCTAGAAATTGGCTGCCCCATTTTATGGCCGTTTTATTTAAATCCGATGGATCTAGGGGGAGCTTAATTTTCTGGCTTCTATTAATCCAGATCTCCACACAATCTTTATTAGGATGAATCTCAATCTCCCGTCCTCTAAATAAGTGCTGTATAAGAACCTTCACATTTTTCTCATCCTCAAAAATATCAATTAAAGGTTCTTCACACCCACATCTTCCATAAACTTCAACAGTATGCTTTTTTCTCAGCATCTTTTCGATAGGTTCAGGCTCAACTCGCGTCTCTTCGCTCCCCATTATCTTTTTAACTAAAACTGAGCAGAAAACATCTATGTTTAATAGCGCCTCCTCAAAACTATTACTCATGAATTATTTCTCTCCCAATTAATACTTTATTTACTACATATATTTCTCTTTTTCTAAATTAAACTTAACATAAAAGTAACATTTATAGGCTGATTTAAGAGAATCCTAATCTGATGAGTATTATGAAGATTATAGCTTTGAGAAACCACAAATGCTACTGTTGCGGAAAGGTGATTAGGAAGGGTGACGATTGCTTTGCCTTCATGGTTACTCCACTTAATCCGGAGAAAGATGAATTTGAAGTTATCTACACATGTCTCGATTGTCTAGATAAAGAATCGTGCGTAATTAGGATAAGGGAGCGTGGAGGCATAGTAAAATGAGCTGGTGAGCCTGCGCCTATCTCGGCTTCTCCATTCTAGATGGTTTGGGCTGCACTAGAACATGCTTATTTATCCTGACTAGACCTTCAATATGCCTATTATGTTCCTCTAGCGCCTTATTTATCGCTATATCTGCGTTTATACCTCCAACACTCGCTATATTAGCTAGACCTGAAACTATTGCTCTTAAGTATGGTATTTCCGGCAGCTCATTCATCAATCTCTCGGCTTCATCTTTAAGGAAGTTTTTCATTTCGAGCACGCTATTAGCTAGTTTAATGTCGCCTGTGAAGATGCAATCGATAGCTTTTTGGAAGACTGTTTGGGCTGCTTCACCCAGCTCGCAAATTCTTTTTATTGCATCCTCGCTTATCCTGTCTCTATATACTTTGAGGGCTAGCACCTTTTTCGCTATATCCTCAGAGTAGTCGCCTATTAACTCTAAGGATTGGAGCAGTAGGCGTAAAGCTGGTATGAAGACTATGTCTGTTATACCCATCTGTTCGGCTAACTCAGGTCTTCTCTGTGCATAAATTAGTAAACGAGTAGACAGGTAATAAATTGTGTCAGCCTCTTCTTCGCGCTCAATAGCCTCTTTAGCTAAAGTCTCATCATCCTCTAGGAGAGATTGTATAGATTCGGAAAGTATTGTTGAGACAACAAGGGTCAGCCGCCTAATTAGCATATCGATCTTGAATCTCATTGGGTCGAGTGAGCACTGCAACAATATGCTATTTGGGGTCTCTTCTAGTATGCCTAAGCCTATAAGCTTGCGAACAATCCTCCGGACCTCACCGATATGTTCTTTCTCTATGCGTTTTGACGATACAATTCTGATGACATTACGCCCAAGAATGTAGCCGCCAACAATTATCCTCTCAAGCATACCATGCTCATCACAAGCATCAGCATTAACCACGTATTCTTCCTCAA
This sequence comes from Candidatus Bathyarchaeota archaeon, assembly GCA_018396635.1. Taxonomy (GTDB): domain Archaea; phylum Thermoproteota; class Bathyarchaeia; order Bathyarchaeales; family DTEX01; genus DTEX01. The sequence goes on from JAGTQE010000029.1 coordinate 2,842, forward strand.
CTTCTTCTTGGCGCATGGATTGGCTTGGAACTATTCTTAGTGTGCCATCCTTCTCCGGCAGAATAAAGACTAAATCACCTGGTTTAATTCCATTCTCCCTTATCCATTTATTTGGGAGTGAAACAGTTATTGTTGAGCGGCCGACCTTCTGTAATTTTCTACTTTCCAATATAGTTCACCTGGAATATATGATATTTACCAATTACTATTTTATTTGCATCAAATATATATTTTTCGCTTGCATTATATATCACTCAAGTGTAAAGGAGGTGGAGTATATGCCGAAATGGAAGACCGTAAGTATAAGGGAGGAATTAATAGAGGAGGTTGAAAAGGCTGTTAAAACCGGAAGATACAGGAGCATATCGGAGTTCGTTTCGGAGGCTATAAGACTGCGCCTAGAAGAGATAATGCGCACTAAAGGCGTCCCAGCTGAGAAAAGAAGAGAAGTCCTAGCAACGCTTAAAGAGCAACTGCTATTTACTCCAAAGCATACGTGGGCCCAAATAACTCCTGAAGGAAACATACGCGTCGGGCTATCTGATTACGCCGCTAGACACCTGAAGGGCATAGCCCACGTCATGACCGAATCCGTTGGAAAAGAGGTTAATAAAATGGAGCCAGTGGGCGTTGTTGAAACGTGGATGTTTATGTTCGACATCTATGCGCCTGTCAGCGGCAAAATAGTTAAGGTCAACGAGGACTTAAAGAATGAACCATACCTGATAAACGAAGATCCATACGGTAAGGGTTGGATACTTGAAATTAAACCAAAGAACTCTGTGGTTCTTGAGGAGGAGCTTAACGATTTATTGAGCGCTAGAGAATACAATAAATGGGTAAGTAAGCTAGAGGGAAGGCTGCGCGAGTAGAAGGAGTAGGATAGATATAAATCCCGCCCCTTTCAGCTTTATTTTTAATATGTATTAAAATCTCTTTTGTGTAGGGAAGATATGCATGATTCTTTGCTTAATCGCTGTGGGCTTTTTTATTGGTATTCTATCCGGCTTTTTCGGTTTCGGTGGTGGTTTTATTCTTACACCATTCCTAATTAGTTTGGGTTTCCCAGCTAATATGGCTGTTGGAACAAGCGTTACTGAAATATTTATGTCATCCATTATTGCATCTTTAAAGCATAAGCGCCTAGGTAATGTGGAGATGAGGGTAGGCTTAATTATTGCACTTTTCTCACTTATCGGAACGGAGCTTGGAGCACAGATAATTGAACAACTCAAGAAAGTTAACATCCAGCAGATGAATTTTATAGTGAGCCTAATTTACATCCTAATTTTAACCTTAATCTCTATATACATGATTCGAGAGAGCCTAAGTTCTGGCCGAGAAAAGGAAATCGTAAAGAAGTCTCTATGGTTTAGAGTTCGCATGCTTAAAATTCCGCCATCAATTGTAATATCGCAATTGAACACGGAGCCAATATCAATATGGGCAATAGCAATAATAGGCTTTATTGGTGGTTTATTAGCTGGTTTTCTAGGTGTTGGCGGAGGCTTTCTACTGGTTCCATTACTAATTTATGTCATCGGCTGTAAGCCGCCAATTGCTGCTGGAACATGCACTCTTGGGATACTAATAAGCTGCGCATATGCATCTTTAACCCATACATTTAAGGGGAATGTTGACTTTATATCAGCAATTTTAATTTTTGTTGGCTCCTCAATTGGTGTGCAGATCGGTGCTCCAGCAACCAGACGCGTAAAGGAAGCAACCTTTAAACTGGCATTTGGCCTATGTCTAAGTCTTGCCTCTTTAAGTATTATAATGAAGCTAATTTCCGACTTATATGAGATACCTGCCCTCAACATCCTCTCACAGATAATTATATTTTCAGCACTTATCCTCATATCCTCCCTCATAATATTGTTTTCTACGCGTAAGACCGCAAATTCCAAGATTAAGATAAGAAATGTTATATAAGCGCTCATAATAAATTAGAAATGTTGAGATTCCTTGGGATTGCTCTGGGAGAGAATTAACATGGTTAATGAAGGTATATCGGAGGTTTTATGCAGATGGTTATCCTCGTTATTCCCAACGAGCATTATCCGCTCTGAAGAGGATAGAATTGAGGTCTATGAGGTTGAAGATGGATATAGTATAGGGTATAGGATGGCATATTGCATAATGACTAAATGTGGTCTTGAGCTAACTGATTGCTATAGAAATTTAGGCCAATGTATAGTTCATTGTATTGAGAACGGATTTGTTCCAACATATATAGCGGTCCCAGAAGATTATCCGCATCTAAGAAGACTAGAGAAAATCTTAGGCGTCATAAATCTGCCTATAGGCTTAATCGCTATAAGCCCGGAGGGGCAGGTTAGAGTTGTAATTAAACCTCATGTTCCATAAGCCACTTTTGAAGTAAGCTTAATGAGTAAACCCTTAAATATTCCCCATGACTCCTCATTTAAAAAGGAAGGCGCCTCGAAAATAGTTATTTGGGGCGAAAAATTTGTTAAAGGAAGATAGGCGCTTACAAATACTTGAAAGAATTATGAGGGAGCATAATTATCAGAGAAGCGCCCTCCTAGAAATCCTACACGCGGCGCATGAACTCTATGGATACTTCGATAAATCTCTTTTAGCATATATTGCTGAACGCCTAAATCTACCGCCAAGCCATGTTTATGGCGTAGCATCATTCTATCACTTATTCAAATTTAGAAAGCCCGGCGAACATATTATCTCGGCATGCATGGGAACAGCATGCTACGT
>JAGTQE010000003.1 GCA_018396635.1 Candidatus Bathyarchaeota archaeon
GACTCAATAATTACCCTCACTCATGGCAATAAGCTGCTTAGGCGATACATTGAAGTTCTCGCAGAAAATTCCCAATCTATGGAGATAAACGTTAGCAGTAACCTTGGAGCCACGGGCAACATTATCGTACCAGCGCCTAACATCAACATCCCCAAGCAAATAACCATACCTAGCCCGACCAGCCAACCGACAACCACCAAAAAAATAAACAATAAAAAGAGGTTATATCTAAGAGACTTGAACTCAAAAGGTGGTGGGCCGGGCCGGACTTGAACCGGCGACCTTGCAGAAACCTTACTCGGTTTTTCTGCGCCTCCTGGATTTTTATCCGTCAGGCAGACGTCCTAACCAAGCTAGACGACCGGCCCTTCCAATTTAAGATTTGTTTAGACAAATTATTTTTGCACATCTTAATGTTATAAATCTTATTGTTGCAATTTATCTTATGGAGGGGGTTTTGTTGGATAGCGCCGCCGTAGAGTGTAGGGTTAGGGACTTGGTTAATAAGATGACACTTGAAGAGAAGGTTGCGCAGCTATGCTCTGTCCCATCCTCAGAGCTTCTAGAGGGTGGAGAATTCTCCTGCGAAAAGGCTAGAAGGCTTATTGGTAAAGGTATCGGTCAGGTCACGCGGCTGGCCGGTAGCCCCGCATCCCCAAGAGATCCCTCTAAGATAGCTGCGATAGCCAATGATATTCAGAGATTTCTGGTTGAGGAGACTAGGCTAGGCATACCGGCGATAATACATGAGGAGTGTTTGAGTGGACTTATGGCCTTCGGAGCGACAACCTTCCCTCAAGCCATTGGTCTTGCTAGCACATGGAACCCTGACTTAATTGAGAGGGTTACGTCTGTTATAAGGAGGCAGATGAGAGCTATTGGGACGCATCAGGGGCTTGCACCAGTCCTAGACGTAGCCAGAGATCCACGGTGGGGTAGAACTGAGGAGACTTTTGGTGAAGATCAGTATTTGGTTGCAAGTATTGGAGTCGCTTATATTAGGGGGCTTCAGGGAGATGACTTGTCTTCAGGCGTTATAGCCACACCGAAGCACTTCGCCGCCCACGGATTCCCAGAGGGCGGGAGGAACTGTGCGCCCGTACATGTTTCCCCGAGAGAGTTGAGGGAGGTGTTCCTCTTCCCTTTTGAGGCGGCTGTGAGGGTTGCTGGCGCATATTCAATTATGAACGCCTACCATGACATAGATGGTGTACCATGTGCAGCCTCAAGGGAACTTTTAACCGAAACTCTAAGGTATAAATGGGGTTTTAGGGGATATGTTGTATCCGATTATGGCGCCATAGATATGCTTAGAACATTTCATCATGTCGCCGCCGACGAGAAGGATGCCGCTGTCCAAGCACTTGAGGCTGGCATAGATATCGAACTCCCGAGAACAAGGTGTTATGGTGAACCACTGCTTAGCGCTGTCAGGGAGGGAATCATCTCAGAGTCGTTAATCGATGAGTCTGTGACAAGGGTTTTAAGGGCAAAATTCCTTCTAGGGCTCTTTGACAACCCATATGTTAATGTTGACGCCGCATCTAGAGCCTTTGATACGCTTGAAGATAGGGCTCTAGCTTTGGAGGCAGCCAGGGAATCTATAATCCTCCTTAAAAATGACGGTGTCCTTCCATTGAGGAGGGATTTAGGGGCCATAGCTGTTGTGGGGCCCAACGCCGACACAACTAGGGGGCTTTTGGGTGATTATAGCTACACACTGCACTTAAATTGCGATGTGGATGCTGTTAGAATAGTTAGCGTTCTTGAAGCTATTAAGCGCAAAGTTTCGCCCCAAACATCGATATACTTCGCTAGGGGCTGCGACATCTACGATCCCTCAAAGGAAGGATTTAAAGAGGCTTTGGAGATCGCGTCAAAGTCGGATGTCGTAATAGCGGTTATGGGGGAGAGGTCCGGTATGTTCCGCCTACCAGCTGTAACCGGAGAAGGTAGAGACCAAGCAAGCCTCTCATTGCCAGGCGTTCAAGAAGATCTCCTCAAAGAGCTATGCAACCTCAATAAGCCACTTATATTGGTTCTGGTAAACGGTAGGCCATTATCTATAAGGTGGGCGGCTGAGAAGGCTTCAGCTATAATTGAGGCTTGGTTTCCGGGCGAGGAGGGTGGAACTGCCATAGCTGATGTGCTCTTCGGAGACTATAATCCGGGTGGAAAGCTGCCCATAAGTATTCCGCAGGACGCTGGCCAAATACCAGTCTACTATAGTAGAAGACATTCATCCTTCAGAGACTACGTCTTTATGAGTGCAAAACCGCTATTCCCGTTCGGGCACGGTTTAAGCTATACAAAATTTGAGTACTCAGACCTAAGAATAGAGCCGAAGGAGATTGGCCCCGCTGGCAGAGTCAAAATAGCATTTAAAGTCAAGAATATTGGCTCTCTCAAAGGTGATGAGGTCACACAATTATACATTCAGGATGAGGTTGCGTCGGTAGCCAGACCTATAAAAGAGCTGAAGGGCTTTAAGAGAGTGACGCTCAACCCCGGGGAGGAGAGGGAGATTGCTTTCACCCTTTTCGCTGACCAGCTTGCCTTCTATGACCGCTATATGAGACTTGTCGTTGAGCCAGGCACATACAAGGTTATGGTTGGAGGATCTTCTGAGGATATAAGGCTGACTGGAGAGTTTAGGATTACTGGAGATGTGAGAGTCTTATCATGTGTACACAATTTCTTCAGCGAGGTTATCGTCAAATAGAGGGGCCAGCCTAAATCAGCTTATAATCCCTTTTTGTTTTTAAGATAAAGATATTTGATGGCATCTGCATTGTTGAATATATCTGTTCCTGTCTGATTCCGAGCGCTATCTCTATGAATTCGGGTATCACCTTATATATTAATTCAGCAGACGGTGGCCCCCAATAAATTCCAGGGCAGAAGGAATCTACGTAAACGTAAAATCTATGCCCATAATATTCGAATGCCGCCTTCTTTGGATCACCATACTTCGGCTTGTTGAGGATCTTGAAGGGCCAGAGCTTGCATGCCAGCGGCTTATTCCTTTGTAGCCCGCACAGCCATTTCCCACTTGGAGCCATATAGAGAAAGACGCATGACCCGTCAGGCTTTTTACCCATATAGAACTTATTTAAACCAGCCCTCGTAACGCCTACACCATATTTCTTCGTTATGTTCAGCCATTCCTGAAAAGTTAAAACTACCTCAAACTCTCTACAGCATATTCCACAGCCATTACAGCGCCACAGTGATACTTGGCTCCAGGGCACGAAAACCATGCATTATTCCCTATTCGCCTTAATATCTGGAAAATTTGAGAATTAATCTGACTAATAAATTTTCACCCAATAAGCCATTATTAATTCTGCAATGACTGCGGCGCCTATCTGCGTAAAGGGTAAATACGGGCGCGTTAAAATGATCTTCAAGGTGTTTCGTATGAAAGTTAGCTGCGCGTGGCTTTTCGCCATAACTAAATACGGCTATCCGCCATCCTTCGAGAATTCTCTGAGAGCAATTAAAGAGATGGCTGATTTAGGGTTTAAATTTATTGAGATAGAGATAGTTGGCGAAAAACAGCTTTTAGAATTCAAGGAGCGTTACAGGGAAATCAAAAATATCTGTAAGGATTTGGACGTTAAAATAATAAATTTGTGTGCAATCTTCCCCGATATAGTTAGCTCAGACAGCTATTTGAAGGGAAAGGCAATAGAGAATTTCAGGGAGAGCTGCAACATTTGCCGTCAGCTTGACTGCGAGATGATACAGCTAGATTCCTTCACACCACCACTGAAGTTTGTAGGCGAACTGCCATATAAGGAGGCTATAAGCTTCGGCCGCCAATTTAAGGTTGAAGTTGACCCGAAATTTAACTGGAAAGCTTTCTGGTCAAACCTCGTTGAAACATTCAGGGTTTGTAGCGGCATATCGAAAGAAATGGGTTTAAGGCTATGTCTAGAGCCCAGAGTCGGCGAGAATATAGCGAATACCGACGCAATGCTAAGGCTGCTTGACGCTGTCGCCTCAGAGAATTTTGGGGCAGTCCTAGACGTTGGTCATCTACACGCCCAAAAAGAGATAATTCCGCTGTCAGTTGAGAAGCTCGGTTCAAAAATATTCTATGTTCATGCGTCAGATAATGATGGCAGAGATAACTATCATTTGCCGCCTGGAAGGGGCACTGTTGATTGGGACGCCTTAATCATAGCTCTCAACAAGCATAATTATAAGGGCTATATTGCAATTGATATTGGAGGGGCAGGCTACACAGGAAACATAGATTTAGATGTTATCGAGTCTAAAAACTTCTTGGAGAATCTTCTTAGTAAATACGGTTTATTAGGGTAGAGTATGTCAGCCATAACGCTATGTGATGGCGTAGTCTTAACTCGGAGGGGATTGAGAAGAGTTAATGTGGTAATTGAGGGCAATAGGATAGCTAATATAGGCGAAGGATTAAGGGTCGGCGAGAGAGTAGATTGCTCTGGGCTCTTTATACTTCCAGGATTTAGAGAACAGCATGTACACGATTTACCAAGCCTACTAAGTGGAAAGTTTGAGGCTAAGAGGTTTGGGAGAGTCGCAGAATCGCTAGCTAGGCATGGGGTTACGTCGGTTAAGCTTGCCACAATAGCTATGCCGACGGATAGATTAATAAAATATGCTGAAACTCTTAGACAATATTTAAGCTCAGGTAGAAATTGTTTGGATGGGGCTAGAATAGAGGGGCTGCATGTTGAGGGCACATTTATAAGGAGGGAGTGCGCTGGGGCTCAGCCAAGAGAATATATAGTCGAACCATGGATGCCTGAGGCTAGAAATCTTCTGGATAGTCTCATAGAGACTGGTGTGGTTAGACTAGTTAATATTGTTGCCGACTTCGGTCCAGATCTGATAAAATACGCTTCCTCGAAGGGGCTCATTGTTGGGTGCGGCCATTCAAGGGCTTCCGCCAAACAATTGGAGGAGGCTTACAGATCTGGGCTAAAATACATCGTTCACATAACGAATGGTTCTATGGGGCAATCCTTCAAGCCGTTTGATGGGGGTGGAACATATGAAGGGGCCTTAATCCTACCATTATTTGTAGAAATAATATTGGATGGATATCATGTGGACATGAGATATGTTTCAGACATAATTGAGAGGAGGATTCAGAGGGGACGGGAGCATGAGATAATAGCTGTGACCGATGCTACCTTCGCCATAGATGAAGAGATTCCTGAAGGGGAGTTCCAAGCCTTCTCCGTTGTGGGGTGTAGAAGCGCGGATGGGAAAGTCTTATTCGTTAAGCGATTCATGGATGAGAAGGGTGAGTGGAAGGAGCCTCCACCCAACACCCTCTTCGGAAGCATCCTAACCATGGATAAGGCTTTCGAAAACCTGCTAAACATGTTCACAATTGATCATGAGGGATTTATGATAGATGTTAAGGCGAGAGACTTCAGCGAAGCCCTAAGGCTATCATCAGCCATAACATCTTACAACCAGGCGCGTCTGGAGGGATTAACTGACGTAGGCGTAATAGAGAGGGGATTCTTAGCAGATATTGTGGTCCTGAAGATAGATGGAACCCCTGGAAAATATAGCGTTAAGGTTGTTAAGTCTATTGTTAACGGGGTTCTACATGAGTACGCTTAGACTCTAAATTTTTCTGCCCTCATTAAGGGGAGATCTTAGATAACGCCTCAAGGGGCCGCTTATTAAGGCGCTGATTAGATCTTGAGTAAGAAAAACTCTAAGAAGGACGCAGGCGGCCAACCGTTCACCTTATCTCTTATAGAGGTATAACGTGTGTGTTGGGAAGCCTAGAAACGAGTTTTCGCAGAACCTTTCGACTTTAACTGGCTTCCAGCCTATTATCTCATAGTCGTGGGATACAACCCTAGCTCCCTTCTTAAGCTCAGCCTCAAGTTTCGGCCTAACCTTCTCATTAGCGCTTGTCGTTAAATATAGGTAGACGACGTCGGCCATGCTTATGTTCACATTAAAAATGTCGTCATGTATAATTTTAACTCTGTCCTGTAATCCCAGTTCAATAACCTTCTTTATAGCCTGTCTAACTAGGTCTTCTCTCAGCTCCACTCCTATAGCGTATGCACCGAACTCTTTTGCGGCAATTATCACCGGTCTGCCGTCCCCAGCGCCCAGGTCAACGAATATTTCACCCGGCTTTAGCTCAGCCATCTGTAGAAGCCTACGTATAACTGGCTCGGGGGAGGCAACGAAGGGGGATATGAACAATCTGTCCACCTCTCACATCTTCCAACTAATTGTTAAAAGCATTATTTTTACCTTACGCTAATCCTTAAAATCTTCTCTTTAAAGTCTCCCGCTCAGCCTCAATTATAAGCTCGAATAGTTTGTCCGTTATAGAGTGCTCCTTCAACAATATTCCTTTAACATCGCTTATCCTAAGTCCCTTTCCCGAAAGGGCTATTGCTGCAGCCTTACCGAATCTAGAGATTAATTTTGCCGTCTCAACAGCCTCATCCCTAAGATACTCCTCATTCTTAGTTAATTTCTCGCCTTTCTTCTCCACTAATGAGTATGCTTCCTCCTCATCAACCTCTAGGAGCCCGATCTTTGATGAGCCGCATCTTGGGCAGAGCGGTTTCTCCGGGAGATCCTTAATGGTCAACATTTCTATATAGTCCCAGCACTCAGTGCAGATGAATGTTCTAGTCTCATTGAGAAGCCTAGCTTTAGCCGACTCTATTAGGATCCTGCGCATCTTCTCTGGCGGTATGAGATCCGTCTTCATGCTTACGCGCTCTATTCCAACGCGGGCTATCGGTGTAACCTCACCTCCAGTTTCAACCATGACAACTTTTATTTCTCCACGCCTCATCATGCCAAGAACATTTAAGAGGTTCTTTAAGTCCAAGTCTTTTGTGAAGACCTCCTTTAGAGCCTCCTCATAGATAATTGTGTCCTCGAAGCTTTTTATCAGATTTCTTAGGCTTACGCTTTCGAAGTCAACCCACTTTTGTATTGCCCCAAAGCGCCTAGCGACATGTATTAGGCGCCTCTTAAATATTCCAGTTTTAGTGACAGCCTTAGTTAACATATCCCTTATTTGCTCTTCGCTCAACTCTTTAAGGTCTGAGAAGATATTGGCAACAGTCTTCGCATTGACCTCGCCCATGGTCTGTATAAATATTCTATAGGGGTCATGCTGGACAATTATCGAGTAGCCCGTCATCTCGGATATTATGTGACCTAGGATTTGAGCTAAAGCCCTATTAGTTAGCGAGCCGAAATTGCACTGTAGTATAACGAAGTCCTCCCACTCCTCGATTGTCACACGCCTATCAGTTGGAACAGGATAGCCCCTCCTAACATGCTCAACGGTCTCAGCTATAGCGTCCAGTATCGTCTTCTCGTCAGCCGGGTACTTTCCTGAAAGCTCCCTCGCTATCTCCTCTGGGCTTAAACCCGCCATCAGCCTCTCTTCAACAAGGGCTCTTATTGCCCCAACCTCTTGGGCGACCTCAAATGGCACAGGTATTTCCTCTCCAACCCAGCTTGGGATCGCCCCAGTCGGGTCGTCGACAGCCTTAACGTATATTTTATCGGCGTCAATGTTAACTATTTTCCAGGGGCTTCCGCGTATTATGAACTTGATTCCAGGCTTGCCATACTCAGCCACGAACGCCTCGTCTAGAAGACCTACTGCGGTATCGGTCTCCTTATCAATAACGAGATAATGTTTCTCGTCGGGTATCATTGAGAGGTTCTCGAAGAAGTATTGGAAGAGGTCTTTTGACCTGCGGGGCTTAAGGGCTACGCCGTCTTCAAATGAGACCCAGGCTAGTCTCGGGAAGCGGTTATGCATGTACTCGAGGACCCGCCTTATATCGTCCATTGTTAGATCTCTATATGGATAGGCTCTACTGTAAATCTCATAGATTTCGTTAAATTCCATGCGCTTCCTCTTAATTAGAAGGGCTGCTATCTGATGGGTCAGCACATCGAAGGGCTTCTCCGGAATATCAACCGGTTCTAGCTCCTCCATATAGGTTCTTCTACCTATAACCATGGCTTCAAGGGTGTCATCCGAATCCATTGTTATAATGACGCCGTTAGCTATGCGGCCAATTCTATGCCCACTCCTACCAACACGCTGTATTAGGCGTGTAACCTGCCTCGGGCTCATATATTGGATCACTAGATCTATCCTCCCCACATCGATGCCTAGCTCTAAGCTGCTTGTGCAGACGAGTCCACGCAACTCTCCCTCCTTCAACCCCTTCTCAGCCGCTATTCTGGAGGGTTTGGCTAGAGAGCCATGGTGAATAGATACTGGGAAGTTTACGTCCCATATCTTAAACCTGCTAGCCAAGATTTCTGAGATTGCCCGCGTGTTTGTGAATAACAGGACAGAATTATGTTTCTCAATTAGCTGGCGCATGACACGCAGCCTAGCCGCAACCTCGGGATGAGTGAAGAGCATTGACGCCAGCTCATAGTCTTGGGGCTCAGGCTTCGGATATAAAATCTGCAATCTCATCAGCCTAGCAACAGGAACCTTAACTATCTCAACTGGACGATTATTTCCAACGAGGAACTGGGCGACCTTATCAGGGGATCCTATCGTTGCCGATAACCCAATTATCTGGAAGTCTTTACCACATATTGTTCTGAGCCTCTCAAGGGCGAGCGCAAGCTGGCTTCCACGTTTACTGTCAGCTAGCTCATGAACCTCGTCGACGACAACCCACCTTATAGATTGTAGGTGGCGGCGCATAATCCAGCCAGACAATATGGATTGGAGGGTTTCAGGAGTCGTTATCAGCACGTCGGGTGGGCTTCTCGCTTGCCTTGAGCGCTCATTGGCATCTGTATCACCATGTCTAACAGCCAGCTTAATATCGAGCTTATTACACCACCACTCCAGGCGCTCAAGCATATCACGGTTCAGCGCCCTCAACGGCGTAATATACAGCACTTTTATTCCAGGCTCCTTCTTAGGGAGCTGGATGAGCATATGCAGTATTGGAAGCATTGCCGCCTCAGTCTTCCCGCTGGCTGTCGGCGATATCAGGAGAACATTCTTCCCCTCAAGGATTTTTGGTATAACCTTCGCCTGCGGCTCCGTCGGGAATTTGAAGCCTTTCTCCTCAATGAGTTTACGTATAGGGCGGGCTAGCAAATCGAATACATTTGTCTTCTCATCGACTTTCTGAGGCTGCGTCTCAATCGCCAGATCCACGCTAACTGCACCACTGTGCTTAAAGAATAAATTTAAGGTTCAAAGTAAAAGTGTTTTGCCGAGATATCTGCGAAGCATATCTTAGAATATTACCTCTCAGATGTGAGCGAACAGCATGTAAAGCGCGAAGCATATTATGTAGGCTGCGCTAACCAGAAGGAGAAGCCGGATGATCTTCCAACTTAATATTCTTCTGCCCCTATAAAAGGAGAAGCCTAAGAAGCTGAACCATAAGAAGTCGGCAGCCACGTGGCCAGCTAGAAAAGAGAGAAAACCTGAGAGCCCAGCTATAGACGTGAAGCCCGCTATTGCTGGAAGACCCAGCTCCAGCCACCATAGGAAGAAGTAAGGGTTTGAGCAGCTGGCTAGAAAGCCGGAAACAATTAAGCCTAAAGCCGACAGATCTGTTACATTAGAGTTAGATGTAAGTATGCTCTCGCTAATATCCATGCTCCTCATATTTAAGGCACCTCTTATTAGCTGGAGACCCATAAGGATTAGCACGACGCCACCCACATATTTTATCGCGATCTTAACGCCCGCGTGCTCTAGCAGAGGGTCAAGACCCAAAAAGATAAGCAAGATAATTACACCTTCAATTATAAAGTGTCCCAGGATAATTAGGGGTCCAGCAAACTTTCTGCCTCTAAGCGACTCAGAAACTACTAGGGCGAAAATCGGACCTGGAACCACTGCTCCCGAAAGGGCTGCCAGAAAGGACGCTGCCACAATGCCAGCTAATTCAAGCATCTGCAGATCTCCCAGAAACCATGCTAGTACACTGAAACCTTCAGTACACCCTTAATCCTCAGAAACTCAGGGATAAGATCGCCCGGAATCTTAGTTTCAGTTATGAGGATCAGCTTTGGTTCCGGTGTGAGCTCGGGATCATCAACTATCGCCTGCCTTATGCTTATGTTCTTCTGAGCTATCAGCGATGCCGCCGCAGCTAATATGCCGGGCATCTTAGCATCTACTGGAGTTATCTCGACGACACCAAAGTTTAAATATTTCGCAACATCACGCAGCGAAGCCCCAGCCGGGCTTATTCCACTAAAGATTGTTTTTAGCTCAGGGTTACTTTCAATCATCTTTATAGTTTGTATAACTGTTCTTCTATCGACTCCAGCAGCTCGGCTCACCCTAACAACAGGCACAATTATATCGCCACAACATATTTTCCCATTCCTGATACTCAAACCATTCTTGATTAAGATCTTAGCCACATTAAGTCTTTCCGGATAACCCTCCAAACACTTTGCTATTTTATTCCACATCGTTGCTCACTAAAACATTCAATAGTAATTGAGGGAACGTCGCCTTTTTAATCTTTTCTACAAACAGAATATTACAGGCCACGCTTAAATGCGGCTTCCACTATATTAAAGCGTTTAATCAGTGAACAAAGCTTTTAAATATCGGTGCATTTTCTTTTTTCCAGAGTTTACTGGAGGATTAAGCTTGCCTAAGAAGGAGAAAGGACGCTCCCACTCAACGAGACCAGTTGGGAAAAGGCCCCCGAGCTGGTGCAAATATACACCTGATGAGGTTGTGGCTTTAGTTGTTAAGCTTGCTAGGGAGGGGAATCCTCCAAGCAAGATAGGCGTTATACTGCGTGACCAGTATGGTATCCCGCTTGTTAAGTCCATAGTTGGGAGAGGCATAGTTGAGATATTAAAGGAGAATGGTTTAGCCCCCAAAATACCTGAGGATTTAGATAACCTTCTCAGAAAGGCCGCCCGTATAACTGCGCACCTACAGAAGCATAGGAAGGATACTTCTAATAGGAGGGCGCTACAGATCGTTGAATCAAAGATCCATCGCCTCTCAGATTATTATAAGGAGAAGGGCATATTACCGCCTAACTGGGAGTATAAGAGTGTTATCGCCTCCATAGGCTAACCGTGATACTCATGAGTGATGGAAGACGCCTAAATGATTTTATCTATGCCTCTAAGAAAGCATCTGATAAAATACTGGAGGAAGTTAATAAGGGTAAAAGAGTCTTTATAATTTCCCACATGGACGCTGACGGCATATCTGCCGCCGGAATAATGGGTAAAGCGCTCCTCAGAGCCAACGCAAACTTCTGCATCAGAATAGAAAGGTGGATGGATGAGAGGGTTTTAAGCGATGTACGCCAACTTAGCGGCGAAGATACCTTGATAATTTTCACTGACATGGGGAGCGGATACCTAGATATCTTATGCGCAAATATTGGGGATAGACAAGTAGTTATACTCGATCACCACCAGCCTATTGGGAAAGACAGGGAGAATTTCTTACACGTTAATCCGCACCTCTTCGGCATAGATGGATCTAGGGAGATAAGCTCCTCTGGAATTGCATATCTCGTATCTAAATTTCTGGATAAGAGGAATATTGACCTCGCACATTTAGCCGTCATAGGAGCCCTAGGCGACCTACAAGATAAATATGAGGGTAGAAGATTGGGCGGACTTAACGATTTAATAGTTAAAGATGCCATTGAGTCAAAGCTCCTAGAAGTTGAAACTGACCTACTCTTCTTTGGCAGAGAGACCAGGCCAATACATAAGGCCTTAGCCTATACAACAAATCCCTATATACCTGAGATAAGTGGTGAAGAAGATAAGAGCCTGGCATTCTTAAGAGGACTGGACATTGATCTTAAGAGGAATGATAGATGGCGGGCCTTAAGAGATCTATCACATGACGAGAAACGTAGACTGTTCTCTGCCTTACATGACTACTTGGTCTCTAAAGGGTTTAGGAGCGAGTATATAACAAGCTCCCTTATCGGAGCCGTCTACATCCTCGTAAATGAGGAGCCCTGGACCCCGCTTAGAGACGCAAGGGAATACGCTCTCCTACTGAATGCCACCGGGAGAATGAATGCTTCAGGCTTAGGGGTGGCAATATGTATGGGCGATAGGAGCAGGGCGTATGAGGAGGCTTTAAGGATCCTAGAAGAGTATAGGCAGATGATAACCAAGTACCTTACATGGCTCAACAATAACCCGGATAGAATCGAGGAGTGGGAGAACATATATGTTCTCCATGGGGAAAAAGACATCGATGAACGCACAATAAGCGCTGTCTCAACAATAATATCAACAAGCCTTCCTAAGCCGAACAAACCTCTAATAGCCTACTCATACATACCTAAAGAGAGAGTTATCAAGGTATCTGCGCGGGCAGCAGACTCAATTGCCAGGGCCGGGCTAAATCTCGGAGAGATAATACGCATAGCCGCGGAGAAATGCTCCGGGGTGGGGGGAGGTCACGATGTTGCCGCGGGGGCACAGATACCATATGACTATAAAATGCAATTCTTGAAAATCATCGATTCTCTAGTTAAGGAGAGCATCTCCAGGTTGAGGGGCGATGAGAGCAGAGGTTAATGTAACCCTCGTTTACGAGAGCGAAGAGGAAGCTGCCTCCATACGTGATGGTGTTTCTCCGGATAATTTGGATGCACCTAAAGGATTATTTATAGATACGTGGGCTTCAGGCAAAAGTGTCATTACATATATAAGTTATGAGGGCGACAATCTTGCAACGCTGTTATCAACAATAGATGACCTATTGAGCTGCGTGGCTATGGCTGAGAAGGCTATCCTAGCAGTAAAAAAGATACAAAAGATTTTTTAGTCTCATTTATCTATTCCTCAAAAGGAAATTGAAATTGTAATAGGGGAGCGTGTGAAGAGTAGATGTCTGTCTTCGCTGTGCCCGGAGCATACGATAGAGCCATTACAGTGTTCTCTCCAGATGGTCGACTGTTTCAAGTGGAATATGCGTTAGAGACCGTTTACAGAGGGTCTACAATAGTTGGTATACTATGCCCTGAGGGCGCCGTTATAGGGGCAGAGGAGAAGATAGAGTCAAAGCTACAGAACCCAAAATTCAGCCAGAAGATCTATGAGGTCGACGAGCATATTGGAGCCGCAGTCGTAGGCCTGAGCTCAGATGCCCGTGTATTAATTGATGAGGCAAGGATCTTTGCCCAAACCAGTAGGCTAATGTATGATGAGCCAGTCGATGTAGAGATGGTTGCTAAGAGGATTGGCGACATAAAGCAGATGTACACGCAGCACGGCGGGGTTAGGCCATTCGGCGTATCCATAATCTTCGCCGGCGTGGATAAGGGCGGATGCCAGCTATTCACAACAGATCCGAGCGGAACCTACAGGGCATATAAGGCCGTCGCAATAGGAATAGGCCGCGAGACAGCTGAGAACATCCTAAAAGAGGAGTACCGCGATGATCTGACGCTTGAAGAAGCCATTAAATTGTGCATCAAGTGCCTGCTGAAATCTATGCAGGCGCGCGGCGAGCAGCCCAGAATTAAGGTTGCCATTGTTCCGGTCTCCACAAAGAGGTTTAGGATGCTCACCGATGAAGAAATTGAGAAGTATGTTAGAGAACTACAGGGTTGAAGGGTATTTGGGGAATGAGCAAGAACTATACTATTGCCCGTATAAATATAGGCGGAGAGAACTTCGAGATCCTCGTTAAGCCAGACCCCGCATTTGACTATCGTAGTGGAAAATCTATTTCATTATCAGAAGTCCTTGTGACAGACGTCATCTTCACCGACGCAAATAAGGGTCTGAGGGCGCCTGAGAAGAAGCTCAAGGAAGCCTTTGGGACAACAGATCCAATAGAGGTAGCTAAAATCATACTCAAGAAGGGGACGCTGCAGCTAACAGCCCAGCAGAGGAGAAAATTGATTGAGGAAAAGCGTAGGCAGATAATCGACTTCATATCGCGTAACGCAGTAGACCCAAGAACAAAGCTACCGCATCCACCAATGCGCATAGAGCAGGCCCTTGAGCAGGTTCACTTCTCCGTTGACCCATTTAAGAGCGTTGAGGAGCAGGTTAATGAGGCCATCAAAGCCTTACGGACAATTCTTCCACTCAGTATCGAGAAGATATCTGTGGCCGTTAAAATACCCTCAGAATATACTGGCAAGTCTTATGGCATACTTAAATCGTTTGGTACAGTGAAGAGCGAGAATTGGTTGAGCGATGGATCACTTCTGGTAGTTTTAGAGATACCTGCCGGACTCCATGGACCATTACTTGAGAAGATTGGTGAGATAACTCATGGGAATGCTGATGTGAAGATTTTAAAGTAGGGTGAAATGCTGCTGGAGGGTTTGGCATGTTTTATTTTGAGAATAGGCAGATTGTGACTCCGGGAGATTTATTAGCTGAAGGAGACTATGTTGCTGGAAATAATACGTATAAAGAGGGTTTTAGAATCTACGCAAGCAGGCTTGGGCTTGTTGAGTATGATGGTAGAACAGTCCGCGTTATAGCCTTAAACTCTGTTTATATCCCCTCACCCGGGGACCAAGTTATTGGTAAAATAGAGGATGTTAACGTTAATGGTTGGATTGTTGATATAAATTCCCCATATAAGGGTATTTTAAGGGCTAATGAGGCCTTCAATAAGCCATTTAGGCAGCAGAGGGATAATTTGGCAAGCTTACTTGACGTTGGGGATTTAATCCTCGCAAAGGTTGTCGCATTTGATAGGACGATTGACCCAATCCTTACAATACGTGAGCCAGGGCTTGGGAAGATAACCCAGGGACAGATCGTGAAAGTCTCTCCTGCAAAGGTTCCAAGGATAGTTGGGCGGAAGGCTTCGATGATAAATATGCTTAAGAAGGAGACCGAGTGTAAGATAACTGTTGGGCGAAACGGCATAATATTAATTTCCGGACCAAGCCCGGAGAATGAGAGACTAGCTATTTTAGCAATTGAGAGGATAGCCCAAGAGGCACATACATCTGGGCTAACAGATAGAATAGCCGAGATGATAAGAAGGGAGAAGGGTGTGAAAACATGAGTGGAAAAATTAAGTTAATTAACGAGAACGGTTTGAGGGTTGATGGAAGAAGACCAAATGAGCTTAGGCCAATAAAGATGGAAGTTGGCATATTGAGTAACGCTGACGGGTCAGCGTACATTGAGCAGGGCAAGAGCAAGATACTCGCAGCCGTCTACGGTCCGAGGGAGGTTCATCCAAGACATTTAGCGCTACCAGACAGAGCCCTACTAAGGTGCAGATATCATATGGCGCCATTCTCGGTTGAAGAGCGTAAATCCCCAGCTCCATCTAGGCGCGAAATAGAGCTCTCGAAGGTTATAAGGGAGGCTCTAGAGCCAGCAATATTTCTTGAAAAGTTTCCAAGAACCTCAATAGATGTATTTATTGAAGTTCTTCAGGCAGATGGTGGAACGAGATGCGCTGGCGTGACAGTCGCATCTCTAGCCTTAGCGGACGCTGGGATACCTATGAGAGATATGGTTGTTGCATGTGCCGCCGGGAAAGTTGATGGGGTCATAGTTCTAGATTTAAATGATTTAGAGGATAAGGAGGGTGAGGCCGACATACCAGTGGCCTACATGCCCAATCTAGGCTTAATTTCGCTCCTACAGATGGATGGAATCTTAACCATTGAGGAATTTAACCAGGCCCTAAACCTAGCGATCGAGGGCTGTAAGCAGATATACAGGCTTCAGAAGGAGGCCTTAAAGGCTAAATATGTGGCAATTAAGGAGGAGGTTGAGGAGACTTGTCTTCAGTGATGGTTTCTCGAATAAGGCAGAGACAAATATATCAGTTGATAGCCTCTGGGAAGAGACTTGATGGCAGGGGGCTCACTGATTACCGATCAATTAAAATAGAAACTGGCATGATCGAGAAGGCCGAGGGGTCTGCAAGAGTCCTGCTGGGTAAAACGGAGGTCATAGCCGGAATTAAAGTTGAGCTGGGCGAGCCATTTTCAGATAGACCTAACGAAGGAGCCTTCACGGTTAATTCTGAGTTTGTCCCCTTAGCTTCCCCAGAGTTTGAGCCTGGGCCGCCGAATGAAGACGCTATCGAACTAGCAAGAATTGTTGATAGAGGCATACGGGAGTCTCGGGCAATAGACCTCGAAAAGCTCTGCCTAATACCTGGAAAGAAGGTTTACGTGATATTCATCGACATATACGTTCTCAATCATGATGGCAATCTGATAGATGCTTCCGCAATAGCTTCTCTAGCAGCGCTACTTAACGCGAAGATACCAGTCTACGTCGTTGAGAATGGTGAGGTCAAGAAGAAGCCAGAATATATGCCGTTGCCAATAAGAAATTATCCGATCGCCGTAACTTTTGCGAATATAAGTGATAAGCTAGTCGTCGACCCATGGCTTGAGGAGGAGGAAGTTATGACCGCACGATTAACGATAACATGCGATAAGGATTCTAGAATATGCGCTATACAGAAGGGCGGTCAGGGAGCATTAACGCCGCAACAGATTATGGAAGCTGCTTATATAGCTGTTAAGAAAACTGAAGAGTTAAGAAAACTGGTGGTGGAGAGCTGTGGGCAGAAGATGTAGGAAGGTTGGGCCGGCCAGAGGATTTGGGCCAAGGTACGGCGTGTCTGTTAGAAGGCGTTACGTTAGCGTGGTTACTGAGATGAAGAAGCGGCATATATGCCCGCAATGCGGCCTAAGATCTGTACGCAGGGATAGCGTCGGCATATGGGTTTGCGGTAAGTGTGGGCTTAGGTTTACTGGCGGTGCCTATACGCCGACAACCAAGGTTGGTGCAATAACAGCCCAAGCCACTAAAAGATCCTAAATTCCTTTTTTAGAAAGATAAGCGGAAGATAAGATGATAATACTGACGACCTCGCATAGGCCTACGAGGAGGGTTAGAAGTCTCTGTAATGATTTGGCGTCCACAATACCTGGCTTAGTTAGAGTTAATCGTGGAAAGATGGGGCTAATTGATGTTGCCGAGAAATCTATTCACGCCGGATCCGGAAAGTTTATTGTTGTTGATAGATGGAAGGGTTGTCCGGGTAGAATAAGGCTTTATAAGGTTAATGACGGAGAAATCAGGGAGGAGGCTCCACGCATATACGTTTCAGGCGTGAAGTTGCGGAGAGAATTTAAAACGCCTTTCGGTAAGAGGAGGGAAAAGGTTAACTCGCTATTCCTAAATATGAGCGGGGCATTAGATTCGGAAAGAGAAAAGTTTAGGTTAAAGCTTTCAGAGTTCCTTGAGGTGCCGGCCCTTAAAATTGGCGGCGAAACACTTAATTATCAAGCTTACATGCATGTGGGCGTTGGAGAGGACTGCTGGGCATACATATCGTTCTTCCTTCTACCTGGAAGGGCGGAGATTGGGCCGCGCATAAAGATTTCTCATGTGGTGTGGGATATATGATTAGAGAGGCCAGCGCCACTATACGCATCACATATCCCTCAGAGGATGAGGCGGATATCGTGTGCAGATCTATCTTCCCTGAGACCGAGACCTCTATAAAATACCGATCAAAAGTTAAGTTGATTAGAAATGGTAAAAGCATCACTTTAATATTTGAGTCAAGGGATACCACAGCCCTTAGAGCTGCAATAAACTCATATCTAAGTTGGCTTATTCTTTTAAGGGACATTTATAGAATCCTTGAGAGACAGAAGTAATTGTACATGGCAAGAAAAAGCAAGGTTGCAAGTATAGCTTTAAGTCGCATTAGGCGATTATTTAGTCTAGCCGTCGAGATGCTTGAGACCAGACCAGACTTATCTCAAAGATACGTTGAGATAGCCAGAAAAATAGCTATGCGGACTAGGACACGCCTACCAAAAGAGTACAGGCTGTTAGTATGCAGGCACTGCAAGAAATTTATTTTTCCTGGAGTGAGCTCGCGTGTCCGCCTGCAGCCTAGGAGGGAACCCCACCTCGTCATCACATGTTTATATTGTGGTAAATGTATGAGAATTCCATTGAGGAGGAGAAAGAGTGAAGAGTAGGGGTTCGAGTAAGGCCGCTCAATTGAAGCCAACTGTGCATATAGGCAAAAGAGGATTAACAGACTCGCAGATAAAGGAGATAATGAAGCAGCTTGAGGCCAGGCGGAGGGTTAAAGTTAAGGTTTTAAGGTCGGCTTTAGGGGAAAGCGCGGTTGAGGATATAGCTCAGAGGGTGGCCCAGGAAACGGGCTCTAAAAT
Source organism: Candidatus Bathyarchaeota archaeon (assembly GCA_018396635.1). Classification (GTDB taxonomy): domain Archaea; phylum Thermoproteota; class Bathyarchaeia; order Bathyarchaeales; family DTEX01; genus DTEX01. The sequence continues at coordinate 18,204 of JAGTQE010000003.1, forward strand.
AGTTCAGATAATTGGGCATACGTTCACATTATATAAGCCGAGAACGAGGAGGCGGATGCTTCAATAAGCAAGCTGATTCTGCAGGAAGCAAATAAGTATTTATAAGACCCCTCTTTAGATTAGTGAAAGAAAGAGAAAGAAGTGGGGAATTGATAGATTGCCAACACCATTTGATGTTCCCCCCTCAATGCTAATAAGCCGATTAGCAAGGTATCTAAAGGATAATGTAGATGCCGTCGAGCCTCCAGAATGGGCTCCATACGTTAAAACTGGCGTTCACGCAGAAAGAGCTCCGCAGAATCCAGACTGGTGGTATGTTCGCTGCGCCTCGCTGCTCAGGAAAATCTATATTATGGGCCCTATAGGCGTGGAGAGACTGCGCTCTGAGTATGGCGGGAGGAAGAGAAGGGGTGTAAGGCCTGAACATGCGAGGAAGGGTAGCGGCGCAATAGTTAGGAAGGCTCTCCAGCAGCTTGAGAAGGCTGGCTTAGTCACAACTATAAGGGGGAAGGGCAGGATTGTCACGCCTGAGGGGAGAAGTCTCTTGGACACGCTCTCAGCTGAGATCAAGAAGGAGCTGGAGAAGGTTAATCCAGCTCTAAGTAAGTATTAGGATTGGGGTGGTTTGCGTGGGGCTCGACTACGAGAGGGAGCTCGAGGAGATAAGAAGGCGTAAGTTAATGGAGCTGCAGCAGAAAGCTGCCCAGGAGCAGGAGGCTGAAGCCAGTAGGAAAGAGGAGATGATAAGACAGTCTATTCTAAGGAGAATACTCACTGTTGAAGCTAGGCAGAGACTTGCAAACCTGAAGATGGTTAGACCGGACTTTGCTGCTCAGCTAGAGACCCAGCTAATTCAGATTGCGCAGCAGGGACTAGTGAAAATACCTATAGATGACGACCAGCTGAAGGAGATCCTTAAAAGGTTGCAGGAGGGTAAGAGGGAGATTAGAATAAGGAGGATATGAGGATGGCTAGGAATAAACCCTTAGCGAAAAAGCTTAGGTTAATAAGTGCCGGTAAAGAGAGCAGCCCTATACCATCATGGGTTATAGTGAAGACTCTAGGCAAAGTTACGAGGATACCTAAGAGGCATTGGAGGAGGACTAAGATAAAACCTTAGGAGGGGGCTAGATGAGCGAGAAGAGCGGTAGCACAGAAGTAAAAGAGGTGGAAAAGAAAGAGGAGGAGAGCGACATAGTTGAGGAGCGCATATATACTGTTCCGCTTGGCAGGGCCTGGATAACTCCTGTAACCAGGCGGGCGCCAAGAGCCATGCGCATATTGAAAGCCTTTATCAAGAGGCATATGAAGATTGATGAGGACTCCATAAAAATCTCTAATGAGGTTAATGAGAAGATATGGGAGAGGGGCATAGAGAAGCCTCCACGCAAGGTTAGGGTTAGAGTAACCAAGGATAAAGATGGAGTTGTAACAGTTTATTTAGCTGAAGCTGAAGGAAAGTAGAATGCCCCTATTCCTCTTAGACGTGTTTGGAACAGCAAGTATAGGAGTTTTTATGCGCGCAACCGATAAATTTATTATTGTGCCAAGTCAGCTGCCAGAGAGCACTATAAATAAGATTGAAAGGTGGTTTGGCATAGCATTAATAAAGACTAATATTGGCGGATCAGCGCTTATAGGCTCTTTAGTATGCGCCAATTCAAATGGCATAGTCCTGCCGCATATTGTGCGTGATGAGGAGCTCGCTGCCCTGAAAGCTCTGAAGGATGTGAATATATCTATTATGGAGGATAGTAGGAGGACGGCGTTTGGGAACCTTGTTTTAGCCAATGACTATGGTGCGGTTGCGGATCCAAGGTTAAAAAGAAGCGAAGTTAAGATTATATCTGACACATTGGGGGTTGAGGTTGTGCAGGGGGAGATAGCTGGCTTACCCTACGTGGGCTCTCTCGCACTCGCAACAAATAGGGGGATTTTAGCTCATCCATTGCTTAAGCCTAGCGAAGAAAAGCTTTTAAGTGAGGTACTTAAAGCTCCAGTTAGTGTTGGAACAATTAACTGTGGAATCCCATATATATCTACGGGTTTGATAGGGAATAGTCGAGTTGCGGTTGCAGGCTCACTAACAACAGGTCCAGAAATATTCATAATAGGTCGGGCTCTTAGGGTGGTTGGCGAGAATGAGCGAAGTTAAAGTCTATATGGTGGTTGGCAGGATAACAAAGCCAAATTTTAAAACGATTTTTAGAAAGGAGGTTAGGGCATTAAAGCCCGAGCACGCATTAGAGGAAATATACAAGATCTTTGGTAGTAAGCATAGGGTTAAGCGATTCCATATAAAGATTTTGAGGGTAGAGGAGAAAACCTAACTTATTTAAGTCTCCTCTCAATCTATGTTGTTTTGAGGAGCCATCTTATGTCGGAGCCAGCCGAATCTGTAGAGGACGAGATTAGCAGGCTTGTAGTTGAACTGAGGATATTGGAGAGGACCGCTGAAGCTCTCCAGCTAAGAATAAACCTTGTTAACGCCAATTTAACAGAGCTCAACTTGGCAAGCATGTCCCTGGAAGGCATTGAGAAAAAAGATTCAAACTCAATATTTGTCCCGATAGGCGGGGGCTCATATATTAAGGCTATTCTTGAGGATACTGATAAAGTGGTTTATGGTATAGGTGCTGGGATAGCTATCGAGAAGACGATAAAGGAGGCTAAGGAGGATATAGCAAACAGGATAGCAGAGCTGAACAAAGCGAAGGCTGCGCTAGAGCAGCAGTTAAACCAGGTTTTAACCAGCATGCGTGAGAGGCAAGTTAGGCTACAGGAGCTATCCTCTAAGCTCAGAAGGCAAGGCTGAGATAAGCAGATGTTTGAGAGATTACGCAACGCGTTAAGTGGGATTCTAGATAAAATTTCAAGCGTGGAGCTTAAGCCCGAGAAGATACAGGAAGTGCTCTGGGATCTTAAACTAACGCTCCTAGAGAATGATGTTGCCCTAACTGTTGCGGAACATATATGTAGCGAGGTTGAGCGGAGGATAATTGGCTTAAGGGTTAGCAGGTTTGAGGATAAACGTAAAGTCGTAAAGGAGATTTTAAGGAGCATCCTTCTAGAAGTCCTTAAGAGTGGAGAGGAAGTAGACTTTATCGGTTTAATCGAGGAGAAGAGAAGGGTTAGGGAGCCGTGCGTGATTGTCTTTGTTGGCATAAATGGGACTGGGAAAACAACAACTATTGCTAAAATAGCGAATCTACTGCTCAAGAGGGGTTACTCTGTGGTCTTGGCATGCAGCGACACATTTAGGGCTGGCTCAATAGAGCAGCTTGAGCAGCATGCAAAGAGGCTTGGGGTTCCCATGATCAAACATAAGTATGGCTCGGATGCTGCGGCTGTTGCCTACGACGCTGTGCAGTATGCTAAGGCTAAGGGAATAAACGTTGTCCTCATAGATACTGCTGGAAGAATGCAGACAAACAAGAATCTTATGGCTGAGATGGAGAAGATAATTCGTGTTGTTAAGCCAGATTTAACGATATTTGTTGGGGATGCTCTAACTGGAAATGATGCCGTCTCGCAGGCTGAGGAGTTCAGCAGGCACATAAATATAAGCGGGTCAATATTGACAAAGATGGATGCTGACGCAAAGGGCGGAGCCGCAATCTCAATAGCCTATGTCACAAAGAAGCCAATATTATTTTTAGGGTTTGGGCAGAAGTATGATGATATAGAGCCCTTTAAGCCTGAGATTATAGTGGACCGGATTATTACGCCATCTTAATGGCTTTAACCCTTCCATAAGGGGAAGCGAGAATCTTGCTGCGTATAATTTTGGGATTTTATGGATGGGTCAGATGAGTAACTCTCGATCATAGGCTTATAATCTCTTGACTCTTCCCACATCATCCCCATGTCATTATATCCTCAAGAAGTGAAATTTAAATTTACTTCGTGATATTATCGAGCTGTGTGAAATATGAGTAAACTGCATATTCCCAAGCCATTCTCAGCCGGGATATTTTTAACCTATAAGTGCACAGGCGAGTGCAGACACTGCATGTATGCCTGCTCCCCAAAATGGAGGAGCGACTGGATAGACTTAAAGGGCGCCGAGGAGATTATAGAATTCCTCTCCAGATCATTCACAGAATATTATCCTAAAGACTTTAGTCAGGTTGGAGTTAATGTTGGACTGCATTTCACGGGCGGCGAACCCTTCCTAAACTTCGATCTTCTATTGAGTTTGGTTGAGGTCGCCAACAATTATGATGTGCCATCAATCTTCGTTGAGACAAACTGCTTCTGGTGCATTAACGACAGCGTGGTTGAGGAGAAGCTTCTAAAGCTTAGAAGGGCTGGTCTAGATGGCATATTAATCAGCGCAAACCCGTTTGTAGTTGAGCATGTGCCCTTCGAGCGTATAGAGCGCGCCGTTAGGATAAGCAGACGCATATTCGGCAGAAACACGATGATTTATCAGGAGAACTTCTACAACCAGCTGAAGTCAATAAACTTAAGTGGAACTCTCCCCTTTGAGAGCTATCTCTCGATAATGCGTGAAAAGGATCCTATAGGCCTTTATTTTGGGTTAAGCTATCCATCAATGCTCCTGATGGGTAGATTACCCTTTAGGCTAGGCCACCTATATGAGAGGTTTCCGGCGAAAATGTTCTTCAGCGGGTCATGTCTAGAGGAACTTACCCGAAATTGGCATGTGCACATAGATAACTACTATAATTATGTAACGGGCTATTGCGCTGGGATAACCCTTGGAGATGCTAGAAAACTTGAGATATTATGCCAAGACGGCATTGATTTAGATGAGTATCCGGTGGTTGGCAGGCTTGTGGCATCCGACGGTATAAAGAGGCTTTTCACGTATGCGTCTGAGGAGTATGGATATAGGGAGAGGGGGGATGGATACATATCAAAGTGCCACCTATGCCTCGATATAAGGAGGCATATTGTGGAGCATGACAGCGGGCTTAGAGAGCTTAAGCCAAAAGAATTTTATGAACATCTTTAAGATCGACGACTATTACCCATATAAATATACAACTAATATTTTCTCGTCAACCTTTTATTCTTCCATCACGATCTTTTTATTGAGATCCATTTAATATTGAGTGAGAATTGATGCAGCAGAGAAAACACCGCCTTAGGAAGAGGGTTGAGGGAGAGTTTATAGAAGAGGGGGATGTAGGCGTTGATAACCTCGTCAAAGTATTGATTAGAAGTTTTTTGAGAGCTGATAGTGATTATGGCGCAATATCTGATATAAAGACCAGTGTAGATTACGTCTACGCCCTCATAAGAAACTACATTTCCGAGGAAAAACTTGACATTTACGCGCTAAAGATTGGGGATCAAATATTGATGTCTAAAACAAATGTAAACTTTGATAAAGTCTATGAGGTTATAAGGGAGAAAGCCCATCTAGAGGTAAAGAAAGGAATTATTGAGATTTGGAATGACCCAGAGAATAGGCTGCTGCACTTGCTGATCATACCATTAAGGAAACATTTTCCAATAGAATATGTTGCGGAGAGCGATAGGGAAAGAACCATAAGCATGCTTCTAGAGGAATTCTCAAATACCTAAAAATGGACGTTTCAGCGTCTCGGCTTCTCCTTCTTGCCTAAAACCAAATCCTTAAGGGCTATTCCATTAACCGTTACAACCTTCCATCTAACTCCAGGTATATCTCCCATAGACCGACCCCTTGAGCCACCTATGCCCTCAATGATCACTTCATCATGCTCGTCAACAACGTTAAGCGCGCCGTCGCCAGGCAGGAAAGCCGTCACAACCTTACCATTCTTTATCAGCTGAACCCTTACGCATTTCCGTATGGCGCTGTTCGGCTGCTTACTCTCCCTACCAACCTTCTCCAAAACTATTCCGCGAGCCATTGGTGCTCCTTCGAGCGGATCCGCTTTAACATCTAGCATAAGCATACGCCTCTTATAGTACCTGTCTTTCCAACGGAACTTCTGTCTCCTAGCTCGAAGTTTTCTCGCAGCAAACTCCCCTCTAGGCTTTTTAGCCATAGTTTCATCTCCACTCCATATCTAATATTTGCCAAGATCGCTCTAGTTATAAATATTTCGTTTTTAGCAGCGACTTGCTAAACTATGATTACGTTACTTATATTGAAGTATCGCTTCGCTAGGAATCTAACCTTCTCCGCATTTCGACCGTTCTTGCCAATGGCTATGCCTTTATCTTTTCCGTCAACTGAGGCAACCGCTATCACGTTTCCATCAGGCTTCTTGATTATTCGAACCTCCTTGACATTCGCAGGCTTAAGCGCATTTTTTATCAGTTGGATTGGGTCTTCAGAGAACTCTACAACCTCATATTTTTTGCCCGTAACCTTCTCTAGGAGCGCTATATTCTTCCCGCCCCTACCTATAGCTAGCCCTGCCTCACCCTCCTTAATCACGAAGATAACTCTTTCAAATTTTTGGTCGATTATGCAGTCCCTGACCGTTGCCCCAGTTAAGCTCTCGAAGAGGCGTATATACTCCAATTCCTCATTGGTTAAACGTATTCCCTTAGACATTCCCACCACCTGTAAACTTGAGTATATCGGAGTCGCCCGGATCTCTTATTGTTAGGGCGGATACTAAAAATGGCTTACCACATGCTGAGCCTAAATCTAGGCTTGTGCCAGGGTAAACGACTAAGGGTATCTCGGATAGCTTACAGTAGTATTCGATCTTCTCACGTATATCTTTTGGGCAATTGGAGGCTATGACCACTAACCTAGCTCTTCCAGACATAATACTTTTTATGGTTGAATTTGAGCCAAATAAAACTTTCCCAGTTTTAACTGCTATAGCAATCGACCTATTAAGCTCGCTTTTGCTGAAGCTACTCAACTGATTCACCCTCCGATCTCATGTTTGCGGATGGGGCCGTCATGTAAATATCAACTAGACCAGTACCTACTGGTATGGTCTGCCCAACTATAACATTTTCAGTCACACCTTTAAGGAGATCAACTTCGCCTCTAACCGCTGCCTCAACTATGTTTGGCACAGTTATTTCAAACGCTGCCCTCGCTAGGACGCTTGGCTTCTCACCGCTGACTCCATGGCGTCCTATCTGTCTAACGCTTCCAGTCGCCGTCATTATGTCGGCTACAAGCATTACATGCCTAATGTCAACGTCTAACCCTTGCTCTTCGAGTACCCCCATAGCCTCCTCGATTATTGCGTTTCTAGCGGCCTCTATTCCCAAAGTCCTCTCAATTTCATGTATGCTATTTGTAGTTGTTCTCGTAGGATCAACACCTACAACCTCAAGAACCCTGGGGAGATTAGACCCATCAGTCTTTATGATCCACTCGCCATTCTGCTCGGTGACATAAACCCTCTTTATGCCCGGTATGCCTCTCACATGATATGATAAAACCTTGTTTAAGAGTTTTTTAGAGTCCATCTTTTTCTTCGGCTCAATGAACATTAAATCGCCCTCAACCCTCAGCGAGCAGCCCGGTATATTAATGATCTCGGTAAGGTCGTCTATAGATAAGCCGCGTTCATCCATCCTGCGCTTGCTCAACCTAACGATTACCCCGCCGGTCTCCGGATCAACATATGTTTCTTCAGCAATATCCTCAACAGTTGTATATAGAATCTTCTGGGCGACTTCCATAGCCTTCTCCCGGCTACCCCTATGCTCCTCATCCAAGTAAATTGTCATTACTGGCGTTGAAGGCTCCCTCCTTGCATCAACTATCTCGATTAATCGTGGCAGCCCAAGAGTAACGTTCTGCTCCCTAACACCAGCATAGTGGAAGGTTCTTAGGGTCATCTGCGTACCCGGCTCACCAATGGATTGCGCCGCGACAACGCCTACGGCTTCTCCCGGCTCGACTAAAGCTTTCTTATAGCGTTCAACTGCCAAGCTGACTGCTAAATCCACACCCTCCTTACTAAGATTAGAAGCCTTCAGCCCCTCCAAGAGCTCGCGCACTAACAGTGGCGTAAGCTCATCTCTAACCTTGTTAACTTGGCCCTCAATATACTCCTGCGATGCTGGTTCGCCTTTTTCAATCATAAGCCTAACCTGCTCAATCAGCCTACTGACATTAACTGCCTTGCCGTGATCGCTCTTGGCTGGATCAACTCCATCTTCACCATACCTAAACTGCACAATCTCGCCGAGAGAGTTTCTAACGGTTCCATCATATTCAACGCGCAGATGCTCAAGGGCATTAATTAACCTTCTCTGCATGTATCCGCTCTGCTGTGTTCTGACCGCCGTGTCCACCAGCCCTTCTCGCCCACCCATAGCGTGGAAGAAGAATTCTATCGGATCAAGCCCATCTCTATAGGATGAATATACGAAGCCCCTAGCCTTTGGAGACGGATCGCCAATCTTGAAGTGCGGCAAGGCTCTCTCCAAGTAACCGCGTATAACACGCTTACCCCTAATAGATTGCTGCCCCAGTATTGCAGCCATCTGCCCTATATTAAGCGTTGAGCCTCTAGCACCCGTCTTAGTCATAATTATACCCGAGTTCTCGAGGCTGAGGTCCTCCTCAGCAACTTTCCCAGCCCTCTCCCTAGCCTCAGCCAGCTCATTCATAACATAAAGCTCAAATGAGTCTAGAAGCGTTTGACCCGGAAGCCTCTCCAGAGTCCCGTCCTGCAATGCTTTAGTTAAAGACTCTATTCTCTTTTCAGCGTTCCTTATTATTTGACGTATTTTCCGCTTAGCTTCAGCTGAAAGGTCGAGTTCATCGAAGGAGTATGTGAAGCCGCGCATAGTTATAAAGCGATTAAGTAAGCGACTTATCTGGTTAAGGAATTTTCTACCAGCCTCAGTTCCATAATCCTTTATTATTCTATGGAGAACACTCTCAGACTTTTCAGCGCCTATAGAGTTCTTATCGATCACGCCCTTAATTAGGACGCCGTCCTTAATGACAACATAGGCGTCATAAGGACACTCCTCCTTCAAACAAACATCACAATTCCTACAAACGCTTGCCTTCAACGCATAATTAAAGCCCTTTGGAAGGAAGAGGCTGAATATCTGCTTCCCAGTCCAGAGGGGCTCAGGCTCCTTCACCTCAGGCTCAGGTAGATCCCCATCGTAGCCTGCTGCCGCAAGGAGTTCGCATACTTCTTTCTTATTTAGGAGCGTTGATTTACGTGTTAAGAGGTAGGCTGCTGTTATAAAGTCCCTAATGGCGCCTATTATTGGACCCCCAAACCTAGGCGAGAGAATATGGTCTTGAACCTGCATGAGCAGCCGGGCCTCTGTTTGGGCCTCCTCACTCTGTGGAACATGCAGATTCATCTCGTCGCCATCGAAGTCTGCGTTGTAGGGCGGGCAGACGCAGAGGTGTAGCCTGAAGGTTTTATATGGAAGAACCTTAACATAGTGGGCCATTATGGACATCCTGTGCAGGGAAGGCTGCCTATTAAATATCACTATATCTCCATCCTGTAGGTGGCGCTCAACTATGAAACCTGGTTCAAGAGCCTCAGCGAGCTTCTCCCTATCAGCCACAAACTCAAGCCTAATGCGCTTCCCATCGGGTCTAACTATATAGAGCGCCCCCGGATACCTATCTGGGCCATTCTTAACTAGCTCGCGCAGCCTATCAATATTCCACGGGGTAACCTTTTCTGGCACGGTGAGCCTCATAGCCACATATAATGGAACCCCAACCTCATTTATGTCTAGGTTTGAGTCTGGGCTTATGACTGTACGAGCTGAGAAGTCAACCCTCTTACCTGATAGGTTGCTTCTAAATCTTCCCTCCTTACCCTTTAGGCGCTGGGATAGAGTCTTTAACGCTCTCCCGGAACGATGTCTGGAGGGCGGTATGCCTGAAGCCTCGTTGTTAAAGTAAGTAGTGACATGGTACTCAAGTAGCTCGGATAAATCTTGAATTATGAGTGTTGGAGCTCCAGCCTCAATATTCTCTTTGAGCCTCTGATTTATCCTTATAATATCTACAAGCTTATGAGTTAAATCATCCTCGGATCTTATCCCTGACTCAAGCGTTATAGATGGCCTAACATAGACTGGTGGGACTGGCAGTACTTGCAGTATAGTCCATTCTGGACGGGCACATTTGGGATCAAAACCAAGAAGCTCTAAATCTTCATCGCGAATCCTCTCAAACCTTTCACGTATCATACTGGCGGTTAAGCGTTGGGAGCCTCCCTCCTCAGTATACTCGTGAAATATTGTTGGCTTAGTAAACTCTATCTTATACTGCTTTGCACCGCAGTATGGGCATTCACGGTTCTTCTTGGCCTCCTCGAAGACCCTATTATAGAATGACGATGGAACATTACCAAGCATTCTCTTTAATCTCTCCATCCTAGCCCTTAGGGAGGTGATTGTCTTCTCCGGCAGCAGTATGCGACCGCAATTTCTACATATAGCCTGTAGTAGATTGTAGATTATCTCAGCAAACTCAACGTGTATTATTGGCACAGCGAGCTCAATATGCCCAAAATGTCCAGGGCAGCCGGAGGCTGTGTTACCGCATGTTCTACATCTCTGTCCGGGCTCAAGCACACCTAGGCGATTATCCATGAGACCGGATGGAATGACCGCACCGTCCTCATCATAGGTGTCGGCTGTCTGAATTTCTACAACAGACATTTTCCTTATTTCTTGTGGGGAGAGTATGCCGAATTTTATTGAATCTATAACCTTTTGATATGCTTCCTCAATCATAGCCATTTTACGCCCTCTCCTTCAATCTAAGTCTTGGCGCAATACATAAGCTCATTAACTCCTGAAGGAGGAGCTTAAACGCGTATGATACTGCAACCGGCGAGACTTTAGCCTTATCACCACAGAGATGGCACACATATTTGCGTTGTCTCATATCATAGTACGCCATGAAGCCACAGTTTTCACAGACATATATTACGTATTTATCTGACTCCTCGAGGAGCCTATCCTGGAGGAGGAGGGCCGCGCCATGCCCAATTAGGCAGTCCCTCTCCATCTCGCCGAAGCGTAGCCCGCCTCCCCTCGCCCTACCCTCGGTCGGCTGTCTCGTTAGCATCTGAACCTGGCCCCTCGCCCTCGCATGAATCTTGTCGGATACCATGTGGTGCAGCTTCTGATAGTATACTAGTCCAATAAATATGTCCGCCACATATTTCTCTCCAGTTACACCATTATACAGAACCTCACGGCCAGTATAGCTGAAGCCTAGATTTACAAGCATCCGCTTTAAGATTTCCCCACGCCTCTCGCCTACAAATGGTGTTCCATCCATAAAATCGCCCTTGAGCGCAGCTATTTTGCCAGCCATAGACTCTAGGAACTGTCCAATAGTCATCCTTGATGGTATGGCGTGTGGATTAATTATTACGTCTGGGACGACTCCATCAACGCTAAACGGCATATCTTCCTGCGGCACAATCATCCCTATAACGCCCTTCTGCCCATGTCTTGAGGCAAACTTGTCACCCAGCTCTGGGATGCGTTCATCCCTAACCCTAACCTTCACAAGCTTGTTCCCCTCATTAGTCTCCGTTATAAAGACGGCGTCAACTATACCCTTCTCAGACGGCCTCATCTCAATCGATGAGTCTCTCATGGTTGGGCCCTTAACCTCAAACTCCTTATATTCTTCAAGGAATCTCGGCGGACTAACTCTGCCTATCAGGACGTCTCCGCCAGAAACCTCTGTCTCCAACCTCACTATTCCATCTGCTTCGAGGTGGCGGTAATACTGCTCTCCGCGGAAGCCTCTTATTCCAGGCTCTGGAACAGTTAGCTGATCCTTTAAGCCACCTAAATATTGGCGGCACTCAGCCTCATATAGCCTATAGAATGTAGAGCGGAAGAGACCACGCTCTATAGAAGCCTTATTGATGATTATAGCGTCCTCCATATTATATCCTTCATAGGATAAGACAGCTACAACACAGTTTTGCCCGGAGGGCCTAAGATCATATCCTATAATCTCCATGGGTTTAGTTCTAACGAGGGGTCTTTGTGGATAATGTAGGATATGGGCCCTTGAGTCAACCCTGAGCGAGAAGTTTGAAGCGTAAACTCCTAAGGCTTGCTTCGCCATCGCAGACTCATATGAGTTACGCGGGGACTGGTTATGTTCAGGGTAGGGTATTAGGGACGCGCAGATTCCAAGGATCCCGTAGGGCGTTAACTCAAGGTGGGTGTGCTCTGGTGTTAGGTCTTCCGGATATAGGGCGATATAGGCATTCTCCTCTTCCTCGGCATCCAAATACTCGATTATACCATTCTTTATTAGATCGCTCCAGGTCCACTCTTTGGAGAGAATCTTCTCAACATGCTCTTTCTTCAGTTTAGGCACTCCATTCTCAACTATAATAAGCGGCCTACGTATTCTACCCTCATCACAGTTAACATACACTTCGCGTTTAACACCATAGGCTTCGGAGAAATACGCTATGTTAATTTCAGACGATATTTCACCCATTCTCCTTGCCCTTCTCACTTCATTGACAAGCGCCTCTGGATCGTCACAATAGCCTATGGGAACCCCGTTGACAAATACCTTTGTGCCTGTAGCCCTAAGCCTATCATCAGCTTCAAGCAGCGGGACAACTCCACGCTTATACAGCTCACGCTTAACTTTCTCCGGGTCTACGCCAATAGATAGCGAAGCCGATAGAGCCAAATTCTTAACTAACCCGCAGTTAGCGCCCTCAGGGGTTTCATTTGGACATAACCTGCCCCAATGCGTGGCGTGTAGATCCCTAGCCTCAAAGTTAGGCTGGCTCCTGCTTAGCGGTGACTGAACCCTACGCAGATGGCTGTAGGTGGATATCAGATTTGTCCTGTCAAGGAGCTGCGTTATGCCAACTTTACCCCGACCCCAGTTGCCAGTCGCCAGGGCGTGCTGGAGCTTCTCAGTTATTATTCCAGGCCTAACAGCCACCGAGACGCTTACCATACGTTTCTTCGAACCCATCCTCTCAAGCTGATACTTAATGTCACGGCAGAGGTTCCTGAAAGCCACGCGGAACAAGTCGGCGAGGAGCGGGCCGGCTAGCCTAAGTCTCTTGTTCTTAACGTGGTCTTTGTCGTCTGGCTTACGCCTACCAAGCTTTAGCTCAATAACCCTAGCCGCCATCTCGCCGAGCAGAATTGCCTTCTCAATTCTCTTCTTAGGAGACCTTCCAACATGGGGCAGAAAGTTTCTGTCTAAAAGGAACTCGGCCCTTTGTATACGATAACTCTTTACTTGACCGTGCGCTATTCTATTGCCAATGTAAAGGAGCGCATCCTCAACAGTATTCACTCCAGCAGCATCTTCGAATGAGGGCTCCAACTCACTCTGGATAGTCTTGTCCAATGAGACTGCTTCAGCTATTTCCTTATCAGTTTCAAGCCCTAAGGCCCTCATAAGGACTATGAAAGGTATCTCCGATGGGATTCCGGGAACCGAAACGTACAGCGCGCCATTAGGCTTCATTCGAACCTCGATTCTCGCCCTAAAGCCAACGGTGGTCGAGAATATTTTAGCCCCATATATTGGCGTAGACCCTTTAATTTCCACGTCTGTAAGTATACGGTTTGGGGCTAAATCCTCGAGGGCAACTATAACCCTCTCAGATCCATTAATTATAAAGTAGCCTCCAGGATCTAGGGGGTCCTCACCCTGCCTTATAATTTCCTCTTCAGATAAGCCGTATAGGTGGCAATATTTAGACTTGAGCATCGTCGGTATATCGCCTATGTATACGATTTCCTTCTCAATCTCTCTATTGCCAACAACCTGAATCATCTCAACAGATATAGGCATAGCATACGTCAGATTTCTTAAGCGCGCCTCCATGGGATATATTTCGCGCCGTGTGCCGTCAACCTCAGTAACATATGGGCCATATATTACGCCATTCTCGGTCTCCCGCGCAATATAAACCTTGCCAAACTTTATCTTATATGGACCCTCCGGAACCTCTATCTCTATTTCGCCAACCTCATCCACAATCTCCTGAAGACCATGCTCAATAAATTCATTATAGGAGTCAAGGTGCTGCCTAACGAGGCCCTTCTCTTCAAAGAGCGATTTAAAAACCGTAAAAGCGTCTTCTGGACTAATCAAACTCTAGAACCCCCCATATCAAGACATAGCATCATAATGGCGCACTGCATGGATATGGGATCAACCATCAACCTTCCCCAACTATTTGATTCAATATAACTTCAAGAGTAAGTAATTTTAAAACAGCAAATGAGACTAATAAACTTTGCTTTTTTCTCGCATCAAACCAGCCACAGCGCAGTTTATGGGAAGAACAAAATTATTTAGGCAGTTATTTTAGGCTCCAACTCCGCAGGCCGACGTCATAATCCTGGCTAGACCACGGGTCCATGGGCCTGAAACATTTAGGCCTTTATATTTTGGCGGACCCGGCGGGATTTGAACCCGCGACCTCCGGCTTTCTGCGCTGGAGTCTTAGGACACTAAAATTAGTTTTATGGCGACAATATAAATGCTTTGCTTACTATACTAATATGTTCTTATTTGCCGTGAGATCTCTTTTTAGAGACCTATTTCCCTTAAGAGCCCGTTTATACAGTCCTTTATTGATTGTAGGAGGGGGTGCTTAATTTTTGTGGAGCTTAAGCTCTCCAGCCTTTCAATCCTGAAGAATAGGGGTGGGTGAGGGTCTAATCCAAGCCAACTGCCAACTCTCCCAGATGTCTTCTCAAGCCACAGGCGCCTATAGCCTATCTTTCTTAAAGCGTCAGCCAGGGCATGCGATTTTTCAAGTATGAGGGCTGCCTCGAGATCCGCTCTAGCCTCAAAAAACTTCGCTACAAAATATATTAGGCTCAGAGCGAAGATGACATAAAAGAAGCCAAATATCATTATAAATGGCAGGAGGATATACCATCTAAATAAATATTCAGCTGACGTTATCATGAAGAGCATGAGCGGATCTCTACCTTTAACGTGGCTCATCTCATGACCAATAACTGCTGCTATCTCTTCCTCATTCAGCTGGATTAATAGCCCAGTAGTTATTAGGATCAGGCTAAAGCGGGGCGAGGGGCCCGTGGCAGCAGCATTAGGAATTATAATATTTGCTATTCTAACCTTAGGAATTGGCATTTCAAATTTGCCGGCAACCATCTTAACTATGTCGTAGACGTTTATGCTTTTCACTAGTAGATTTTCAGGCTTAATTATTATGCCATGCTTTAAGAAGACTTCTTGAACCGCTTGAAGGTCGATGGGTCTTCCAAGGGCCAGGGTTCTCTCATAAATTTCCTTCTTGATCTGGAGAAGCCGCTCCCTAGAGTAGTTCTGCCTAATAAAGTCAAATTCTTCTTGAGGGATATGATATTGAAGCACATACACCGTAGGCGAGTCCTCAGTGATCGGCCAATCTCCCATCTGCATGACTATTTTATCTGAGAACAGTACTAGGATGAACTGTGATAGAACTAGGACAACTGGTGCGTATGCTGGTCCGACTACAGCAAACACCAGGTAGCTGAATAGTATAAAGATGACGAAGAGGAGAAGCATATTTCCAGTGAAGATCTGGCTGAGAATCTTCTTCCTCCTTGTTAGCATCTTCTCGCCTGTTAGATGTTTGCCTGGAACCCAGGCGAAGTATAAGGTCGTCCTTCTAATTTCATCCTCAAACATCTGGAATATAATCATTAGATCTTCCTTTATTCTATTCAGAACCTTTGGGGGGAAGTTGTAGCCGTAGGGTCTCATCCTCACTTCGAAAGGATCTCCGGTAGTGATCTCAACGTCAACATACCAGGAATCCGATCCAAGCAGGGTGAAGGCTAATGTTTCTCTCCCATTAATAATCCACCGCCTAACATTCGCAAAACGATAGTAAAAGGGCACAATATACTTCCTATATACATATATTAAGAGATCGTGATAATAGGCTGGCGAGACCTCTGTATGAACCTTAAATGAGAATTCTTCAAGATCTTTTAAAATCTCCATCCCCATCATCTTTCCACTAGCATACTATTAATTTACTTTGTGGATTATTAAATATGTATCTCCCCAATTTTGAGGAGAAGCGGGCGCATAAAGTTTTTAAAAGATTTATGGTAATGCTTTTATAGAGAAAGGAGAATTTGTTGGTATTAGCCACTAACCTGGCGAGTATCTATGGAGCCCAGTAAAAAACCATTAAATGTGTTGATGAAGCAACTCAATTCCTATATTAGCGTCACCTTAAAGAACAATATTGAGTATAGGGGCACCATGATACACTGTGACAGCTACATGAATATTATACTGGACAGCGCAGAAGAATATAATGGCGACCATCTAGTTGCAAATTACGGTAAAGTTTTAGTCAGAGGAAATAATATCCTGTATATAACGTTGAATCCGCCACAGAAGAAAGAGCAGCAGTAATTAACAGTCTATTGATTGGGAAAACGCAATTATCAGTACGGAATGGGGATTAGAGGTTATCTTAAAAGTTGAGGCGTGAAAGGGAGTAGTATACTATTTCACCTCTCCTATTAATTACGGCCAATATTAAAGTCTTCTTTAGATTTTGAGCTTGCATCAGTATCTGCGCTAATCCCTCTATGGAGAGAGACATGCCCTCATATATGCCGTAGACTAGATAGTCTGCCGAATCCTTACTGTATTCTCCTCTTTCGTAGAGGCGGAAGTCTGCGCCTAGTCCGAAGCCTTCCCGAACAACATACCCCCTACTCCTTAAATCTCGGTAGATAAGATATTTTATCCAAGCGTTCTTCTCAATAGCCTTATACTTCTCTAGCAGTTCTTGGAAGCCGACTTGTTTGCCAGTCTTCTCGTCTATCACTCTAATTAGTCCTTTTCCGCATAGGTACATGGCTTCATAGAACGTCAATAATAGGCCTTTATCCTCATGTATCCCATAGCCCCTCTGAGATAGCCTTTCAGAATCCTCCTCAGACCTGATTAAAACCCCGCTGTCCCTAAGTAAGGCCTCAATAACGTTCCTTTTTGCTTCGATTTCCTTCCTCTCACCATTTAACCCTGACATATGCTTCTCCACTAGGATTTATTCTCCTCAAACATCTCCCTTACATTCACATAGCTTCTCGAACTGTCTTTTATCTAGAACCCCTATCTCGCATATTATGGCATCAACATACTTTATTGGAGTTATATCGAAGGCAGGGTTTAATACATTTACATTGGGGGGAGCTATTCTAACAGCCCCTATGCATGTAACCTCTTCGGGGCTTCTCTCCTCTATGACAACATCCCTTGCGAACGCTTTTAGATCGAACGTTGATAATGGCGCAGCAACATAGAAGGGTATGCTATGTTCATGGGCTAAGACAGCGATCGTGTATGTGCCTATCTTATTTATCACGGCGTCACGGACTACCCTGTCCGCACCCACAATAACCTTATCCACCATCCCCTTAAACATCACATATCCAACCATGTTATCAGTTATTAGCGTTACAGGAATACCGTCACGCATAAGCTCGTAGACTGTTAGCCTAGAGCCCTGAAGCTTAGGTCTGGTCTCAGTAGCTATGACCTTAATGCGCTTTCCCTCCTCCCTAGCGGCTCGCACAATAGCTAATGCCGTCCCATACTCCACCGTAGCCAGTCTTCCAGCATTACAGTGCGTTAAGACTGTGTCACCATCCTCTATTAGCTTTGAGCCATACTCACCAATCTTACGATTTACTTCAGCATCCTCATCAGCTATGCGCTGTGCCTCATCAATAACAAGTTTTCTCAAAGCCTCAACATCGCCAGCGGCGCCCTTAACCTTATTCAGAATCCTCTCAATTGCCCAAAAGAGATTAACTGCCGTCGGCCTTGTCTTCCTGAGCATATCAGCGGAACGCTCAATTTCCTCAAGAAAAGCCTCTTTAGTCTTTGCTTCCGAGTAATGGGCTGTCAATGCCAGAGCGTAGGCTGCGGCAACCCCAATCAGTGGAGCCCCCCTAATCTTCATATCTCTGATCGCCGCAGCTACTTCAGCGCAGCTTTTCATTTCAAGCCAAATTTCCTTTTCGGGAAGAGCCGATTGATCAATTGAGACTACAATACCATCTTTCCACTCAATAGTCCTCATATCTGAATCAACCAGAATATGACTTTAAATCCTTAAACTTTTAACTTTATCTGAAGCATACTAGAAGCCGAAGCCCAATTTCCAGCTGTAAAGCGCAACCTCAAGTATTATGATTGCAATGATGAGTAACGCTATACCAACCTGTATCAACATGGAGGCTTGGCTTGGGTTACGCCTATATTTAACGCTCTGATAGATTAGGATCAGCCCGGCTGCGCCCAAAGCATAGATCACCATTACGGCTATGCTTTCACTCAGCAGCTGATCATGTAGGCTGGGATAAAGGAATAGGAAGCCGCTTCCATATGGAATCGCACCTCTAGTGGGCATAGAAATATCATATATTCCTCCGCTAATCAGGAAAATTGAAAGAAGCATTAAGATTATGGCTATAAGATTTTGTGGAGGCCTATATTCGAATATCTTCCTAATCCTTCTCCATAATCGCTCCAGAGGACTTGGCAGAGCCCTAGCCATTTAAGCAACCATCCTAAAATAGGATAAAGGAGAATTAAATTTAAATGTTACCTAAGCATATTCCAATTCAAAAGATTCGTACGCCGCCCAGCATATTAGGAAATCTTTTAAATATCTTTTTGTATGGGTAATATGGTGAAATCTTCTATGCCGCAGCAGGTACTCTGCGATGGTTGTGGTGAAGTTCTGTATCAAGGCTATGAGATAAGGTCGCCTGAGGAGATATATGAGATGTATAGTGGTAAATGCCCAAAATGTGGAAGGAAATTATCATTGATGCCCCAAAAAATCGATGTTCTACCATTGAAAGAGAGGTGGGGAGGAAGTCAGAAAACTTCTCCATCGAATAAACGATAAATAATAGCGGAATTAATTTAATTAAGCCAAAGAGAACACATTATACAAGGTCGAGAGATCTCATGAAAGCTGTAATAAAAAGATTCAGAAGATTCGCGGAGATGCTGCCTAAAATACAATATATTCGACCAAAGATCCCTCGCTCCTCTTTTATTAGGTTGGTCACTCTTCTTCTAATTTTAATAGTTGCCTCAACCATCAGACTCCTACCCTTACGCTGGGGCGCTTACCTAAATGAGTTCGACCCCTACTTCCACTATTATGTGGCTAAAAATATCTCGGATAAGGGTCTCGCATATCTCTTCTCATGGCACGATTATGCCGGCTGGTATCCTCACGGTCGAGATATGCGTTACGTCTCTAATCTCGGCTTAACTGTAACGGCCGTTGCGGTACATAAAATTTTGAGCATTCTTGGAATTTCGCTCGCCTCCAATGCAAACCCCTTGGACCCGCTGCTTTCAGACCCCCTCTATAATTTATGTGTAATCTTTCCGATTATAGCAACAGCGCTCACTTGCGTCGCCATATATATTCTTGGGAGGGATCTTGGGAGAGAAGCTGTTGGTTTATTGGCGGCATTACTGCTGGGCTTAGACTTATCTCATATTGGCAGAACGTCTCTCGGATGGTTTGATGACGAAACCATTGGAATACTAAGCGCAATCCTCACGCTGACGTTCTTTAACAGGGCAATAGACAATGAGAGAGACTTAAGGAGCAGCGTTGTTTACGCCGCCCTAGCAGGAGTATCTTTAGGCTACCTCTGCATGTCCTGGGGTGCGGCCAGATATATTGTCGCGATAATTGCGCTCTTCTCCTTCGTACTCCTAGTTATAAAGAGATATTCATCTCGCCTACTACTATCCCATATAATTACCTTCAGCGTATCCTTCTCAATAGCTGCAGCTAACCCACGGACTGGAATAGGCTTCCTCTTCGAAGCGACAAATCTCTCTGTTTTCGGAGTACTCTTTCTACTACTCTTGGCTGAGTTAAATAGACGTATATCGGCAACCAGAAGAAAGATTATTTGTTCTCTGGCAGTTATTATACTGGCAGCGGCAATTCTCGGGGTACTCTTAGGATTTGTCTTCATCAGACTTCCTTGGGAAAAGTTCCTCTTCACCCTAATTCCATCACTCCGCTCAGCCAGCCCACTCTTCCAGTCTGTCGCCGAGCATAAACCCTCTTCATGGGCAACCTTCTACTATGATTTCGGCTTCGGAATAATCTTTGTGCCCGTCGGAGTATTCTTCGCCACATTATCTGCAACTAATCTAAGCATACTTATAATCCTTTACTGTTTAACATCAATCTATTTTGCCAGCTCCATGGTTAGACTAATTATCCTAGCATCCCCGGCAATATGCTTGCTCTGGGCATTAGCATTAAAGCGAGTTCTATCGCCGCTTATTCTAACTCTAACTGAAAAACTCCCACAAGTCGGGCGAAGGGTAAAGGTTAGACCTATCGGGAAGGATCTCATCGCCGCCCTGCTAATACTCATGTTCATATTCTTCACCTTAACGTATGTTTTTGGAACAACGTTTATCCTCGGGCCCCGATCCACCGGACCCAGAACCTTTTCACATGCTGATACGCCGACAACAATCTCGGGAGCCAGCTTAGCAGTTAAACCAACATCATTGGTTCCAGACTGGATAGAGACCCTCATATGGATGCGCGAAAACTTACCGCCATCGCCATCGAAGCCGGGTGAAAGAGGGACTGTCGTTGCGAGCTGGTGGGATTACGGCTACTGGATAACTATTATCGCCAATAAAACAACGCTAGCCGATAATGGCACAATAAATGGCACTCAGATAGCCCAGATTGGGAGAATGTTTATGTCAAATGAGACCGAGGCTATTGAAATACTTAGGAGATATAATGTTACCCACGTAGTTGTATACGTAACTTTTGACACTCAGGGGAGAGATGCGCCCGGGTACGGTGGCGATAACGGCAAGTGGAGGTGGATGGCGCTAATACCCGGATTAAATGATAATCTCTTTGGTAATTATACGCTCGGATGGGACTGGGTGGACTATAATAAGAATTATCAAGTTGATAGCGGTGAGATAGTGGCGAATATGGTGGGACAGAACACGGTGCTATATAAGCTGATGAATTATGGTAAGGAAATGACCGTATATGGATACTCAACTATCTCTCTACAACACTTCAGAAAAGCCTACTTCTCACAAAAGGAGGGTTCACCAAAACCAGCCCCAGGAACATCAATTGTGCCACTAGTATGCGTATATGAGGTAATCTACGATTAGCATCAAGCGAAGACATAAAATAAACCCTTAAAATAAATTATCCATTGAACAGAATAGTCAAGCGATCTGGGCCCGTGGCCTAGCCAGGATCAAAGGCACCGAGCCGAAAAGATGCAGCGGCGTGCACGCCTCCGGAGCCGGAGATCCCGGGTTCAAATCCCGGCGGGCCCGCCACTTTCAGGTTTGAACTCCTTTTAACGATAATGTTTATTGGCTTACCTTGAGCCGAAGAGGTTGAGGGGGAGGCTTCGCCGATAAGCGAACACATCTGTATTAGCAGTGATAAGCATCTGGCCGTGAAATTCCATAATAAGCTCGGCTTTACGGCCAAGTTATCCTCAGAGATAATACCGAAGTTTGTAGACTGAGTTCTTAGAAGAATGCGCGCACGGGGAGAAGAAGCACATAAAAGTCGAGAGCATAGAGGGAGAGGGATATTTCAGAATATAGGCGGCATTTTATTAAGTTTATTCAAAAATATATGCTATTACGTGCTGAAAAATGCCTTCTAAACTCTCAGCGCATAAAGTATGCCTTAAATCCTTTTGCAATAATAGTAGAGATGTATGCGGGTCTCAAAAAGTAGAAACATTAGGAAGGCTGAGACACTCAAATACTCCACTATAGCGATTGCAAGCGTCTTCTTTGTAGAGCTTCTTTCAGGCCTCATCCTAAATAGCCTCGCCATATTAAGCGACTCTCTACACGCTTTATTCGACACGTTATCGTCGCTTATGCTTCTGGTTTCTGTGCACGCGGCGCTTAAGCCCCCTGACGAAAATCATATGTATGGTCATGAAAAGTTTGAGTTGCTGGGCGGATTAATTGGTGGCTTCACGCTGACGGTGTTGGCAGTATATATTGCCGCCGAGTCAATTCTTAGAATCTCTAGGGTTGAACCTTACATGAAGCTCAACCTTAACTTAGCCGGATACATCACTTTAACATACACGCTTCTAATAGATTTATTGAGAATATTTATTTTCAGATCTGCCTCTGAAAGAAGCCCAACCATAACGGCTGGCTTTTATCACGCGCTTTCAGATCTAGGTTCAACTATTATCGCGCTTTTGGGCTATTGGCTCTCAACGCGCGGAATATTTTATGGAGACCCGTTCGCCTCGTTAATATTAAGCGCTCTCCTAATTTTGTTAAGCGTTAGGCTAGTCTGGAACAACGCCATAGAACTCAGCGATATAGCGCCCAGAGAGGCTGTTATAAAAGTTAGGGAGGAAATCTCGAAGGTCGGCGGGAGCTTATTCAGCTATGAAAGCCTGAAAGTCAGGAAAATTGGTGAGAAGATATATGTAAGAGCCACGCTTAAAATTCCAGATTATATAAGTTTTGAGGAGGCACATAGATTTGCGAATAAGATAGAAGATGGTATAAGAAGGAAGTTCAAAGACGCAGACATATATTTCCACATAGAGCCGGCGGGCATAAAGGGAATGACTACAAAGGAGTTCATTGAAAAACTTTTGGCTAAATTTAAGGATGTAAAAGGAATACATGATATAAGCATATCCCACCATTGCGGGAAAATCTATATCGTGCTGCATGTGCAGGTTGAGCCGTCAACGCCCATAAGTGAAGCCCACAATCTGGCAGATAAAATTGAGGAGACTATTCGTAGGAACGTGAGCAACGTTGAAAACATATTTGTCCACATGGAGCCGTCAAACATCGAGTTAAATAGGGGCTACGTGCTGGATGAGAAGGATGTGGAGGAGCTTACACGGGCAGCCGCCGAGAAATATGGGGGTAAAATAAGGATTAAGCGTGTGATAACATATGTTGCGGATGGCAAGCGCTATATTAACATTGAATGCTCCCTCAGCGAGGAGACTTCAGTTGAGGAGGCGCATGAAATGGCTACCGAGATAGAGGAAGCCATTAAGAGTAGGGCTTCTGAAACAATCGTTTCAGTGCATGTCGAGCCTAAGGATAGGGAGACGCATTCCCCAATAGCCTAACCTAAATCATTGCGCTGTAGAGGTTGAGGGGCATATCTTATTGAGTACGCATTCATCGCATTTTGGGCGCCTTGCCACACATATTTTTCTGCCATGAAACATCAGTAGTTCGGCGAACCTAAGCCACTTATCCCTAGGAACTATCTCCATCAAATCTTTCTCAATCTTTTCAGGATCTGTCTCGTTTGTCAGCCCAAGTCTCTTAGAAACCCTGCTCACATGGGTGTCAACTATTATCCCCTCAATGATGCCAAAAGCATATGAAAGGACAATATTGGCTGTCTTTCTAGCAACCCCTGGGAGACTTAGCAAATCCTCCATCTTGCTCGGCACATCACCATTATACTTTTCGACTATTATTTGGCATGCTCTCTTAATGTTCCTAGCCTTAACCCTACAGAACCTCACAGACCTTATATCATTCTCAAGTTCCTCTAAGCTGGCATTAGCGTAATCTTCAACAGCCCTATACTTCTTAAATAAGCTCTCAGTAACCTTGTTAACCGAATCGTCGCGGAACTGCGCTGCAAGCATCGCCGCAATAAGAAGTTCCAGGGGATTACTCCACCTAAGAATTAGCTTAGCTTCCGGGTGAACCTTCTCTAAGAGGCCAATCACCTCAATAACCCTACTCTTTAACTCCTCTTTTTCCGAGCACAACGTAAAACCCCCATAACAATTTCACTACAAAGGAGACTTAAAGCTTTATTCCCTGCACTCTATGGTAATCAATAGTGAAGGCAAGATATTACTGATGGTGACTTAAAGTTGAAGATAAGAGAGGTGAAGGTTGTAAAACTTGAAAGACCAGCTAAAAGCGAATTTAAATCCAGGCCGAGAAGACAACCCTGGATAGTTGATGCTGAAGTAGCAAACCCGATGTCCAAATATCCCAGATATAAGAGGCATAGAAGCAGCTGGCTGCCCAGATGGGAGACTTTATGGGTGAAGGTTACCGCCGAGGATGGATCGTGGGGAGCCGCCCCAATCTCTTACGGTAAACCAGCAGCAGTAATAATTAACGACCATTTGGGGCCGAAGATTCAGGGCGAAGACTGTCAAGCCATTGAGAGAATATGGGACATGATGTTTAGGCTAACTAAACCCTACGGCTCGGAGGGGATAGCCATGTGCGCTATCAGTAGTATCGACCTAGCCCTATGGGACCTTATTGGGAAGATATATGGCGCTCCAGTCTACGAGCTAATAGGCGGCCCTGCAAGAGACAAAATATTCTGTTATGCCACTGGAAACGATGTTGACTGGTACCTGGAGCTGGGCTTTAAAGCAATAAAGCTAGCATGCCCATATGGACCAGCCGATGGCATTTGGGGGATTAAGCAGAACGAGAAGCTTATTGCGGAGACGAGAAGCCTCGCTGGGCCTGATGTGGAGATAATGCTTGATTGCTACATGGCCTTTGACATAGAATATACTTTAAAGCTAGCTAGACGCTTAGAACCATACGATGTTAGATGGATTGAGGAACCCCTAATACCTGAAGACTTAGACGGCTACGTTACAATCGAGAGGAAATTGGGCAAGACCTCCTTAGCTGGCGTCGAGCACTGGTTCTCTCCCTGGAGATTTAAAGAGGCCATAAAGAGGAGGGCCGTAGACATTTTGCAGCCCGATATACATTGGGTGGGAGGGTTAACGGCATGCATTAAAATCTGCCATGAAGCTGACCTTGCTGGGCTAACTGTTTGCCTTCATGGAGGCGCAAACGATCAATATGGGCTACATTTAACCTACGCTATGCCAAACACTCCTTGGGCGGAGTTCTTCATATCTTCTCCGCCAGGCGTGCCACTTGAGGAGGCCAATCCAAATATTCCTGTTCCAAAAGACGGATATATTGCGCCTAGCCGTGAGGCTGGATTCGGCGTCCCTATAAAGGAGGAGTGGCTTCAACCAGTCGAGATATAGTGGCCGCAATAACAGCACTTTCTCCTAAAAGCCTACGATACATACTTTAATCCTCCCTTGCATTTAAGCCAAGGCTCCACAACCTCTCTTGCAGCACCAAGATCTAGAAGGAATTCTATAAATCTTTTATGAAGGTTGCCTGCGATCCCCATCTCCTCGCTCAGCAGGTTCACTTCCTGCTTTGGGTCACGCTTAAGGTTATAAAGCTCCGTGCTTATCTGTCCAAAAGGCTTTAGGGTTCTTGGCTCTCCGTCAACTATGAAAGTTACTTCAACTCTCTCCGCCTCCTTTACGCCCTCTTCAGGTGCAAGTATAAGCGCCCAGTCGCGGGAATTTACTGTGGCCCTTAATCCAGCCCTAACACCCCTTATTAAAGATGGTGTGGAGACAGCTATATCCCTCAGCTCTTGCACCTCGCCCCTAACAAGTGGCAGAAGCGACTTACCCTGAATACCCAATGCGCTCAAATCCTTTATGCCAGCTATCTCAAGTATTGTAGCCGTTATATCCGGCGTTTGAACTAGAGCATCCACCTTTAAGCCATTCCTTAAGCCCATATTGTCCGCAAACCTTATAATTAGCGGTATATGAGCCACTTCTTCATAGAGGGGTGCTAGACCATGGCTTCCACCCATAATTATTGATTTTCCTATAAGCCCATGCTCACCCAGATAGAAGCCGTGGTCACTGGTAAATACTACAGTCGTTTTATCTAGCAGTCCGAGGTCATCTATCTTCTCCAAGAGGAAGCCAATCCACTTATCCACCAAGGTGGCCTCGCCAGCATACATCGCTCTAACATGTAGCAACTCGCTCTCCGTTAGATAACCGCATGGTCCATAAGCCGGATAGATAACCTCCTCACCCGCATATCCAGAATCATACATGTCCACGTAATATTTTGGGGGATCCCATGGTTCATGTGGGTCAAAGAAGTCAATATAGAGGAAAAATTTTTCCCCATAGTTTTCTTCTAGCCAGCGTGAAGCCTCCATTGCGGTCTTCGCCGGTATCCAGTCTTCCTCATATCTCCTGCCGTAATTGTTTCTAATATGCTGTTTAGTGGTCTCCACGCTCCTTAGCTTCTGAGGGTCGCATGGAAGCTTAACGTCCACCGGACTGGTTCTATAGCGGTCGTTTTCTTGACCCCTAATCCAAACCCAGCCATCGAAGCCTCTATCAAAATGATAACCGTCCTTAAGTATATGTGGGGTATCCGCCACCATCATACATGTGTAACCAGCCTTCTTAAGGATTAGCGGAAGCGTGACCCAGTCTCTGGGCAGCGGAGACCAATCATAATACGTAAACGTAAACCTTCCAGTGAATAAATCCGCTCTATTAGGCACGGTTGGAAATGATGCATGATAAGCCCTAGTGAACTCAACGGAGTCCGCGCAGAAATTCTCAAGATTTTTCACTCTAGCCTTTAAGCCATTCTTAACAATAAATTGTTCATGAAGCAGATCGTATCTGAATGTATCAGAGTTTATTAGAACTATGTTATTAACATCCTCAACCATCAACTCGCCTCCAATAAAGTTCTACTTAAACCCCTTTAGCCGAACTTATATAAAGCAGTAGCCTATCTACCTCAAGGTTTAATCCGGGCTCCTTACTCGTGGTTGGATCCACGGCCTCTATCCACATTAACCACCTTCCCCTAGGGCTGTCGCATGCGACACCTGCATAAGTGTGAATGGGGTATGTTGGATGCTCATATATGGAGCCGGGCTTCCATTTAGCTTCAAAAATCGTTTCAAGATTCAGCCTCCTATAGTCTATAGTATAGGCTGCAAACGTATCTGTAAGCGCAGCATCTTTAACAACTTCTCTCGTCGCAGTGCCAATAAGTGTAGGCCCGTTACATCCAGCCATTATCGAACCATATAGTAGTAAATAATTTGGCTGCTCCCTACCATCAACTGTTGGAACACCCATCTTAACCCAGCTCTTCCCATCTCTGCTCAGGGCTAGGGCTGTACGAACAACCCTTGAACCCTCCGCTCTCGCCTTGTAAAGGCATATATATTTTCCATCCACTATGTCAATTGTTGGATCCCTAGCTTCGGCGCTATCATACTCTTTATCACGCCTCAAAGCGAAGCCTTCGCCAATCCAGGGGCCGGATGGGTCGTCCGCAGACATTAAATAGGTTTCCCATCTCCTTTCGGAGACATCAACCGAGATATAGAGCATGTATCGCCCAGTTAGCGGATCCCTCAAGATCTGAGTTCCCTCTATGCTCTGAACTGGCTGGTTGCAGATTGATTCGATCTCCTCCTTATTTATACGCCATATTAGACTGTAGTTCTCCCCATCCCGAGAACGATATATTTCTAGGGCATATCCTCTAGACTCAGCAGACCTTGGTCTGCTGGTAAGCAGGAATTCTTCATCCCATGGGTCAAACCATAATTTACCTGCGCCGCACCAGGAGCCCGGTTCAAATTTTGGGGGATTTAAGAGGATCTTTCTAAATCTCCTTCTAGAAAATATTGCTTGTGGAGGATAAATGCCATGCCACATTGGTAATGCACCCACCAGACTTAGATATATCCATAGGCACATAAATGCTTAAGGAATTAATTAAGTTCAGGGCGTGGAAAACCAAACCAATATATTACTTCTCACAAAAATATTTATTTGAATCTTAAGTTACTCCGAAGCATGAGGAAGAACCTTGACACTAGATAAGATGATCGAGAAAGCATATCATCTTATATGTGGGCGGAGAGTTGAACAAATTGAGGAAGGAGTTTATAATGTTGTTGGAGAACACGGCACGTATACTGTTATGAGGGATTTAAGTGGTTCCGTGACATGTAATTGCCCGGGCTTCGCTTCCAGAAAGAAGTGCTCACATTCTCTTGCAGTTATAATGATAAATAACCCGGATTTATTAAGGAGAATTGAGCGGGAACTTAGAAGAGAAGAAAGAGGTCTTAAATCTAAACGCTAATTAAGGGCTTCTTAAATTGTTTTAGGATAAGCTCGCTGATAAATGGGTATGGAGAATGAGCTCAAAGAGAACATCTCTCGAAATGTTCCGCCTGAAAAAGGTACTGGAGACTCTAGCCTCTAAGGAGGGCAGGGGGACCGAGCTCATATCACTTTATATTCCGCCTGGGAGGCAGATAAGTGAAATAATTGCAATGCTTAAGGATGAGTGGGGCACAGCCTCAAACATTAAGTCAACCACAACCCGCAAAAATGTGCAGGACGCCATAGTGAGGGTTATTCAAAGACTTAAGCTATTCAAGGAGGTCCCAGAGAATGGTCTCGTCATATTCTGTGGCGCCATACCTCAAAGCGGACCTGGAAGTGAGAAGATGGAGACTTACGTTATTATCCCGCCTGAGCCAATAAACATTTACCTATACAGGTGCGACTCCAGATTCCACATAGAGCATTTAAAGGACCTCATCAAAGAGAAGGAGACCTATGGGGTTATACTCGTAGATTCTAGTGAGGCGACGTTTGCAACTATAAAGGGGCGACGCCTAGAGATAGTTGACGAGATAACCTCAGGGATACCGGGTAAGCATAGGGCTGGAGGGCAGTCTGCTAGGCGTTTTGAGCGTATACGTGAGGCTCAAGTCCAAGAGTTCTTTAAGAGGATCGCCTCGCACGCCAACGAAATTTTTCTACCCATAGAGGACTTGAAGGGAATAATTATTGGTGGACCTGGGCCGACAAAATACGACTTTGAGAAGGGTGCATATTTAGACTATAGGCTCAGAGAGAAGATTATAGGCATCGTTGATACAGCCTACACTGGGGAGCAGGGGATTAAAGAGGTTCTTGAGAAGGCTCCTGAAATAATGAGGAATGTAAGATATATCGAGGAGAGGAAAATTGTTCAGAGATTTCTGTACGAGATTGGGCGTGATACAGGCTTAGCAACTTATGGTGAAATGGAAGTTAGAAGGGCTCTTGAGGCTGGCATAGTTGACACGCTCTTGCTATCGGAGGCTATTGATATAACTCGCGTGACAGTTATCTGCACACTATGCGGACACACTTATCATGAGTCGATGAAGAGCCATGAGGTTCTGGCGTTTACCCAATCACTTGTAGGGAAAGCTTGCCCAAAATGTGGGAATCAAACGCTTGAGGTTGCTGAGGAGAAGGATCTGATTGAGGAGCTGGCTGAGCTAGCTGAGGCCACCGGCTCAAAAGTTGAAATTATATCTCCGGAGACGGAGGAGGGGCAGATGCTATTAAAGTCGTTTGGCGGCATAGCCGCCATTCTAAAGTATAGGGCGGAGCAACGTTAATAATATGCTATAACATATTATGTTCTTTTAAGGGGGTTAAGAATGTCGGATCTAGAGCTCGAGATGATAAGGCTTAGGAAGCTTATGGAGATGAAGAGGCGTCTAACAGAGAAAACCGAGGCTGAAAAGCCTAAGGAAATTGATCCACATGAGGTTTTAGATAAAGTTTTCATCGATAGGGCATGGGAGGTCTTTAATGCGGCGAAGGCCCAATATCCAGAGGTTGCGCAATACGTTGAGAGGCTTCTCGTTAAGCTAGCTCTAGAGGGTAAGATTAAAGAGAAGATAACGGGCGAGGAATTGTATGGGCTCTTCCTACGCCTCGGATATAAGGTTAGGCTTCAAACACGCATTAACATTATAGAGCATGGAAAAGTGAAGAGCCTAGAGCAGAAGATTAGGGAGGAGCTTTCAAGTTAGCAACCTTTGAAAGAGAATTATTTTTAGATTATTGGTGTCAGCTTAGGTATTGGATAGCCCTTTGACACATCCATCTCCAGTACATGGAGGTTTGTTCTGGGTTTCACGCCGTAAACAAGAACTGATCCATGCTCCCGCGTAATCCTTAAATGTACATCTGCCATCGCCGAAAGGATTTTCGCTACTCTCGGATAACCCGGCTTAAGCAATATTATACACAGGCTTTCTGTCTCCCTCGCCCTCATAGCGCAGGCCCTAAGCGCCGAAAGAGCCTCCTTAACTCCATACGTGTCTATTAGCGTGTCTGCGCCAACTATGCGCAGCACTGGTTGACCTGTTTCCTTCATCAATTCGTACTCGGCATTGAAGCAGCTCATAACATACTCTGTAATACTTTCACCCTCAAGCGTTACTACGAAGGGTTCAGGTTTAAATCCAGGATACTTTCTGATGTAAACTCTCAGAAGTCTATTTATCTCGTCCTCCGTCAACCCGCCCTCCTCAGCCTTCTTCCTTATGAGATTATGGTCCACGCCGCTAGATGGTATCAGAATCACTCCTCTTCCCTGAGTAGTAAAGTTGTAGGCTGTTATGGCAGAAATCAGATGATATTGCAGCGTTGCGATCTGCTCACCAATTTCGATTAGCACTAGCGAGCCTCTTGGATAGCCTCCGCCAAGCATCTCGTCTAGGTCTTGCGACCCGGTTGAGAAGAACTTTTTCGTGTCTGGCCGAGGCTCAAACCTGCATGGCTTCTCAATCACCTTGACCTTGAATGGTGGGAAGGCCTTAAAGCCGCCTTTAAGCGTTAAGACCAGCTGCGTTTCAGGCGTCGGCATACCCCTCATCTTAAGTATCTCCAGATCCCTCAGGATTCTACCATCCAATCTACTCCTCTTCAGGAGGATTATGCCGTCAGCAACAAACTCCTCTATACCTAGCCCCACCCTTTCCTCACCATATGGCACTTCCACAATCAGGATCGTTGTGCAACCCAGGATTTTCGTGATGCGGCTCAGGATTGTGTGTAAGATTATTCTGGCTTCATAAGTCTCCCTGAACGCTTGGGCTAGTGCTGAGAACGAGTCTATTACTAGGCGTTTAGCTTCTATTCGGCTTACCTCACTGATAATCATCTCTAGAGTTGTTGACACAGCCCCCTCTTTAGCGGTCATGAGGTCTAGAAAGCTGAATCTTTCCTCCGCTTCAAGCCTCTTAAAGTCGAATCCTAGTTCAAGCATATTACTTAAGAAAGTCTCCTTACTCTCAGCAAAGCTGGCATATATACCCCTTTCGCCGTAATTGGCTATACCGTTATAAAGGAAAGAAGCTGAAAACATAGTCTTACCTGTGCCAGGGTTCCCAGCCAAAACTATTAGACCGCCCCTTGGAAAGCCTCCGCCGATAACCGCATCTAAGCCGCTTATCCCTGTTGGAACCCTACTAGTGCCACTCATTCTTCATCCTCCCACCTACACAATCAGCTATCCTCTTTAGAATTAATCGCATTTCTTCAACTGATCTTTGATCACTGCTATGCATGAGATCGATGAAATGCTCCGCATTTATATTTAAGCCGTACTTAGCGTTAATGTTCATTACCATTAGATTAATTATGACTTTAGCTCCAGCGCCAAGAATCCTCTCCATGGCATGATAGAAGGTTTTCGGATCCTCCCAAATAACCTCATAGGGATCACGCCCCAAATTTATCCTCATAAAAAGCAACACGGCACCTCCAGCAGACTCGCCGAGAGAGGAGTAGAGGATCTCCCTGAAAAGTTCACGAAAAAACATAATAATTGAGCGGTCATTTTTCAACATATGTATACACTAAAAGCAATATCTATGTAGTGGGTTAAAAGGTTAATTATGTTTAAATATATACGATGGGTCTAGATATACTTAACAATAATCTAACATGTTTAATTATCTCTTGAAAAATATTTAGGGAGGAAAATTCTATTAGCCCATAAATTTCTTAATTGTTCTAAGCGCTTCTAAGAAGGCTCCACCTCTTTCAGTCAATCTATAAACCTTTCTACCGCCCATATTATCTTCCCTCAATAAGCCTTTTGAAACTAAAAAATTGACCACGCTCTTAGCCCTATCAACCGGAAGCTGAGCACTATAAGATAACTTCGTTATTGTTATAGCGCCCTTCCTCCTCACAGCATCAAGTACATCAAAGTAGATCTCGTATCTCGTCCTTCTCTTCAATTATAAACACTTTACCCTTTAATTTAGCTTTTAGGTTTCAGATAAATCTTGCCTCCTAATATGGAAGTATTTGGTATCAGCACCCTTGTGCCATCACTTTTCACGACTACCGTGAAAAGCGTTGCAACATCATCAACAACACCGTCCTCCCCAGCTAAAACAACTGGGTCGCCAATTTTATAGGGTCTTGATATTAATAGAAATAGCCCCGCAACCGCTTGTCCTAAAACCTGCTGGGAGGCAAAACCTATAACTATGCCTATAAAGCCTCCTAAGGCAACTCCAGCTGCGCCACCAGCTACTCCGCCAGCTATAGCCGCAACTAAAGCCCCAATGCCTATGATTTTGACAACATTCCTAACAGCTGCTGCTGTAGCATGCTCATATTTCGCCCTCATAGACCAATAGAAGAAGGATGCTACTCCACTCACAATAAGATAACCGAACGCTATAGCAAGTAATATCTGAACATACCCAATGTAATCCACAATATTTATCCCAAACTGTAGCATAAAGCTCGTAAAAAGCCATTGGATAACTGCCGCAACAGCTACATAAAGCACTATGTAAAGAACAACCTTAATCATAGCCTTAGCTGCATTTCCCGCAATCTCAGCCTTATCTAACTGCTCCTTTTTGGATGATGAACTGGCACACAAATTAATCACCATTCCATTATATCTCGCTAACAGCATATATTATTATCGCCGGCATATATGTCATTACGCTGGTGGGTTTGGTAGGGAATCTACTTTCTTAGGTTCCTTAGCTAAGTAAACTTTTTCTTCGCTAGTCAACTCTTCAGTGTACTGGAGTTCACCCATAACCTTACAGTACTTCTCCAAATACACTTTCCTAGCATAAATGTTTCTTGCGCTAGCCCTCTCCTCCATTATTACGATGCTTGCATAAATGTCTTCGACGTCAGCCCTCTCATCAATATGTACTTCCTCCGCCACAACTGGCCCACGTATTTTACCTCTCTTACCTATCCGAACACGCCCAGCCTTTAACCCATCCGTAGTGGTGATCTCTCCGCCAACATCAACGGAATTGATTGCTTCTATGCGCTGAGCCTTCAATCTGCCGCCAACATCTATAGATTTAGCCCAAAGCGTTCCACCAACATCTACCACTCCACCAACATCCAGATCGCCAGACAGCTTTAGGTGCCCCTCAACCTTAAGCTTACCACCAACATCTATCTTAATCCCTTCAGCGTTGCCGTAGATGACAACAGACCCCCCAACATCAATCTCACTAAAGATTAAATCTCCGTCTACCTCTAATGTTCCGCCAACATCAATCTTCTCACCCTTAGATAAGCCGGCCAATTTCACGCTTCCACCAACATCAATAATCCTGAAGACAAGCTGTTTGCTTGAGCGGAAAGCCCCGCCAACATCAATCTTATCCCTTATTTCCCCGCCAGCAATCTCAGCTATACCACCAACATCCAGATCCTCAGCAAAGACTTCAGATTTGGCACGGAAAGAGCCACCAACATCAATTTTATCTACTTTAACAATACCTTCCCCATAAAAGGAGCCGCCGACATCCAGTAGCGCACCAACCGTTGAGCCAGCCACCTCAACAGCTCCACCAACATCTATGGCTTTTGCATTTACACTCCCTCCCACATTAAGCCTCCCGCCGACATCAACGTTCTCAGCATCCAAGTCCCCCCTGACACGCAGCTCCCTATCAATATCAACATTCTTAGCTTTCATACTGCCCTCCACAAATAGTGAACCCTTCTCAATCTTTACAGCCCCCTCAATCAGCAAGTCCCCCTTAACGGTTACCTCGCAATCCTTACCCCTCAGCTGCGCTGAGGAAACACTGCAATTAAATATACAATCGCCATAACATTGAATTATTCCGGAGACCGTAATCTTCTGAAGCCCCTCCTTAGCCTCAATTGTTGCACCCTCCTCCACATATAAGTTCCCCTCAACAGCATCTAGGGAAATTGTTGCTCCTTGTGGAACCCTAATATCGCCCAATATCCTCACCACAAATCATCACTTAGAAGGATATAATATAAGGTTAAGTCACAATATAATTAATACAAGTAATAGTCACATTATGTTACTATTAAGCCTGAAAACAATTATCTTTATATCTTAGTCCTTAAAGATTAGTATTTGCGGCATTATTGCTGGGAGGAAGGCGTCTTGAACCGCCGCCAGCGCCAAGTACATTAAATGACACTAAGATAGGCTCTAATGCGCCAGAAATGCTCTTTAAAGATAATTTTAATTTGAAAATTATTGGTATGGTGACGCTTTATGGGAGGAGAGGAGGTCATAAGCTTTAAACCTAAAATAAAAGATAAGACCTGGGACCCCGCCAAGGAGATGATC
The DNA here is from genome assembly GCA_018396635.1 of Candidatus Bathyarchaeota archaeon. Classification (GTDB taxonomy): domain Archaea; phylum Thermoproteota; class Bathyarchaeia; order Bathyarchaeales; family DTEX01; genus DTEX01. The sequence continues at coordinate 52,537 of JAGTQE010000003.1, forward strand.
TTATTCAAGAAGTGGCAGGAGGATGGAATCTACAAGTTTAATGAGACCTCTAATAAGGAGGTCTTTAGCATAGATACCCCACCCCCATACGTTAATACTCCAGTCCATATTGGGCAGGCATACACATATGTTTGGATGGATATATTTGCGCGTTATAAGCGTATGATGGGCTATAACGTGCTCTTTCCAATGGGCTTAGATAAGAATGGTTTGCCAATAGAGGTTCAAACTGAAAAGACGTTCGGCATAGTTATGCATGAGACCCCTAGAGAGGAGTTTATAGCGAAGTGTAAGCAGCTGCTCGAAGAGAGCGGTGAAGCCTCACTAGAAACGTTTAAGCGCCTAGGTTTAAGCTGCAACTCATGGAACCTCGAGTACAAGATTGGAGGCAGATACGATACCGATGACCCAGAATATAGGCGCCTGACACAAGAAACCTTCATAGAGTTCTGGAAGAGAGGCCTCATCTACGAGGATGAGAAGGTTACAAATTATTGCCCAGTCTGCCGCACAACAATATCTGACGCTGAAGTCGAGTATGAGGAAGAGGAAGCTACACTAAACTACATAAAATTTAAGGTTCAGGAGACTGGTGAAGAAATACTTATAGCCACAACTAGGCCAGAATTATTGTGCTCATGCCGCATAATCCTTTTCAATCCAGCGGATGAACGCTACCAGCACCTTAAAGGGAAGCATGCCATCGTCCCAATATATGGACACGTCGTTGAGATCATTCCACATCCCTATGCCAAACCAGACTTCGGCTCAGGCCTAGTTATGATATGTAGCTTCGGCGACTACAGTGATATCAGGATACTCAGGGAGCTCGATTTGAAGCCGATATTCGCTATAAATGAGAAGGGCGAAATGAACGAGAACGCCGGAAAGTATGCTGGATTAAAGGTTGAGGAGGCAAGAAAACGCATAATAGAGGATCTTAAGGCTGAGGGGCTGCTCGTCAAACAGGAAAAGATTATTCAGCGCAAGCCAATCTGTTGGAGATCCAAGAATCCAATAGAGTTCATTCCAATGAAGGAGTTTTATCTAAAGCAGGTTGAGTTTAAGAAGCGGATACTTGAGCTATCTGACCAAATGCGCTTCTTCGCTCCGGAGAGTAAGCAGATACTTATAGACTGGATCAATTCCATTGATATAGATTGGGTTATATCAAGGCGTAGATATTATGGAACTGAGATACCTTTATGGTACTGCAAGACTTGCGGCTACGTCTATGTGCCCGAACCTGGAAGATACTATCAGCCCTGGAGAGAGCCGCCGCCGATAGACAGATGCCCAAAGTGTGGCGGAAGAGAGTTTCGTGGCGAGGAACGAACATTTGACACATGGTTCGACTCAGCCACCTCTGAAGTCTATATACTTGGCTATCTATGGAATAAAGAGTTCTTTAAAAAGAACTTCCCATGCTCACTTAGACCACAAGGGAAGGAGATTGTTAGGAACTGGCTATACTTTACTATTCTAAAGTCCTTCTTACTCTTCGGAAAGGAGCCCTTCAGAAATGTTTGGATACATATGCATGTTGTAGACGAGCAGGGTAGAAAAATGAGTAAAAGCGCAGGGAATGTAATTGACCCGCAGGATGTTATAAGAATGTTTGGCAGCGAAGCCTTCAGGATATGGACTGCGCTTGAAGGTAACATAACTAAAGGCGACATAAGATGCTCATTTGAGAGGATACGTGGAACATCAAAATTCCTAACAAAGCTATGGAACATAGCCAGGTTCATATCATCTTTCCCGCAGGTAAGCGAGGATTACGAACTCGCACCGCTGGATAGAATGATATTGGCTAAGCTAAATGAGGTGATATCTGAGAGCCGGAAGGGTTATGAGGAAATGAACGCATTCCATGCTGGAACAACTATAAGGAATTTCACATGGAACATTTTCGCCGATCACTATATTGAGGCTGTTAAGTCAAGAGCCTATAACAGAGATAACCTATTCAGCCCAAGGCTTCAGCGCGGCGCATGGTATACACTTCACAAGTGTCTGGAAACAATACTTAAGCTTTTGGCGCCAATATGTCCATTTATAACCGAAGCAATATGGCTCGAATTATACTCTAAGGAGAGCATACATGTCCAGCGCTTCCCTGAGGAGAGAGATGAGTGGAAAGATAACATCGTTATTCTGCTGCCAAAGTTCATGGAATTTAATAACGCAATATGGCAGTACAAGAAGAAAAATAATATCGCCTTAAACCAGGACCTGAACGTTGCAGTCTATGCGCCACCCGACCTGAAGCCGTTTGAAGAAGATCTGAAGGCTATGCATAGAATTAAAACCCTAATATTTGGCAAGCCGGAACACGAGACTGCGGAGAAGATTTCTGAGGAGGTCTTTATAGCCAAGGCTTAGGGTTGCAGAAAACTACTTAAATCCCTTCCCTTCCTCAACCTACCACCAAAAACTATTTCTTTCCCAAGTATGACCCTCATACCATCGAAAGCCGCTTTAGTGGGCACACCTGTTCTCTTCTCTATCAATTCAGCCTCCTTCTCTGGTCCCCTGAGTATCATCTGCATCCCAAAGTGAGTTATTAAAGCCATCTCAGGCCTAGTTTCCTCAATTATCTTTATGGCGTTGTCTGTTGTCATATGTCCCTCCCATGGCTGGCCAGACGGTCTTAAAACAGACAGTATAAGGAGTCTCAGTCCACTATAAAACTTTGACACATCACTAAAATATTCTGAGTCAGGCATATATGCAAAGCCGCCAAACCCTTTTACCTCAAATCGGAAGCCAACAGCGTCTGGATCCGAATGGACTGCTTTACATGCCGTAACATTTATTCCATCAATCTCTACGGATGTGCCGACCGTCGCCTCAACAACTTTTTCAGGCATAGCCTGATGATATCTCGATATAGAGTTTTCACAAATCTCATTACCCCTTAAAACGCTGCGAGCAGCCAGCAGGATACCACGCTTCTTAGTAGTCCCTTCACTCATGGCCTCTATGAGCGGCTCAGCATCATTAGCGTGATCGAGATGCGAATGTGAAACCAATATCGCCCTGATCTTCTGCGGGTCCAACCCCATCTCCAGCGAATATATAAGCGCGCCAGGACCGGGATCAATATGCATGTTTATGTTGCCCTGCTCAGAGATAATCCTTATCCCACCAGTCCTCCTCCTTTGAGTTATCGTTGCGAAACGCCCGCCTCCGGTCCCGAGAAAAATAATCTCAAGCATCACCGCAACCCCAAATATTTCATGAGAGACCTATACAAAGAATAATTTAGCATCTCTTCCACATTAACAATATGGTGACCTGCAAAACGCACGTCAAAGCCGACCAAACAGTTAAAAACGAGGAGATATTATTTAGGAGAAAAAGCGGCCACGATCCAAGAAGATTAAAATGTTACTGAGCAGTTAATCGGGCGAGAAGTCTAGCTGAGGGAAGGATTTATTTAGAATAACGTTAAGGATAATATGATTTACTTTGGTGGCGGAATAATGAAAGTTGTTGTAAGGATTGGCGGCTCAGTTATAGCTTCGCCGCCAAACCCAGAATTAATCCGCAAATACGCTGAGCTAATCATGAACTTAGGGAAAAGAGAACATAAGATCGCCGTCATTATAGGTGGAGGAAAGCTGGCCCGTGAATTCATAAGCTTAGCACGTGAGCTAGGCTTGCCCGAGCAGGAGCAGGACGAACTAGCAATATCAGTCTCGAGGCTCTTTGCCCAAGTATTATCTATGATGATTGGCGGGTATGCATGGAGGAAGATACCTGAAAACATTGAGGAGGCCGTAAGGGCTTTAAGTGAGAGAGGAATTGTTGTCATGGGCGGAGTGAAGCCCGGCATGACCACAGATACTGTAGCAGCATTATTAGCCTCAGAGATTGGGGCAGACCTAATAGTTAAAGCGACCGATCAGGAGGGCGTATATACGCGAGACCCACGAAAATATTCCGACGCCAAAAAACTTGATGAGATAGGCTTTAATGACCTAGAGAAAATATTATCTGAGGATAGGCATAGGGCTGGCATACATCAGATAATTGACCCGGAAGCTGTCCGGATACTAAAAGAAAAGCGCATAAAAACAATAGTTGTTAATGGTTTTAGGCCAGAAAATGTTCTTCTAGCTATTAGCGGCGCAAAGGTTGGGACAGTAATACACTAATCTTTTCTCTGGAACCACATATAGCCATCTTTTGCTTGCTGCAATGCTGCGGCTACCTCTCAATACCTTGAGGTCGCTAGGATTGAGATTTCGGCCTTAAATACTCTATTCTCATCTGCAGCTTTTCTTTCTCCTCACTATATCCTTTTATCTTCCTCTCTATCTCAGTCTTTTTTGACTCAATTTCCTTCCTACGCCTAGAGACTGCGTTAAGTCTCACCTCAAGACGGCTGTACATATACTGATCCCTGCAGCGCCGCATCTCCTCAAATATCCTATTTTCCTCATTTAAAACGGCGGAGTACTCTTCCTCAATCGCCTTCCTCTCTGCCTCTAAATCGGCCAGCATTCTCTCAATCTTTTGGAGCTCAGCCCTCAGTTTTTCTAATACTGTTGTCTGCGACATATATAATAAATCATAGTAGCATAAAGATAAATTTATCTTTATTCGACCTGTGGCATATATTATATATAAGTCTCAAGACTCCCAGGGAAATCTGCAGCGGATTAGATCGCTCATTCCATCATGCCATTCGCTACCCGCTATGGTGAAGTGAGCCTTTAAAGGTTCCTCGCCACGAACAAGCTTGATCATAATATGGTTCCAACCACTCTTAATCTCAGCAGACTTATAGTTTGACCCATCACCGCCGTAATTTGGCCTTAGTGGTAAAGGCTTAACAGTTTCATGAAGCAGCTCACCATTAAGCCATATCCTCATTCTACTATTGTTTGGTACACCGACTATAACTCTCCTATCGCTTGGCGAATAAATAAAATGTCTCAGGTATATTACTCCAGGCCTTCCCATGAAGAAACTCTCAACCTCAAGGGAATTTTCAGGCCATGAGACCTCCTTCCACTTCTCGCCAGCACAATAAAGGTTCAAATCTCTCTCCGGAGGTAAAGATGCCTCCAGAGATAGTGGTTCACGATAGACTTCAGAAACTAGCCAACGAAAACTTCCTACAAAAACCACTGGAATTATTGCTGGTCGCGGCCTCTCATCTAATATCACCTTAATTAAACATTCATTTGAAGGGTTTACGTGAGCTGCTGGCGCGGTAACTGAGAACGCAAAGCTTGCCCTTTCCCCCGCCCGTAGCTTGATTGGCTGGGGAACGTTAGGCTTTAAAATCCATTCCTTAGGTGCGTAAACCTCCACTCTACCTGATATCATAGTTAACCGCGTATTTTCAATCGTTACCGTGAATCTATTCTCCTTATATGGAATGACTGCTGGGCCATCCTCGTAGGTCACTGAAATATTCACGCTCGCTAATTCGTGGCTAATGGTATTGGGTGAAAGATCCCATAAACTTTTAATTCTGCTTATCGAGGATTGAATTGCTTCCTCGGCGCCCGTGAAATCATCCTCTTCCGATATTTTAACTAGAGTATCGAAATATGAGAGAACTTTTTCACCTATACTGCATACAATATCCGTTAGCTCGCCAAGCGTCTTTGGAACATAGATATTCCTTATACCATTGCTCACGATAACGGATTCTCCCAGAGGCTTAATCCATTTCTCTGGAAGGTTCTCTCTACCATATATTATTCCCCATATAGCGCCTACCGTTGCCCCAGTGCAATCAGTATCCCACCCACAGTTCACCGCCTTACAAATAGCGTCTCCGAAATCCTCCCCATAGAGTAGACCAATCGTCTGAAAGCCCAGGTTTATAGGCGAATACTGGGCTATGGGGCTATAGACGGTCTCCTTAACCCTCTCACGAGCTTCCCTCCAATCTAGCCCATTTAAGTAGGCCTCCAGCGCTAGCCTAATGGCCTTCGAAGTTAAAGATTTTTCAGGAATAGCTGCCAAACCAAGCTGCACCAGCTTAACTCTGTCCTCTATAAAGAATGCTGCTGACTCGACGACCGCGTTAAATATTTCGCCGTAAACCGATTCGCCTCCCGCATGATCGCATATAGCATCTTGATAGGCATATTTAGCGGCGACATGCGGTGCGCCCGGCGCTATACAAGCCCATATCTCCGACCTTATTGGGCAACCCATACAATCCTTAAACCAGTTATTATACCATCCTGAAACCGGAGGCTGTAGTCCTAGTTTAAGATTCATCTTATGTAAACCATACTCATCATAGTTATAGAGAACGCAGTCAAGCCAGTATTCAGCTAAATCTCGCGCCGTCAATGAAAGCCCGCGGTCTCTAAGCGCCTGAAGCCAGACAAGCTGAATTTCTAAGTCGTCATTAGGCATACCACCCTCAATGATCTTAGGATACCACCAAACATCAAACATCTCCTCCCGCCCATAAAGAGATTCTAGAGGGCCGCCAACGGTTCCGCCAGCATTCTTACCTAGCCAGCAACCGTAAACCTTATTCCGATAAGTTTTTCTACTAATGTGCAATTCCAAACCGAGCGCCCCGAAGAAATTAGCTATTTTGTGACTTAAAAAGGCTCTTTCAATTGTTATTCTCCCATTTCAGTAAGCCATCTATAAATCGTCTTTAGCGGTATATTGAGGTGCTCCGCTATTCTCTTGGCACTATAGCCTTTATTCTTGAGCTCCCTAACGATTTCTTTCCTCCGTCTTCTCTCGGCTTTACTATACCTCGCCTTATTCTCGAATATTACCCTGTCTTCATAACCGAATAGTGAGAGAGCAAGCATAAAAGCCCTAATATAATTGCGGCTCCTATCAACATAGCTGATAATCTTGATCCTATATTCTTCAGCAAGATAGCCCCTTAATTGGCCTAAGGCTTCCTCCATCAAGTCGAGATTTAAAGGCGAGGAAAACCTAATCTCCACTAACCGACACTCAGGCCTGACAATTATTGAGTACTTTTCTTTTTCAGTCATTTTTACTCCCTTCACACAATTACTTATATCCTATGACTGATGGCAGTACGGTATAAATTTTTCGCATTATAAAAAAATACAAAAATGAGAAAAATTTATAAGTCTCTTCTCAAATTATAAAAATTGAAAAATGAGAAAATGGAGGCGACGACCATTATTGGGAAAGTAATATTAGAGATAATCAGTAATAAGATAACTGATCGAGGGCCTCCGATCAAAACCACACCTGACGCTTAAAACCACAACTTTTTTTAACTTACCAGTCCATTCTAACAATTTTTAAGAGAATGAAAAAGCATTTAAACAGAGCTAGTAACACTTTTTCATATAATCGTAATATCATGGTATTAAATCGAGGTGAGAGCGGATTGATTGAAGATAGTAGGATTGAGAGAGCCCTGCTCAATGAAGCCGCCAGGTTTCATGGTCACCTCGGCCCCTTCCTTGTGCTCGGATTGAAAGCAGGACTATTTGCTAATAAGGTTCTTGGTAAGGATCCTTTTAAGACTAAAGCGATTGTCGAAACGAAGCTTAGACCCCCATACTCCTGCCTCATTGATGGGATTCAAGTCGTTACTGGATGTACTATGGGAAAAGGAAATATTGAAGTTAAGGATGGAGAGGCGATACTAATAAGATTCACTAAGGGCGATAAGGTTCTTGAGATGAAACTTAAAAGAGAAGTTCTTGAGAGCTTAGAAGACATGCGCAGTGGAGAGGATGCCGAGAGGAAGGCTTTAGATGTCATGCTTAGACCAGTTAACGAGCTATTTGATATAAAGTTATAGCTGTAGGAACCATATACTCCTCGCTATAGCAGGTATTTTCTTCAAAGCCGCCTTCAATATAAGTAGAGATGTTACTGAAGACAGTGGTACATGAGCCATATTGAAAATCCCAGTAAATATAAGTGTCCATGTTAAGATATCAAGCGATGAAGAAACGTTTAAGCCCATCGCTCTAAGTATCGTCCCCGTAAATTGGAGATACCTTGGATCTATATATAGGAAAAGAGCAATGTTTGTGAAGGTACAGACAATAACTCTTAAAAGCGCTCCAAAGATCGTACCGAACAGGAAAATTTTTAAGCTTCCAGCTTTTTCACGCATAACCTTTGTTCCGATTTTAATCCCAATCCAAAAGCCAATGATCATAGATATTACTGCCAAAAACTTCATTAAAGGTCCGATCCACGCACCGCTCCTAAAAGTTAATCCCATCCAATGGATGATCTCGGCGACTATAGCTGGGACTGGGCCGCAAAGCATGAAAACTATCATAACAGGGACCTCAGCGAAATCAAACTTCAGATAGGGAAGCAAAGGATAGGAGATTTCAACCCTCGAGATCGCTAACACTATGGATAGACTCGAGAAAACGCCGATATAGGCTAAGATTACGCTTCTCCTGTGAAGCATTTATCTTCCCCGCGTTCCGTAAACTTCATTATAGGTTTACTTATTTAAAAGTTATTACTCAAAAATTGGTAATAAACGTTTAACTATCAAAGAGTGATCCTAGCTTTGATTAAGAAATGCAGAACATCTGGAATATAATAAAAGGTAGGAGAAGCATTAGGAAATATTTACCGAACGCTGTCCCAAAGAACGCTCTCCTCAGGATTATTGAGGCTGCCAGATGGGCCCCTTCAGCCCATAATGCTCAACCTTGGCGTTTCACTATAATAACCGATTTAAAAATAAAGAAGAGACTAGCCGAAGAAATGGCTTCTGATTGGTTAAGGGATCTCGAGAAGGATGGTGTCCCCACAGAAGTCTCTAAAAAATTGGCTGAAGAGTCTATTAGACGCTTTACTGAGTCCCCAGCCATTATTGTTGCTGCAATAGATATGAGGGAGATGCACAAATATCCTGACAGGCGTAGACGGAGATTTGAGCATCTAATGGCAACACAAAGCCTAGCTGCCGCAATACAAAATATTCTCTTAGCTGCCTACGCTGAGGGTTTGGGAACGTGTTGGTTCTGCGCACCTCTCTTCTGTCAAGAGACAGTAAAGAAGGTTTTGGGGATGCCGCGAGACGTGGAGCCCCAAGCCCTAATAACAGTAGGCTATCCGGCCGAAAAGCCTGAGCCTCCGCCCAGAAAACCACTTAAGGATATAGTCTTCTTAAATTATTGGGGTGCCTCCATATGATAACTGCTTTAGCTGGCGGTGTTGGCGCCGCGAAATTTCTCTCAGGCCTCATTAAAATAGTTCCGGAGGAGGAGCTAACTGTCATAGTCAATACTGGAGATGATATGGAGCTTTTTGGGCTACATATTTCGCCGGATCTCGACATAATAACCTATACTCTAGCTGGCATAGTGGATGAAGAGAAGGGTTGGGGAATAAAAGGGGACACATTCAACTGCCTCGAAATGTTAGAAAAATATGGTTATGAGAAATGGTTTAATTTGGGCGATAAAGATCTTGCAACACATATCCATAGAACAATCCTCCTGAAGAAAGGCCTAACGCTCTCTCAAGTGACAAAAGATATATGCAGAAGACTTGGTTTAAAGGTCAACATCCTTCCAATGACAGATGATAAATTTGAGACATGGATTGAGACCGATGCAGGATTAATGCACTTCCAAGAGTATTTAGTCAAAAGGGGAGCAAGAGATAGGGTCTTAGGCGTAAAATATGTCGGTGTGGAAAGCGCAAAGCCTGCGGAAGGCGTCATTGAATCTATACTTAGAAGTAGCCTAATAATCATTTGTCCAAGCAACCCGATAGTTAGTATAGGTACAATACTATCAGTAAAGGGTGTGAGAGAAGCCCTCAGAAAAAGTCATGCACGAAAGATCGCCATAAGCCCTATAATATCGGGAGCACCATTAAAAGGCCCAGCTGATAAATTAATGAGCGGACTTGGATTGGAAGTGTCAGCATTCTCGGTAGCATACCTGTATAGAGATTTCCTAAACGTTTTTATATTAGATCAATTAGATAGAGGAGAGAAAGAAAGAATAGAAAGCCTTGGAATAAGAACCATTTTAACTAACACAATAATGAAGACATTAGAAGATAAAGTTAATCTCGCCAAAGTAGTCCTCGAAGCATCTAAAAGTATCTAATTCTTACACTTCGTATCTTAGGGCTTCAGCTGGCTTCAATTTAGCTGCATACAAGGACGGGTAAGCTGCAGCAGCCACGCTCACCAAAACAGCTATTCCTATCGCCGTCCCAATAATATACATGTACCTAGCTATTGCTCCCTCAAAGAAGACCAAGGGACCATACTGAACATAGTAGATTACTATCGCAGAGAGCCAGCCAACTATCGCGCCAATAACTCCGCCTATCAAACCCAGCAACAGTGCCTCTATTAGGAATATTTCTAGAACCGCTGTATCCGTTGCACCCAAACATTTTATGGTTCCTATCTCCTTATAGCGTTCAGTCACCGACATTAGCATTGAGTTCACTATTCCAACCCCGCAGACAAGTATCGCTATTACAGCTACCCACATCTGGTACTGAGGAGGAGCACTGCCGATTCGAGCAAGTATTTCGCTCATAGTCATAAGCGAGACGAGGAAAGCTATACTTAGTAGGACTGAAAGCGATGTTATCATTGTTCTCGTAAAGCGCTTTCTAATACTTTCCAGGCAATATTTAAATGCATCACTTATTGGAAATTTTATACTTCCAATTTCACCTACTCCTGGCTCTACTTGACCGCTCATATGCACTGTCTCCGCTTTCCCCATTTTATCTTATCTAGAAAATTTGATACTATGTTTCAATATATTAAATTTTTGTTTAATGAGCAGACAGAGCTTGTAAAAAGTAACGGAGTGATTCATCCAAGTTGGGTTTACTTCTAGAAAAATTTATAACTTTAAGTTTTTATATCCAAAAATAAGAGAGAATGGTACTCAAAATATTTTCCGTTAAGCTAGGTTGTGGCAGCCTTGTCTGAGGCAAAAAAATGTTTTCCATCATGCAATAGATTCAGGTGTGGAAAGAATTTTTTAGCGTTTCGCGGAAAAACTCCTTGGTGTCGATGGACTGATGAAGCATGTAATCCAACAAATTGCAACTATGCAATGTGCATGATTAGACGCTTGCTTCCAGGGGGTATATGCGGAGAGACGCTGAAAAGAAAGACTGTTGAGAGAGGGCCGGAAGAAGAAACCATACCGTCTATAAAGGTCAGAGGAAAGGTTTTTAGAAAGATTGGTGAAAAAGAAATCTTCTAAGAATCTATTGACGATCTCGCCGCCACCTCACTTATATTTTTTGTTTACAAAGTATATTCCAGCTGATATCAATATGAAACCTAGGAGTGAGTTGTATTCGATAACCTCTCCTAAAAAGATGCTGCCGAAAATAAGTGCCACAGCTGGCACGGCAAGACTTGATGTTGAGACAACTATTGCCTCCTCAATTTTTATAAGATATAGCCAAATCGTGGATGCTACCGCCGATCCAACTATTGCAGTATAAAGTACCGAAAGAACATAAACCATATTTGTACTGAAAGTTAATTTATCTAACATTGACGTGAGAAGTATGAGAAAGGCTGCTCCTACAGGGAATTGCATAACGTTAACGATTTCTGGGTTTACGTATGCTAAAAATTTCTTATAAAAGATTATTGTGACAGCCCAGAGGAAAGCTCCCAAAATAAGAAAAAGAGAGGCGCTTGAAAGTCTCACCTGGTTAAGTCGTCCCATATAAATGGCTACCACGCCAAGAAAGCCAAAAACTATCCCTAAAATTCTGGTTAGGGTAACTTTCTCGCCTAAAAACAACGCAGCTAGACAGAAAACGAATAATGGCTGCGTATAGGTTAGTATCGAGCTAAGGCCTGAAGGCTCGTAGAGCAAGCCAACATGGGTGGATGCCATGCAGGCAGCATTCACTACACTAATTGATATAAGTTTAAGCCATGTAGCGCCATCCTTTGGCAGCTTTCTTTTCTCCACAGCTAAAATTGGCGATAGCGCTATTGAAGCAAAAAGAAGCCTTTGTGAAACAAGATTTAGCGGACTAACAAACCTCAAACCAATCTTCATTACAGTCCAGTTAAAACCCCATGCTAAAACTACTATGACGAAAAGTAGCAACCCCCGCTTCTTCAAGCTCTAAACCTCCAACAAGTCAATATGTGAGCATTGTTTAAGGTCATATCCCTCCTTAGCTCAGTAAATATTAAAGCAATCCAACTTCAATTTATAAGTTAAGTCTAAATCCAAAATCTTGACGGGCCTGAAGGTGTTAATATGCCGAAGATGAAGCTTGGTATAATAATTTCGTTAAGGAGAGAATTAGAGGAAGAGATTAAAAAAGTCCATGAGTATGGTTTTCCGACATGCCAAGTTGCGTGCTGGGATGTAAGCTTATATAGCTCTGAAATGGCTCATTTACTCAAGAGACTATCAAGCGAATACGACGTTGAGGTTACAGCTATATGGGCAGGTTTACCTGGTAAGTATGTCTGGGATTTTATAGAGGGCCCCAGCACAGTAGGTCTAGTACCTATAGAGATGAGGGAGGTTCGCGTGAAGGCTCTGAAGAAGGCATCCGACTTCACTAGAGAATCTTGTGTCGAAGATATTGTGACCCACGTTGGATTCATACCTGAGAACCCAAAAGATCCTGTTTACATTTCACTTATAGATGTGCTTAAAGATATAGCCAGGTATTGTGCAAGAAATGGGCAGTTCTTTCTCTTTGAAACTGGTCAAGAAACTCCCATAACTCTTCTTAGAACCATTGAGGACGTTGGTATGGATAACCTTGGAGTAAATTTTGATCCAGCTAACCTCTTAATGTATGGGAAAGCTAATCCAATAGATGCTTTGGATATACTTGGCAAATATATTCGGGGCGTTCATGCGAAGGATGGCGAATATCCTACTAACGGGAGGAAGCTAGGTAAAGAAAAACCTTTAGGAGAAGGGAGGGTAAACTTCCCTGCGCTAATATTGAAGCTCAAGGCGTTAGGCTATAATAGGGCTATAACTATAGAGCGTGAAATCCGCGGGCCGCAACAGATAGAGGATATACTTAAAGCTAAAAGAATTTTAGAGAAGCTCATCTATAATACCTGGGCTTAAAATTCTCTCGGGGCAGTTAGGTCAGATATATCAACACTATGATCATATATTCGGTTCAGTAGTGAAATAACTGCAACTAGATCTTGGGCTCTCTCAATAGGCAAAGCTCTAATTATAGATTCAGTTCTTCTACTCAATTCCTTAACATTTGCCTCCCTCTCTCTTACAGATTCAGCAATAATAATATTACGTGATAGAAAAGCTGTAACCGCATCATTATAACAATCATAAATTGCTTTATAGAGCTCATGCAAGGCCTTAGACAAATTTTCACTAATCTTTAAATCCCTAAATTTAATCGTATACTCAGATATTTGGGATGACTGATCAGCCACCGCTTCAACAGAGCTTGCAGCTAACCTATAATCTAAGCAATCTATGGGGTGCATGTTCAGCTTCTCACTTAAACTTGGATTTTGTACAAGAGTCCTCAAAACTCTGACAAGTAAGAAGTAAAGTCTATCTACTTCATTATCCCTAGCAATAACATTTCTAGCCAAGTGAATGTCCCCTTCTAGGAGGGCAGTGATAGAGTCTCTGCACATGCCTGAAGCTATCAGATGCTCGCGGCGCAGAATTTTCTCAGGTGATAGAGCTGAAGGCTCCAGCAAACATTGCATAACGATCTTACTGTAATCTTCCTCAATTATCTCTAAGCCTATAAGGCGAGCTGCCGTCTTCTTAATTATGTCCCTCTCTTCAGGTGTTATTCGCCCCTTCGCCTCAACAGCTATAATATCATAGCCAAGAAGATATTTACTAATAATCTCTCGGCCCAGATGCGGCCCAGGCTTAATAACAGTTGATCTCGGCGCTGATTCAACATTATATTTCGGGTCAATTATCAATTTGCCATCCGGTGTTTCCATGCTTGCAACTATTGTTCCACGAGCTATGCCGTTCCGTATGGCCCACTCCTTTGGCAATGTTACAAAAAATGTTCCGCTCCTTGTCATCTGTATTCTTCGAAATTCCATCCTTTTTCCCTAACCTTAATCGCTCAAATATAATATGTTACTTCAGCATATATATACATATATTTAATTAGGAAACAGTTTAGTTTCACGCGCTAAAGCTCAATAATGAGATAAGATGTCAGACAATATGGAAAGTTTAAAGGCTGCAATATCTCTCATAATTGAGGCTGGATACCAAATTGATAAAGATGCCTTTGAACTCCTAAAAGATCTTTCGCAAAAAGTCAACTTAACCTCTCTGGTTAAAACAGTTATTGATGAAATTAATTCTCTCTCTGAAAGACCCATATTTATAACGCGTAAGTTTATTGAAGAAAAAGTCGGTAAAATCGTTCTAACAGAGGAAGTGAGAGGTACAAGCTACGTTACTGGGAAAACAGGCTTCCAGCCATATGCTAGAGGCGTTGAAAGCGACTTTAAAGTAATAAGCGATCCTACGGAAAAGATAAGTAGCATAGGTTCTCTTGAGGATTGCATAGAATATTTTAGGAGCAGATTCAAAAAGTTAAGCAGGATAATAAGGAGCAGGACGGATGCTAAGGATGCTGGTAGCATCTCTGATGCTCTAAAAGCATCAGAGAATTCAAAAGTAAAGTTTATTTGTATGGTGACCGAGAAACGTGAGACAAAGCGTGGAGTTTTCTTTAGGGTTGAGGACTTAGAGGATTATGCCATAATCTTTGTGCCAGCAGAAAAACATGAAGTATATTTAAAGGCCCAAAAAATACTTTTAGATCAAGTTATCTGCATAAGCGCATTACGTGGAAAAAATGACTTACTTATAGTGGAAGATATAGTATGGCCTGATGTCCCACTTAAAAAACATAATAGGGCTCCAATACCTATTTGCGCCGCTCTACTTTCAGATCTTCATGTGGGGAGTAAAATGTTTATGGAGAAAGAGTTTAAGCGCTTCGTTAGGTGGCTGAGAGGTGAGATTGGTGGAGATAAACTCAGAGAGTTAGCGGGCCGTGTAAAATATTTGATTATAGCTGGCGATGTCGTTGATGGCGTTGGAATATATCCTCAACAATATGATGAGTTAGAAATAAAAGATCTCCACAAACAGTATGAGAGGGCTGCTAAGGAACTTGAGGAGATCCCTGACTACATTGAAATAATCATTATACCGGGCAACCATGATGCGACAAGACGGGCTCTTCCTCAACCAGCTATTTCACGGGAATACGCCAAGCCACTTTTAGATTTAGGGAGCCATCTTTTAGGCGACCCTTCCGTCATAAGTCTATATGGAGTGACGATTCTTTTATCACATGGACGAAGTTTAGATGATATCATAGCCTCGTCTCCAAGTATGAGTTTTCAATCTCCTGAAGAAGCTATGAAAGTTCTCTTACAGTGTAGGCATCTGGCTCCAATTTATGGAATGAGGACATTAATAGCTTCTGAGAAAGTAGACCATCTAGTTATAGAACACGTGCCTGATATATTTCATGCAGGACATGTTCACATGATGAAATATACTACTTATCGAGGAATTCTTGTAGTAAACTCAGGAACATGGCAGAAACAAACAGAGTATCAGAAGGA
Source organism: Candidatus Bathyarchaeota archaeon (assembly GCA_018396635.1). GTDB lineage: Archaea > Thermoproteota > Bathyarchaeia > Bathyarchaeales > DTEX01 > DTEX01. Next base: position 68,138 of record JAGTQE010000003.1, read on the forward strand.
GATGGGTCATATACCTAATCCAGGCATAATTCCCGTGGTAGACTTACAAAGCTTTCAGGTTTTCACAATAGATTTTGTCTCAGCGATTTAAAGGATACTTCAGGAATCATTCTGGCGTAGCGATATAGATTTTGGCTTATAACTTATTATATATCTAAATCTATCATCTTCAGAGAAAACATCCATTATGATTCTCCGTGATACACCCAAACCTATCTTCTTTGTTCGCCCGTAGCGTCCAAGGCTAACGATGCGAGAATTTAATAGTCCCATAACATCTAATTCATTTATTAATCCACTAACCCTCCTCTGCGTCAGCGGGCTTATGCCCATTTGCTCGCAGATCTCTAAATAGAGATTATAAATGTCTCCTGTGAAGCATCGATCAGGATCCATCTTATTAATAAGATACACACTTAAGAGAACTAGTTTTGAGTGCGTTGGTAGACTTTTTATGCTCTCATAGACCTGATCATGCTCTATTCTTTCCTGGGCTTCTCTCACATGCTCTTCAGTAATCCTTCTATCACCCTTCCTCTCAGCTATTTCACCAGCAACACGTAGAAGGTCGAGAGCTCTCCGCGCGTCGCCATGCTCAGACGCCGCTAGGGCAGCACAAAGTTTAAGCGCACCTTCTGAGAGAACGCCGTCATAGAACGCTATTTTAGCCCTCTCCATGAGTATATCTTGGAGTTCGTCAGCCGTATAAGGTTTAAAAACCATCTCCTCTTCACTTAGTGTGCTTAGAACTCTTGGATCAAGAAGATCCTTAAATTTTAAGTCATTAGATATGCCAATTATTGAAACCTTACTCTGATTTAAGCCCTCATTTATTCTAGTAAGTTCATAAAGTAATTCGTCGCCACGAATCTTTATTAAGGCATCAATCTCGTCTAAGGCAACTATGAAGATTATACCTTGAGATTCTAAGTTTTTCCTGAACCTATCAAAGATCTCACCAACAGCCAGGCCTGTAAAAGGAACCTTAACATTAATGCTTGAGCATAAAGCCGCCAGGACCCTATATTCTGTTCCTGCAAGCCGGCAGTTTACAAAGCAAACTTTAACTGGTGAACCTACCTCTTCAGCTTTTTGGGCAAGTTTATTTAACACAAACTTAACAACAGCAGTCTTTCCAGTACCAGTTTTCCCATAAATTAAAACATTTGAACATGGCGACCCCTTTAAGGCAGGAGCTGTTATCTCACCTAAGCGAAGAATCTCTTCTCTCCTATGCGGGAGATTATCAGGAACGTAATCATGTCTCAAAACCTCTCTATTCTTGAAAATCCTTGACCCCTTAAGAAAATGCGCGAATACCTCGTCTAAGATATTTTCCCGCTCTCTCATCCGTCTAAACCTCGATGAAAGATCTCTACTCATTTAAAAGCAGGGAGAATAAGTGATTAAAGGGCTCTCCTACAAAAAAATAGACAAATAATTAAAAGGTATTAAAGAGGGGAGACCCACCCCTTTGTTTCTACTGGAAATAGTCTCAGCAAACTAAAATTATTTTTGTTTTCTTTTGGAAAAATAGTCTCCCATTTTAGTTAGGAAATTTCTATATTTAACGAGATTTATACAATATTGTATACTATTTCAGCAAAATATCTTGAAATATTTCAACATAATATTACTTAAAATTTTATAGAAATCACATGGAAAAATGGCAAAATATCGCATCAAAAAATTATTATACCATATTCTTCGCTTGTTTTCCAGTGGAAAACCAGGGGTCTGGGTGATTTTTCTTATGAAATTCTGGCAACAATTCACAGCTTACCTTATGTTTTTCATTAACTTTAATGTGAATTAACTGTTAAAGGAGTATAAACATTGTCATAATTCTGTCTTCTTCGAATAACTGTGGAAAAATTAAGGTAAAATTTTTGTTAATGAGTTCACCCCTTCATTTCCTGTGGAAAATACTGAAAATTTTTGTTTATTTGTCTTTTTAGAAAATATCCAAGCTGTTAACTTTGTTAATTTAAAAATTTGCAAATTTTCTTTCTTTTTGAAAAATAGTTCATTTTTTTCTTTTTATTTTCCTTATCATTAACCAAATAATTTATAACCTGTGAAATGATAATTGTTAATTGCTGGCGGGAGATTGGGGAAGACCGTTGCCTATAAGAAAAATGAAAATTGAAGTTTATGATGAATCGGGAAACCGTTACACAATTAGTTTTGAAGGAAGAATTACTAGAGAAAAGGCTCAGAAAGTTTTTGATATAATTGAGCTACTCGGGGGTATACCTGTAGCAGAACCATCTACTTTTTCACAGGATCTTTCAAAAATCGAAAAGGTTCTTTTTGTTGTAAAGAAGAACTTTCCTTTCTCTTGGTTTTCAGCTAAAGAAGCGCAAGATGCATATGAAAGGGATGTTGGCGAGCCAATAAGCTTAAGCGCTATCTCAACATACCTTTCCAGATTGGCAGAGAGGGGCATTCTACTGAAGAAAAAAAATGAAAACAAAACATTCTTCAAGATTGTTTCACAGGAAGTGAAAGGAATAATAAAATCATTATGAACCAAATAGCCTTTCCTTTTTCAAAATCTCCTCCATATCTTTATTGAGTCGATACACGTAAGGAATTTTATCCTCCTTTCTCTCCACATAGCCGCGCATATATAGACTCTTCAGTAAACGTGCCGTATGCTCTCTTGTCAACTTAATTCTATCCTTTATTTCAGAAGCTGTTTTCTCTCCTTCATTTGCCAGAATCTCAAGAACTTTTAATTCTGTCTCAGTTAGTGATGTAAGAACTTTATCTCCTCTTGGAAGTATGGGTGATCCGGTCCTGTTGATCTCTTTCTTTTCAGTTTCGAAAATCTTCTCTTCTTCAATTTTACTAATTTTTTCTACCACTTCATTATATTTGAGCATTAAGCTATCGATCTTGTTCTTCAAGTCTTTATGCTCTGAACAAATCGTCTCATTATTCCTAATTAAATCCTCTACTTTTTCCTTAAGATTAAGAACTAGAGAGCGCATTTCCTCAAGGTCCCTGCCAACAGAAACTTCTCTATGGCTCTCTATGATCTCTTGGATTTTCTCTTCAATTCTCTTAAGATCCTTGTTAAAACTGAAGATTACATCTTCAATAATTTTTCTTGCTTCTATGTACTTTATGGTCTCACTCCTTATCCTCTTAAAATAGAACAGCAGGAATACTGATGTTATGCAAAATATGACCGTATAGGCCAGTAATGCTATGATCTCCATGATATCACCATCTGTGACATCACAAACCTTGTGATCCTGAAAATCACAATGTGATCATATCACAATCATGGTTATAATCACATCAAGGTCCAAATAAAATTTTCGTTTCTCTATGGTCATGTCGCCAAAAAATAGAATCTGAATAAATATTTGCTTGGTCTTAAAATCTCGAGAGCTGTGATTTTTCACCTAGTGATGTTACGTGATGTAGCTTTGTGATGTCACAATTTTTTAGAGAGAGATTTCGGCTTCGAGAGGGTGAGTAAGCTTTTTTCTATTTCGCTTTGAAGAGTCTGGAGCACTTTCACTTGATCCTCATCTATCTGGCCTTTTTCCCATATCTCCCGATATCTTTCACTGTAGGCGCGTATCTTATTTGCTATCTCAATATATATGTCAAGTCTTGGATCTTCGAATACTCCTAAATAGCCCAATAAGATTACTGTATAGATTGATCTAATCACGTTTTTTCTTGCTTGCGCTAGGGTTCTATTAAAGGATCCGCGGCTCACACCCGATTTTAGAGACCTTAATTTAGCCTTATCCTCGTAAGTCATTTTTTTATCGACTATTTTTTCGGCTAAGATGTCTATCAGAAACGTTTCTGCCTGTACTTTTGTTAAATTGCTATTTTTAAGTAATATTTTGAAAATTGGGTCATTATTTAATGCTGTTAACCATCTTTGAACTTCTTCTTTTAAGCTTGGATCTACCAAATGTTTTTCCCTCTAACTGGATACATTCTTGTCTACAAAACATTTAAGCTTTAATAGTTTCACTAACGGTGGGCTCTCATGTTTGTCCGTTAAAATGTGATATAAAATATCACGGTAAGTGGGTCACAGATGTTAGATCTCCTAAATCTTTAAGAGTAGAAATATCTTAAATATTTTATTAATGTTTTAATGCGTTGGATTGCCTATGGGAAGAAGGCGGAGAAAAGTAATTCGGATACCAAAGAAGAAGTTGCCTAAAGTCTTCATTTGTCCAAGGTGTAGTCAAGAGTCTATAAGAGTAGAAATTATGGAAGGTGAAGAAGGACGAAAAGCAATAATCAGATGTGGTAATATAAATTGCGGTTTCATAAAGGAGGTTCAAGTAAAACCCTTCTTTAGAGAAGTAGACGTTTATTGTCAATTTATAGACGAATTTTACGGAGATTGAAGGAGTTGAATAATAAATGGTCAGTGTTGGGAAGGTCGAGGAATATATATTAAGGCGGATCGGAGACGAGGGAGCAATTCACATGGCTCTCATTGATCCGGAAAAGGTAACCCCTGAACTTGCGGCTCTATTGTCGCAGGAAAGCGAAGCCTCCGGCTCATCAGCAATAATGGTTGGGGGCACAACCTTAGCATCAACAGAGTTACTTAATGACATTGTAAAGGCGATTAAGCGATCAGTGAAAATTCCAGTCATATTATTTCCAAACAATGTGACTGGCATAAGTGAATATGCAGACGCCATATGGTTTATGTCCCTGCTAAATTCAGCTGATCCGTATTTCATATTCGGCGCGCAGGCCCTCGCAGCACCATTAATTAAGAAGATGGGGTTAGAAGCAATACCGCTTGGATACATAATTGTTGGCGAAGGGGGATCTGCAGGCGTTATTGGCAAAGCATGTCCAATCCCATATAATAAGCCTGAACTAGCCGTGGCTCACGCTTTGGCAGCTCAATTTCTTGGAATGAGATTCGTTTATTTGGAGGCTGGGTCAGGGGCAAGCAAACCAGTTCCAGCTGAAATGATCAGAATGACTAGAGAGACCGTGGACGTAAAGATAATTGTTGGAGGTGGTATAAAGACTAGGGAGCAGGCTGAGCGCGCCGCTAAAGCTGGCGCTGATATAGTGGTTACTGGCACTATACTTGAGAGCGGTCAGAGAGAAGGGGTTAGAGCTAAACTTAATGAAATAATAGAAGGTATAAGGAAAGGAGCTAAAAGTAGATCTAGGGGGTTTTAAGTTGACGGCATTCGAGCATTATTTTGAGTCTCTAAAAAAGGCTTTAGGCCGAAATAATATTTATGATATTTGGCCGGATTTTGAGCCGGAGTATGATGAGCGCGAATATGCATGGGCAACCCTGAGGGGATTAGGTGAATCATTGCTCCTCAATTGTGGTCGATGCGACGGCCCATCTGATATGAGACACAATAAATGTAGGGCTTGTGTTGATAGGAGGAAGAGCATTGCTGAAAAAACATATGAGAAAGTTATGGGGCGGCCAATTGAGAGGTGGAACGCAATAATTCTCTGTAGAATTCATGTCGAGTAGCGTTGATCAACATGGAAGCTGAATACAGAATAAGTGAAGAATACGCTGAATACTTCTCAAATCTACTTAGCTCTCTAGAAGAAATCTATGAAATTGCTAAAAAGGCTAGGCTGAGGGGACCAGACCCTAGGCCTTACCCTGAAATAGAGTTAGCGAGCGATTTGGCGAGTCTAGTAGAGGGGTTTATTGGGCTTCCAGGACTCGCAGAGAGAATAAGAGCGCTATCAAAAACCATGTCTAGGGAAAGGGCCGCATTCAACATAGCTAAGGAGATTGTCTGTGGAAAATTTGGGCAGCTGAGTGATGAAAAGGCGGCTGATTTAGCAATCAGAACAGCTTTAGCAATATTAACAGAAGGGGTCACAGCAGCAGTTTATTCGGAGGGCATAGCCAAGGTAGCTATAAAAAATAATCCAGACGGGTCGAGATATCTGGCAGTCTACTTTGCTGGACCAATACGCTCAGCTGGCGGAACAGAGGCAGCTCTAACACCGGTTATAGCGGATGTTGTTCGACAGTTATTGAAGTTAGATCGCTATAAGCCTACTAGGGAGGAGATAGAGCGCTTCATTGAAGAGTTAAGACTCTACGAGCGCGAGGTTGGCCGCTTTCAATATAGCGTTTCGGATGAGCAATTGAGGTTTGCACTGGAGCATCTTCCAGTTGAAGTCACTGGGACACCATCCGATCCAGTTGAAGTTGCTTCTTATCGCAATTTGCCGCGCATAGAGACTAATCGCGTTCGCGGCGGGGCGCTTAGAGTTGTAAATGACGGCATTGTTGGTAGGGCCTCAAAAGTCTTGGCCGTAGTTGAAGATCTTGGGATCAAGGGCTGGGAGTGGCTTAAGGAGATTAAGGAGATAGCAAAGGAGAAGGGTAAATCTTTAGCCAGCTTTATGGAGGAGGTTCCAGCTGGGCGTCCAATATTATGTTTCCCATCAAGAAAAGGAGGTTTTAGACTTAGATATGGCAGGTCAAGGAATACGGGGCTCTCAGCAGTTGGGGTTCACCCACTAACTATGATAGTTTTACAAAACTTTCTGGCTGGTGGAACACAGCTTAAAATCGAGGCTCCTGGCAAATCAAGTACCGTGATGCCTGTAGATTATATTGAGACTCCGATTGTCAGGCTGAAAGATGGATCCGTGGTTAAAGTCTCTTATGAGAATATAGAGTTAGTTAAGAGGGAAGCTGAGAAGATACTTTTTTTGGGCGATATACTTATAAGCTTTGGTGACTTCCTCTATAACAATAAGCCTCTTTTGCCTCCGGGATATTGCGAGGAGTTTTGGCGGGAGGATCTTAGGAGAGCCATTATCGAAGACTTTAATGGGAATATTGAGGAAGCCGCTTCAAGAGTTGGGTTACCGTCTTCCTCGCTAAAATCTTATCTTGACGATCCATTCAACAATAAACCTAGTATTAATGAAGCAATAACCTTAAGTAGGACCCTCAAAATTCCTTTACATCCATTATACACGTATTTTTGGTTCAGTATACCTGTGAAGACCCTTAAAAATATCCGAAGATGGCTTTTGAATTCCAACATTAAATTTGACGGCGAGTTAGTGGTTGAGGTACGTGGCAGCTATGATGCTGAAGTTAAAGAAGCCCTTGAGGAAATATGCATCCCGCATAGGGTTATTGGAAAATGCATTGTCATTGAAGGCTATGACGCACACTCCTTCGCTGTATCACTTGGATTAAATAATCCTTCAGCTGAAATCTCTGAAAATTTATCAATTCTAGAGAATTTATCACGTTTAAGCGGCTTAATTTTTAGGGATAAGGCGGGAGCATTTATAGGGGCTAGGGTTGGGCGGCCGGAGAAGGCTAAGGAGCGGGAGATGAAGCCACCAGTACATGTCTTATTCCCAGTTGGCTTAAGTGGCGGTGCTCAAAGGGATCTTATGAAGGCCTATGGGAAAGGCATGGTGAAAGTTGAGATCATTAGCCGGATTTGTCCTAAATGCCAGACAATAACTTTTAAAAGAATATGCTCAAATTGTGGGACGGAGACAAGCCTTAGGTTCATTTGCCCAAGATGTGGTAGAGACCTTGACAGAGAAGATTGTCCGATATGTAAAATTGAAGCGAGAAGCTTTTGTCATCAGATAATCTCCATTAGGGATTTAGTCGACGAAGCTTGCCGAAAGATTGGCTATAGGCCTGAGCAGGTTAAGGGTGTGAGGGGCTTAACAAATAAGACCAGGGTGCCAGAGCCAATCGAAAAGGGAATATTGAGGGCTAAATATGGGCTCTCAGTCTATAAGGATGGCACTATAAGATTTGATGCAACCAATGCGCCATTAACCCATTTTAAGCCTTCAGAGATAGGTGTTTCTCTAGAGAAGCTTAGAGAGCTTGGCTACACACACGATTATTTAAATAATCCACTGACAGATCTGGAGCAGATCTGTGAGCTTAAGGTCCAGGATATTATAATTCCATGGAAATGCGCTGAATATCTTGTCTCTGTAGCAAAATTTATTGATGAGCTTCTTGAGAAGGTTTACGGGCTTCCTCCATTCTATAAGATAGATAAGCCACAAGATTTGATTGGCCACTTAATAGTTGGTTTGGCGCCACACACGTGTGCCGGGGTTTTAGGTAGAATAATAGGCTTTACAAAGCTGAATGTATGTTTTGCCCACCCCTTCTGGCATTCAGCTAAGCGGAGGGATTGTGATGGGGATGAGGATAGTATAATGTTGGCATTAGATGCTTTCTTAAACTTCTCAAGGGAGTATCTTCCAGATCAGATAGGTGGGATAATGGATTCTCCACTATTTATAATCCGAGCGGTTATGCCGGAAGATGTTCAGAGACAGGCACATGAGTTTGACGTTGCAGATAAATATCCTTTAGAATTTTATGAGGAGGCTGGTAGGTGTCGGCCAGCTAGGGAACTGCTCCCCCTCATAGATATAGTTAAGCACAGGTTTAATTCGGAATTAAAACTGCAGGGCTTTATGTTTACCGTGCCAACATCGAACATTGAGGCAGGGAATAAAGAGAGCATATATAAGACCCTAAAGCGGATGAGCGATAAGCTGAATGCTCAGCTAGGGTTGGCAGAGAAGATTAAGGCGGTTGACGCTCATATTGTTGCAGAAATAGTTTTAAATACACATTTCATCCGCGATATCTCTGGAAATTTGAGGGCTTTTGCAACGCAGAGCTTTCGATGCAAAAAATGTAATAAGCGCTTCAGAAGGGTTCCGCTCAAGGGCGTGTGCTTAGAGTGCGGTGGTGAGTTGACGTTAACCGTGCATAGGGGTACGATAGAGAAGTATTTGGAGGACGCTTGGCGCTTAGTAAGAAAATACGGGATGTCTGAATATTATACTCAGCGTTTAACTCTGATCGAGGAGGAAATTAATTCCCTCTTTGAGGGTAGCAGAGGTGTAAAGCAATCTGACCTCTCGAAGTGGCTTCCTGACGAGAGTTAATTGACGAAAATCACTGAGCAATTTATATTAGCATTTTTCTATTTCCCCTTTAAGCGCTCTCACAAATATTGGCGCCACAGAAACTTTGGCATACTCATTTGTAACGCTATCTGTTCCCACAACCTCCTCAGCACCGCTCTCAATTATAATTTTTATTGAGTCCTTAAGGAGCAGTATGTGAGATGCGCCAACAAACACTCTATCAGCACCCTGATCTTTGAGTATTTTGACAGCATTGGCAGCAGTTTTGCCAGTGCTTATTATGTCGTCAATTATTACGATATCTCTCCCTCGAACCTCAAGGGCCTTTGAGAAGGTAACTATCTCCCCAGTATAGCGGTCCCTTCTCTTCTCTAAATAATTCCATTCAGCATTAAGCACCTTAGCAGCATGTTTAGCTCTTCTTCTAGCAAGATCCTCATCATCGGGTGCAATTACAACAGGGTCTCTTAGGTTCTTATTGGAGAAATATTTAGCTAGTTCTCCTGAAGCCGTCAAATTATACACTGGAATTTTATACATTTTCAAGACGTTCTCATTGTGTACGTCAATTGTGTAGAGAGCATCTGCGCCCAAAGTCTCAATTACTTCAGCTATCATGGCTGCGCTTAAGCATTCGCCTTCTAAGTATCGTTCATCTTGTCGACTATAGGCGAGATATGGCACAAATAACTTAATCGTGTTTGCGCCTAGGTCTCTCGCTGTATGGAGGATTAAGAATAATTCCATGGCGTGGGCGTCTTGGGGGGGATATAGGCTTTGTATAATTAATAGGTCTTCTCCAGAAATATCCTCCTCAAACTTAAAGTAGAATTCTCCATCAGGGAAACGCTTTGTCCTAACATTAACTAAGGGAATATTCAGGGCGCTACTTATTTTTCGAGCTAAGTCTATGGAGCTTGGCCCACCTACTATCTTCAACCTTTCTCCTCCGCGATAGAAATTTATTTAGAATACGAAATTAAAATTTAAGCATTAATTTTTATGTAGGATAGATCTTTTTAGTTGAGTCATGAAAGTTTATACTATAGGTTATGGTGGAAGAAAAATTGAGAGCTTTATTAGTATTCTGAGGAAATATGGAATTACCGCAGTCGTTGACGTTAGGCGCTTTCCTAAGAGTAAGGATCCCTCGTTTAGCAGAGAGATGCTGGAAAGGATTCTTGGAGAAAATGGTATAAAATATTACTTTTTGGGCGAGAAATTGGGTGGATTCGTGAGGGGAGGATATGAAAAATACATGGAGTCTCAGAATTTTAGGGAGGGAATAGAGATGCTTCTAAGCATAATTAGGGGAGAAGTAGCGGCTATAATGTGCAAGGAGAAGAACGTTAAGTATTGCCATAGACGCCTGATATCTAATTACCTGGAAGGTTTGGGCGTAAAAGTTACACATATTGAGTAGATTTCCAGAAAAATAAATAAATATGATGATTAATTCTTTAATTGGACTAAAAGGGGTGTATCTTATGGCGATAAGGGTTGCAATAAATGGTTTTGGTAGAATTGGTAGATTGTTCTTCAGAGCCATCGTTGAGATGGGTGCAATGAAAGATATTGATGTAGCTGCTGTAAACGATGTTACAGATGCGAAGACTTTAGCCCACCTGCTAAAATACGATTCGGTTCACGGAAAGTTTCCTGGAAACGTGGAGGCAAAGAGTGATAGCATAGTGGTTGATGGTAAGGAGATAAAAGTTTTATCCCAGAGGGATCCAGCGCTGCTTCCTTGGAATGACTTAGATGTATATCTAGCTGTCGAGTCTACTGGACTGTTTACTGATAGGGCTAGCGCCTCAAAGCACCTCCAAGCTGGAGCTAAGAAGGTTTTGATCACTGCGCCAGCAACTGAGCCAGACATAACGATTGTTTATGGCGTGAATCATGACCAATACGATCACAGCAAGCACAACATAATATCAAATGCCTCGTGTACAACAAATTGCGTTATACCAATGGTTAAGGTTCTCCATGAAAACTTTGGAATTAAGTCTGCGCTAATGACTACGGCTCATGCCTACACAAACGACCAAAGGGTTCTAGATTTAGTACATAGGGACCTTCGCAGGGCTAGGGCTGCTGCTTTAAACATTATACCGACAACAACGGGTGCTGCTAGGGCTTCAACAATGGTTTGGCCAGAGCTTAAGGGTAGAATCGATGGTATAGCGCTTAGAGTTCCTGTTCCAAATGTCTCAATATGTGATCTGACAGCTGCTCTTGAGAAGGATGTTACAAAAGAGCAAGTAAACAATGCCTTCAAGAAGGCTGCTGAGGGTTCACTTAAGGGCATATTAGCCTATACTGAGGAGCCGATAGTTTCAGTAGATGTGAACCACACATCATATTCCTGCATTGTTGACGGACAGTGCACAATGGTTGCTGGCGGGAATCTTGTCAAGGTCTTTGGATGGTATGATAACGAGTGGGGCTTCTCCTGCAGACTAGTGGACGTGGTTAGACTTATCGGTCAGAAAGCTGGCTTCCTTTAAAATATTCTTTTAATTTTATCAATATTTTTATTTGGCATCTACTCAGATAATAAAATAATGGAGGAGAAATGATATGCCGAAATTTTTGACCCTTGATGATTTTGACGTTAAGGATAAGGTTGTTCTTGTGAGAGTTGACTTCAACTCGCCAGTTGATCCTCAAACGAAAAAAATAATTGACGATAGTAGGATCAGAGCTCATGGCGAGACGACAATAAAGGAGCTATCAGAGAAGGGCGCTAAGGTCGTTATATTGGCGCACCAGGGGAGACCCGGCGATCCAGACTTCATACCCTTAGAGCAGCATGCCCAAATACTAGGCAAGATTTTAGGCAAGCCAGTTAAATATGTAAACGATGTCTTTGGCGAGAAGGCTAAGAAGGCTATAAGGGAGCTTAAAAGTGGCGAGATACTTGTCTTAGACAATGTTAGAAACTTTCCTAGAGAGGCTAAGGATGCGCCTCCCGAAGAGCATGCTAAATCTGAGCTGGTTGTAAACCTCGCTCCTTTAGCAGATCTTTTCGTAAATGATGCTTTTGCTGCAGCCCATAGAAGTCACGCTTCAATAGTTGGTTTCACAGTGGTCCTCCCAAGCGCTGCTGGCAGAATAATGGAGAAGGAGTTGAAGGCTCTAAGCAAAGTTATGGAGAACCCTGAGAAGCCATGCATATATATACTTGGCGGAGCTAAGGCGGACGACTCGCTTAGAATCTCAAAATATGTTCTTGACAATAATATTGCGGATTACGTCTTAACTGCTGGAATAACTGGGCACTTATTCCTGGTCGCTAAGGGTTACGATCTAGGTAAGCCAAACATGGAGATCCTTGAGAAGAATAAGCTGCTTGATCTTGTACCAGGGATAAGGGAGCTAATTAACAGGTATCCAGAAAGGATTGAGACGCCCATAGACCTAGCGATCGAAGTTGATGGAAAGAGAAGAGAGATAAGTCTAAAAGAGCTTCCAGTCAACTACCCAATATATGATATTGGTGAGAATACAATTAAAAGGTATACTGAAATAATAATGAGAGCAAAATCGATAGTTTTCAGCGGTCCGCCAGGCGTATTTGAGAGGGAAGAGTTTAAGAAGGGAACTAAGGCCCTCTTTGAAGCTATTGCCTCCTCAAGAGCCTTCTCCTTGGTCGGTGGAGGTCATAGTGTAGCAGCGGTCCAGAGCCTTGGATTAGCGGATAAAATGGGCTATGTAAGTACCGCTGGAGGTGCCTTAATAGAGTTCTTGATGGGCAGAAAGCTGCCAGGCGTGGTAGCACTGGAGGAAGCTGCAAAAGGAAGGCGCTGAATTAAGTAACATAAGCTGCCAATTACCTTTAATTGTTTTTCTTTTTTACTCTTGGAGGATTTTATTTGAATAATAGGGAAAGGACTATTATTATTTTCAACCGCAAGATTCCTGACCGCTTAGTATGGCAGCCTAGATTACATCATTGGTACTATGTAAATAAGGCTAGAGGAACTCTCCCAAAGAAGTATGAAGGCTACGATCTTCTTGAAATATATGATGATTTAGGGGCGTCGCCGCGTGCTTATCATTACTTTAATGACACGATAAGATGTGTTGAAGGTGAGGGTGTTGAGCTTCATAGGATGGAGGATCGGGATTACATCTACACCAAGTATGTGACACCTAAGGGCAAGTTAATTCAAGTTGAGAGAAAGACAGAATATGGTGTGGCGAGCATGAGGGTTGAATATTTCCTTAAGAGTACTGATGACTTTGAGATCCTAGCTTATATATTGAGGCGGCAGAGGTTTGAGTTTGACAAGGAGCTTTATCTAGAGAGGGAGAAGCTTCTAGGAGACCGCTCCGAACCAATAATAAATGTCCCATGGGGATCGATACAAAGGCTCTTCATCGCCTACATGGGCTTTGAGAGAGGTTTAATAGCGCTTTGGCGACACAAGGAGAAAGTTGAATGGCTGCTTCAGGTATTCGATGAAAACGATGATGAGCGATTTAAAATTATCAAAAGGGCTCCTTTTAAAATAGTTAACTTCGGCGATAACATTGATGAGAATTTATGTTCACCATCCCTCTTCAAGAAATATATGCTGCCATATTACCAACGTAGAACAAAAGAGCTACATGAGGTCGGAAAGTTTTGTACCTCACATTGGGATGGAAAAGTTAAGCATTTGTTACCCTTAGCTAAGGAGACTGGTTTAGATGGCTTGGAATGCGTTCCACCCGAGCCGCAGGGTAATGTAACGCTCAAAGAGCTCAGAGAGGAGCTCAAACTTAATGGCATGATTTTAGTTGATGGTATACCGGCAATCTATTTCTTACCGATTTTCGATGTTAATAGGCTGAAGTCCTTCGTCTATGATCTGCTAGATCTCTTCGCACCTAACATAATAGTTGGGATCTCAGACATGCTGCCTCCAGACGGCGACATAGAAAGAGTTCGTTTAGTAGGTGAAATAGTGGCCAATTACATCCCTAACGCCTATAAACTATGAATTGAAATTCTATTGTTTTTCCTTTCGCTCTTGCAACGTAACATAAAAGATGAATCTAGAGTTTTCCTTTATAGAAAACCATAAATTCGTTCTCATCCACCAAAAAATATTCTTGGGGGCCCGGTAGTTCAGTTTGATAAGAAGGTCTAATTCGCACTTAGGAGTCATTGACTCCTCAGCTTTATTATTTTTGGAAAGGGGTAGTAACGCTGGATCTAGCGATCTTAGATTTAATGGCTTGCCTTTCTTAATTGCTAGTTAGGCATAAATGTTTGCCTTTTTTCAGCTAAAATGCTTCGCCATTTCCTCATTTCCTGGAAGCTTTAGTATAGCATCTATAGCATCGTTTATTTGTTGCATGCTTTTTGTTCTTACATCCGTTATAAGCCAGTGGATAAGCGTCTCCCTACCGCCCTTTAAATTAGCCTCTATGGCCCATTCAGCCCTCATTATTCTATGTAACATGACATATTTGTAGAGTTTATCAGGGATCGCACCTTTAAGCACAGGGTGAATGCCCCTTCCATTAACTGTCACCTGCGTTTCAATAGATATGTTTTCAGGGAGATTTGAGATAGTCCCTTTATTTATGATGTTTACGTAAATTGGAGCCTTAATCTTGATTCCATAGAAAGAGATATCGTAGCTGGTAGCCTCCACATCATTATAAATGGAATCTATTAACGTAGCTATTACCTCACCACTAGGACTAGGCGGTATTGAATGTGACACCGGCTTTGAGAAATCAAATGCCACTCTGCTCATCTCCTCAATATTTCTTCTTACCTGCATTATTCTTATCGCGCAACCTATCTCAGAGTCTGGGCCGCCATATGGTCCATACCAGTACTGTTTGGTTTTTAGATCCCAGTGATATTTCCATGTCCCTCCACGAACGCTGTCCCCTATAGGCAGATAGCCATAAGTCTTATACATGTCTATAGCAGCTGGGCACAGATCTAGGTCCCATGGATTTGTTGTGTGCTCTCTCCATACGGCCCAGTATTCTTCAGCATCTTCTCTAATCCAGTCGTCTAAGTATTTGTATCCATCCTCACCCTTATACTTGAATTTAGTCAGCCATATGACGTGATTTAAGCCAGCCATATCAACCTCAACCTCGCTAAAATCTATTAGATTCATTGTCTCCTTGCTTTCTCTCGTTCTCTTAGCTGCGTAATGAGGCGTTACATTTTTTCCTAGTTTCTCCTTAGCTAAGCGCATAGCTAAAACTTCCAGCGCTGCCCTGTAACCTAGGAATCCGTGACATATGCCTGCAACATTAACCTTTGTTTCTCTGCTTACCATCGTTGTGAGTTCAAGGACTGGATTTGAGACTATGAGGAACCATGCATCTGGAGCGTTTTCCTCAATATCTCTAGCAATATCCATGTGTAATTTAAATAAGTAGTAGCCCCATATGGTATGATAGTCTCCAACATAGTTCCATTCAACGCTATTGATACCTCTATAATATCCGTGCTCTTCAGATAGGTCTCTCATCCTCTCATAATATAGGTAACCCTTCGGTAAGGCTGTTGAAATAACAAAATCGGCATCCTTTATTGCCTCTCTTCTATTTTTCGTTGCATAGATCTCTACAGGAACTTTCAACTCCTCAGCATACCTCTTAGCCAAAGTCGATATAATGCTGAGTCTATAGTCGTCGATATCCATAAGCCATATTTTGGAACCCCTCATCCCTTCGTTCATAAAAATGTCAATGAGTATCCTGCTAGTCCATCTGGCGCTTCCAGCACCTATAAAAGCTATTTTAGGCCCTTCAGGCAACATGCATCACCAGAATATCATTTTAAGGTTGAGATTGTTTCCTGTAAGTCTTTTAATATCTCCTCAAGCTTAGGAGTATCAAAGAATCTTCTTCCTGTCATTTCGTTTGCTGCCGCCATATACATTTGGCTTATTAAAGTCTTAAGTCTAGGCTCTAGATTTGGTGGTGGTGTTTTTACCAAGGTTCTCCAGTTCTCTATTCCTCGCTCTCTAGCCTCCTTTTTTGCTGCCTCGACTTCCTTAGCCCAATCCGTCCGCCTGTAATATATGCGGGCAACTTCCTTGCTCACATGCATTCCCATATACGTAAACCTACACTCATCTAGAGTTCCAACAACATCTACGACCATTAGTCTCCTTTCTGGGTCAAATGCCAGCTCTATCTTACCATCCTCATTTACTAGACCAGCTCTTTCAGCTATCCCAGTTATGGTCTCATTAACCCTCAGAAGTAGATCCTTGATTTCCTCAACCTCCTGGTCTGTTAAACCAGCTATTCTCTTGGCTTCCTCCCAGCTAACATATCTATCGCTCTCTTCGAGCTTTGTGCTAACGTCGAAGATAGGTCTGGGGAGGCGCTCTCCAGGCTTTGGCATGCACTCTAACCCCAAATCTTTCAGGGTTATAAGGCCCTGCTCAAGTCTTTTGAAAATAGACGAGCCCTCAGGCAGACCATTTCTGTAAATTATTTCCAAGGGGAGTAGGTAATTTCTTAGCGTAGGCGTGTAAACGCTATAATCATATTTGAGCTTACCGCAATTCACGTAAGCCTTGGGCCTATATATATTCACTAAATTAATTTCCATTATGTTTGTTGGTTCATCTAGGTCATCGAAACGAATTACCTGTCCCCTAGCGTTAACGAGTCCACGATAATGCGTTCTTATGCCTTTCTCCTCAAGTCTCTCAAAGCAGTAAGCCCCCATCAGGCATAGAGCTGCTCCCTTACAATCTATATGGTCGGGCATCTCGCCCCAATCGAAAACTGAATATCTGTCTGAGAAGTGAAATCTTCCCACACCCATACTCTCAATAGTTGGCTTTTTAATCACCTCAAGATCCTTGACGCTACCCATGGAGGTTACACCTACATTTAAAGGGCTGAGGCTTCTAATATTTTTAGCGTTTGGTTCCCAATGATCAAATTTTGGCAAAACTAATTTTATAAGTTTGTTATATTGATCTTAATAATTGTATGTACTTGCCATGCGAATCTCTTGGAACGCGTCTAACACCGATGTTTAGAGCTTACATAGCCAAGGAGCTTATTGAAAAACACGGGTTTACGCAAGTTGAGGCAGCCAAGAAGCTTGGAATAACGCAGGCAGCTATAAGCCAATATTTGCGCTCAAAGCGTGGAGCTAAGGATTTAAGGGAGCTTAAAGCCTTCTTACCAGTAATAGAGTCAGCTGCGAGTGAGGTGGCTAACAAAATAGCCTCTGGTAGAATCAATTCGAGTGAAGCAGCATTAAAAATATGTGAGATATGTCTCTATATACGAAAGAAGAATCTTGGAATATAAATAGGGGATTGTATCCTTTAGAGAACGAATGGTGATAATATATGATGTGCGAAATTAAGGATATTGAAGAGGAGACTATAACTAAGGCGATAATTAAGAAGACTACGGAAGACTGGTTAAGCATAGTTGATACAGATGTTGTAATTGTTGGCGCAGGGCCTGCTGGACTTACAGCCGCAATATATGCTGCTAAGGCTGGTCTGAAGACTGTGCTTTTTGAGAGGCGTCTCTCATTTGGCGGAGGCATGGGTGGTGGTGGAATGCAATTTCACAAAATCGTCGTTGAGCGTCCGGCAGATGCTATTTTAAGGGAAATCAACTGTAAGATGGAATGGATAGAAGATGGATTATTTATAGTTGACGCCGCTGAGATGATTGCCAAGCTAGCGGCTAAAGCCATAGACTCTGGAGCGAAAATAATTTTGGGAGTGACAGTTGATGATGTAATCTATAGAGATAATCCACCCAGAATAACTGGAGTAGTTATTCAGTGGTCATCGGTCATGATGGCTGGGCTTCATGTAGATCCTCTTGGAGTAAAGGCAAAGGCGGTTGTTGATTCTACTGGGCATGATGCTGAGGTTTTATCAGTCATATCAAGGAAAATTCCTGAACTGAACATTTCGGTTAGAGGTGAAAAATCTATGTGGGCTTCGCAGGCCGAGAAGATGGTTATTGAGGGTACGAGAGAGGTTTGTCCGGGCCTTTTCGTTGCGGGGATGGCGGTTGCAGCAATAGATCGAATTCCAAGGATGGGGCCAATATTTGGTGGGATGCTGTTAAGCGGGGCAAAAGTGGCACAGCTAATTGCGAATAAGATTATGGGGGAGAGGGCGCAGAAAATAATACCGTTCAGCCTTTAGAGTCTCTCCTTTTAAATCGCTCTTTCTTGGATTAAATGATGGGTAAATAATTTCAATGGGAAATTTCTATTCCTTCCGCAGCCATTCCAATATTTGCTCATCCAATGGTTTTGTTTTTCTCCGCCTCTTCCTAAGTTTAAATAAGTATCCTCCTATGGTCTTGTAAGCTTTCTCGGCAAGGATATCGGCCTCCCCGTCTTTAAATTCACGCCAGTTAGGGTTATGTATGAAATCTTGTGGGTTAATCCAATCCGGCCTGAATTTTTCGATATCCTCTATCCTCATGCATATGCATACAGCGTTTAACTCTCTATGCAAACTTAATGGGCAAGTGAAAACCCTCGCCAAGTCGATCTTGTTTTCCACGGATATTTTGCCGCTGGATGACGATTCCGCTATTTTCGACGATATTTTAGACTTTACATATTCGACAATGGCGTATGCTATGTCTAGGGGATTGTACTTTTCACGGATGCTCTCCGATATGCTCCTCTCATTTATATGTACGTGGCAACCATTACCAGACCATTTGACGTAAGCAGACACTTTAATCCCCCATTTGCCTAAGAAATACAGAATTTCTCTCGCAACTTGTATCGTTTCTCTCCAATTCACTAATTCGCTATCAATATCCCATGTGGGCGTACAATAAACAATATTCTCCAGGTTATATGCATCCTCAACCTCTTGAAGCACCTCATAAATGTTAATAGTAGCATAGATTGACTTTAATGCGCCGTTATTCAAAGCATCTAAGTCGCTTTCACCCTCTATTTTTATGGGTTTCTTCTCATTCGAGTATCTTTTAAAGATTAGATTTCCCTTTGAGTCGACATAATGTAGGGCGACCCATCTCCCTCTACAGAAATCTAGAATTTCCCTCTTAACATCTTGGCGCGAATAGTGCCTATATGCGGTACTCAAGGTATCTCAGCTTCCCTTCTCTCAGCAGCTCTTTGAATACGCTCCATAATATGTCTGGGCAGAGATATATCCTCCCTTCGCATATCAACTGGCCTAACTATAGTCAAACCTTTACCCGGTAAAATTGCTATTTCATACATTTGTAGGCTATGATTTGTCTGTCGCATCTTCTCGATTAAAATGTAGCGTTTCAGAACACCGTTTCTAACTGCTCTGCGAAACCTTATTATGCCATCAGCTATATGTTCTACGCCCCAGCCAAAGGCCTCAGACGTCGTTATAGCATACTGGGAGGTTGCCATAACTGTAAAGTCCCACTTAAACAAAACCTTCTTCACAAAGTAGGAGTATCTTCTGGCCATAGCTGGCTTATCAAGCCAGAAAGCTGAGAGCGAATCTATGACAAGGCGTGCCCTACCGTAGCCTAAAGCCTTCTTCGCCTCAATAACTTTGTTTACAAGCTCCTCAACATCTAAGCTCTGTAGAGACCATTCATCCTTAGCTCCCATTAACGCATCAATAATTATCATCTTCTTCTCAGAGATTCCCCGTGAAAAATCGAAGCCGAACTGTGCTGCCTGAGTAATTATGGATTCACGGCTCTCCTCTGTCGTCACGTAAATGCATTTATCCCCCTCAGATACCCCCTGAGCGATAAAATGTATGCAGAGTATAGTTTTTCCAGTACCAGGTTCACCGGTAACAGCAACAGTAAAACCCTTTGGTATTCCGCCCTCAAGCATGGCATCTAATTCTCGCACTCCAGTAGACAAGCGCTCAATAGACATTTAGATCATCTTCCCTAATGTTTTCTCTTCTTAAAAAAAGATTGTATTAACAGCCAATATACGGTTTTTATAGAATACAAATTATTGAAAAATATTTGGCTTAATATTCAAATATACCAGCGGGCCCCTCTCCTTCGGTAGTCGCGCTATTCTCGCACTCAGAGCATTATGGATCTTTAGTGGGTCTATTGCTATTATCCTTGATTCTTTACCAGCCTTTTGGATATATTTCGCTATCTCTTCAACTATCAAATTTTCAGCTATAAACTCAACCATGCATATTTCGCCGTGCTTTATAAGCTTCCTAACAGCAATATCCTTTAAATCCTGCCTATAATCCATATGCTGATACAATTTTCTCGCAGTTTTAATGTTCTCTAAATGATTCTTCGGCATTTCAAACCTTGTTGATAAGACTCTAACTCGCTCCTGCCACTTCTTAAGCCACATACCGGCCCAAAAGTTTATTGAAGCTCTCAAATCTAATGGATTCTTTCTAAAGTATTCCTCAATCTTTCTATAGACCGTTTTAGTATCCTCTGTGTCTAACTTTACCTTCAGCCATGTCTCTAAATCCCTCGAGGCGTATACAACCATTTGGTAATCAAGCGTGTACGGCTTAAACTGGGGAATATAATTTTCGAACTCCTCGACAAGCAATGAAAAGAGTCTATTGCGGAAATTTATGGCGCTCATCAGATACACTCACACATTAACTTATTATGGAAAATTGTCCAATTTAAAAGTTGCTAATAGACCATAGATGTAATCCTAAGTTCTCAGCGGAGATCGCATGGTAAATCCTCAAACCTTGGAAGTCCATCCCTTGCACCCATCTTTGTTAAACATCTTGATGCAACAAAGTTGCCGAGAACTCCACATTCTCTAAGGCTTTTACCTCTGAGTAGCCCGTATATGAAGCCGGCGCAGAAGGCGTCTCCGGCACCAGTTGTATCAATAACTTCAACCTTAAATGGGCTTATTAAGTGTTCTTCATTGCCGTCCGTGACATAGCAGCCTCTTCCTCCGAGCTTGACTGCAACAATTTGGACACCTTCATTGAGTAGGATCTGGGCGCCCTCTCGGTAATCTTCTCCAGTTAGGAGGCGTAGTTCACCCTCGCTTGGTAGGAAAGCGTAGGTTCTTTTCACTATAGGTTTAAGGGTATCTAAACCCTTACGGGCGTAAATGACCCCGGGGTCAAATGTAACTTTAATGTCGGAGATACTTTCAATGAGCTTTTTCTGGGCTTCGAAGGGCAGTTTTCCCGCGAAAGAAGTTAAATGTAGAATTTTTGCGCCCCTGACGTAATCTAAGTTTATTTCCTCATATTTTAGCGTGTTATTGACGCCAGGGTCTAGGTATAATGCTCTGTTTCCCTTCTGATCTACAAAGCCTATGACGGACCCGCTTCTACCGGTTTCGGAAACGATTATCCCGCTTGTATCGACGCCCTCGCTTAAGAAAGCCTTTAGGAGAAGTTCGCCCTCTCTATCCTTAGCAACCTTGCCAATATAGCCAACTTTAACGCCGAGCCGCGCCAATCCAACGGCGGTGTTGGCGGCTGAGCCACCGGGGCTTTCACTAAAGTCTATTATTACGCTCTCTTCGTCTGCGCCTGCTAATCTATCAACCCTATAGAGCTTGTCGACGTTCAGTGCGCCGAAGCAAACTACTTCAAAAGTCATTACATGATCTCCCTTAAAGATATAATATATTTGCCGAGTTTTCCGCCATAGTTCCCGGCTGAGATTCTTACAACGCCTTTAACGTTCATGGCAGCCTTAATGCCAGCGCTCATGGCTTCTTTAACGGCTTCTAAAGTTAACCCGTTTATCACTATTTCTGGTATATAGCGTACGCCTTCTGGAACCTTGGACTCTGACCCAAGCCTATCCTTTAATGAGGGACAGTATGGGTGGTTTGTTGTCGGACCTATTTGTGGGAACTTTGTTTCGGGCTTTGAGCCAGCTGCACATATATCGAATGGTGTGATTACCCCGTTGACTTGGCTTATAGCCTTTAGGGCTTTTCTTCCAGCCTCTAACACAGCCCTCTTTGTCCGGCACATGTACCAAAAGTTTCCGCCCATGACTCCGCGACCGTAGCCGAGAAAACGCTCAATCTTGAAGTCTGGAACCATTATGGGCACAATTATCATCTCACGTCCATACCGTCTTTCAATCCACTCATATCCGTCGCCACAATGCCCTATCAGATCCATAGCATCTACTTTGCCTATCGGATTTGGACACGCGTCGAAGATCGATGTAAATGGCTTGACAAGTATATCCTGCCTAATTCTATAAGATAGCTCCCTGTAAAATTTCCTAACAGATTCTTCAATAGGTTTCCGCTCATCTATGCTGCTCCAAAACTGCAGTATTACGCCTAAGCGCCCATCAGGAGTTTTTTCTCTCGGAACCCAACTCTCAATACCACCCTCAATACGCCCAATAACTGTTGATGGGGTTGCGGTCGCATCCTCGGCAGCTTTAATTAGAACTCTCTTATCGCTTGCGGTGACAAGTATCCTAAAGTATAATCCATCGAATGCTTCAGCATACGTATCCTCAATAAGCACGCTCATAACTTCACCATCATTTAATACTTCAATAAATAAAAATTTGGATATTAAATCGCTGATATACCAAGTTACTTTTTAGATTCTTCTGTCTTCTTTTCTCCAGTCTTTTTTCTCTTTCCCTTGCAGCAGGACATTGAATTATCACCAAAATATGGTTTTAGGCTTTACCGCTTATCTATTTTTCTCCTTTATATTAGCAGAATATTTATTGTCTTAATAAAGGGTCTTTAACCTAGCGCCCCTATAGCTTCTCCCCTAACAGTCTTTCTGAAAGCTACGCTTTCCCGAATTAACCGGTCCATGTTTTTTGGAGTTATCCTCTCAACCCATGGAGCCCTATCCGGATACAAGCTCCTGATTTTTTCGAAGAGAGCTGGACTACAGTAATCTTCTAGCATACTTACGTCCCAGTTCTCCGCTAAATTGAGCACATGCTCTTTGCCAAACTTTTTAAATTGTTCGGCTAGCACAGCTAATATGATTGCATGATGTGATAAAACGGCAATTTCAGCTTCCCTTACAGCGTACTGGTTTCCATTAAATGATACTGTTAAGCCTCCACCTCTCCTTACAAGCCTGAAGGGCTCAACGTCAGTTATACTGTCCCCGATATAAATTACTGAGGATAAATTTCCTCCGAATATTGAAACTATTTCCCCAATTGCCTTAGCTTTCTCGTGCCCGCCGATTGGGTTAACCTCTCTTATCGCGGCCCCTATCCTCATACTCATAATCTCTTTCCAGAAGATTTCGTCAAGGCGAGCTATTACCCTCCGTGTTTCCTGGGGCAAATCTTCTAGTGTTTTGGCGTTATCTGGGATCTCTATCATAGGCATCTTTACTATCTCTTCCCTAAGGGATTTTATGCGTTCAGCCTCTTCTCTTGTCAGATCATACCTATCTATGTCGATTTTTGTGCAGTAAACGTTCTCTACTGGAAAGTCTACGGCTTCGCATAACGCGCTTATGTAGGGCTCATAGCTTGTGCTGACTATGAATGAGGGCATTATGGATCTGACGAAATGTAGCGCTTCACTAGCTCCGGGAATTAACAGTAAAGTCTCAGATGAGAAGCGCTTCATGAGGGCGTTCGTCGCCCCATACGCCTTTAAGAATGGGACTATAAGTCTAAGGGTGTCCCCGGCCTTATAGCCCGGTCTCCTAACTATATCAGCTAAAACATCGTCATATCTACTTATTAATGTAAAGAATCTATCGCCCTCCGGAATGAGCCAGCTCGATAGCTCAAAAGCATTATCATTTTTAGAGATCGGCCCCTCACAGTCTGTAATAAAAATCCTTACCATGCTTTCCTCCTCAACTCCTCCATATGTTTAATGCTACGCTCAATATGCTCCCTCGAAGCTATATCAGTCCTATACCATAAGGCTCCTCCTTTAATGGCTTTTATGCCCTCCATCGCTATCTCGCGTGCGCTCTGTATATCTTCAGCGATGCCGAGAACACATACTGCTCTAGAGGATAACGCGTAAAGATTTCCGTCCTCACGAATCTCCATTGAACCCGGATAAATTCTAATATTATCACCATATTTAGACCTGAGCTTTTCAGCCTCATCCAGGATGATTGGTGTACCCATCTCGCTTCTATTCACCAGATGTGGGAACACATCTATATATCCGCCATATTTAGGAGGCACTTTATAAATTAGAACCGCAGCCTTCTTATCTATATCCACGCGAGTCAACGTTCCCTCAATCATCCTATAGCATATATCAACAAAATCATCCTTTAATAGTGCCAGAATTGGTATTATTTCCGGATCACCCGGCCTACTATTATTTTCCAGTATCATCGGCCCCTTACCAGTATGTATAAATGCCTCATAGAAGGGGACTCCTCTAAGGCATGGGTTTGACCCATCACCCCTAAGCTTCCTAAATATGGTCTCAACTATCCTCTTCTCCTCCTCCCAATCCTCAATCCTCATGAAGGGTAAAATCTCCCCCTTGTCTTTATATGTGCCCATTCCGCCAGTGTTAGGTCCCCTATCGCCATCAAAGGCTCTCTTATAATCCCTTGTTTCCGGCAATGGGACTAAATGTTTGCCATCACAAAATGCTTGAAAGCTTGATTCCTCACCTTCAATCTTCTCTTCAACTATCACTGGTCCAACATTGAAGTTTGCTAGAAAATGCTCTAGAAGCTCTTCACGCGTGTTAAAATGGTCCCCCCAAACACCAACCCCTTTGCCAGCGGCCGGAGCGTCGGGTTTGACGGCGACTTTATTATTGAGTTCATCTAGCCATCTAAACAGGTCTCTTTTTACCTCATTTAAGCTCTTATACTCCTTTGGGTCGAAAACCTTAAACCTTGGATTTACTTTGGGCACAACTTCTTGGAAAAGTCTCCTCTGCATAACCTTGCTCCTTTCGAGGGCATATTCTTTTGTTGGACAGATCATTGGAATGCGAAGGTTTCCTTCTATCAGATCTCTTATGCCGTCAATAATAGGCTTCTCCGGACCAACTATGCCAAAATCTATTTTTTCCTTATGTCTCTCAACAAACTTGTATATGGATTCAACGTTAAGATCCGGGATCACGACATGCTCCTTAGCCCTCTTAGCGTTGAACGGGTTTTTCTGCCTATCCGCAATATATAGGTCAACTTTATATTCTTGGCTTCTCATAAAGGCGTCAACCATAGCAGCTTCTCTGGAGCCATAGGAAACGATGAGTATGCCGACGCGTTCCATTAAAGATCACCTATAATGCTTAAAGAAGATTAGTGATCCACTTATGTAAAATTTTTGGATTTGATGGTGGCATGTTAATTCCCGGAAAGCAGCAAGTCTTTTAAGGGATGCTTAGAATACCGTTAGGAAGGTGGAGAGAAAGGTGTATGAAAGAACCTGTTGCAATAATTGGTGTGGGAAGGACCAGATTTGGTGAGCATTATGAGTTAGATCCAGAGGACCTGATCGATGAGGCAGGTTTAATGGCGTTAGATTCCGCTGGATTAGAGCGGAAGGACCTAGATGCTTGTTACATTTCAGACTATCTTCTCCAGGTCACCAATAAGATAGGTTTAGAGGAAGGCTTCATTTCCCAGCTGTTAGAAATGAATATACCTATAGAGAAGATGAGGTCCTTCAGTTCGGCGCTGATGAACGCATGCAATGCTATAGAAGCTGGCAGGTATGATATTGTGCTTGTTGGCGGGATGGAGAAGATGACTGATAGATGGAGTAAAATTAGAGACAACCTAATGCTCCTTGTTGACCACTGGAGCTACTATGCTGGTGGGACCCCTGAGAGCATTCATGAATTGCTTCTTAGAGAATATATTAAGGAATATAATATACGGGGTGACGATAGACAGAAGCTTATGGAGGTTCTCGCAAAAATCTCTGTGAAAAACCACCGGAACGCCGTATTTAACGAGTATGCACATTTTCGCAGAGAGATAGATGTTAAGAGGGTTTTTGCTGCTAGAGAGGAGGAGCGAAGGCTCTTAGGGCTGTATGATTTTGCGCCGATATCTGATGGTGCAACGGCTATAATACTGGCAAGCTTAAAGAAAGCGAAAGAGTATGCTAATGATGCCGTCTACATAATTTCCTCCTCCATGGCAACAGATTATATATCTTATCCTTCTAGACCCTATAGAACCGGCTTCATTGCGAGTAAGATCGCTATGGAAAACGCTTTAAAAATGGCGAAAATAAGCTTGCATGACATAAAGCTGCTTGAGGTTTATGATCAATCAACGGTTCTTGAAATGATATCGCTTGAGGATTTAGGCTTTGTTAAGAAAGGTGAGGCGTGGGCCAAATTATATGAGAGCTTTGAGAATTTTAGCGGCTTCTATTACCTAGATGGGAAGCAGATTTTTGTAAATACTAATGGGGGGTTGAAGGCTGATGGGAACCCGCTTGGAGCTACTGGTGGGGCGCAAATATTTGAAGTTGTGAAGCAGCTTAAGGGTGAAGCTGGGCAGAGGCAGATAAAGTCGGATGGCGATCTAACATACGGATGCGTACAGGAGATTGAGGGTTTTGGGACAAAGGTTTACGTTCATATTTTAGGGAGGGAGAAGGGTGGGAAGTGAACCGATAGAGAGAAGAGTAGCATATATTGGAGATAGGCTCAAGGGGAGTAAGTGTCCTTTCTGCGGAAAAGAATACTTTAGAACCAGAAAGTACTGTGGAGATTGCGGTAGAAAAAGCCTTGGAAAAATGATAGACATAGACTTCTTCTATGAGAAGGGTGTTTTGGAGACATGCACGGTTGTTAGAGAGCCAACCAATAGGTTCACGAGATTTGGAGCATACGTCTATGGAATAATATCCTTTCACAACGGGAGGGTTAGGGTCCCTGGAAGATTGACTGATATGATTATAGGGAGCGATAAATCAGTGGACCTAGATAGTCTTGAGGGCCGCGAGGTTGTTCCTAGGTTTAGGCGTAGGCATTCGGTTGACAAAAGTGACATTATACCGACAATATCTCTAGCCTTCACCTTCGCTGACGAATACTATCCCTACCAGCCCTACGAAATAGTTAAGCCGAGTAAGGAGTATGATGCGCCAGGCATAGTTGGCTACGGGGTATATGTATCAAAGTTCAGAATTAGGGAGGGGGCGATGGAGCGGTCAGTTCCATTTATAGATGAGGATGCGATAACAGCTGCAGTTGAGGCAGGAAAGATCGCGCTGATACACTCAGGAGTGGATCATAAGCTCATAGGTAAAGTCTACGTGGGTTCAGAGTCGAACCCCTATGCAGTCAACCCAATAGCTTCGAAGGTTGCCCAAGTCCTTAAGCTTGGTGAGGAGGAGAAGGCTGAAGGGGTTCAGGGGATTGACGCGGTTGACACGGAGTTTGCATGTAAAGCCGCAACTAGCATGTTTAAAGACGCTATGGCGCTGGTATGCTATCCAAAAGATCCCATGGATTATGCCATGGTGATAGGTGCCGACAATGCTCAAGCCGCACCTAGAGGTGAACCAGGAGGTGAGCTCGACTTCTTCGTTGGTTTCGGAGGTGCAGCCTTTATATTTGGAATGAAGGATGTTATAGCTGAAGTTGAGGGATGGTATTCATGCACATCTGATACTCCTGACTTCTGGAGGAGAGATTTGGAGCCGTATCCACGGCATGGTGGGCGCTTCACCGGGGAGCCAGCGTACTTTAAGCACATTATAAAAGCTGGCAGAAAGCTCATGGAAAAGCTAAATCTAAAGCCAAGCGATATAGATTACTTTGTCTGCCATCAACCTAACCCAGCTTTTCCAGCAAGGGCTGCTGCAACGCTAGGCTTTAAGCCCGAGCAGTATATGCCTGGCCTGCAAGTCTCAAAGTTTGGCAATACTTATTCTGGGTCATCACCAATAGGCTTAGCGGCTATATTAGATCAAGCTGAACCTCATAAGAGGATAATGATTGTAAGTTACGGGTCGGGAGCTGGAAGCGATGCCTATCTATTTATAACGACTGAGCAGATTAAGGAGAAAAGAAGTCGACAAAAATTTACTGTTAAATATCAAGCTGAAAATAAATTCATCGAGTATGTGGATTACGCAACATACAGGAAATTTAAAGAGGGTCTTTGAACACTAACAGAAAACCTTATATGTTGCATTAAACCTTTATTTCAGTCGCTAGCATCAAAGCAGTTAGCCGAGAAGCGTGCTTCTCGACTTCTGCTTTGATGTTAGTTCCGCGATACAGGACGAGAAACAGATGCCGACTATAATGAGCATGCCGAGAATTTTATGCAATCTAGTGAGAACAGGGACTCCTCTTTTAAAGAATTCAAAGCTCCTCGAGGGTGCTCTACTTCATACTTTAGTTCAAGCTATTGCTTTGGGTAGTTCTGTTCCTGGATCGCGGGGAAACATGTTGGGAGGGATATTATGTGAAAATGAAGATTAAAGAGTTGAAGGATGGGATGCGGAAGGTTGATATTACGGCTAGGGTTCTGGAGGTCTCAGAGCCGCGTGAAGTTATCTCGAGATTTAGCGGGCAAGTCTTTAGGGTTGCCGATGCCATTATAGGCGATGAAACTGGGACAATAAAGCTAACTTTGTGGAACGAGCAGATTGAACAAGTTAAGGTTAATGACACAATCAAGATTGAAAATGGCTATGTGAGGTCGTTTAGAGGAGAGCGACAATTGAATGTCGGTAAATTTGGGAAGATAACCGTCCTGTAAACGCGGAAAAATCAACCCTATGTGAGGTGAGAAAAATGCAGGGTGAAAGGAGGAATAGTAGGAGGAGTAGGCGATTTGAGAAGGGTAAAGAGAGAAGATTTCCGCCTAAGCCAGTCGAGCTAGGAAAAGAGTATGATGTTGAGGTTAAAGAGGTTAGCCGTAGAGGAGATGGCGTAGCGAGAATACAGGGTCTGGTAACATTCATACCAAACGCTAAGCCAGGCGACCATATAAGGGTGAAGATAACTAAAATAGGCCGTAGATTTGCTGAGGCTGAAATAGTTTCATCGCAATGAGAAACACTGAGTACCTAGACGCCAGCGTCAAATATGTCCGGCTTAATTCTCTTTTTACTTCTTTTCAGCCTTTTAAAGCAGAAGAAAAGTAATGCTCCTATAGTTAATCCAGCAATTAAGACTGCTGCCAGCTTAGTATAATTTCTTCTCCAGATAGCTTTCACCTCTCTCGGTCCGTCAACATAGACTTTAACTGTTCCTTTATCTAGAATTATGTCCTTATCCAGGTTTAACCCTTCAAAATGATCAAATGTTATTGGAATTAAAGAGTCGAATTCTGTTTTTTTAAGCTTTATTGTGGCGTACGTGCCCTTATAATACCATCCGGATCCAGTAATCTCTCCATGCTCAGTCTCAGCGGAGACATAGTAAGTATTCTCTTTTGGAATTAGGGCGTTCAATAGATCTTCTCGCCACCTATTCTCTATCGGGTCGTAAACCCCGAAGCCAGCGCAGAACTCCCAGTAGCACCATGCAATGCCCCTCTTCTCAGCCTCCCTAGCTACAAAATATGTCCATCTAACCCTAGAATTCATGTCGGCTTTACTATAAGCCCCAAATTCTCCAAGTAGCAGTGGGATCTCTCCATGCTCTCTAGCCCATTGAGCTGCTATATCTAGCTCATTTATAATCTGTTTCCGCTCTTCCTCAGTTCCCAGCCATTTTCTTCCAACGGGTGGAGAAGGAGTAACCCATTCGGCCCCCTGATGAGTAAACTCAAACGGAGTGTACAGATGAAATGTAACTATTATGTTTTCATCGTCAGGTACAGATAGATTCTTAAGGCTGTGAACACTATTCCAGTCAACTGGCCCTATCACTATTTTTCTCGTAGGATTGGTCTCCCTTATAATTTTGACAGCATCTAAAAGCAGAGCGTTCCATAAATCGCTTGTTAAAGCACCATGCGGTTCATTGAGCAGTTCAAAATAAAGGTTTTTAGGATAATTTTTGTAATGCTCAGATATTTGCCGCCAAATGGCCAGAAAGCGTTCCCAATGCCCTTGCGGGTCGAGCATTATCTCCTCATAATGGTGAACATTAATTATCACGGTCAAATTCTGCTCTAAAGCCTTACTTATAACGTGATCCACTCTTCCAAAAAATTCGTCATTAATTTTGTATGGCGACTTCTCTTCAGCATGCGCGGACCACCTTATGGGTATTCTGATGATATTAAAGCCAGCCTCGCTTATTATTCTGAAATACTCATCCTTTATGTAAACTCCCCACGCCCCTTCCTCAGGAGCCTCAAGGGCATTCCCAATGTTCACCCCACGCCCAAATCCGCTGGTAGGCTTCTCACTCTCACTTGTTCTGGTTTGCAGAGGGTGGCTGCATAAAATCCTTGGTGACGCTTGGCTTATCAATGTTGCTAGAAACAGTAGGAGCAGCACTTCATGTATATATAGATGAGGTAATCTCATATCCATATCTACCCTATATCCTGCAGCCTCAGTTTTTTAGCCCCCCTTTCAAGCATTTCTTTTATAGCTTTCTCCACGTCTCCCGGTGTTGCATCTATTCCCCTCACAGCATCCTCTAGAAGGAATGTTTCAAAGCCGTATCTTAACGCGTCTAAAACCGTGCTTTTAACACAATACTCTGTCGCAAGCCCGCCAACAAAAACTCTCCTCACACCAGCCCTCCTTAACCTCTCTTCTAGATCTGTTCCCTCAAACCCGGAATAAGCCTCCCTAGATGGGTCTGTAGCCTTAGAGACTACGATGACATCATCTGGCAAATTCAAATCCGGGTGGAACTTCGCCCCCTCAGTTCCCTGGACACAATGCGGCGGCCAGAGACCACCATAATTTTTAAATGATACATGATTTGGTGGATGCCAATCCCTGGTGGCGACTATGAGGGCGCCGGCCGCACGAAATCTCCTTATATATTCATTTAGTACCGGAACTACTTCATCGCCTCTTGGGACAGGTAATGCACCTCCAGGGCAGAAATCAACTTGAACATCAACTATTATTAAGGCATCTTCCTTCCCTTCAATCCTATACTTCAAAGGGAGACCTCCCAGCGCCAAAAATAAGATTGAACTAAAGAAATTAATAAGGATACTTATTTCATTATTAACTAGGGGATGCACCGCCTTGAGTAGCGACATTAAGGTTTTGGAGAAGATTTCCACAAAAATGGCTTATGAAGTCTTTGAGGATCCCGTACCGTACTTTGACAGCAGACATTACCCGTATACTAAACTCAGCGTGTTTAGTCCTAAGCCATCGCCTACTGATTATAGAGAGATAGAATTAGAGAATGCTTTCCTTAAAATATCTTTTATACCCGATCTTGGGGCGCGCATCTTCTCGGCGGTTGATAAAGTATCCGGCCGCCACATCTTCAACCACATAGATCTTATTAGGCCAGCACTGATAGCTGCTAGGGGTGCTTGGATTGCGGTTGGACTGGAGTTTAACCTTTGCCCATTCCCATCACATACAGTGGACAATTTTTCGCCAGTAGACTATATTATAGAGAAAGGTGAAGATGGAAGAGTATCAGTAATTTTGGGCAGCCTAAATCTAATCAATGGCATTGAGTATGCGGTTATTGTAAAGATAAGACCCTATTCTTCAATGATTGAGACGGAGATAAGAACGCTCAATACAAGCTTAACTCCAGAACGGTATTACTTCTGGTCTAATGCTGCATTGCCCACCACTTATGGCCTGAAAATATTTTATCCTGGCTCCCTCACTAATATCGGGCGATTCCCAATTAATGAGGAAGGAGTTGACTTAAGGTGGTATAGAAACTACATCAGGCCCACAAGCCTTTTTATTCTTGATTCCGAGGAGGATTTCTTCGCCGCTTACAATTATGAGTATGATTTAGGATTAGTTCATGTGGCGGATCATAATATTGTTCCCGGAAAGAAATTCTGGACTTGGGGTGTATCTGAAGACGGCTTGTTCTGGAGGGATGTATTATCGGATAAGGGGATTCCGTATATAGAAATACAGAGTGGAAGGTTCCTAACGCAGGGGATAGTTGAACTTGCAAACCCATTGAGCTTCGAGTCTTGGACTGAGTACTGGTACCCTGTAAGAGGCCTCAGAAACATTATATTTGCAAATAAAAATGCCGCGATCGACGTGGAAGAAATTGGAAATGGGAAAATTATATTGAGGGTTTCACCGTCAATGGAGTTTAAGAACGCTAGGCTTAAGATAGTAAGTCCGAGGGAGGAGATAATCTACGAGGAAATAGTGGATTTATCACCTAAACATACGTTAGTGAGGGAGCTAAGCGTAAATGTTGAGAAGCCAATTCTCAAAATTTTCTCAGAAGATGGGAGGGAGATTCTCTCATGGGACTTTAGAAGCTATAGGACTAGCCTACCCGAGACTCCATCCTGGAAAGGCGAAGCGGAAGATTGGGGTTGGAGAGATAGTAATGAAGAGCTTTGGCTGAAGGGTATTGACGCTTTTAAGAGGGAGCATCCTAAAGTGGCTGAAAGGTTCTTTCAGAAATCTCTGGAAAAAGATCCGGGGTTCTCTAGAAGCCTAGCTTGGCTCGGCCTACTACGCTACCTTTCCGGTCTATATGAGGACGCTGAAAGCCTCCTCAAGATGGCTTTAAGGAGAAATCCTTATGACGACGATGCGCGATACTATCTCTGCTTAACGCTAATCGCATTAAATAGAAATGATGATGCTGAAAGGAACCTCTGGAGACTTTACACTTTTGGGAAGAATAGATCTTTAGCCCTATATCTTCTAGGAGTGTTGAAGGCTAAGCTTGAACTCTATGAGGAGGCTGAGAAGTTTCTTAGGGAGGCTGCTGCAAGTAACAGTTTTAATTTGAGGGCTTTGACGTTGCTATCAGCCATATTAAGGAGGCGGGGAAAAAGGGAGGAAGCATTAGAAATCCTTAAAAGATGCGCTGAGCTTATGCCGCTGGACTATTTAGTTATTTCTGAAAAGTATCTTCTCTCATCGGATAAGGATGCCGAAAAAGTATTGTTCTCTAATTATCAGAAGGTTCTTGAGGCTTCAAAGGAATACATTTTCGCCGGTCTATTTGATGATGCTGCAAAGATATTAGATACGGCTTTAGGGCATGGAATTAAAAATCCTTTGATATACTATTATTTAGGCTATGCTCTTAAAAAGATGGGGCGGATCAAGGACGCTGAATATTATTACAGGAAAGGTGAGAAGGAGAGTATTGATTATATTTTCCCGCATAGGTTAATGGACATTGAGGTTTTGAGGGATGCAGTCTCCTCTCTTGAAGGGTGTCAGACAGCGCACTATCTACTTGGTAATGTTCTTTTCCATGTTGGTAGATGGGAAGAGGCTTTGAGCGAATGGGAGAAGGCGCTGTATAGTGGGCTAGAGCATCCAATCCTATATCGTAATATAGGCTTCTCATATAATATTCTAACAAATGAATGGGATAAGATCATTGAAGCCTATAAAAAAGCCATTGAGCTATCACCTAAAAACCATGTGTTGTATAATGAGCTGAGCGACATTTATTCAAAGATTGGCCTCTTTGATGAGAGTTTAAATCTGCTTGAGGGCGCTCCAGCCGAGGCTAAGAGATATTCTTTGATCGCTAAGCTATGTTCGGCGTATGTTGATGTGGGAAGGGCAGACGAAGCCTTGAAGATACTGCTTAACACTTATTTTGAGCCGACGGAAGGGTATTTTGGCTTCTGGGAGATATATGTTGACGCGTTAATTTTTAAGGGCCTCAAGATGCTTAGGGAGAATAGGGTAAAGGAAGCTTTAGATTGTTTCATTAGAGCGATGGATTATCCCAGAAATCTTGGCGTGGGTGCCCCTCACCCTAAGTATAGGCATGATGTCCTTCAACTATACTACGCTGGGATAGCGTATGAGATGCTTGGCGATCTAGATAACGCCGAAAAACTTTGGAAGGATGCTCTTCAGCGGTCCGCCGATATGGTAAGTGAGCATAAAGTCTTCCAGGCGCTTATCCTTAAGAAGCTTAAGAGGTTCTCTGAAGCTGATGCGCTACTAGAGAATATAGTTAGAGAGGCGGAATTAAGAATTAAGGACATATGTGAGAGGGTTGGTGGCGCTGAGAGTTCCCTGGCACGGCTGCTCCATTACGATGATGTCCTAGCATACATGTTTTACGTGGTTGGCATCGCGGAGATTGCTCGTGGCAAAATGGCTCAAGGGCTAGCTGAAATCGATAAGGCTTTGAACATAAATAAGGCTATGAGACACGCCCGATGGATTAGGGAAGGGAAATTTTTGTTTGATATAACTTGATATAAACAATAAAGCGAAGGGGATGAAAGATTTGTTTTGGTCGCTACTTAATTAAGCCAGGTCTAAGCATTATTATAGTTTAATCTCTTCCTCCCAAGATTCCCATTTAGTTTTGAGCTCATATCTCCAGTATTCTCTCTCCGTCTTAAAGTAACCTTCTCTTTCTATGTCCGGTCTATGACTAAGGTCTATAACTGAGGGTTCATCTGAAGAGAATAATTTGATTCCTTTAAAGAACAATTTCATGCCATCGATGAATGCAAATCTCAGGGTATTATCTGGAAGCAGCCCCATATATATGTAGGCTGCATCGCTCTCAATCTCGCCGTAGCGGACTTTTCCGTCTTCGTATGTGTAAACTGGCCTTATATGGGGTCTAACTAGCCCTATGGAGAGGTCGTGCTTTGCGCATACCGTTATGTCCCTGCTTGGTAGATTGATCCTTATGGCTGTTGCCCTAGGATATTTATCTGCATCCATCATTCTTATTCCATCTAAAATCTTATCTATTGACTCGTTCTCTTTGTGAGGCCATAACACGGTTGTAAAGGAAAAGTACTCCCCTCCACGAAAGTCTCTGGAAATCGTTTGGTAAACGCACTTCTCCGGAAGGTAGCAACGCATAGCGTCCTCAACATTAATAGATCCGTCCTCAACGGGACTAAAATATATTAGAAGACGTCTCCCCTCCTTATTCGGCCAAGCTAATAGCTTCCTTTGCTCCATTGTTATCTTTGGATTAAAGAGCGCTCCAACAACACCAATACGCTCGATGGATGTATCAAAATATCCATCTCCTACTTCATGTATCCTCTGTGTCCAGAAGAGATTGCTTAGCGTAAACTTTCCATCACGCAGAATTCTTATGCCATCGTGTATTATGAATGCTTCTAATCCTTTCAGATACGTTATGATTCTATCCCAATGATAGCTGTTTCTCTCATCTATAACCTCTGTGCGGCTAACATCTACATCTTTAAAGATCTTAAAATGAACCCTTCTTGTTCTAGTTTGCTGATAATCTAATTTTTTGCGTAGAAAGCTGAGGAGTTTTTGGCATGCCGGCTCTCCCTCCCGCACAACTATGCGGTTGTGGTAGACATCCGCTCTATATTCGCCGTTAGGCAGGGCTTCCCGATAACCTCCATCATGAAGAAGAAATGCTCCATCGTAAATTAACGCTATAATGGAGTTTTCGTCGGCGTGTCCGTGATGCATCTTTTCAGCCGTGACTACTAAGGTGTTTCGCAAATGCTCCTTATAATACCAGCCGATGTCACCCTCATCCATGTAGTTTAACAGCATGTATGTTGAGCTTTCGTCCCATCCGCTTCTGAAAACGATCTTCTTGCCGATGACTTCGTCTAAAGCTTCTTGGCTGAGTATGTGGGGCTTTTTAGGCTCTATTGAGTCATCAGCCCATAGGTAGGCGAAGACCGAGAAGATCCCGAACTTCTCTTCCTTTCTTGTAAAACGGAAGATCCTGTCCGCAGCATACTTCATGTATGGGTCTCGATAGATTGATGCCCCCTTCTCTAATATCATCATATAGAGGTCTGTTGGAGAGCCCCATGATGCATCCCCAAAATCAGGAATCATGCCGAGGGGACATAAAAGGAGAGTGAAGTAATCGAAGTAATATTTCAATATTGGTGACTGGAAAATCGCATAGTTTTTTTCAACCAGGTCTATGTAGAGAAGTATGTCTGCTAGCCATATCGCTGAGTAGAGTTCGCTGTCTTCAAGAGACCAATGCCTCAGACTAGCTTCAACTAATATATTGCCAAGCTTGCTCCATAGATGTGCTCTTGGATGTTCTGGAAACATCTTTGCGGCGTAAGTTAATGCTAGCCCCCTCTTAATCGCTCGGTTATGCGGTCCCCATTCTGGGAAGGCAAAGATTGGCTCCAGTGAGTGGTCGACTATACGCTTAAATTCCTCTACGTCATCTGCTTTAACTACCCCGCTGTCTTTTATTAGTTCATATGCGAATAGAAAGAGGGTGACACCATTAAACCAATTTACTACTGGATATACTTTTCGCCCGATCTTCCCCGAAAGAATACCAGGCAGCTTAGAGTATATCAGTAATGATTCCCTCGACTCCTCAGCATACTTAATATCGCTTGTAATAGAGTAAAATAGACTTTCTAGAACAGCCCGTGTTACCGGCGCCATTGGCGGATCGAATGTTTTTGTCTCAACAGCTCTCTCAAGCCACTCATTCATTTGCTTGTCAAAATCTTTTACAATTCTCTCATAATATTTCCTGATAAACTCTAAATATTCCCTTTTGGTAGTCAAAGATCTCTCACCTGTAGATCCGAACAACCGCATATTTAAAAATTTTCCGTAAAGTCGCCGGTTTTCAAAAAGTTTATCTAGTCTCGTTATATTTCTCTTTTGAATATTAAATGCGTGGGGAGTATGTCTCAGCAGAAGGTCATCATTAGTGTTAGGAACTTAACTGTTGAGTTTAGGGTTCCTAGGGGAATTCTTAGGGCTGTTGATGGTTTAGACTTAGATGTCTATGAGGGAGAGGTTCTTGGGCTTGTTGGCGAGAGCGGTTGCGGGAAGTCTGTTTTTGCGCATGCCCTACTTAAGCTGGTTGACA
Source organism: Candidatus Bathyarchaeota archaeon (assembly GCA_018396635.1). GTDB lineage: Archaea > Thermoproteota > Bathyarchaeia > Bathyarchaeales > DTEX01 > DTEX01. The sequence continues at coordinate 104,901 of JAGTQE010000003.1, forward strand.
TAAATGGATATATCAAGTCTGGGAAAGTTATATTTGACGGCACGAAAGATGTTTATTCTTTAGGGAAGAAGGAGTTAAGGGAATACCGCTGGAAGGATGTTGCATTGATATTTCAGGGCGCTTTCAATTCTCTAAACCCAGTAATGAAGGTTTTCGATCACATGGTTGACACTGTTTTAGCGCATGAAAAGAACGTGTCAAGCGAGGAGATTAAAAAGAGGTCTATAGAGCTTCTGAAGATGGTTAGACTAGATCCAGAGACAGTTCTTGGGCGTTATCCGCATGAGTTAAGTGGTGGGATGAAGCAGAGAACTGTTAGCGCAATGGCACTATTACTTAGACCTAAAGTCCTCATATTGGATGAACCCACATCAGCCCTAGATGTGCTGACGCAGAAGTTCTTTATAAGGATCCTTAAAGATTTAAGGAAAGAGTTTGGCCTTACAATGATATTTATAACACATGACTTAGCTACTGTAGCCGAGATAGCTGATAGAGTGGCTATAATGTATGGTGGAACTATAGTTGAAATCGGCAATGTTGAGGATATATTTTACAGGTCGAGACACCCCTACACTAGAGCGCTCTTGAATGCAATCCCCTCAATAGTTGGGGATATTAGCAAGCTTAAACCCTTACCCGGCCCTCTGCCAGATCCAGTTAATCCTCCGCCTGGATGCGGCTTTCACCCGCGCTGCCCCTATGCCATCCAGATCTGTAGGGAGGTTAGACCGGAATTAGAGAGGATCGATGCTGTGAGTTTTGTGGCATGTCATCGTTGGAGGGAGCTGAAGTTTGACTGAAACTCCATTAATTGAGGCCAGAAATTTATCTAAGGTTTTTGCTGTAGGCGGTGGCATGTTTGCTAAGAAGAGGTTTATAAGGGCTGTGGATGATGTCTCTCTTAAAATTAATAGAGGGGAGAATGTTGCGCTTGTTGGTGAGAGTGGCTGTGGGAAGAGCACTTTAGGAAGACTTCTTCTAGGCCTTCTCTATCCGACGAGCGGCTCAGTCCTCTATAAAGGCAAAGATATCTGGAGGATGAATGAGAAGGAGTTTAAGGAGTTCCGGCGTAAAGCCCAAATAATACATCAGGATCCATACTCGAGTATAAATCCTGTTAGAACAATTTTTCAATCCCTGGCGCCAGCTATGATTCAACATAAAATTGTTCAAAGTAGGGAAGAAGCCTTTAAGAGAGCTGCTGAGTTGCTTGGTTTGGTGGGTCTTAATCCTCCAGAAGACTTTCTCTCAAGATACCCTTCAAGGATGAGTGGTGGGCAGATGCAGAGGATAATTTTGGCTAGAGCTCTATCAGTTAACCCAGACTTTATTGTTGCGGATGAGGCAGTTTCAATGCTTGACGCCTGTCTTAGGATAGGCGCCCTAGATTTAATGCTAGACTTACAGAAGAAGTTTCAGCACGCCTACCTCTTTATCACGCATGACTTGGCTATAGCACGATACTTTATATTGAAGGGAGGGGGGCGCATAGTAATTATGTATTTGGGTAAAATTGTTGAAGTTGGGGACGGGGACTCGGTGATCCAAAAGCCAGCTCACCCCTATACGCAGGCGCTTATAGCAGCAACGCCGATTCCTGATCCAAAAATCTCTAGGGAGAGGGAGCTACCTAAGCTTAAGAGTCTTGATGTGCCAAGGCTCACTGAGGCGATTCCAGGATGCAAGTTTAACACTAGATGTCCATATTCGGAGAAGATATGTGCTGAGGTGGTTCCTGAGATTAGGGAGGTTAAGGGCCGGTTGGTGGCATGTCACTTCGCTGAAAACTTTATATGATGAGGTTTAAAATTATATTTTGAGCGATGGTTGAATGATTGGAAAGAAGCTTCTTCTAATATTATCCTTAGTAATTGTATTAGCGGCGGGTGCATGGTTTTTCTATTTTGTTCCAAACGCCTCTCCTAAACTTTCCTCGCCGCCTATAGATATCTCTCTTAACGTCTATGTGAACCAGACGGCAATATACGCTTATGAATCTCCTGTTGAATCTATGTTTGGCTCCTCCCTTAAAGTGAGCATAGACTACTTTCCTGAAGAGATTATGCTTACAACCGTGAACTATGAGGTTATTCCTCGAGTCTTTCCATATATATTAGAAGTGAATTTGGAGAAGGGTAAAAACTTCTCTTTCTCTCTTTATGTTACGGCTTTTAGGCCTGGAAGCTACATTGTTAATTTACGTTTCCTATTATCTTATTGGATCTTCTCCCAAGAGTATCGGCAGAAGATAATTGTGAATGCCAGCCTCCCGAAACCGCCTGCTCAGGTTAAACCGATCTCAATACTACTCGATAAAACATCTTATACTCAGGGCGAACCTATATTAATCACAATCATAAATAATCTTAATGAATCTATTATGTTTGCTAATGCTGCTTGTGAGCTCCGTTTTGAAATTTTTAACGGCACATCTTGGGTTTATGTTAGGAATGTTTCTGGCGATCCCACACCAGTCAGCTTAGAGCCCGGGGGGAGAATAACTGTGAGGGATATGTTGTATCTTTCCTCAGGCGTCCCCTTCCAGCCTGGAAGATATCGTGTTGGGACGCGTGATGTATACGTGGAATTCAACGTTGTGAGGCCGATGACATAAATAAGATGTCATCATATTTGTGGATTTAAGGGATTTTGAGAAAGATTTAAATTTAATCCTTCCTTATATAGGGTGAGGCTTGGAGGAAAAAAAGTTGAAGATCATGGCTAAAGTCTCAATTCCATTGATGGCTCTATTGTTACTCCTACTGTTTTCACCGCTAGTAGGTGTTAGCTTAGCTCAGGAGGAGAAGATAGTTTTTAGGAGGCCTTGGGGTTACAATCCCCCACCAGTTGGGCATTGGAATTACTTTGCTAGCGGATGCCTGCCCACATGGTTGGTTTACGAACCTTTAACACACTACTTCCCAGCAAACGGCTCATATTTGCCTCACTTAGCTGAGAACTGGACCTATGAAGACTATATGGTATTCACCTTAAAGCTTAGGAAAGGTGTTAAGTGGCACGATGGTTCAGAGTTTAACGCTACAGACATATGGGCAACATGGCATTGCATCTACCTACTTAAGGACAGAGCATGGTACTATCTGAAGAATATAACGATTGTTGATAGCCACACATTAGTCTTCTACATGAAGGAGAAGAACGACTACTGCCCATTCTATATTCTATGGCACTGGGTAGCCTTACCACGCATGATATACGGGGACATAGCCAGAAGAGTTTATGAGTTGATTAAGCAGGGCTACGATATATTTGCAGACGAAAAGCCATTCGTTGACCTCAGGACAGAGATGCTAAACCTTAGGCCTGAAAAACCCATCGGGACAGGGCCATTTAAACTTAAGTCTGTGTCTGAGACTGAGATTGTTCTAGAGAAGTTTGAGGAATATTGGAGGGGAGTTCCAGACATAGATGAAGTTCACTTAGTTAGAGTGACGGCTACCGACGTCCTCTGGGCAATGCTATCTGAGGGGTTATTTGACTATCATTGGGCCATTCCAACGAAGGAGCAGCATGACCTCATGGTGGGCAAACCATACTGGAAGATAATAGGGGTGCCGAGACCAGTTGGGATAACCTTATACTTCAATAATAGGCCAACCCGCCCAGATGGCTCACCAAACCCACTCTACTATAAGGAGGTTAGGCAAGCTATAGCCTATGGGATAAATAGGACTGAGGTAGCTTATGTTCAGTATCCGGCAGGCGCAACCCCAGCAAAATATAATGTTGGCTTCAACCCCGCTGGACTATACGCTGTCCTAAATCAGTCCTTTATCGACACTTGGCTTAAAGACTTTACATACGACTATAATCCAGCGAAAGCTGAGGAGCTGCTGAGAAAAATAGGTTGTACAAAGGGTCCTGATGGCATCTATAGGATGCCGGATGGAACAAAGCTAGAGTTTACAATGAAGGCTGCGGGATACATTTCAATAGAGGCCATGGAGGCTATAGCAGCCCAGCTATCAAAAATTGGGATTAAAGTAACGCCTATATGGATGGATTCCGCCGTCTTCTTCTCACCTGAAGGAGACTTCTATCAGGGTCGATATGATATTGGCGTTGGGGTTTACGGCGGAGCCGCATTCAGCTTCGATGAATACTATCACAAATACTTGCATTTATATCCTGGACATGGGATGAACAAGATTCAACGCGTCCCATGGAGGGCTGAGCCGGTAAATGTTACAGAGCTTATCCTTTATGCGCAAACATATCCAGCAAAGTGCACTTTAGAGGAACGCAACGAGATCTACGCTATACTCTCCTACATAACGTGCAGCGAGGTGCCTGTGTTCACATTGTACTCGCCGACGGCGTACATGTACCTTAATGTGCACACGTTTGGAGGATGGCCTGATCCGAACGACATATATTGGCTCGGCTTAGGCAGCTATGAGGCTCACGGCTCATCATATCTATTCAGATGGCTCATGATAAAGCCAAACTTCGACCTAACAATATCCGTTAGCCCAGAGGGTGGAGGAACAACCTCGCCAGCTCCGGGAACAACTAGACAAACAAAGGGAACTAAAGTTACGGTTACGGCTACGCCGGCAAGCGGCTTCGCCTTCAAGGAGTGGAGGCTTGATGGGGTTTCTGCCGGAACAAGCCCAACGATAACAGTCACTATTGACAAGAAAACGAGTCTTGAGGCAGTATTTGTACCAATGTTCGGCTTAACAATTAAAGTGACTCCCAGTGAGGGTGGCTCAACTTCACCAGCTCCAGGAACATACAGCTATGTGATGGGAGATAAGGTTACTGTGACAGCCTCGCCAGCCTTCGGATACACGTTTAAAGAATGGAGGCTTGATGGGGTTTCTGCCGGAACAAGCCCAACGATAACAGTCACTATAGATGCTACTCACACGCTTGAGGCTGTGTTTGAAAGGATACCGTACGAGCTATATATTGGAGTGCCGGTAGCAATAGTTGTAATAGCGCTGGCAGCTTTCTTCCTATTACGTAGGAGGAGAAGAGTAAAAGCGTAGAGAAGGGGAGAGAAGAAGGGTGCGCTGGGTCATTAGAAGGCTGATTACTGCGGCGATAACGATCTTTGCATCCATAACCATTGTTTTTTTCCTTATACGTGTGATGCCGGGCAACCCAATTGACGTGATGGTTGCCCAACTAATTATGCAGGGATTAGATCCCGAGGAAGCTTATCGGAGAGTATTGGCCATAGTTCCATTCGTTCCCACAGACCCGCTTTGGAAACAGTATATAGATTATATGAGGGGGGTCTTATCCGGAGACTTAGGTAGATCGATTCTCTATGCCGCGCCTGTAACCCAGATACTAATATATGGCATACCATGGACAGTCTTCCTAATTTCAATATCGCTTATAATAAGCTTCTCCCTTGGAATAGTCCTCGGAATGTACATAGCCTATAAAAGGGGTGGAATATTAGACAGATTCTTCTCAGTCTTCAGCTCGGTTACCCGCGCAATACCGCCCTACGTTATAGCGGTCCTCGTAATAATCATCCTTGGGGTTCAACTAAAGCTGTTCTGGGATCCATACAGAGGCCCAATAATAGGACCATATGATCCTCGCCTGAAACCAGGCTTTACTCTAGAATTCATATCAAGCGTATTTTATTATGCAACCCTACCAATATTATCATATGTCCTTACAACATTTGGAATATGGGTTCTGCAGATGAAGAGTAGCACAGTCAGCGTTCTAGGAGAATATTATATTATGGCTGCTGAGGCCAGAGGGCTTCCAGAAAGGAGAATAGTTATATCCTATGTCGGGCGAAACGCCATCCTACCACTATTCACGAGCCTAGCTATAGCTATAGGCCACATATTCAGCGGTTCGGTCTTCATAGAGACGGTCTTTTCATATCCAGGCATAGGGCGATATATATCAGCAAGCATTGGGGGAAGAGACTACATGGTGATTTCCGGATGCTTCCTAATAATAACAATAGCAGTCGTCTTATCAAACTTAATTGCAGATCTACTTTACAGCAAACTAGACCCGAGAATAAGGTTTAGGTGATCAGGATGATCAACGTTTCAAAATATAAAAGATTGCTGTCCTCCACAATTACAAACATAAAATTCTTCTTTAAGGTTCTAAGGAGAAATAGGGTTTCATTTGCAGGTTTCCTAATAGTTTTAGCCTTCATTATAATGGCCGCGATCGGCCCAGAGATAGTTCAATATGAGAGGGGTGTTGATATCAGAAAGAGGTTTCTCCCGCCATCCTGGGAGCACCCGCTTGGAACAGATTACGCCGGCAGAGACACCTTTGCGCAGATAGTTCACGGCTCAAGAGAAGTCCTTATAGTAGCCTTCCTAACAGCAGCCTTCACAACAACGGTCGCGTTCGTCATCGGTATAGCATCAGGCTTCATAGGCGGTAAAGTCGACGTAGTGATGATGACATTTGCAGATATATTCCTAACGATACCCAGCTTCCCACTACTATTAATAATAGTGACGAGCTTACGGAAGATACTCAGCCCAATAGAGATGGCCGCAATTCTAAGCATAGTTGGCTGGCCAGCCCTAGCCAGAGCCATAAGATCCCAAGTACTCTCCATTAAGGAGAGGGAGTTTATAGAGAGCGCCGTATGTTTAGGCTTGAGTAAGACGCATATACTCTTCGGCGAGATACTTCCAAACCTACTTCCATACATATTTATGAACCTTATTTTATCCGTAATCGGAGCCATATACTCGCAGGTAGGATTATACTTCATCGGAGCCCTGCCATTCAACGCGACCAATTGGGGAGTGATGATACAAGCGGCATTAAACCAGGGCGCCCTGGTCAATCCACGCGTCTGGTGGTACTTACTTTCACCATTAGCATGCATAATTCTCATACAAACAGGCTTCATACTATTCATGCATGCACTCGAAGAAATCTTCAACCCAAGGCTAAGAACAGAAGCCTAAAAGAATAGCCAGCTAAATATAAACTAAACTTCAAACTCTTTTTTAGTTTTCAACCCTTTTTCAGGGATGAGCGTAAGCAAGCGAGAACATAGAGTTTAATCTCCACTCTTCTACTTGGCTTCCAAAAGATTTTTCCCGATGGCCTGAAGAATAAAGGCTAAGTAAAGTCTTTAATAGGGGCATACTCCGGTAGGGCATTCGCCAGCATACTCGCCTGGCGCCTGAACATATGGTGTTGTGCTTATGCCCGTACTGGATGTCTGAAGACCTCCAACAACAAGCACCTGCTCAGATCTACTGCCATAACGATATACGGTAATCCCCTTGCATTTAAGCTTCCAAGCCATCATGAAGATTCTCCTAACATCTTCTATAGTCGCCTCGTGGGGTAAATTAACTGTTTTAGAGACAGCGTTATCCGTGTATTTCTGGAATGCTGCCTGCATGCGTACATGCCACTCAGGCGCTATCTCTAGGGCGGTCACAAACAGCCTTCTAATATCTGATGGAACCTCACTTAACCCCTGAACTGAGCCAGTCTTAGCTATCTTTGAAATTAAATCAGTGCTGTAAAAGCCTCTTTCTTTCGCTATCTGCTCAAATACTGGGTTAATCTCAAGGAGCTGTGTTCCCATAACATTTCTGACAAATGCGACTGCGAAGAGAGGCTCTATTCCGCTAGATGTTCCAGCGATTATACTTATCGTTCCAGTTGGAGCTATCGATGTAACAGTCGCATTTCTCATAGCCTTGTAGCCCATCTTCTCCCAAATGCTTCCAGGAAAGTTTGGGAAAGAGCCCCTCTCTTCACCCAGCTCAACAGACTTCTTTCTAGCCTCCTCAGATATGAATGCCATAACCTTCTCAGCCATGGCGATGCCCTCCTCAGAGTCGTAGGGTATGCCAAGCTTTATCAGCATTTCAGCCCATCCCATAACTCCCAAACCTATTTTTCTATTAGCCTTAGTAGCATTCTCAATCTGTGGTATAGGATATTTATTGGCGTCTATAACGTTGTCCAGAAAGTGAACAGCTATCCTGACAGTTCGCCTAAGCTTATCCCAATCAATCTCACCATCCCTAACCATCCTAGACAAATTTATCGATCCAAGATTACAGCTTTCATAAGGTAGAAGAGGAACCTCACCGCATGGATTTGTACTTTCAATTATACCGACATGAGGCGTTGGGTTCCTCCTATTAATCTCATCAAGAAATATTAGGCCCGGATCCCCCGTCTTCCAAGCAGCCGTAGCTATTAAGTCGAAGACAGCTCTGGCTTTCAGCCGCCTAACCACGGCACCATTCCTAGGATTAATTAGGCTATAGTATTTGTCGTTCTCAACAGCCTCCATAAACTCGTCCGTAACGCCAACAGATATGTTAAAGTTTGTTAGCACCCCCTCCTTCTCCTTAGCCGTAATAAACTCGATTATGTCTGGATGGTCAACCCGCAGTATACCCATATTGGCGCCTCTACGCCTACCACCCTGCTTAATGACCTCAGTGGCAACATCGAATATCTTCATGAATGAAACCGGCCCGCTTGCAACGCCCATAGTAGATCTGACGACATCACCACGTGGCCTAAGCCTAGAGAATGAGAAGCCCGTACCCCCACCAGACTTATGTATAAGCGCCATATACTTTAATGCATCAAAAATCTCCTCAATGGAGTCTCCAACGGGCAGAACGAAGCATGCAGAAAGCTGCCCAATATCGGTCCCAGCATTCATAAGCGTTGGAGAGTTTGGCAGAAACTCTAGGTTAGCCATAACCCTATAAAACTCCTCTTCAGTAGTCTCTGTGTTTGCGCTACTGTCATAGAGGGCGTCAACCCTTGCTATAGCTCTAGCAACTCTCCTAAACATTTGTGATGGTGTCTCTAAAACCCTCCCAGTCTCATCTTTAAGGAGGTATCTGCGCTCTAAGACGGTTATGGCGTTCAGAGATAGCTTAAGGTCGTCGGAGACTCCGAGGAGCTTTTTCTTCTCTCTTATCTCTGTCCGCTGATGCCTGTAAAGTATATATGCCTTAGCAATAGCATCATAACCATTCTTTATTAGAACCTGCTCAACAACGTCCTGAACATCCTCAACGCTCGGTATCTTATCTTTAAACCTTTCCTCAAGTATAGATACTACCTGCGCTGAGAGCCTAGCGGCTAAGTCTCCATCCTCGCCCTTAACAGCCTGAATGGCCTTATGGATGGCGCTGGTGATCTTGTTTGGATCAAACTCAACTATTCTTCCATCTCTCTTACGAATTAGAGAAATTGGCATCTCTACAATCGCCCCAAAATAATATTGCCGAGGTAACTTTAATATGTTATGGAAGTAAGCGGTATCCTACTTCCTTCGAAAAGATTTATCATTTTTGAGGGGTTATGCCATGCGGATCTTTGATTTTCTCCTTAAGGTAATTGAACGCTAATGCCAGCTCTTCGGGCGCCAGCTCTCTAACCCTCCTATCATGGAATGGCATTGCGTCAGCTAAATGGATAGCAGTCTCATCTTTCAAAGAGTAAATGCTGCTGAGGAAGAGTGCGGCGGCGTTCCTCAGCTTTTTATTCTTCTGCGTAAAAACGGCACGTATAAAACTGAAGAACTCTTCTTCGCTATCCACGTGGAAAGGGGTCTTTCTGGGCCTTAAACGCACAATTATTGAGTTAACCTTTGGAGGAGGCCAGAACAATTCCTTTGGAATTAAATCTAGCAGCTCAACATCTGTGTAATAGTAGACGGCCACGGTAAGCCTTCCATAATCTCCTGTTCCAGGCTGGGCTGCCATTCGCCTGCCGAACTCCTCTTGGAATAATAGGACAGCGCATTTAAAGTTTCTCTTCAGCAGCCAAAATAATAGTGGAGATGATATGGAGTATGGTGGGACGGAGACAACCTTATCAAATGCGGGGATGGGGATCTTCAATATATTCCCACATAAAATTCTAACGTTCCCATAACTTCTCAAACGGTGGGTTAAAACCTTAACTAGCTTAGGATCAACCTCTACAGCTATAACTTGCCCAGCCACTTTAGCTAACCGCTCAGTTAGGAAGCCCAGCCCAGACCCGATCTCTAAGACAGTGTCATCGCCACAAACCGACGCATAGGTTATCATCCTATTTAAGACTCCCTCATCGATTAAAAAGTTCTGGCCAAGACTCCTTCTGGGGCGTATTCCATAAGCCCTTAAAATCCTTCTGGTTTCCTCAAGGAGTCCCATTTTGCTAAATCTCCATAATGACGGGTTTAGGGGCGGTGACAAATCACGGTCTAGTGAAAAGCCTGTATTTACAGTCGCTGGAGGAAAGCTCTTCTATGATCCTCTTAACTATTAGTTTAACCGGGTTCGGCACGCCCGTACGTCTTTGCAGATCCTGAAAGCTCTCAAATGGTTTCTTCCCCCGCTCCTCTATAATCTTCCACATATATTTTTTACCAATTCCAGGTATCAGCTCCAAAGAATGCATCCTAGGAGTTACTGGCTTAGATGTGTTAAAGAAGTTTACAAAGTATGCTTCCCTACTTGAAACTATCTTCTCTATGACGCCCTCAAGCTCCATCTTCGCATTAGCAGTCAACTCCTCATAGCTTACCCTGCCAATTATATATAATATTTCTTCCCGAGAATTTCTCCCTATATAAATTCTATCAGCTGGCTTAAGCACAACCCCCTCCCTTACAACGGCTTCCAACAATGTAAAATGTTCTTCACCAACTAGCTGTACAACAGCTCCGGCCCTACGCTTTAGCTTTAATCCGGGCCTACCGTACGGAAGATAATCAATTACATACGCATACTCCTCATAAACTTGTTGATGTGCTCTTTCCCTCCGCTCCATAATAACCACTTTCCCAAGCGATCCCTCAAAATACACTCCAAACTATGCATAAAAAACAGCGTTGTCATGTACTTGCTCTTACGGTAAATTTAGATGCAGGTATTACAGGTATAAGGGGTCTAGAGAAAATATTAACCTCTAACTTAGAGGTGAAAAAGCCCTTATTATTCACTAGGCTCTCCACTTTATACCACCATGACTAAAATTTTCTCCAAAATTACTATTCAACTACGACAAGATAACCTTTTCTTGACGCTACTTCCCTCTATACTTATTCAAAATATCTAGGATTCTCTCAAGTCTCGAGGTTTCAATTATCTTTCTACTACCAGTTAGGAAAGCTCTTATCTCCTCGATACTTTTAGGCATAATATTTACTATCTGAACCGCCTCCTCTTCATCTAAGGTTCCCTCAGCTTTAAGCTCCTCAAGGAGTCTTCTAGCGTCTTCAGGCCTTAAATAGGACATTTTATTCGCGTAATCCAGAGACCTGCGCTGAAATTGATCCAAGTTCTCCTCGCCTAAAGCTTCAAGCATAGCTTTAACCTCGGGTATTGATATTGGCTGCATCCTTAAAATTCTTCTGGGCAATTCCCTCACCACCCATCTCATGCGAACGGCCTAATATGTTCAGGTCTCACTATTACAGTTTTTACAGCGTCTCCTTGCGTTACGTTAATCTCATATGCCCTTCCTCTTTTGGCAACTATGACGCCAATTTTACCTTGATATCTGCGGTGCGGCATGCCTTTATGTACGCTTGGATCAATATCGATAATAACTTTGTCGCCGGGCTTATATTCATGGAGCAGTCTACTTAGACTGCTTTTCCCCCTCTCTCTGGGGCTCTTCCTCAATAATGCCCGGGTCTTTCTACGATAGCCATGAGATAATGGCACTTAACCTCACCTCCTAGTAAAAACATCTAACACATCAAGATCTACTGGCTCAGCTTTAGCACCAATTATTTTTGAAACGCTTGGCTCCGTTCGCCCATTATCTCCAGTAATCAGCTCTTTCACATACAAACCTCCCTGACATTTAATACGCATCTCTATACTATCCTTTGACAACCTTTTAACTTTAACCTCATATATGTGCTTTTCTCGTAATTTATCTGATCTGCGATGGAGCACCCGCATTGGGGTGCGCTGATATATTATCGCGCCGCTGAGCTCCCTCTCTAACCTTGCCAGCTCATCATCAGTAACCTCCCTATCAAACCTAACAATAACCCTATAAACCTTCTGCGCCCCCTCCATACCCTTAAGTTTTCTAACATCCTCTTTATCTGCAAGCCTTAGATTCAGCACTTCAACTTTCCCCTTAGCGTATTCATTAATGGATTTCTCTAAACTTTTCAGGTCTATATTCCTCTTCTTAGGCTTCTTAACCTCAATTATGAAGGGTCTCCCACGCCCAAGCATGCGAGCGTCCCTATCCTCCCGCCCAGCGGCGTGAAAAGAGGTGCCCTCACCAAGAGTTGCCTCTAATATCGGTTTAGCTATGAGCTCTTCAACTGACTCAGGATACATCTTTCCAGTCCAACCGCACCTTTCGCATCCCTTTCCACGGCATTTAATACAGATCCATTTCGACTGGGGGATTCCTCGTATAAGCTTTCTATATCTTCCAGCTATGAAGAGCGAGTTAACCTGGAGACTAATGTCTCCACTGAATGGATTGACAAGGACAACTATCTGCGGCTTCATGTAATTGGCGTTCTTTCCAAGCTTCCGCGTAACCTCCCTCCCAATCAGCCTACTCAGCTCATTCCTTATGCTCTCACTATACTGAACACTAAACTCCGCCTTAAATTCGTCTTCCCTCTCCTCAACCTCTAACGGAAGCTTTATTCCCACTAGAAAATCGTTAAACTCGTATTCCTCAAGGCTTTTAATAACTTTATCAGTGATTTCCTGGAGATTTTTGAAGCATCCGCCGCAGAGAAAACATTCTTTCTCCTCTCCAAACCTCCTCTTCATCCTCCTAAGTAAATCCTGCGCCATCTTGAGCGAGCCGTTTGTCGCCAGCATCTTAAGTATGGCCATGCCCTCTTCCCTCTCCCTCTTATCCTTTGAGAGGACCATTTCATGCGCGCTTAGAGCCAGCAGTAGCTTAATAGCTCTCCCTCTATCACAGTTATCTACGCCGAATCCCAGTAAAGCGAATTGTCTACCCAAACAATTGTCACATAGAGGATACTTCTCAAGCATCTTGAGAGAAATCTCAAGAATCCGCTTAAGATTCTCACCCTCAGATCCGGTCAATTAATTGCCGCTCCATCATATCCCTTATATCTGCATATATCTGCTAAGAAAAACATTTCTAGCCGAACTAAAGTTAAATTCGATAATTTTATATGGAGGAAAATAAAGTATGAACTTTTAGAAAGCCGCGGTAGCTCAGTTGGGAGAGCACCCGGCTGAAGAGCCAATAACCCTATTTGAAACCGGGCTGTCGCCGGTTCAAGTCCGGCCCGCGGCACCAGTTCTCCGGGTTCAATTCCATTCCCCATCTTTTTAAGTCCAGCGAATATGAGTTTAGCGTGAAGGATGAGATCTACGATTATGGGGAGAGGCTTCGGCGGTATAGGCGGATTATAGCTGGGTTTGGGCGTAACGGCGAGGTCGCCCTCCGCTTCATCGACCACCTCTTCAGCCTAGGTCTCTCGGAGGCGAGGGTTGCTAAGTTTGCGGGCCACGTTATAGCCCTCCTTCACGTAATAGACTTCGATCTGGAGAAGGCGACTAGGAGGGATGTTGAGCGTGTGGTTGCATGGATTAATCGGCAGCCGTATAGGGAGTGGACTAAGCTTGACAAGAAGCTGGTCTTAAGGAAGATTATTCAGTACGCCAAATATGGTAGCTGTGATAGGAATACGCCAGTTCCACCGGAGGTCGCTTGGATAAAGATAACCTGTAGTGGAAGGGATGGGAGGGTCACGCCTGAAGCCCTCATAGGAGAGGATGAGTTTAGGGCGATGGTGGAGACTGCCGATAATCCGCGTGACAGAGCCATGCTCCACGTGTTGTTTGAGGGCGCCTTGAGGCCCGGCGAGCTACTGAGCATGAAGACAAGCAGCGTTGAGTTCAAGAGAGACTACTGCCTAATCACCGTTAATGGGAAGACTGGCATAAAGAGGATACCTCTAGTCGCATCA
>JAGTQE010000030.1 GCA_018396635.1 Candidatus Bathyarchaeota archaeon
CGCCGCCTCGACGTACGGAAACTCCTTAATTTGTAAAAACATGGCCCTATAATTTTTGACACCACTACCAAACATTGTGAGTGCAATGACAATAACTAAAAGAACCATTATATTGAACTTATAAAATGTAGATATCATTATTAATACTGGCAGGAAAGGAAGAATCATAAATATCTCGGTAATCCTTTGCATAATAGCATCTATTTTTCCTCCGAACCATGCGCTGACAGCTCCAATAAACATTTGAATCAAAGCTATAGAGACAGAGGCAATTACACCAAATGATAATGCTATTGGTGTACCCCACAGGAGCGCTATTCCCAAATCTCTTCTCAAGTGGTCTGTTCCAGCCCATCCATACACCTTACCATATACAACAAACTTGGAAAATAAATCTGTCCCAGTCTCAAAACATATCGCTTCTACTTGGAGCCTATATCGCCCCTTCATAACTTTAGCCGTATTAGGGTTAAATATACTTTCGTCCTCTTGAGCGAAGAGTAGGGTGGATGGCAAAGCATCATATTCAAATGTTTTATTAAGTTTTGCCGAGATTGTGCTCGTTAAATCCCTTGCTAATTTCTCATCGTTTGAAATGTAATAACTATAATCCTTTGAGATTAAGAATACTTTAAGGGTTATTTCCTCTCCATTTGGCTTAATCCAAGAGACCGTTACTTTAGGTGCTGAGGTAGTGAAATTTGATCTAAAAAAGAGATTTATTTCGCTAGGAAAATCATCGTACTCGTAATTGAACGAGAAGTCTATTCTTATAATATTAAATTTGCCCTCGACTGAGATTATTGCTTTAGACACCCCAGCTTGGCTTTTATCCGTACTTAATACTATCGTTTCAGGCAATTTTTTAGATGAGAAAAGATTTATCCAAGAAGGTAAGGCATTGCGAGGATTATCAAGCCAGTGTTGCTCACCAGCTCTCCAAAGTTTAGTTGCCTCTTCATAGGGTAATGTGATCACCGTATAAATTGAGAGCCCAACTAATGCCAATATAATTACTAGTCCAGCAAAAGCTGATTTATAAATTAGAAGATGTTTAAAGAAATCCTTGATATTCAGCGACATCAGATACCTCCAACTCTAATTCTTGGATCTAAAATCGCATAAACAAGTTCTAAGGTAAAGACCGTCACGGCTAGAAGATAAGAATATATAACTACAAGCCCTACTAAAACCGGTGTATCAAATATCATTGACGCGGCATAAAATAGGCTTCCTATTCCGGGCCAATTAAACACCCTTTCAGTTATTATTGCCCCCATCCATGAGCCTATTAATGTTAATGAGAAATCAGTTATGATAGGTGGCAATGTTGGTCTAAGAATGTATCTTCTCTGAATCAATGATTCTGGCAAACCTTTAGCCTTAGCCAGTTCTACATAATCCTCGCTTGAGAACATTAAGAAGAATGTTCTCCTAACATAGATATTTATGAATGAGTAAGCCACCAACCATGATGATACCGGAAGGATCATGTGTTTTAGAACCTCAAGAGCATATGTTATTTTGTCGGTTGGCGGTGGGGGATCAACCATTCCACCATACGGTAACCCTACACCAAGCCATGATCTAAAGAGTGACGCAAAAATTAATATTAGGAATATTCCATAGAACCATCCGGGTAAAGATGATAAGGGGGCTAATAGAACGCTTATCTTATCTGGGAGGGAACCATATTTTCTAGACAAAAATAGACCAAAGAATAAGCCTACTAAAAATAGGATAAGTTGTGTTGTCGTGAAAAGAAGAACGGTATTTGGTAATCTCTCCAGAATAATTATACGAACGCTCTTTGAGCCGCTATCACTATATAGGAATAGCGCTCTGCCAAGATTAAGCGATATGGCGTCTCTCAAGTAAATGAAACTTCTGTATATAAATGGTTTATCGAAGCCTATTTTTTCTATCTCGAGAGTGTAAGTTTCATTTATCAATTTCATAATTTGAGTCTCATTTAACATTCTATAGGCAGGGTTTTGACGGATGCTCTGTGAAACTGAAAGATAGATTTCACTCTTAACTATCTCATCAACATATCCGCCCATATTCGCGACTAGGATCGTTACATAGACTGCAGCGATTACCGTTATAAGGAGCATGAAAGCCCGCTTAAGCAGATACCATATTACTCTCGGAACCACTTCTATCACCCAATTACCGGAATAAAAATATTGAGGAAAAATAAAAAGATATTGGTTATTTGCTGCTATTTTTTCCTAACCAGTGGAAGAATGAGCGCAACTATAGCGATGATGATGGCTACCGCGGCAATTCCTGTCAACATGTTTACTGTGCTGCTCAGAGAATCAATCTTTGAGCTTAGTGTGTTTATTGTCGTTGTTAACTCATTCCTTAAACTGTTTATTTTTGTTTCATAGTCAGCTTTCGTTTTAGCTATCTCGCCTGCTAGGAACTCAGGTATGCTCATAACAGTCGTTACTCCAGTTGCCATGGATGGCATGCCAACAAGCTTTGACACGGCTATCACATCAATGCTTACTGTTCCAGATGGTAGCAATACGGTTTTCTCCGGCTCTATTATAATCCTCCATACACCATCTGTAATAGGCTCAGCTGAACCAGTTAAGACTTCCGTGGGAGTCATTATAACGTACTTTATGCCTTGAATATCTGATACTTTATATGGTTGTCCCTTGAAAGTTACTGAGACGCTGGCTTCTGATGGAAGACCACGTAAGATTGTGGGCTCTAGGGTAACTTTAACTTCCGGTATCATTGGTTCGGAGAATTTAAGCCATTTATCTGCAGAATCTGGAAATTCCCTGTTCGCCTTCAGCACGACGATTTTGTTAATTGAATCTACGCTTTCTAGATATACTGGGCCATTGCCTACGAGGAAGTGTCCTTTCGCCTCATACCACTTCTTCAAATTGTCATATCTCTCCAGAGCTTCCGCTTCGCTGACATAATTGCTTAGCACACTTTTATATGGAATGAATTTCTCGTTAATAGCCTCCTCCAGGTACTTCTTTAAAATATCTAATGCTGGACCAGCAATATAATTTGCCTGCTCAACATTGATGTCTGCAGCTTTACTGGACGAAAATGCCAACTCATTATTTGCTTCAGCAAGCCACCCTATGGCAATTATATGCCATGGAGCAGGACCATAAGCGTAGACAGGATCAAAGACGCTCGCGGCATCAGCTGCTATCCATTCGGCGTCCAAATATACCATGTCGGAGTAATACTCTATTGTTAATGGATCTTCGCTCAATATTCTGAAACCTTTGAAGTATTCTCTAAATGCTTCAAAGGATGGAAGATATGCCTCATCATACACCGGACTCTCCGGCTTAGCTCTATCAAACGTTAGTATATAGGCGAATACGAAGTCAGCTAATGATAATGTGCTGCCATCATGATATTTCATCTTAAATAGATCTTTATCATAATAAACTATGGTCTTCGTTTTAGCCGTAGTGCCCGGAGGAGCATAGATAATCTCTTGTTTCTCGGCATCCCAATCATACCATGCATCTTCTGGAACATTAATTTCGTTTACAAACTTTAGGGAAACCCAATCCAATGTGACACCCACAGGCAACCCCTCTAAGACATAAACTTCAGCTTTCTCAACTCTTTGTGGCCAATAAAGCCCGGTGAATGGGTCAGGCATGACCGCTGGGTCGGCTAGAGGGTCATAATATATGTGATCATATACCCAGTTGCTTCCGGCAACCGGATTGACTGGTTCGACTAATAAATCTGAGGTTGCTATTTTAACTCTGCCGCCTACCTTATCTATATATCTGATTGTATATGGATATAGTCTGGCGCCTGAGAAGCCTCCTGATAAGTCATAAGTTAATGATATTTCTTTTCTTGCTGGCCATGGAGCAACTTGGTTAACCAACCATATTCTGACAGAGTCCTTCATTGATAATATTAGTGCTTCTTTCATTAATCTATCTCTTTCTTCAATAGTCGTAAATTCTCTATTCCATAGCTTGCCAGCAACTTCATCGAATTCTGGGCTTGGCCTATACGCTTGCCATAGTGGATCTGGACGCCCTCGTGACGTATAGAAGTAGCCGAAGTTATCTGATTCGTCCCTTGAAACAGCAGTTACTATCCATCCGCCAGTATAAAGATGCCATAGTCCCTCTGCCGGATTACTGCGAATCCATATGGGTGCAGCCTCTCTACTAGTCTTATATTGCCTATCAACAGTAAAGCCTAATTTCTCAAGCTGCGAGGCTATATAATCGCCTATGGCCCTTCTCTGATCTTCCACTCTAATTATGAATATTAATGTTACTGGCTCGCCCTTATAATACCATTTTCCATCTTTTAGCTCGGCACCCAGCTTAATCATTTCTTCAGTAATTATTTCTTTAGCCTTGTCAAGATTATAGCTATACTCTTTTTCGATTAGCTTAACAACTTCAGCGTATCTCGCATAATCTGGAAAGGCGGGCGTTAAAGTCGTATATTTTGGTACAGCCATCCCAGCCATTATCTCATCACAAATATATTTTCTGTCCACCAGATAATTCATAGCTTCCCTAATCCGCGGAACAGAGAATGGATTCAACTTGCCCGTTAAAAACTCCGGCCCAGATGGATTAAATGTCAAGTCAAAATACAACCCGTAAGATATCGCATACCACAGATCTGGTGAAGCTTTAACTGTTTTGAATAGCTCTGGGTCAGTTATATCCCTAAAATACGCTTGTATTTCATTTTTCAGCAACATATCAATAACTTTTGCTTCATCTTGCTCAACAAAGAGCACGATTTCGTCAACCCATGATCCCTTAGGCGCTTCTTGGGCAAAGGTGATTGGTGTGCTTATTAGGAGGGTGCTGGAAAACAGCAGTATTAGAAGGGCAGCCAATAAAGTGTCTAATTTAATTTTCCCATTCATATCTAATCACGCTCAGAACATAAAATTATTTGTAAGCCTTAATAACTTTTTTGTTAATTTGCCAGCTGTTCAATAAATGTATGAAGAAGTTTAGAAATGTTGATTGGAATCTTTAGGCATTATTTCATTCATTCTAACAATAATCGCATATTTGTGAAGTCAATCTTTTCAGATTCTAGGACATTCCCTATGAAGTTGAATATTTTTGTTCTTGTTTCTTTTGTTAGGTTTGGGTACCATATTGGTGATGCTATTACTAGTCCTCTCCATGCGTAAAATGGCTGTATAACCGTCAATATTTCTTCGTCTCCAGTCTTGTCTAAATAGTTCTCCCAGAATAGCTCAAACAGTCTCTTGAATGGGTCTTTTATTTCGCCGTATGCCTGTAGCGAGTAGAATAAGTAATTTATTGTCATGGCCGCT
>JAGTQE010000031.1 GCA_018396635.1 Candidatus Bathyarchaeota archaeon
CCCCATCGAATGGGCATATTCACACATTATTATTGGCCTATCTTCCTCCGGGTCCTCAGCCAACTCTATTAGCCTCTCTAGTGTTGGATACATTATACTTATTATGTCAACGCTACGCGATATTTTTCTAGTGCCAACCCTTATAGTTCCCTCATAATGAACTGGTCTTGTCGGGTCATACCCATGAGCCCAACCAGCTAATGCATCATGATTGGGCCCATAACCGGATTCGTTTCCAAGTGACCATATTATTACGCAGGGGTGGTTCTTATCCCTCTCAACCATTCTAACAAACCGCTCCATAAATGCATGGAGCCACTCAGGGTCATGCGCTGGCTCCAAATATTTTGGAAATCTCTTCGAGAGCTCCTCCATAACTTCTCTCCAAGACTTGTCTTTTGATTTCTCACGGTATTCACGCATTATTTCGTCCCATGATTTCCCAAATGTTTCTTCAATCTGCCAAATGGTCCTTAGGAAGCCGACTAGGCCATGGCACTCTATGTTTGCCTCGTCTATGACGTATATGCCGTATTTGTCGCATAGGTCGTACCATGCTGGGTGGTTTGGGTAATGTGATGTTCTGACAGCGTTAAAGTTAAAGCGTTTCATTAAAATAATATCCTTCTCCATTGACTCGACCGTTATTGCATGCCCTCTTACGTCGTCGTGCTCATGCCTATTAACACCCTTAAAATAAACTGGAACGCCATTAATCAGTATACGGCCATTCTTAATCTCAATCTGCCTAAAACCAACACGGCAGCTCTCAACCTCAACAATCTCTCCACGCTCGTCCCTCAACGTTATAAGCATAGTGTATAAATATGGGTCTTCAGCAGACCACTTCCTCGGCTTAAAAACCTCTCTCTCAAGATTATATATTACTTCGCGATTCGGAGAAATTTTCTCCACTAAGCATTTCATCGGGTTTTCGAATACGCTTTTTCCTTCAGCATCCAAGAGCTTGACTTCAAAGGAGTAATTGCTAATTTCTTTCTCAGAGTAATTCTTTATATTTACCCTTAAATTTAATGTGGCATTTCGATATTCGCTATCAAAGAATGTTTTAATAAAAAAATCCCGTATGTGGATTTGCGGGGCACAGTAAATGTGTACATCGCGATATATCCCACTCAACCGCCACATATCTTGATCCTCGAGATAGCTTCCGTCACTCCAGCGAAAAACTTCTACAGCGATAAGATTATCACCAAAACGTACATAGGGTGTTATATCAAATTCTGCAGGTAAACGACTATCTTCACTATATCCAACCATACTTCCATTAACCCAAACGTAAAAGGCTGAGTCAACACCATCAAAAACGAGAAAAATCTTTTTTCCCGCCCATTCCTCCGGAACTCTGAATCTTCTTCTGTAAAGTCCTGTTGGATTCCAGTCATGCGGAACATACGGTGGATTCGGCTTAAAGACGTATCCAGAAGCAACATAATGTGGTCTATCGTAACCTAGCATTTGCCAGTTGCTTGGTACTGGAATTTCATCCCAACCATCTGCTTCAAAATCTTCTCTATAGAATCCGTCTGGAATAACATGTGGATTCTCATATAACTTAAATTTCCATAATCCATTTAGCGAAATAAACCAAGGTGATTTTGTACGATCACAGAGAAGAGCGCTATTCTCATCAGGACAAAGTATGAATGATGCATGAGGTGGCTCTTTGCATCGTTCAAATACTTTATGATTTTCCCAATCATATTTCTCCTTCATTAGGGCTTAAACCTCCGCTTTTAATTCTGTTCTTTTAGAAGTGATTATATGAAATTATAAACTTTTGGAAACTATATTAAGAGATGACTCTGTCAATTCGCATTTTTCTGTCTTCTGAACTATTGTCAGATAGATTTATAGGTAAACTCGGCTGAACTTGGTATAAAGCGACTTTTTTAAGTCATCTAAGATCTGGCAAATTCTGTTGCCAGTATTATCAGAAATCTTAATCTTTAGGATTCTCTTGTTAGAAGAAAATCGCATAAAGATAAGAAACCCAGCAATGATTGCTACAAGAAAAAACAATATCCAATATCCAAGAAAAGCTGCCCACTCTAATGGGCCTTCACTTATAACCGTAATCTTCTTGGTAACGCTTAATGAGTCTCCTGATCTTTTTATTAGAGTTAACGTAATATAATATACTCCAGCATCTCTGTAAGTATGGGAAACGAATATACCAGAAGATAATCTTCCATCTCCAAAGTCCCAATTATAAGAAACTATCTCCTCAGAGAAGTTTCTTGGTGGAGGAATAATTGCATAGAGGTTAATTTTATCTCCTGCATAAATCAGCTCTATAGTAGGGGTTTTCCATCTAAAATCTTCATAAGTAAGCTTATGGTCGGTCATTATTTGAGGACATATGTTTGCTTGAACTCCAGAAAAAGCCATTATTCTTTCTTTCAATAAGTCATCGGCTGCTTCAATTACCGCTTCATAATACTCTAGTCGGTTAAAGACTTTTTCGGGCTCATTTTCCTGTGCTAATGCCCCATTTAAAAATTTATTATTAAGTAATCTTATATATCCCCACTTCTCAGGTTCTTCATTATATAACTGTCCGACGGCTCGTGTGCTCTTTTCCGCTTCAAAAATATTTGCTTCTATTAGTAGTTCGCCCTTTCTTTCAACTCCCACAGCATAGAATTGCCAGCCAAAAAAGTAATTGTTGTATATGTCAACTTTTCCACGGCATACTCTAGGAGTGCGTTGAACTGTCCTATAAAAGAAGTTATGATGAAGAGTAACTTTTGTGTCTTCAAATTCAGGATTACCAATAGCCATAACTTTATCGTGGTTCCAAAATCTGCACCAAGAAATTGTCACATTAGTTGATTTTCCCACGATATCTATTGCTCCATCTGAATAATTTGTGATGTCGCAATGATGAATCCAGATAGTATGAGAGTCTCTGATTTCAATAGCGTCCATATCAATTGCTTCAGCCGTATCAAAGCGTATATTTGTAATAATAACATTTGAAGCGCTTCTAATTTTCAGTCCATAGCCAGTTATCACTATTGTTCTTCCTCTTCCATCTATGGTTTTATTTGACCTAATATAAATAGGCTTTTTGAGGTTAATAATCCCTGATAAATCAAATACTATCCAGAGGGCTTCCTCTTTTTCAGCTGCCTCTCTTAAACTTCCAGGTCCACTATCAGCAAGCGTAGTTACGTGATAAATTCTACCGTACAATCCGCCTGTAACCGCTTTTCCAAAACCACCTCTTTCCTTCAACAGTTCTTCAACAGAAAAGCCTAAGTAGCTCCAATCATAATATGCAATCTCATGGTTATTTAGAAGACGCCAGCCAGCTGCTTTCTCTATTAGGAAAAGCGAAAATATCAAGAGCAAAACCAATATCGGCATTACTTGAACTAGTCTCTCGTTTTTAATATCCTTAAATATTTTTTCCATCTAAACTTAATTAACGCTTACTTAGATATATTTTTTCCTATAAACTTATAGGAATAGTCTAACTGGGTTGAGTTTCGCTATGCTTAATGCAAACTAATTTAAAAGTTAAAAAGTATTAAGGAATTTTATGGGTTGGCTTTGGGTATCGTCTTTGCAGCGTGACCTATGAAGTGGAGGTTTAATGCTCTTGCATGTGAGGGACATTGCTTTAATTGGGGTCTTCTCTTCTCTTCATGTGGTCTTGTATTTTATGTCGTTTGGCTTATGGCGTAACTGGGCAATATATCTTGAACCCCTTGAGGGGATTATTCTCGGGCCCTGGGCTGGTTTCTTAACAGCCCTTATAGGCAGTGTTGTTGCCAGAACCATTAAACCAGATATTTTTTGGATGTTTGGGATATTCGCCGAACCCTTAGGTGTTTTGGCAGCTGGCTTCCTCATTAGAGGGGTTTGGAAACCCATTCTAGCCATCTACGTTATAATGCTATCAGCTTACTTTGTTCACCCCCTAGGCAAGCAGCTCCCTCTATGGGCAATATTGGACATATTGCTCTCCTTCATTCTAATATATCCAACGGCAAAGGTTAGCAGGAAACTTCTTGAGGAAAATCCTAAGCGCTTATCTATATTCCTAGTTCTCGTATCGTTTGTATCCACGGTGACAGATGCATTAGCAAGGGTCTTCCTATTTATTCCAGCAGGCCTATATAGCATCCTAGGCCTAACAGATGAAGCAGTATACGCTATCTTTATAATGGGAGCCATCGACTCTTACATAGAGGATATGCTGGTCGTAGCGTTTTCTCTTATAGTCGGAGCATCACTACTTATGACCATAAAAAGGATTCCAGATCTTAAAACGTTATTAAGACAAGAAAAGTTATGACTTAAAAGGCTAATGATAAGAAAAGTTAATTGGCTGCTAGCACTATGCAATCCGCGTAGAGTTCAAGCACTCGTAGTATTATGGAAAACATTTAATAAGATATTCTGAGAAAGCTCGTGGCGAATGGTGTGGGCAGAATGTTTAGGCGATGTCCCGGGATAAGAAGTCTAATAGAGCCGCAGATAATAATTAGAAGATGCCCCTTCTGCGGCGAGGAGCTGGAGTTCTTTGAGCATGAGACACAACTAGAATGCCCCAAGTGCGGCAGGATGGTCCATCGGGAGCCGACTAACACATGTCTATCATGGTGCGACCACGCGGATAAATGCATCGCCGACCTAGAAAATAGAGGCGTTATTAGCAGGGCTAGAGCTGAGGAGCTGAGAAAGCTTATTGAGAAGAAGTGATTATACGGATGTCCTTCTGGTGGCTGGTTAAAATTTCTGTTAGTTCATCCGCAAGCAACGTTTCTGGGGTATAACAAAATAAAGGCGGAAGCGAATATCCTATATTAAGTGGGCGATTAACGAGCCGCTGATGATTTTAGCAATTTATACCTTATATTCTAACGTTTTAAGCGCATCGCTCCTCTTAATTGTTCCAGAATATTGGACTAAGTCTTATAAAGAGGATTGGAAGTTTGCGTCTTGGGGCACAAATCTTCTTAGTTTTTGGAGCATCTCTAGTCTTTCTCTATCGCCTAGTCGGGCTTTTTCAATAGCCTCCTTTAATATGCCTATTGATTCATCCATGGCTCTTCTGTTTACTGGGTATGG
>JAGTQE010000032.1 GCA_018396635.1 Candidatus Bathyarchaeota archaeon
GCTGAACAGACTTACGTAGAAAATCAGCCCTCAAACCCGCAACCCAAAAAATGTTATCCTTCACCTAACTTATGAGCATTTCTCAGATTCTCGCCGGACACTTTGTCTCCCTAATGATTGAGACGAGCTCGTAAAAGACAATTTAAAACTATGCCTTTAAAGCGAGACATGAAGGCAAAACAGAAATGATATTTTGCGGGGGATGTCTATAGCTAGTGATAGGTTTAAAGCCAACCTAGTCCTCCGAAATACTTTTAATCTATAAGGGAAGCCAATGGGGCAAATTATTTATCAAATTGTCTCCTCTAAAGCGTAGAGTTCTTCATTCAACTTCCCAGAAATAAAAGGGAAATCATTGATTGGACACACATATGCTGGTTTAAGCTTTATTCCCACCCCCTTCTCCCACGCTTCGGGATCGGTTCGCATTTTTGCTGGAGAGTCTCAAGGCGTAGTTGTTTAAGACTGTATTGCGTGCGAGAAGTTTGTTCAATAAATGCGGGCGAAAGAAGCATAAATGCATGGAGTATTATAGGGGAGGAGATGTTTTGGAATTGAGAGAATTATCTGGGGCGCGGGGTAATTAAGAAAACTGCGGGCGTGAATATAAACAGCCTACTCGGAGAGTTGCGCGGGGATTATATGTGGCTGCCGCATAGCATATAGCTTTAAGGTATTTCTTAACCCACTATGGTTACATCAATTGATTCCATGAGAACCCCCGCAATGTGATGAGTCTTCTTGTATCAGGTAGCAATCTCTAAACCTTTCTTTTCGCATATACAAAGTATATTTTCTATATATAGTGTAGACTTATATAAGTCTACCATAAATGTCTACTTAGGTGCTTTGAGTAGGGGTATGTTACGGTCTCTGCTGAGGTTCCAAAGAGGTTGAAGGAGCTTTTAGATAGATGTAATATAAAGCCCGGTTCTATTATTAGGAGGACTCTTGAGGAGGAGGTTAAAAGGCGGGTGCTTGAGGAGCTAGAAGAGTTATCTAGAGAATTATCTCATATACCTGACGAAGAAGTGGTTGACCTGATACGGGAAGATAGGGAAGGTAGATAGCCCTGTATCTCTACGACGCGAGCGCTGTACTGAATCTTGTGAAGAGGGGGAATGTAAAGATCTTCACAAAGGGTGCATTATGGATCTCGCCATCTACGAATCTATTAATGCTATTTGGAAGGAGTACTATATACTTAAGAGAATAAAAGTGGAGGTAGCCTATAGATTAATCAAGCTGCTATCTAAGATTTTTAATGTACTAGAGCCACGTACGATAAGAGAAAAAGAGGTTCTGGAAATAACCATAAAAGAGGGAGTAACTATTTACGATGCATTCTATATCTATATTGCGGCACAAAACAAATTAACCTTAGTAACCGACGACAAAAAATATAAATGCCGCCAAAAAGTACACTAACGTAGCAACAACTACAGAAATTACCACATAAAAACACCTAGGACCAGTCAAGGATGGCTTCATGAGACGATAACTTTCATAAAAAGAGGGAAGAAAAAGGGATTAATTTGCTGTTATTTCAACTCCTTTTGTCTCAAGCTCTTTGTGGAATATTATTACGGGGATCACAGCCAAGATCCCTATAGAGCTTATAGCTATATATCCTATGGATCCAAATTGTTCTCCAAGCGAGCCTGCCACTGACGGCAATAGTATATCTGGGGGAGTGTAAAATAGATAATTCCACGTATAGAGTGTGGCTCGCATGCTTGTAGGATAAAGCTCAGACTGCCATAAAGATATAAAGGCGCCTGCCGCGGCGAAGAAAAGACTCCAAACTGAAATTAAGGATCCAAAGTATAATATGACGGGTAATACCGGTCCTCTACCTACAAGGATATCTGTCATAAACCATAATATAGAGAGCACTACACACATTATTAATGAAATTATAACAACTTTAACCCTTCCTATGATGTCAGAGAGCCGCCCAAAAAGCGGGGTTGAAATTAATCCCATTAGAGTCCCTGCAATCGCGATGTATCCTATAGTGCTGAAATCAAAGCCTAGGGTTAAAGCTTGATAAGTCGTACGGAACCAATCAGGAACGCGGGTGAATGTTAAGAAGAACATTACCCAAGATAAGATGAAGAATCTCTTTCTGATAAATGGGTCACTAATAACCTTCCTTAAGGGTAATCGTTCCTCTTTAGTAATCTTTCCCTGTTTTATAAGCTCCCTTCGTTCTAGCCAAACTCTAGATTCCCTTAAAACGGTTGCGCCAAGTATCCCTACAAAAATGTCAAAGATTGCGTTATATAATAAAATAGGCCGCCAACCCCAGCCCAATGCTGCAAAGACTGGTGCAGATAAGGATATGCTTAGTGCACCTATTGCGGTCATCATTCTTGTAAGGCCGAAATAAAATCCTCTTTTCTCCGCAGGCAACTCCTCTTGAACAAAAATGGAAGCTGCTCCGGTAGTGAAGAAGGACCAGATCATAGGCACACTAAATGCAGTCCACATCCATATATCTGTTGAATAAGCCATACCCAAGTAAGCTATACCGGCAAGAAAATTGCCAAAAGAGAATAACTTTTTCCGCCCAAATAAATCAATTATTATGCCGCTAAACGCAGAGTATATTGGCACAGCCACAGCTCTGGACAAAGTCATAGCTAAGCCTACTAAACCAGGCCCTATACCCCATTCAACAGCAGCTGTCCCAATTACAAGTAATGCGGCAAAAACATCCATTGTATCGCTCTTTGATCTTTTTACCTAAAGCGCCAATTATGCTTGCTAAAATAATAAATAGTTCTAGACATTACAAACAGTAACGATGGGAGATGGGAGCAAATCGATTTATTGTTGAGTGGCCTTATCCTGTGAATTATGAGAAAGTTAATGAGGTTGAAACTGATGTCCTAATTATTGGGGGCGGGATTTCCGGTTCCTGGGCGGCTATAGAGGCTGCAAAGAGGGGTGTGAGGGTTGCGGTTGCCGAAGTGATGGATGTCTTCTCAGCTGGTCCAGCTGGAGTTGACCATTGGCATGATGCCTTTGATAACCCGGCATGCAAGTATAATCCGGATCAGGCGATCGAAATTAATGAGCGCGCCTGGTTAGAGGGGCTTCACATATTCCCCCTTAACCCCATTGTCCGCTATATAACTTATAACAATTCCTATAAGACTCTTCTTGAACTCGAGAAGCTTGGTGCAAAAATCAGGGATGATGAGGATGAATTTAAGGGAGCTCCGTTTAGAGATGAAGAAACTAAACTATTATATGCATATAATTATGATGTAAAGCATACCATTAGAGTTTGGGGGCAAACCTTTCGACAAGCACTATATGGTGAGCTGGTTAGGCTTAGGGTGCCTCTTTATAGCAGAGTTTTAGTCACGAGCCTGCTTACTGAGAATGGAGAAGTTGGAGGGCGTGTAGTAGGCGCGGTGGGTGTGCACACAAGGACTGGCGAATTATATGTCTTTAAATCTAAAGCCACAATCTTATGCACAGGAGGACGCGATGTCAGCAACAGGATATTTAATTATTTTGGCTATGGCTTTTACAGCTTGCATTCCCCATCAATGGTTGGAATGGGCCATGTAATGGCTTGGAACGCTGGTGCAGAGCTTGAAGCACCGGATCGCGTTATACGAATTAGAATAGGGTTTGGGCATGGGACCATGCCATCCTACGCGACTGGAAACCCAAGCAACACCTGGTATCCTTGTAGAATGGTTGATGCTGATGGGAAGGAGATCCCGTGGTTTGACCCGGTGACTAAACGAGAGTTTCCATATGACTATGAGTATCTTATTTTTGCTGGGCGGCGTGGGTATGAAATGGCGTCTGGGGCATATCATATACAGCCTATATCCCATAACCCATACACGGCCAGAGAGTTTATGGAGCGTGTGAGGAGAGGAGAATTTAAGCTGCCGCTCTACGCCGACTTGCCAAGCATGCCTGAAAATGAGCGAAGAGTAATATTTGGTTTAATGGTCGCCGCAGAGGGAAAAACATGGATTGTATACAGAAATTTAACTCAGGCAGGGTTTGACCCAAATAAGGACTTGCTTCAGGGCTATACGGCTGGATGGACCGGGCTGGATCCATTCGATCAGAATTACATGTCCTCTTGGAGCGGGATCATGCACGATTGGGATCTGAAGACAAATCTTGAGGGACTTTATGTTGCAGGCGACGCTACTTTCGGCGGCGTAGCAGAGCATGCTGGCGCAGCCGTCACTGGCCGCTGGGCGGGAGCTAAGGCTGCAGAATACGCTAAGAGCGTCTCCTTTGGTAGTGTCAGTTGGGATCAGGTTGAGCGTGAAAGGGAGCGCATATATGCTCCAACAAAGAGAAATGAGGGAATAGATTGGCGTGAACTCAACGTAGCTATCTCGACAGTTATGAGAACATATGTTAACCCAGATTTAACTAATGATGAGATGCTTAGGATAGCTCTTAAGTGGCTTGAGGAGATGGAGCATGGTGAGGCTAATAAGCTTGTTGCGAGAAACCCGCATGAGCTAACCCGGTGCCTAGAAACCTTAGCCATCTTAGAGAATGCAAAACTGACGGTAATTTCTATGATGGAGAGTAGAAAGAGACCCGGTCTAAAACCATATCAGCTAGTGGTGCGGAAGACGACTGAAGGTATCAAGTTTGTTGTGCGTCCTTGGAGGTGGTGGCTTTTGCCGCCATATGCTCCTACTTATAGGGAGAATTATGAGAGGCATAAGCCGTGGTGATCCGATATGAGTGGTGAAGAGAAGTATTATGCTCCGTTAACCCCAAGCCTAATTATAGAGTTTGATCCAAACGTTTGTGACGGATGCTATCCAACTTTCAGAGAGCCCTTATGCGTTAAGGCATGTAGAATGGATATTTTATTGCCTAACCCATATGATAGGAGTAAGCCGCCAATACTAATTTATCCAGATGAGTGCTGCGAATGCGGCTGCTGCGTACACGCATGCCCAAAATCACTCCAGGGGGCAATAAAGTTAAATTGGCCAACACATAAGCTGCCTAGGTGGAAGAGGAAGGAGACGGGTGAACACTTCAGGGTTGGGATGCCGAACCCACCGCCGCCAAACCCAACACCACCAGTC
>JAGTQE010000033.1 GCA_018396635.1 Candidatus Bathyarchaeota archaeon
TAGCGCTATCGCGGGTAACGTTAAACCCGAAAATATAGGCTTCGCCGGAGGTAGGCTTAATCTGCGTCGTCAAAATCCTCATTAAAGTTGTCTTTCCGGCGCCATTTGGCCCTAGAAGCGCAAAAACCTTGCCAGATTCAACATTCAGGTTAACTCCATCCAAGGCTTTAACCTTACCCTCATAAACTTTTACTAGGTCACGTGTGCTTACAGCGTATTCCAAGCTTGATCGCCAAAATCCAAAAGAAAACATCGCTACTATTAAAGGATATTCCAAAAATAATCTGGCAGGATTTTGCCAGATGTTGCGTGTAGAGAATAGGTTTATTCAGCTCACAATAAAATCCTGGGCTCTAAATATATTGTGGCGGTTGTAATGGTTTAGTGGCCAAATTATTGAGTCGGCGCCTAACATTAGCGTCATCCAACATTTAAATTCGCTTAAATTTTTTGGTGGGCCGGGCCGGACTTGAACCGGCGACCTCAGCCTCTCTTAGTTGTTGGAGGAGACGATTTTACTCGTAAGGGCTGCTTCAGGTTCCGGCGTTGCGGAATGTCCTAGCCACACTAGACTACCGGCCCTCATAAATAATTTAGTGAGAGACCTCAATATTTTATTTTTGGCACATACGCCAACACATCTTAATGCTAGATTGTTAGGGTTCCATTTAAGGCCATGAAAAATTAGTAGATTAGGTTTCTCGGAGGAGAGGGCTATTCGCAAGATAGGGAGGTATCCTTTAGATGGCCTAGCCCTCCTAATCCACTAGGATGAAAGGTCAGAAAAGCCCTAATTAGAGAGCAGATTTTTAGGGAGGCCTAATACGTATTGTACTTCTCGGCTGAGAGCTACTTTAGGATGTCTTAATTGTTCCCTTAACTAATATATTGGTATCGAGCGCGGAGGATAAGAATCCCATCTAGATCCTTAATCCATCCCATCCTTTTCACTACTTAACGATGCTTTAGACCCATCATACTACGGCTATTTACTTCCATATCCATCTTATACTTATCAGAAAGTTCCAGATAAATGCCGCAATAATTCCAAGTAGATTTGAAATTAAGTAGTGAACCTTTGCATTTTCTGTTAGTGCGAACAAAATAAATAGATTTATTAAGACCCCGATCCCGAATCCAAGATTTGATTTTATTGCTCTCTTAAAGAATCTTTTAATTCCGCGATCCCTTCGATTCTTAAATGTCCATAGGTCATTTAAAGTAAAGTTTGATAGGATGGAGCATTCAGTGCTGAGGAGAGCGGATAATAAGTAATGGATGCTTAAGAGCTCCGTCAATATAAAGAGCAAGCCCTCATTTACTAGGACTCCGGGGACGCCGACTATCGTGAACTTGAGTAGTCTCTGAAGTTCTCCCTTATATCGCATTAGGGAGATTAAATGCTTGAGATATTCAACATACTGCTTCTTGTTTAGCTTGCTTTGGCCAAGTTTCCTAGGTTCAAAAATATATGGAATCTCAACAACGCGAGAATATTTGCCCTTAACCAATATTTCAAGCAGAATCTTATACCCTCTTGGCCTCAAATCGACGCCCTCAATAACGTCTCTCTTTAATGCAAAGAAACCTGACATAGGATCCCTAACGCTCGTTAGAAAGATTCTGGCCAGCCACACAGCCCCCATTGAAATAAACCTACGAAAGTGTGACCATCCCCTAATCCCTCCGCCCTTAACGTACCTAGAGGCTATTGCTAAATCAGCTCCGCCCTCAATAGCGTCAATGAGCTCTGGAACGAGCTCAGGTGGATGTTGTAGATCTGCATCCATTACAACAAAACAGTGGCCAGTAGCATACGAGAAGCCATCAACCACAGCTGAGGCCAACCCCCTCTTCCCCTCTCTTTTAATAAGTCTAATTGGATAGAACTGAGCTAGGTCTTGGGCTAATTTCCAGGTCCCATCTGGAGAATTGTCGTCCACAACAATGATCTCATATTCTCTCTCCTTCAATGAATTAGCTATTCTCTCCACTAAAATCTTCAAGTTTTCCCTCTCATTATACGTGGGAACTATTATGCTTGCCTTCATGAACCAACCATCATCTATAGCATAATACGAAGATACTTAAAAGAATAGAAGTCTAATAATGCTTCCAGCTGACGGCTCGCATGCCGCATAAAAGAAAATTTTAAGAATAAGCCTGTTTCCGGGGTAAGGAAGATTGGCTTTAAAGCTTGGTATAGGCGCCTAGACGCATATTACCGCATACAAATATTCTGCCTAGCCTGCGGCTGGGAGGAAAAACCCTTAACCAGAGAACAGCTATTAGGTAAAGGGAGGGTTTAAGTTGCCTAAGCCTGGAATGTGCGGCTTAACACTTAAGCGTGAGATCTATGAGCTGCTGAAGACCAGAGCAAAGCAGGCTGGCATGGGCATAAACGCATACCTCGAGCGCATCCTCCTATCGGGGACGGTCCCAGGACAGTCTCGTATGGCAAATGTTCCTCTGCATACAACGCCCATTTTAAGCCCCATTTCAGGAAATCGGTGGTTTTTGGCGCCGGGTGCGGGATTTGAACCCGCGCGGCGTATACACGCCACAGGCTTAGCAGGCCTGCCCCCTACCAGGCTAGGGTAACCCGGCAATATGCTATTTTAGCATACAATTAGAGAATTGTTTGACGGATATTTTTGTATTTCGCCTTAATCCCGCCGTTTAGTGGGAGGCTTTCTTTGCGCTTATTATGTCTCTTCGACATTTCTTGTGGCCACTATATTGACTCCTAGGTCTAGGAGGTTTTGGATTACGATGTCTCCTACTTTGATTGGGGCTTGCACGGTAACCTCTGAGAGAGCCTTCATGGCTTTGGGTATGAGGCTTTTCGGTATGGGCTCTGAGGATTTTACGGAGACCACTGGTAGGTTTCCTCCTTCAACTTTAATGACTGTTATGAGGGTGCGTTTTGGATTAATCTCGTTTTGGGCATAAACTGTTCCTCTGGGGCATCTATTCCCCTCAATTGAAATAATAGCGCTGTCCCTTACTAGAACCTTAAGTCTACATCCAATTGGGCATATGATGCATGTGAACGTTAAAGTTCTAGTAGCATTAGACATTGCGCCCTCATGCTCCAATAACATTAACAGTCAACTTGTCACCATGGATTTTTGAGAGCTTTTCGGATGGAATTCTAAATCTAAACATCTCTGATGGTCTGACGATTGGCAGCTTAAAGGAGCAACCAGCCTCCTCAAACCTCAAAAGAACGTTCTCCTCGGGCTTGAGAACGCGTCCATAGAAAGTGGTATCTTGGAGGCAGCTCACTAGCTGTGGTACAATG
>JAGTQE010000034.1 GCA_018396635.1 Candidatus Bathyarchaeota archaeon
CTCGTCTCAATCATTAGGGAGACAAAGTGTCCGGCGAGAATCTGAGAAATGCTCATAAGTTAGGTGAAGGATAACATTTTTTGGGTTGCGGGTTTGAGGGCTGATTTTCTACGTAAGTCTGTTCAGCGCTACTTTAAGAGCAAGGGCTGTGAAGTCTTCTTTCCAAAGGGCGGGATTCATGTCGGTAATGGTATGATTGATGGTGAGGTTTATGAGCGCGGCATTAGGATGGCTATTGAGTTGAAGAGCGATAACGATGATATCCTACGCGGATTAGGACAGCTGCTAGAGGCGCTGGCGCACGGATACGATGAGGCGCTTCTAGTGACGAGCCAAGCCAGAGCAGAGCGCCTGGACACAAAAGCCTTTGAAGCCAGCGGAATAGGCCTAGCATCAGTAAACAGCAAAGGAGAACTAAAACTCATAGTTGAGCCGAAAATAGTAAAATTCTAGATTTAAAGGGTTGTAAGGATTCCTTTTATGTCGTTCATGATGCCCTTTTACCCTCTTTCTCAAGCCTATCACGGAGTGCTGTAACATTGTTTTTTCAGGAGGAAGTTTTCGTAGGCGAGGAGGCAGCAGGAGGCGAAAACGGATGCAGGAGAAGCGCTACAAGCGCTGCAGTTTTCGGCTTAAGCGACATATTCCCCTCCTCCTTTTCCCTGATCCATAGAGACTTCTCTCCTTCCTCAATGGGTCTGCCTTATCCTCTTAAGCTCGCCTTTAATTCGTTCGAGATACTCAGCTTCAACGTATTTGCTCTCATCTATTTTATGAGATTCTTTATCTCTTAAATGTCCCTTACGCCCTCAAGCCTACGCTTAACCTCGTAGAAGGCTGCCAGCGGCTGGACTGAAACTCCACTCTCTAAGTGATCCAAGAACTTTAGCAGTAGCTCACTATGTTCTAGGCCGCTAAGTCTAGCCCTGGCAGCCTCAAGCCTCTTATCATAATAATAGATCTCGCTCTTCACGCTAAACTCATTATTTCCAAGCTTAAAAGGAGGAGAAGGGATTTGGACCTTGGAGGCTGGTGCCGCGGCCGACTTGAACCAGGGACGGCTGGAGAAATCTCCTGCAAAACCATCTTTCTTTTTCCACTTTATGTTTTAGTTTGAAGATGAAAGTTGATGGTGTAGGATCTTGAATTCTACATTCATGTCAGGAGTATGGGGATACTTATAACCTCTTAAGGTTTTTACGTAAATCTAACAAGGTAGATTGTGGGTATATTATGTGAATAAAATATAAATCCCACTTTATCTAAATTTTCCTAATTGGTGGGAAAATGAGCATATTGGAGATTGACGATAAGGGTAGGCTAACTATACCTAAGGAAATCAGAGAGTCTTTAAACTTTGGGAAGAAGGTTTTGGTTATAAATGCTGGCGATCATCTTAAGATAATTCCGTTACCCTCCGACCCCTTTAAAACCCTTCATGGCGCATTTAACGTTAACAAGCCATTTAGGGAGCTCAGAAGGCAGGCGGAGTTGTTGGCTGAGGGTGAGGCAGGTAAATAAAGGGTTGATGATGTAATGCCGCTCTTGGAAAATGACGTTATCTTCGCCTATCTAAACGAGTATGATCCCAATCACCCTATTGCGGAGAGAATATTTAGGAAACTTCAGGAAGGAGAGATAAGTGTTCACATTTCAAGCGTTAGCCTGATTGAAATGGAGCTAATTTATAGAAGTGAGAGGATGGAAGAAAGGCTCCTGAGGGATTTAGCGGCCTTGGCGGCTTTACCGCATGTAGAATATGTGCCATTAACCCCTGATACAGCCGTTGCAAGCGTATATTTAAGGCAGACATTAAACCTCTCGTTCTTCGATTCTCACTATGCTGCGACAGCACTAAGCCTAGATAGAAAAATAATCTCATTCGACAAAGCATATGATAAAGTGCCGGGTTTAATTCGTATCAAACCCGACACCATTTAAACCAGATTACTATGAGGAAAATCAGAATATAATGGGTGGGGTTATTAGAATTAATTCTTTGCTACAACCACCATTAATAGGTAATTTTCCAGTCGAATATAATGTATGATGAAAGACTAGGAGACTTAATAAGAAAGTTGCATTTGCTTCAGAGAGAAACTTTTATATTCAAGCGGACATAGCCGAGGTCTGGGGTGAATATCAGAGACTTGTGGGAAGGCTGAATCGACTCGAAGGGCAGAACCGTCGTAAACATAAGGTGGATTATAGGCAAGGAAAGGATTTTACCTATGACGACTTTGAGGAAGACCATTTTGCTTAAGCGGGATCTTCAGATCGGCACCAGATTTTACCACGTCGCCAGCTAAAACCCCCAGCCCACCACTGTAAGTGTGCACATTATTTAGCAGCGCGATCTCCATTGAAAAATAAGCGATTTTTTGCCCCACTAACCCCTTTCCGTACTCGATCATGTTATTAGTCTCTGTGATGTCGTCGCCTACAGGCGACGAGATCCAGGTACCGGAGGGCAACTCACCGTTACGCCCGAATCCAGCGATTATCCGCCTATAGCGCTTAAGGCTCTCATCATAATCGTAGATCTCATCCTTCACGCTAAACTCATATTCGCTGGACTTAAAAAGATGGGGAATGGAATTGAACCCGGAGAACTGGTGCCGCGGGCCGGACTTGAACCGGCGACAGCCCGGTTTCAGGGATTACTTTCTCTTCAGCCGGGTGCTCTCCCAACTGAGCTACCGCGGCTATCCAAAATGAGTATAGATAAGCATTTTTATAAAATTTTTGGATTTAGTTTTTCAGAAATGTTTTTGAATGATTTTAGACTTTAGGGAATGGAGTGAAGAGATATTGAGTGAAGTGGTTGCGGAGAAGCTTAAGCATATTTTAGACCTGTCCTTAAAGATGCTTGAGAAGT
>JAGTQE010000035.1 GCA_018396635.1 Candidatus Bathyarchaeota archaeon
AATACATTTACAACTGGCATTAAGGGCGACGCTCGAGCCTACGGATATGTAGTCGCCGTAAGAATCGTTGAGAGTAAAGAAGCCATGACCGCGAGCTTCGCTAAAATCCCATATGAAATCTTAGAGAGAATATCGACGAGAATAACCAATGAGATACCGGAAGTCATAAGAGTTGTTTACGATATAACAAATAAACCACCATCAACAATAGAGTGGGAATAAAATGCTATTTTATTCCCTACATGCTCGGTGAGAGCTGACGTCGCTTGAGCTTTAAGGTGGTTATAGTGCCGAGGGCTGTGATAATAAATTATGGTGTTGGAAATCTTTTCAGCATAAAACGCTCTCTGGAAAGAGCAGGATTTAACGTGACAATATCTTCAGATAAGCGGGGCCTTAGCAGTATAGATGCAATTGTTCTTCCAGGCGTCGGCAACTTTGGGGCCGGAGCTGAAAACATAAAGAGGATTAGAAACAACTTGCTGGAGCTGATTGAGGAAGGCATACCGGTCCTAGGCGTCTGCCTAGGCATGCAGCTACTTTTTGAGGAAAGTGAAGAAAGCTCTGGGGCAGGGTTAAGCGTTTTAAGCGGTAAAGTCATTAAATTGCCTAGCAGCGTTAGGATCCCACATATGGGCTGGAATACTCTAAAAGATATTAAGTCAAGTGATATTTTAGATGGTATAAGTGAAGAAGATCATTTTTACTTTGCTCATAGCTATTACGCTGTCCCAGCGAACAAGGATATAATTGTTGCAAAAACAGAGTATGGCGTTAAATTCGCATCTGTTATAGCGCAGAAAAATATTTTTGGAGTACAATTTCATCCAGAAAAGTCTGGGAAGCCAGGTGAGCGGTTAATTAAAAATTTCTTGAAGATTGTCAAAGGCTAAACCATCAGAAGTGAAAGAACATGCTATGCTCTAAAAGAAAAGTGGATATAATATAACTCTATGTTGATTAGTGGTTTGGAGACCCTCTAGCATCGCGGCCAAGAAACTTGAAGTATAGCTGTCAGAATGTATCAAAAATTTAGGAGAATCGAATAATAGCCGAATATAAGGAAGTGAAATGGGAAGCACAATTTCTTTGTTGACCGAAAATAAAATAAATCTTTCAAATTATCTCTAAAGCTATACCGTTCAAGTCGTTTTCACAATGTATGGCAGTTCGCTATAAATTAAGTTCTTCAAAGCCTGACTGGCACCCCCCTCTCGTATAGAAGGCGCTTAACAACTGGTATGGGGTACTTGCTGTAGTGGAATACTGATGCCGCGAGGGCTGCATCAGCCTTACCAATGGTGAAGGCCTCTAGAAAGTGCTCGGGTTTACCGGCTCCACCGCTCGCTATAATGGGTATGTTGACGCGTTCAGCGACGCTTCTGGTAAGTTCAATGTCATATCCGCTCTCGGTCCCATCCCTATCCATGGATGTCAATAATATTTCTCCGGCACCCAGCTCAGCCCCTCTAACAGCCCACTCGAGAGCGTCTATGCCAGTCGGCTTCCTCCCACCATAAATGTAAACCTCAAACCAGCATGGCCCCTCAGCAGTATCCACAATAACTCTATCCGACCTCCTCTCATATCTCCTCTTAGCGTCTATTGCTAAGACAACACACTGTGAGCCGAACACCTCAGCCAATTCTCTAATGAGCTCTGGCCTCTCTACAGCCGCTGTGTTAATTGACACTTTATCAGCCCCATTACATAAAATTAAGCTTGCATCATCAACGCTTCTTATTCCACCGCCAACAGTAAACGGTATATTTATTTCGGCTGCAACGGCCCTAACAACATCCCTAAGTATGCTTCTTTTTTCAGCTGAGGCCGTTATATCGAGGAAAACCAGCTCATCAGCACCATCTTCAGAGTAACGCCTAGCAAGCTCAACGGGGTCTCCAGCATCCCTCAAGCCAACAAAATTTATTCCCTTAACAACCCTACCATGGTCAACGTCTAAGCATGGTATTATGCGCTTTACTAAAACCATTCTTAATCCTCCCTTCTTCCCCCATATATAACTATCATCTCTGCTTCAATAATGCTTTTACCACTATTTCAACAGTATGCCAATGAAAAATGGTTTGAATTCTATGTCATGATGAGTTGTGATGAAGATGTGCTGCGTAAAGTTGATTATTGTTAGAGATAAGGAATCGTTTGAAAAATATAAAAGATATTTTAGAGCTTAATCAGCTCCTCACAACTAGCTTCAGGTCCTCCTCAGTTGAGGATTTATACGGTTGGCTGTTTATCTAGGATAATGTAATGCTCAACCACACGCCTATCAACCCCAGCCGGATCAAATGACAGTTCTTTGTATGGGAGGTTAGCGTACTTAGCAATCCTGCCAGTTGATAATCCAAGAGCGCTCAAATGATCTAGTAGGCTGCTCTTCTTCAGCTGGCTTAGCTCTCTGAAGTCTACCAGCATAATCATGAATATCCGCAGTCACACTAAACCTGTGTACCCGAAGATTTAAAAGTTGGGCTTATGTGAGCCGCACCAGAACTAGAGGTATTGGTGCGGCCGCCGGGATTTGAACCCGGGTTGCCGGCGTGGCAGGCCGATGTCCTAGACCAGGCTAGACGACGGCCGCATTCACTCCTTCATTTGTTTTTATAATATTTTTGGGCTCCTTAATAAACGTTAAATATTGCCCTCCATATCCTATTATTGGTGGTTGATGTGAATAGACCTCTATTTGAGGGAGTTTTTCCAGCGATAATAACTCCATTTGATAGTTATGGTAATGTTGACTTTGATGCCCTTGGGTGTGTTGTGCAATTCCAGATTGAGGCGGGGGTTCATGGCTTCTTTGCTTGTGGAACTGTGGGTGAGGGAGCTTTAA
>JAGTQE010000004.1 GCA_018396635.1 Candidatus Bathyarchaeota archaeon
CTTATCTCAAGAAGTCTATATAGGATGCTGGCGCATAGCAGCAGGTTTAGGTCAAAGCTCAATTATTATTGTGATTTTCGATACAGATGCTCTGCAAATTTTTCTTACACCTCTTTTGCCCCTCTGATAATTCGCTTTGATTAATCCAGTCTCCTCAAGGAGCTGTATCTGCTCACTTACATAAGCCTCGCTCAAACCCAACCTCTTAGCTATTGATGAAACATCTAGACTCTCTTTGGAAAGTATCTGCAATATTTTTAGGCTTGTTGAAGTTAAAATTTCAGCTATCTTTAAAGCATCCTCACCTTTCACTATAAGCTCATCTGACTGCAAATGAGTTTTTCATCCCCCTAGTTCGCTTCCAATTAACTTAACTAACCTTTAATGTCCTTAAATTTTTTATGATTATAAGCTCCAAAATCGCCTTAATATTAAAATCGCATTTTCCACTCTCACTTTTATATGATTGTAGAAAATAGGGTTCCTATATATTATCCCTATCTTCTAATTATTCTACCATGCTTGGAGTGCTTACAAGCTTCATTATATCTACGGCGATTTAAAACAGGGAAGAGATTATATTCGGAAGGACAAATAAAGTGATCATAATGAGGGTGGCTCTAAGAGCAATGGATGGGGGCTCCCCGCCCTTAAGAACCTCTATTTCAAGCAGAAGATTTTTTCACGTTGGAGGTCGGAGGGAAGCATTTGC
The DNA here is from genome assembly GCA_018396635.1 of Candidatus Bathyarchaeota archaeon. GTDB lineage: Archaea > Thermoproteota > Bathyarchaeia > Bathyarchaeales > DTEX01 > DTEX01. Next base: position 713 of record JAGTQE010000004.1, read on the forward strand.
GGGACTGCCGATTATAATCCTGTTAAACTCGGACAGGATATTTCCCGTATTTCTCCGCAGTCCTATACATTGTTAGAGCATTTTCAGGCGGCACATATCTTGTTAACACGTTGGTTGTGCTGAGTATATACCCTCCTCCCGGAGCCACCTCCCTTATAAGCCTCTTTACCTCGGCCCCAACCTCCTCCGGCCTTCCCAGCGGTAGCAGATAGTCTAGGTCTAGGTTACCCATTAGGCAGATTTTATCGCCCCACTCCCTCTTAATGGAAACTATATCTACGCCAGCATTTGGTTGTAGGCTGTGCACTCCATCAAAACCCGCCTTAATGATGTGCTCCATTATTGGCGTCACATTACCATCACAGTGGAAGATCGCTGGCAGGCCAAGCTTATGTATTAGGTTCACTTCTATGGCGATATATGGGAAGACAAATTCCTCAAGATGTCTTATTGATATAAACGGCCCTTTATCGTATGCTAAGTCATCGCCCACCAGTATTACATGCGCTCCGGCATCGGCAAACAGCCTTATGACTTCCAACTCAAATCTATTAACTTCCTCTATAACCCTCTTGAGAAGGCTTGGATACTGGTAGAGCGCCTTTATATACCCCGTTAAGCCCATCAGAGGATATACCGAATCAAACGCTCCGCCAACTTGCGCGAAGACGCAGAAGTCGGTTTCTCTAGACCACTTCTCAACATTGCTGGCATTGTATAGCGAGATGGGCGGCATCCTAAATTCCCTGAAGTCTTCCGGCTTACTCAAGGCGTGCCTCAAGTATGACTTGGTCTTTCCACTCTCAACCCACTCATTACCAAAATAATCCCTATATATGGGGTAACCCTCCATAGTCCTGCCGATCAATTCGGTCTTAGGCCCGCCGCTAAGACCTATATTCACTAAATCTGCATTTAGTAGATTCCTGACTTTAACATGGGCCTTAAACCAATCCGATACTGGTTCGCCTAGTAACGCTGACACGAGCTCGTCATGTATCTGGAGCTCCCCCTTAGGCACCTTGTCGGGTTCCCCTATCTCCAGAGCCCTATAAACTCTCTCAACCCTATTCACTCGCATCCCCTCAAAGTAAATCTATTGGAAGAGAGAAAAGGAGCCAGCATAATTTATCTGTTATGCATGTGCATTTATTTTTCCATTACCTTCATATGCTCCTAGAGCAATAAATTGTTTTATGCTGGAAGCCGGGGCATCTAAGGTTAGGATTACTCCTCCAATAGGAGTTCCAATGGATGGTTATGCATCTAGAGATAAGCCTTCTCAAGGGATCCATGACAATTTATATGCTAGATGCCTGGCTATTGCTGATGGGGAGCGTGGCTTCGCATTAGCCTCCATAGACCTCCTCTATGCCACTAGGAGCTTAACTGAGCAGGTTAGGGAGGTAGTCTCAAGAAAGACTGGCTTGCCGAGAGAGTCCGTGGCTATTGTGGCGGTTCATAATCACTCAGGCCCATCTATTGTAGGCTTCCATACAGCGCAACAATACGAGTTCCTCGAAGAATATTTGAGCATTCTGCCCTGTCTGATATCTTCCGGCATAGTTGAGGCGTTTAATTCTAGGAGGAGGGCTAAAGCCGGCTATGGTAGGGGTGAGGTTAAGGGTTGGACGATTAATAGGAGGAAGCCTACTACTGGTACGCGTGATGAGGAGCTCATAGCTCTTAGGCTCGAGGATTATGATGGGCGGCTAATATCCGCCCTCGTGAATTACACGTGCCACGCCGTTGTTTTGGGCGGAAACAACTATATGATCTCCGGGGACTATCCAGGATACGTCTCTAGAACGGTTGAGAGGGTGGAGGGAGGCGTGTGTCTATTCCTCAATGGGGCGTTTGGAGACATAAATCCCTTAACTCCAGGAACTAGGATAGATAGGGTCTATGATAGGGCTGTTGGCCGATTAGAGGATGCTATACGCATGGGTAGAGCCATAGGTGGGGAGGCGATAAAGGTTCTAAACTCTGTCGAGTGCCGTGAAGACTTATCGTTATCCGTCGCCCATAGAGATGTTCAACTTAAACTTAGACCTATCCCAGAGGTTACCGAGGAGGAGGTGGCTGCGCTTAGGGAGAAGCTTAAGGGAGCGGGAGGCAGGGAGGCTGAGGAAATTAAGTTTAAACTATTGACGGCTAAGTTTCTTAGGCTTGTCCATACAATCTTCCCGCATGGTTTTGCAGATGTTGAGGTTCAGGGGTTCAGAATTGGTAATTTTGTTGCGGTCTTACTGCCGGGCGAAGTCTTCGTTGATTTAGGCTTAATGATCAAATCACGTTCTAAAGCTGATGTAACAATGGTTGTTGGCTGTTCTAATGAGCTGCTTGGATATGTTCCGACAGAAGAGGCGTTTGATGAGGGGGGATATGAAGTAAACTTTCCAGTATGTATTGTTGAGCGGGAGGCTAGTAGGGAGCTTGTTGAGGCGGCATGTAGGGTCATAGATGATCTCTTTAGTCTTTAATTAGAGGCTAAGGAGAATCAATAGGCAAGGCGTAACTTTTATAGTCAGTAGCATAACATACTGTTGAGGGAGGGATATTTATGGCTTCGCTTGCGGTAAGAGGAGGGAAGCCTATCAGATCTAGGAAGTGGCCTTCTTGGCCGGTTTTCGATGAGAGGGAGGTTAAGGCTGTTGAGGAGGTTATTAGGAGCGGATATTGGGGCGGAGGAGTTGGCGCAAGCGGGCCTAAGGAGGCTGAGTTTGAGGAGAAGTTTTCCAGGAGCCATGGCTGCAAATACGGTATATGTGTCGCTAATGGCACCGTAGCGCTGCACGTCGCACTTTTGGCCGCTGGCGCAGGTCCCGGCGACGAGGTTATAGTTCCAGCATTGACTTTCTGGGCTACTGGAAGCGCTGTTCTGATGACTGGTGCTACGCCAGTTATAGTTGACGTTAACCCTGAAACATATTGTATGGACATTGACGCTGTTGAGGAAGCCATCACTGATAGAACTAAAGCCGTTATCCCAGTTTACAATTATGGTTCGGCTCCAGACATGGATAGGCTGCTTAAGGTATGTAGAGAACATGGCTTAGTGCTAATAGAGGACTGTGCTAGGGGTCATGGCTTCGTCTGGAGGGATAAGCCAGCCGGTTCAATAGGAGACATGGGATGCTTCAGCTTCCAGCAGGGTAAGTTTATGACTGCCGGCGAAGGAGGCATAATAATTACTAACGATGAGACTTACGCCTACAGATGCTATGCGATAAAGGATTGCGGTCGGTTGAGGGCGGGAGGCATACCCGGAGAAGGCATAAAGCCCCATGAAGTGTTAAACTGGTATAATTATAGGATGACTCAAATTCAGGCAGCCATACTCCTAGTTCAGCTTGAGAGGCTCTGGGAGCAGGTTAATGTTAGGCAGAGGAACCAAGTCTATTTAGATAAGAGGCTTAGGGAGATCGATGGCATAGAGCCAGTTAAGGTGGATGAGAGGCTTACAAAGCATCAGCCCTGGCCATACTGCTTTAAATACGATTCGAAATCATTTGGTGGGGTTTCACGAGACAAGTTTATTATGGCCTTGAGGGCTGAAGGCATACCATGCGGTAAGCCCCACCCGCCATTACACGTAGCCCTACACTTCCCGAAGTGGAGCGAAGCCTACAAACGTTATGTTGAGTCTAAGCCTAGCTATCCGATCTCTGAGAAGGCATATTATGAGGAGGCTGTTGAGCTACCCCAATACCTATTCCTTGGGACAAGTGAAGACATTGACGATATAGTCGAAGCAATCCTGAAGATAAAGAGACATATCGATGAGATCGCTTAAGCTCGCAGTTTGCTCTATTTTTTGCTGATAAGTAAAGGTTTTGTTTTGAATTTAATGCAGCAAATCTAAGTATACCCTCTCCCTCTCTAGAAGCTCCAACATCACATGGAAAAATAGGTTGGTGGCGGGCCCGCTGGGATTTGAACCCAGGATCTCCGGCTTTCATCAGCGCCCTGATTTTTATGGGCTTTAGAAGGCCGACGCGTTATCCATGCTACGCTTCCCGAATTGGGCTTTAGGCCCAATTTCACGGGCCCATCTCGCATCCCAGCGGCCCATCTTATTTTTTGTAGTTGTAGGATTTAAACTTTGATGTGTCCCTGATATTTTCTGGGTATATATATGCGTATCGGGTAAGGTTTTAAATTCACTTTAAATTCTTCAGTTATTGTGGATGGGGAATGTGTATACTTGGCAGAGATGAGCTACTTAAGCTGATAGAGAAGTATAAGTGCATTTATCCATTTGACTTAAATCTCCTTGATGGCGATGGCTACGTTCTAACCGTTAAGGAGGAGACGACATTACAGTATCTTGAGCATAAGAATCTGATTTCTAACGAGATCGTGTTCACGCCGCCGAACATTGTTGCACATTTGACAGCGAAGAGCAAGTATGGTAGGATGGGGCTATCTTTCCTAAACGCTGCAAAGGTTCACAGCGGCTTCGTTGGTAGATTAGCGCTTGAGGTTGTCAACTTGAATAACGATAGGACTCCGATAACAATTAAGCGTGGAGACCCATTTATGCATATAGAGTTCATAACGAGGATAGGTGAGCCGTCGCCATACATTGGCGAATATCAATTCCAATATATGACTGATGAGGAGATAAAGATGTATATTCCGATTTTAAGGGAAGTCTTCAAAAACTATGATGCGCTGGCTAAGATATGGTTTAGGAATAGGAGAATAGAATTTTAATTAGTGGCAAAAATGTTTACTCTCTAGCCTAACGGAAGCGTTATTCCCAGCCTTCCATCTTCCTAATAAGGTTTAAATATTTCTGTTCTTCTTAATGCTAAAAGGGACTTGCGATGAAGGCTCGAAACTATCGTGAAGTTAAGGGTATGCCATATACGAGACATGAGTATATTCATGGAGCCCCTCAGCCTAAAATAACCAAGTTTACATTTGGGAAACCCTCAGAGAATTATACTTATCAAGTTTCATTGGTCTCGGAGGAAAGGGTTCAGATCAGACATAACGCCCTTGAGGCAGCTCGTATTGCAGCTAATAGGTACTTGCAGAAGATGTTAGGCGAAAGATTTTTCATGAGGGTCCTCATTTTTCCACATGTAGTTTTGAGGGAGAATAAAATGATATTTGGCGCGCATGCAGATAGGCTTCAGGAGGGCATGCGTAGGGCTTTTGGTAAGCCTATTGGTAGGGCTGCTCGTGTTGAGCCCAACCAAGAGATCATTATTGTTCAGGTTGATGAGAGCGGTTTGGAGGCTGCAAAAGAGGCTCTTAGGAGGGCCTCAGCCAAGTTGCCTACGCCATGCAGAATAATTGTTGAGAAAATATCGCCCCAAATGACTCAAGTTCAATCTAAATCATAGGATATGAAGGGTGAGGGAAATGTCTGAGAAAAAGGGAAAATATGTACTATGGTTTGATGAAATAGGCATGGAGGACGTGCCGCTAGTCGGAGGCAAAAGCGCAAGCCTAGGTGAGATGACTAGGAGAACCGGCGTCCCAGTGCCCTATGGATTCGCGACGACGGCGGAGGCATACAGATACTATATAAGGGCAAATAAGCTTGACGAGAAGATAGCTGAAATACTCAAGGATCTTAAGGATCCGAATGACACGCAGACCCTGCAGAGGGTCGGCGCTAGAATAAGGAGCCTAATAGCTTCTGCTGAAATGCCTAAAGATTTAGAGGAGGAGATCGTTAAGGCTTATGAGGAGCTGGCCAGAAGAATTGGTGAGAGGGATCCATTCGTAGCGGTCCGCAGCTCCGCCACAGCCGAGGACCTGCCGGATGCCAGCTTCGCCGGCCAGCAGGAAACCTACCTTAATGTCCACACCGCTAAGGAGGTTGTTGAGAAGATAAAGCACTGCTATGCAAGCCTATTCACTGACAGAGCCATATTCTATAGGACTCAGAAGGGTTTTGACCACATGGCTGTGGCGCTTAGCGCAGTAGTGCAGTTAATGGTTTATAGTAAGGCTAGCGGAGTCGCATTCACGCTCGACGTAGCCACTGGCGACAGGAGCGTTGTTCTGATAGAGGCTGGCTACGGTTTAGGAGAGTATGTGGTTCAGGGGAAGATAACGCCAGACGAATATTACGTGAGGAAGTCGGACTTAGAGATCGTGAAGAAGACTGTCTCTAGAAAGACTGTTCAGCTAGTTAGGTCTCCAACGGGTGGAACAGTAGAGATGCCAGTTCCACCTGAGCTGCAAGATAAGCAGGTTCTGACAGATGAGCAGATCAAGGAGCTAGCGAGATACGCTATAGAGATAGAGAGACATTACGGTAAGCCGATGGATATCGAGTGGGCTCTCGATGAGAGAACAAACAAGCTATTCATACTGCAGGCCAGGCCTGAAACGGTCTGGGCCCTTAAGAAGGCTGAGGTTGTTGAGGAGAAGCCGCCTGTAACCAAGGAGCGGAAGATCCTGGTTCAAGGCTTACCTGCCTCACCGGGCATAGCTATTGGGAAAGTTCACATTATACCGACGGTCGACAGGATCAATGAGTTCCAGAAGGGTGAGATACTCGTCACAGAAATGACTGCGCCAGACTGGGTTCCTGCGATGCGTAAGGCTGCAGCCATAATAACCAATTCGGGCGGAATGACATGCCACGCCGCAATAGTCTCTAGGGAGCTTGGCATACCATGCATCGTTGGGACCGCTTCACGCGGTACACCCGCAACAGAGGTCCTTAAAGATGGCATGATGGTGACTGTTGACGCCAAGACGGGCGTTGTATATGAGGGTGTTGTTGAGGACCTCGTTGAGAAGGTTGCTGAAAAGGTTGAGGCTAAGCCTACAGCAGTCGTCGCGGCTGAGCCTTACATAGTTACTGGAACGAAGATATATGTTAATCTCGGCGAGCCGGAGCTCGCTGAGAAGGTTGCTGCCCTACCAGCCGATGGCGTTGGATTGCTTAGGCAGGAGTTTGTCTGGTCGAGTGAGATAGGTGAGCATCCGCTCTACATGATTGAGACTGGCAGGGCTGAGGAGTTCGTTAATAAGCTCGCTGAGGCATTCCGCAAGATCTGCGCAGCATTCTATCCAAGACCCGTTGTTATGCGCTTCAGCGACTTCAAGTCCTCAGAGTATAGGGAACTTAAGGGCGGAGAGAAATACGAGCCCGTTGAGCCCTCGGCGCTATTGGGCTGGAGGGGAGCTTCAAGATACTATGATCCAAAGTATATTGAGGCATTCAAGCTCGAGATCAAAGCCGTCAAGAAGGTTAGGGAGGAGTACGGCCTTAAGAACCTATGGGTCATGATACCATTCTGTAGGCGCGTCGATGAGCTGGAGAAGATTATTAAGATAATGGAGGAGGAGGGGCTGCGCAGAGGACCGGACTTTAAGGTCTGGCTTATGGCTGAGATACCGAGCAACTGTCTGCTGGCAGATAAATTCAATAAGTATATTGATGGCTATAGCATCGGAAGCAATGATTTGACGATGACGATTCTAGGCTGCGATAGAGACAATGAGACTGTCGCGCACCTCTTCGATGAAAGGGACCTAGCAGTTAAGAGGGCTATCCGGCTGCTCATTAAACTGGCCCATCGCGACGGTAAGACAGTCAGTATATGTGGGCAGGCTCCAAGCGTCTATCCAGAGTTCACAGAGTTCCTTGTTAGAAGTGGAATAGACAGCATATCAGTTAACCCAGATGTTGTTGTACAGACAAGGAAGCTAGTAGCATCGATTGAGCAGCGCATATTGATTGAGAAGGCAACCGGCAAGGGAATACATGAAGACCCAGACCTCGATATTCCTCTAGATAACGAGTAGCCCTGAATAATCTTATTAAATCCTCCCCTATTTTTTATTTTGGTTGAATTGTCAACGTTATTTGATTTAGAGGAGAGAAGGGTAAGGGACGAAATCGTTAAGCGCGGTGTAAGTAGGGTTCTAATTCAGCTGCCTGAGGGGCTTAGGTCTGAAGCCGTGCGTATTTCATCTATTGTGGAGGAGGCGGGGGCGCTGGCGATAGTCTCAGCTGACCCGTGCTATGGGGCATGCGACTTAGCATTAAACGAGGCTCTAATCTTGTCAGCCGACCTCATAATCCACTATGGGCACTCAGAGTTGGAGCGCCTTAAGTGGCGGGTTAATGTACCAGTAATATACATTGAGGCTAAGGCGAACATTGATATTAAAAGCCTTGTTGAGGAGGCCATACGACAGCTCAGCCCCTGGGAGAAGATTGGCTTAGCGACAGTCGTCCAACACACGCACATCCTAAGCGATGTGGAAGAGACGCTTAAGAGGGCTGGTAAAAAGGTTTATGTGGGAAGCGAAGCAGGCTTAAAGTATCCGGGCCAGGTGCTCGGATGCGACTATCGAAACGCTAAGGCTATCTCAAAGCACGTTGAGGCATTCCTATTCATCGGTGGAGGATTATTCCACGCCACTGGACTATACTTGGCCACAATGAAGCCTGTCATCGCAGTTGATCCGTTTGAGAGAAAAGTTTATAGGGTTGATGATGAGGCTAAACGCATAATTAATAGGCGGTGGATGAGCATATCTGAAGCCTCCGATGCGAGAACATGGGGCGTGATTATAGGCCTTAAGATTGGTCAGATGGACTTTGAAACTTCGCTTAAAGTTAAAAGGGATATAGAGGGTGCTGGTAGGAGGGCGGTGCTGCTGGCAATGAGGGAGGTCACACCAGAGATCCTAATGAACTTCCCAACGATAGAAGCATACGTTAACACGGCGTGTCCAAGGATCTCACTCTACGAAGCCCAAAAATTCCATAGGCCAGTTCTAACCCCTAAAGAGTTATATGTTGCCATTGGGAGAGTATCGTGGGAGGAATACCTTCAGTCCGGTTTACTTTAGGCCTTGGATTGTAAGGGTGCCCCCATTGCTGAGGAGAAAGCACCTCGCCCTCCTATTATCACAGATAGAGCCTCCGCCAAAACCAAAACTGAAGTGGGAAAGCTATATGCTTGACGCTGAAAGCGCAGCGAACATTGTTTACACGGCGGAGTGGATATATGGGGACATATGTGGCAAAAGAGTTATTGATTTAGGTTGCGGATCCGGGATCCTCTCCATTGCTGCAGCAATACTTGGCGCTGAATGGGTTGTTGGAGTTGATATAGATAGGGACGCCATAATGGCCGCTGTTAAGAATTCTGAAAAAGTTGGGGCTGAGGTCGACTTTATAATAGGCGATATAGATTGCGTTAGCGGCCACTTTCACACAACGCTAATGAATCCGCCATTTGGAAGCTGGCATAAGGGGGCGGATGTGAGGTTTCTAGAAAAGGCCCTTAAGATATCAGACATCATATATTCCCTCCATAAGAGAAGCCCGCTCGTCAGAGAGTTTCTGAGTAGGCGTATCCCGCAGTTAGGCGGCCTAATAGACCATATCTATGAGGTGGACATAATCATAAACCGAACCTACGAATTCCATAGAAAGAGGCGTTATATCGTTAAGGCTGACTTATACAGAATCCTCCGCTTAAGGGAGGGGGAGAAGAAAGAATAGCAAAACTAATATTGCCCTTCATCCCGGTAATTTTAGAGCAAAGATAAGCGGTATGTAGATATGGTGGAAAAGAAGAGCGGGATGTTTGTGGTTCCGGGAGAAAGGATCGGCGTTATAGAGGAGTTCATTCCTGATAGAGGAACCTATGTTGAAAATGGAGTGATATATGCTAGCAACGTAGGATACCTGCTAATAGATCAAGTCAGCAGGAAGGTCTCAGTCCACCCTGTGACACGCGAGGCCTGTGTTCCAAGGGTTGGAAGCATAGTCGTAGGACATGTTGTCAACGTTCAGAGCGCTATGGCCTTTATACGCATAATAAAGGTTGGAAAGAGATTTCTTTCAGGCTTCTTTACAGGTGTGCTACATATATCGGATATAGAGGAGAAGTTTACTGAAGATATCTTTGACGCAATTAAGCTTGGCGACCTCGTGCGGGCTAAAGTCATAAGTGAGGCCAATAGAACCTATCATCTAACCACGAGGGGCGAGAGGTTAGGTGTAATATTTGCGCTATGCTCCAAATGTGGCGGAGTGTTAAAGCTTAGGGGGAAGAGCAAAAAGGAAGGCAAAAACTTATATTGCGAAGACTGCGGAAATATTGAGTCCAGGAAAATAGCATCTGATTACGGTCTAGGAAACCTGTAGGGGGATTATTGGGGATGCAGTTAACAGTATTAGAGAGGGGGCCGAACAAAATAGTTATTGAGGTTGATGGGGAGGGGCATACTTTATGCAATCTCCTAGAGGCAGTTCTCTTAGAGGATGATGATGTGGAGATAGCCAGCTACAACATATCACATCCACTGGTCTCTAAGCCAATAATAACGGTTAAGACAAGGGGGAATAAGAGCCCGGAGGCCGCTTTAAAGGAGGCCGTTAAGAAGATCCTTGAGAGGGGAAGTCTCCTAAGGAAGGAGTTTGAGAAAGCCTTTAAAGGCTGAGTTAAATCGCCCCTAAGGGATCTTAATCCTCTCTAATATCAACTTCAATATCGCGCTTATATTGTCCACTAGATCACCTTCTTTAGTCAATATGCTGACTGTTTCTTCAATAGATATTGCGCCTGAAAGCCAGCCGAAAATCATAAGAGCCTCAGTAGCATCAGCCTGCTTATGTTTATCCGTCCTTTGAGGTAGCAGAGCTCTTATTCCAGCCCTCTTTAAAGCTAAGGAGAGGGTATTGCTATCGAGTTTACGTCCAATAGGCTTACCGGCAACCTTAGATAATGCCAGCGAATAAACAAAGTTGATGTAGGCATCTCCTAGTGAGGCTAAATCCTTATCGCTTAAAATATCTAGGAGCCTAGAATACTTCTTTATAAATGGAAAATGCTCCCTCAAATCTCCTTCAGCCAACCAATGTTCACCAAACAAAATATTAAGAAAGGTCTTAGCTGTTAATACTTTTTGAAGGATTAAAGATGTCGGCGATAAAGAAGACGATTGTCTTAAAGGTTGATTGTGAGAATCCTGAGAGAGAGAAGATAACGTTGGCTGCAAATGTGATACGTGAAGGAGGCTTGGTAGCTTTTCCCACGGAGACGGTTTATGGATTGGGTGCGGATGCGCTAAACCCAGAAGCCGTCAGGAACATTTACCTAGTTAAAATGCGGCCCCCAGATAACCCAATAATAGTTCATGTTGCGAGGAAGGAGGATGTTTATAGGCTAGCTGCCGAGGTCCCGGAAAGTGCGGAAAAACTCATGAGTAGGTTCTGGCCGGGCCCATTAACTTTAGTCCTTAGGGCTTCGGATATTGTTCCCAGAGTGACAACTGGTGGATTAGATACCGTAGCTATAAGGATGCCTAGACATAAGGTTGCCCTGGCCCTAATAGAGGCTTCTGGAACACCTATAGCTGCTCCAAGCGCCAACCTGGCGGGTAGGCCGAGCCCAACAATAGCTGAGCATGTGATTCAGGATCTCTATGGCAAAATAGATATTATACTTGACGCCGGACCAACAAATATAGGCGTTGAATCAACAGTTTTGGATTTGACGTCTAATCCTCCGCAGATCCTTAGGCCAGGCGGGCTAACATATGAGGAGCTGAGAAAAGTTTTAGGCAGGGTAAGCATACACCCGGCAGCGGTCTCAAAGAAGGAGTTTCACATTAAACATGCACGTTCACCTGGGCTTAAACATAAGCACTACGCACCGAGGGCTGAGATGATAGTTGTTGAAGGAGAATTTAATGCTATTATCAGAAAGGTTGCCGAATTGGCGGAGAAATATCTCGGGGATGGTAAAAAGGTCGGCATCCTCGCCACAGATGAAAGTATACGAAGATATAATATTGGGATAGTGAAGTCTATGGGGAGCCGCTCAAACCTATCATCAATAGCGAAAAATCTATTCAGATTGCTTAGAGAGCTCGATGATGAGGGGGTCGATGTAATAATTGCTGAGGGCGTTCCGCAGAAAGGTTTAGGGTTAGCAGTAATGAATAGGCTTAGGAGGGCGGCTGGCTACAATATTATTGAGGCTGGCAGCTAATCTTCTCCCTCAACGTCGGCTATACCCTTCTCAGTTATAATGAAGTTGGCCTCCCTCTCCGGCAGATATGGGCTGTCGATTATCTTTGCAACCCTAACGTTCTTCGAACCCTTCCTCAAATAGACTCTATGAGTGCAGGCATGCGCCATAATATTTCCGCCAGCAGGCCTATTTGGATCAGTGAAGAACGCAGCCGGATTCGCTTGAACCTGATTCGTTATAACTACGGCCAAATTATATGCCTCCGCAAGCCTAAGCAATTTGTGTAAGTATTGATTTAGCTTCTGCTGTCTCTCCGAGAGGGTTTCCCGCCCGATATATTCGCCTCTAAAGTGGCTTATCATGCTATCGACGACGACAAGCTTAACGTTATTTTCCGGGCACAGCGTAAAAAGCCTATCTATTAGCAGGCATTGGTGGCTGCTATTATAGGCTCTGGCAACAAAAATATTGTTTGCAACCTCGTTCGGGTTTAAGCCTAGACCTGAGGCTATTTGATATATCCGCTCAGGCATAAATGTCCCCTCAGTATCTATAAATGCAACTTTACCCTCCAACCCACCCCTATCGTAGGGTAGCTGGGCTGTAACCGAAAGCATTAAGCACAGCTGGGTCTTTCCAGAACCATACTCGCCTATGAGCTCGGTTATCGCTTGAGTCTCTATCCCGCCTCCAAGTATTTCATCAAGCTTCTTACTTCCAGTTGTGCAACGCCTCATACTTTTTCTGTGCTCATAATATTCCCGCGCAGTCTTAAAGTCTGCTGAGAGCATTTTCCTCGCAGACTCTTGAATTTTAAGTACTGTTCCCAAGCCTATTCCAGTCCTCTCAACTATCTCCATTGGCGGAGTGACGGCTACAGCCTCTATCGTAGTGTAGCCTGCAGCCCTCAGCTTAGAAGCTATTGATGGACCAACACCATCTAGAGATTCTAAATCCTCCATCAATACGCCTCCCACACGATATCACTTTTCGAGATCTTTTTCCAACACTTCCAGCATAAAGGGATTCTTCTCCCCTTATACATAATATATATGGCTATGTTAGTATTTTTACAATTTTTATCCCATGGATTTAGACATTGCTCCACATTTACTTTGCTCAGGTTATCCTTAATTTTAGTTTGAGTATTACTTCTTCTCTCCATTTACATAACCATAGTATTCTCATGCCCAGAGTTATTTAAGGAGTCTGTGAAATATTAGGTGGGGGGAGGGGGTATAGCCTTTAATCGCCTCCTAAGGGTTGAGAGGAAATCTAGAAACGCTTTAACAGTCTCATTCTCAAGGTTTATCTGATATGTTTTCGGCTTAAACTCGTTCTCCTTAACCCAACCTAACTCCACCAAGGTTCTAAGCCGCCTATCAACCGACGGGGTTCTGAGACCCGTATACTTAGCGAGGGCATACTTAGTGAAGGCTTTATCTGGATTTAGCGCTAAGTGAATCAATATTTTAAGTCTCTTCCCTCCGCCTAAACCCAGCTCAAGCTCTTCCCATATATTTTCAATCTTCTTTTCCACCCTCACATCCCAATACCTCTCAAGATTCTAGCTGCCTTAATAGGTTATCTAGGAATCTTTCCAGGTCCACTAATGTCGCACCGGATATGCCGATCTCCATTAACGACTTCATGTCTATTATCCCCCGATAGATCAAGTCTTGGACATGCTCCTCAAAATTCTCAACAGGCTTCACATCATACTCCTCACAAACAATACCGTAAAATCTCCGTAGATCCCTTAAGCTTATATACGCGGACTTATTCGCCTTCAGCCCTCTAACGAGGGCTAAAAGTATTAATCTGCCATTCTTATCGAGGCTCATTATATCCTCAGTAGTTATAGTTGGATTTATCTCGCTGTAGACTCTGCGAACATGCTCAGGTAGGACTCTACTTGAGCCGAGGTTTTCAGCAAGTACTCCAGAATAATAAAGGATCTCAAGCCCAATCCTCGCATCACCGTTAACTGGAGGATTAGCCGTTATATCACTTATCAGGTCAAGCGTCTCATCTAAAACAACACCCGGCTGAAAAGCCTCCTCAACCCTATCCTCAAGTATATCTCTAATCTGCCCGCTCGTGTATCTTGGAAACTCTATTATACCTATGCCAAGAGTCGACTTCTCGCCAGGCTCAAGAAGATCATGCCATTTAAGCGACCTAGCAATAAAAATCTCCCCGATTACAGGTATAGGCTCTCCAGGATAAATTTCCGGCATGCGTGTTAAATCGTATATGACGCGCTCCCTAGGGTTCATTTGAACAAAGTAGTCGATTTCATCAAAAGTTATTATTAGGAAGGTCTCCTCAAACCTTAAGTAGTCGATGAGCTGCCTAATCATCTCTTCTGGGCTCAAGCTCTTTGTCGATATCTTCTGCGTTACCTTCCTAACAAGGTTGCTGAAGAGAACATAGCGTGTCGCCCCGTCAACCTTACAGTTCATGTAAATGTGTTTGAGGTTAATGCCTTCCCTACGCGCCATGTCAACGATAATTTCACCAAACTTTAGTGCTGTGCAAGTCTTTCCAGTCCCAGCCGCCCCAACTATCTGGATAAAGCGTGGGTAGGCGCTCCAAATATTCTTTAACATATCGCCGTAGATTGAGAGAAGCATGTTTATCTGCTTCTCTCTATGTGGGAGGCGTTTCGGAACATAGTAGGGCGACAGCTTATTCTTATCCTTAAATATATGCGATTTAAACAAACCTCAACCCAAGACTATAATTTAAAAAGGGAGAATATAAGTGATATATGCAGTCTAGCTATAGGGGTTCAAGCGGCTTCACATTTCCCATGACGGGTTTAGGTCTCCTAACCGGAGCACACCATCTGACGGCATTACCTATAACCCTTAACACGTCGGGATTATAGTAGGTTGGGTAAGTTTCATGGCCCGGTCTGAAGTAAAATATTTTCCCCGCCCCCCTGTAAAAACAGCATCCGCTGCGAAATACTTCGCCGCCCTTAAACCAGCTTATGAATACCAGTTCATCTGGAGGCGGTATATCGAACGGCTCACCGTACATTTCTTCATGCTCAATCTCAAAATAATCTCCTAGACCCTCCGCTATAGGATGCCATCTTGCGACAACCCATATTCTCTCCTTCTCACCAGCCTCCCTCCATTTAAGGTTGCATGAAGTTCCAAGCAGACGTTTGAATATTTTTGAGAAGTGCCCCGAATGTAAGACTATTAGTCCCATACCGTCCGACGTCACACGATTATATATTCTATTAACGACGACGTCGCTTACCTTATCATGTGCGACATGCCCCCACCATATTAGTACATCAGTGTTGTTTAGAACTTCTTCTGTTAAGCCGTGCTCGGGCTCGTCGAATGTCGCTGTCCGTACGTTGAAGCCCTGCTCACGTAGATATCTGGCGATGACCGCATGAATCCCTTCCGGATATATTTTGGCAACCCTCTCATCCCTTCTCTCGTGAATAAACTCATTCCACACAGTCACATTTATACTGCCGCCCATATTGATCACATTGTAAAATTTAGGATCTCAACAAAAATAAATCTTTGGGAAACGCCAAAATTTATAGCGCTGAGCACTAAGATACTTTTGGCTTAGCACTGCTAAGTATTTAGGTTTCGGTTGGGGTGCTGGAGGATGAATGTGAGTGAAAGGGTTAATGCTGTATTAAATGGGAAGATGCCTGATGTAGTTCCAATGCTAATTTACTCGAATCACCTCCCTAGGGGTGAGTTTGAGCGTAACATGAGAAACATGGGTTTGGGTCTGGATGTTAGATGTAGCGTCTATAGGGTCTATATGCCCAACGTCAAAGTCGAGGAAAGAAGAGCGGGCAACTATCTTTACACAACCTATATTACGCCTCGCGGCAAGCTCTCGATGGTCACTAGAGTCAACTTAAGGTTTCAGCTTCCCGGAGGGAGCTGGATTGTTGAGCATCCGGTTAAAAATCTCGATGATATTGACGCCTTAAAGTTCACTATTAAGGATGCTGTTTACGAGGCTAATTATGAGGAGTATATTCAGCTCAAGAGGGATTTAGGAGGAGATGGCGTAGTTACGGTAGGTTCAGATTATACGCCGCTTATGAAAATAATCTTAAGATATATGGGCTTCAGGAACTTTACCATAATGTTTAGGAAGAGGCCAGATGTTATAGATGATCTTATTTCGGTAATTGACGAGAAGTATGCTGAAATGTATAGGGTTATAGCCGATTCTCCAGCGGAGATCGTGAGAATCGGAGATAATATAGATGGAGTCATGATCTCGCCCAACCTCTTTGAAAAATACTGCCTACCGTTCTACAACAAATACTGCAAAATCCTCAAGTCTAAGGGGAAGAAAGCCATATCACATATGGATGGAAGGCTCAGAACCCTCAAAGACCTTATATCTAAAACTGAGTTAGACGCCATTGAAGCCTTCACGCCACCTCCTGGAGGAGACCTACCGCTTAAAGAGGCTAGAGAAGCTTGGAAGGACAAGATCATATGGATGAACTTTCCGGAAGCTGTTCTCTTGGAGAGCCCGGGGAGGATAAGAAATTATACAATAAGTCTTTTGAGGGAGGCAGCTCCGGGGGATAGGCTGATAATAAGCATAACCGAGGATATTCATCCAGACTACCTGAAGACGGGGCTTAAGGCATTAGTGGAGACGGTATATGAGTATGGGAGGCTGCCAATAGAGATTCCAAACCAAAAATTTAACAATTAAGCTTTAACTTTCATGAGACTATTATTTTCATTATGGTGATGGCTACATGGTTGAGATAATTGATGCCCCCCAAATCACAGACAACTTCATTCTAAAGCTCTATAAGAGGATAAAACCGTCAATGTCCTTTAAGGCGACATCGAAAGAGGAATTTGAGGAGTGGAAGGTTAAAGTTAAGAGTAAGATCCTGGAGCTTTTGGGGGAATTCCCTGAACCTGCCCCGCTAAACCCACGTTTACTCTCATCTGAGGAGACGGAAAAATTTGTGAGGGAGAAGTGGCTAATTCAGACTGAGGAGGACTGCTATGTCCCGCTTTACCTGCTGATACCGAAAGGTGGTGGGGTAAAGAAGCCGGCGATACTCTGCGCTCATGGGCATGGACCATATGGAAAAGACTCGGTTGCCGGGGTTCACTTTAACGATCCAGACAGGAAGGCTGACATCCTAAGACATAATTACAATTATGGGGAGCAGATGGCGGCAGCAGGGTTCGTGACAATCGTGCCAGATTGGAGGAGCTTTGGAGAGCGGATAGGCTATCGTAACCCGTATCCTGGAAGGGACATATGCAATGTCCATTTTCTCCAGCATCTGATTTTGGGTAGAACCCTGCTTGGGGCGAATATATTTGACGGTATGCGTGTAATAGACTTCCTCTTAACAAGAGACTATGTTGATTCTGAAAGAATAGGCTGCATGGGGCTCTCATTTGGGGGCACAATGACCACTTTTCTAGCCCTGCTGGATGATAGAATAAAGGCAGCCGACATAATATGCTATGCGACGATAGTTGAGCATTACGCCATTCATAGGCCTAATTTCTGCGGCTCTCAAATAGTACCCTACTTATATAAGTATATGGATGTGCCTGACGTGATAGCGGCGATAGCGCCTAAACCACTACTAATAGAGAGCGGAGCATCAGACACCTGCTTCTGGATACATTCGGCGCTAAAAGCTCACGAAACTATTAAAAGGGCTTATGAGGTTAGCGGGCACCCTGAAAACCTCTGGATAGAGGTTTTTCCAGGCGAGCATAGCTTTTCTGGGCGAAGGGCTTTTGACTTCTTTAAAAAATTCTTAGTGGAGAGAAACATGTAAAGTGTGGTCTCACTTTAGGTTATCTCGGCGATAATCATTAATAGCCCAAGAATAATTAGCACTACGCTGATAACCATGAAAAATATGCCAGCCCCCTCCAAGTAACCCATATTTATGTTTGTCTGATGCGCCAGTATTATGCCCACTATCAACAGTGCTAAGCCTGAGATTTTCTCCATAAATACTAGGCTTAGAGAACTCTCTCTTCTTTCCTTGCTCAATATCATCCCTCCAAAGTAGGTATCTTATTCCCCAAGATCTTTTAACCTCTGCGGCAAATACTTGTCCACAATATGTGTTAACCCATACCTTGAGAATGCTTCCAGCTCACACTTCTTCTGAATTCTCATAAAGGTGTTTATCTCCCTCTGCCATGGCTCCC
This sequence comes from Candidatus Bathyarchaeota archaeon, assembly GCA_018396635.1. Classification (GTDB taxonomy): domain Archaea; phylum Thermoproteota; class Bathyarchaeia; order Bathyarchaeales; family DTEX01; genus DTEX01. Next base: position 18,900 of record JAGTQE010000004.1, read on the forward strand.
CCTTATATCTTGGGTCACGTAGAAGTTCATGTAGGCGCTTAACATCTATGTCCTCGAGCTTATCGCTGGGCAGCTTATAGCTCACTATATCAGATGCCCAAACTCCAGCCCACTTGGCGTCTGGCGTAGTCAATTCTTTAACGTGGGCTGCATTTGCCGAGCCTGAAATAATCACCATGGCGATATGCATACCCCATGGATCGGCATCAGTAAACACGTAGACTGGTAAGCCCAGCTCCTGATTCAACCTACGGATAAAGTATCTTGTTGAGCGTGGAGCTTGGCCGCCCAGAAAGACTAGGATGGCTTTAAATCTCTCATGAACCCTCTCCTCAATAAACCTCGTGAATAAGCCGCCCTTCTCAATAGCTATAACCTTATCGGCATTCGTCTCTATGAATTCCGCTGAGGTCAATGCTGGGCCAATCATGACGCCGTCTGGGTGTGATGTTAAGTTTAGGCGCTTCCCCTCATAATTTGGTATAGTATATTCTATTGTTAGGTCTCCGAAGACAGCCGACCTCTCTTCAGGGAAAACGTTGAAGTCTTCCCTTGTACATCCAAGTATCGTTTCCAGGTCGGTTATTATGTCATCGGATTCATCTTGATTTTTGAATGGTATATCATATGCTTGGGCTGAGTAAAAGACATCTCTTAGCGTTGAAGTTTTTTGGCTCGCTGTCAGTTCATGAACGAAATATGCCATCCAAACCAGCTGCGCAATGGGTCTTAAATGCCTAATGTTGCTGGCGCTTCTCCTAATCTTCTTGTCTCCCAAAGTATATTGTCTGAGTTCTGGACTGTAATATATGTTATCTATAGACCTACTGGGCATAATTATATCTGGCAAAATTCCCCTCTCAAGCTGATCATATAAATCATATCCAAACTTTTCAAGCTTGGCGAGAACCTCTCTCCTCTTCTCTTTGGCTGTAAGGCTAACTCTCCTCAAACCTTCTAGCCCTCCTCAAAAGATCCTCTATATTAGGTATTTTCTCCTTACCGGCCAGTTTCGCCGAAAACTCTGCTATTTTAGGAAGATACTTCACGAAGAATGAGATGCGAGCCTTCTCACGCTTAATCCTCTCTTTCCTTGACAAATAGGTCCCAAGCTTACGCGCAACCTCCCTAACGCCATTCAAAATCTCTCTACTAACCTCTGGTCTATCGGCGATCATCTCCTTGCCGACGGTTTTCCAAGGGATCTTAGTGCTACATATATGGATTAGGATTGCAACCGGCATCCCAGGCATTAATCCATACTTCCTCCAGTTAATTGACTTAATAATTCTCCAGCATACATCGCCCGATTCATCGTAGACTAGAGGTATTTTATTTGCAAACCTATATAATAGCACATCCTCCGCAGGCGGAACCTTTCCACCATAGGCTATTCCAACCTCAACGATAAATGGGTGTCCTGAGTACGCTGACGGCTTACGCTGGGTAACCGCCACAAACTCCGGTTCAAGCTCCTTTAATATTCCAGCCCTAAGAATCTCTTCGCCTAGAGGAGATAGGCAGCTGGCGTCAGGCGGAAAAAAGCCATTAAAATTCTTCATTGCCTGAACAAGCTTAACTACTTCTTCCGGCTTGAGCTTTTTAGGGTCGGCGTCTTCGGGGAAACCGGCAAAATCTAGGAAGCGTTTGGCTGTATGTCTGCCAACTCTATGGAAGTGCTCCTGCATAAAGTCGAGTAAAGTTTTGCATCGTGTTACGCGTATGATGCGGGATAACGTCTCAACATCTACTCCATGAGGGTGGGGAAGAGTCTCTTTTGGTGGAGGAGGTAGATTCGAGACAGCTCTCTCAAACTTATATAGCCGCCCTCTCGGGTCTACAAATGTAATGTTGGCGTACGGGTTTGCAATGGCAGTTTGCTTTAAATACTCAAGAACCTTCGGCATAGCCTTAGCATAGTCGCCCTCAAGGCTTAACTCAACTATTGTCCCATGCCACCGCGCATCATTCTCATATATTTTCCTGTCTAAAATTATTGGGCGGTTCCGCTCAATATCTATCATGAGGGTGTACTCGTATATTTTTTGGGATCCCGTACTTGAGATTACTTTTACAGGCTTATTCGTCGTTATCTGCCCATAAAGGATCGCCATAGTTCCACCTAAACCGAATGTCCCCCTAGACTGCTTCAACCTATATTTTGAGCTAAATAGGAACTGGCAGAAGGCTAGCGGTATGTAGTCGGCTGGTATACCCGACCCGTTATCTCTAACCCTTAATACGTAGATTTTTTCGCCCTCTTCGCCCTCATTATTGGATGAAAGCCGTATATAGATATCTGGCAGAATACCTAGAGGCTCGGTTGCATCAAAAGAGTTCTCCACAAGTTCCCTTATAGCTGAAAATATGGCCCTAGCAGGGTTTGCAAATCCCGCTATCTCCCTATTCCTATAGAAGAAGTCGGCTGGGCTTATCTCCTGGAATACTTGGCTTATTATCTCCACACCCCTTATCTAAAAGGTGATGACTAAACCATGATATTAGTTTTTATTATGCTCATCTAGATTCTGGTAATAGCGTCCCACCCTCCCAAAGTTCAAGTCTCCTCCTCTTAAGCTCCTGCTTCTTCCTCTGTAGGAATCTGTAGACTGTTGAATGTTGGCTGCCGTCTATTAGCATATTTATTGCTTCCCGAGCTACATTGACCTGCTCAACGTCGCCTATTATCGCAACGGTGTGTCCGTAAACAGATACCGAGGCGCCGCTAAGCTCTTCAATCATCTCCCTCGCCTTACCATCCCTTCCAATTATCCTACCTTTAATTCTTCTAATCTCAGACTCAGATTTACCAAGAATCTCTCTTAAGTCAATTATGTCAAGCATGCAATCCTCGCTTTCCAGAAGCTTGAACGCTCTCTCAGGGGAAAACCCTCTCCCTATCGCTAAAACAACATCCTTAGCCCTGAATAGTAATGATGGATCTTCAGCATCCTCTCTTAAGGTGATAGTTACGTCTCCGCTCTCACTATCAATATCAAGTTTAACTGGCAGCTTCTTCTGTATGTAATCCTTAACGCTGCCGTTTTGACCTATCAGCACACCAATTCTTTCCCTAGGTATCTTAACGAACAGCTGCTTCATGCTCCCCAGCCACCATCCTATATAGATCCCCAATATCAACAACATTTACTCCGATCTTAGAGAAAAATCTATTTATATTCTCTAAATCTCTCATGAGAAATTGCTCTGAGCTTGGATGCTCAATTGGAACTGCTTGTGAAAAATCAAACAGAACTGGTCTACCCCTCCAAACCATAACATTATATTCACTTAAATCCCCATGCACTAAACCAGCACCCCTATAAAGTCTCTTAACATGTAAGATAATCAGATGGTACATCCTCTCCGGATTCTTAAGTTCAACCTCCTTCAGGAGCGGTGCGCTCACGCCATTCCTGCCTATAAACTCCATGATTAAAACGTTATTCTTTATGGCTATGGGCCGTGGAACCCTAACCTTGGCATCATACGCTAAGCTCAAATTTTTGTATTCTTTCTGAGCCCATAAGAAGACTAGGCTCCTCAAATTCTTTCTAACGTTCTTGAATCTTGGATCCCCAATAATATATGGGAGCCTACCCTTCCTAAATTCCGCTGAAACTGTCAGAAATATTTTTATCGCTATCTCCTCATTGTTTGGGCCTATACCCCAATATATCCGCGACTCCTTCCCCGAATTCACAACGCCATAAATCTCCTTTATTACGCCGTCATTCATGAAGTCATATATTGTCATGAGGGTTGATTTATCGAAAACCTCTTCAAGAACCTCATATTCTTCACTTCTTTTCTCCTTCATCAGCTGCTCAGTCTCGTAGGTCTTCTCTTCACGCTCAAGCTTTTTCCTCAGCCTATCCTTTAGCGACATATATTAGCCTCCGCACTAAGCGAATAGCCAAGCTCCTGTAACTCTCCCATAGGCAACATCCTTTCTTAGATGAACTACCAATACTATTGAGGAAGATGCTTAAATAGTATTTTAATGGTTATTCGCCATGAGAGCTAAACAAAACATTTTTCTTTACCGCTACATTTTTATGTAGCGCTACATAAAAATATATGATGCCTAATGAGAGAATTCATGGTAATTAAGGATCCTGAGGTAGCAAAGCTGCTCGCAGATGAGACCCGTAGAAGCATACTGCATAATCTTAGACATTTCGAGATGACCCCCTGCCAGCTGGCTAAACTTTTGAATAAGAGCGTCTCCTCAATAATGCATCACTTAAATGCCTTAGAGAAAGCTGGCTTGGTCGAGCAAACAAGGAGCGTGGTTAAGGGGAACTTAGTTGAGCGGTACTATAGGGCTTCAGCTAAAATCTTCGTCATTTCATATGTTCTTAGCGAGGGGCTTGTGCCGGGATCTGAAGAGATCGCCCAATGGACAAGAGAAATCTGCAGGAATGCTGTCAAAGGGCTGGAGGCTTTTGGCTTCAAGTTAAGTGAGGGAGACGCTGAGGAGCTACTTAACCTAGTTGAGAGATACTCGCATCTTGAGCAAGCTGCCCGTGAAGAGGCTATTTCCAGATACTCCTCACCGATGCAGATAGATAAACCGGCGCTTAAGCTTATACTCTCAATTTTGACAGATTTACGCTTATATAATGACAGGGAGTTTCTAGAGGTTCTTAATAATATCAAAAGAAAATTGGAGGGGTAGGCATGCGCTTACTTCATAGACTCTCAAAATACATTTTTAAGAACTGGCATGCCCTGTCCTTAAGCGTATTATGCATGCTGCTCTCAACGTATCTTCAAGTCTACATACCCCGTATTTCTGGAGCCGTGATAAAGAGCATATTGGAGAGGGGCGGCCTTAACGAGATATTATACCTTGTAGCTCAGTCAATAGCTCTAACATGCATTCTTGGCGTTCTAACTTTCTTCCAGCGTTACCTGAACAGCTACTTCTCCCAGAGGGTCGTATATGATGTGAGGAATGATCTTTATAAGGCGATTCAAAGGCAGTCATTTGCATTCTTCGATAGAATTGAGACAGGGCAGATAATGTCGAGGGCTACAACCGACATTGATAGGATTAGGGGTTTTCTAGGCTTCCAGATAACAGCGCTTATAGGATCAATATTTCTCATAGCTGGGATTATGATGTCCATGTTTTCAATTAACTTGGAGCTTACGCTCTTCTGTCTATCTATTACGCCGCCACTAATAGTCACTTTTGCCCTCTTCGGAAAGAGAATAAGGGATATTGTGCATAAGGCTAGGGAGCAGTATGGCATTTTAACATCGATCTTATGGGAGAATGTTTCAGGCGTGAGGGCTATCCGTTCTATCGCAGTGGAAGACTATGAGAAACAGAAGTTCAATGGCCAAAATTACCAATATTATCAAAGCATGCTTCAAGCAGTTAAACTAAGGTCAATATTTATTCCTTTATCTGCGCTGATAAGCGGCTCAATAACAGCCTTCGTTTACTGGTATGGTGGACTACAGGTTATAGGTGGGCGCCTTACAATAGATCAGCTATTCGTCTTCAGCGCATATACGGCCATGTTAACACAGCCGATTTCAAGGATAGGTGACGTTTGGAGCAGCTATCAGAGGATGGTTGCTGCCGGAGAAAGAATATTTGAAATTATTGATGCCGCCCCAGACGTGAAAGAGAAGCCTAACGCTGTGGAGATGCCGCCAATCAAGGGACACGTGGTATTTGAAAACGTCTCCTTCGGTTACGACAATAACCACCCAATTCTTAAAGACGTAAGCTTTGAAGTTAAGCCAGGGGAAACAGTAGCCCTAGTCGGCCCTACAGGTTCGGGTAAGAGCACAATAATACGCTTAATACCTAGATTCTACGACCCCACGAGCGGAAGGATATTGATTGATGGGTATGACATCAGAGATGTAAAAATCGAGTCTCTTAGAAGGCAGATAGGCATAGTTTCGCAGGAGATCTTCCTATTTAACGCCACCGTAAAAGAGAATATAGCATTTGGAAAGCCAGACGCAACAATGGATGAGATAATAAACGCGGCTAAAATTGCCAAGGCATATGACTTCATAATGGAGCTTCCTCAAGGCTTTAACACAATTGTAGGCGAGGGTGGTGTGACACTTTCAGGCGGACAGAGGCAGAGAATAGCTATAGCCAGGGCCTTACTTATGAACCCGAGAATCCTGATACTTGACGATTCAACTTCCAGCGTTGATGTAGATACTGAATATGAAATACAGCAGGCGCTGAGCGCACTAATAAAAAATAGAACAACTTTTATCATCTCGCAGAGACTCTCAACGATTAGGAATGCCGATAAAATAATAGTTTTAGATAATGGGAGGATTGTTGAGGAAGGCACCCATGAAGAACTTATTAAAAAGAGAGGTCTCTACTATAAGATTTACCAGTCTCTTTTTGAAGCCCAGAAAGAATTCCTACCTCCCAAGATTAAGGAAGAAGATATGGGGATTATGATGGAGGGACGTTAGGATGGCTTTATGGCATAGGGGTATGCCTTTCCATGTTGAGGAGGTTAAGGCGGAGAGAAAGACCCCAACTTTAACTCTACTCATAAGACTGTTAAAATACATTGCGCCATACAAGAAGGAGATTGCTGTAATACTATTGGCCCTGGCAGCCACATCCATCTCAAATATGATAAGCCCCTATATACTGGGAAGAGAGATTATAGCGAAGTATATTCTCCGAGCAGACTTCGCTGGTTTACAGTCGGTTATACTAATTTTCCTAGGATTCTTGATTTTGAGTTGGATTGCAAATACTGTACGCACGTATCTCGTGGGTAAGATTGGCGAAAGCATGCTCTTTAAGATACGGTCAGATCTCTTCAACCACCTCCAGACTCTCTCAATAAGCTTTTTCGATCGGAGCAATGTCGGCGATATAGTTTCACGTGTAACTAATGATACCGACTCCATAGGAGAAGCATTCACCGAAGGGGTTATACATGTTATAAGCGACGTGATGAGCTTAACGCTGGTTATCGGAATGATGTTTACGATAAACGTCCAGCTAACTCTGGCTTCAATGACGGTTATTCCCCTTCTCCTCCTAACCACGATAATATTTCAATCAAAGTTTAGAGAAGCCTTTAGAAGGACCAGAGAAAAAATATCCCAGGTAACGTCTAAGCTTGAAGAAAGCCTCTCAGGCATAAGAGAGATAAAAGCTTTCACTAAAGAGCGGGACTTCGTGAGCGATTTCCAGAGGATCAATCTAGAAAACTTGAGGGCAAACGTAGAGGCAGCAAAGATTATGGGCGCCTTCTTCCCAACGGTTCAAGTTATTCAGGCTGTTGGAAGCGGCGTCGTAATGATTTACGGTAGCATACTAGCGCTTAATGGGACGCTAGGCCCAATTGAGGACGCTGTGGGAACGCTGGTAACGTTCCTGCTATATGTTCAAACGTTCTTTAGACCCATACAAGAGCTAACGAATTTCTATTCAATTGTCCAATCAGCTTTAGCGGCAGCGGAGAGAATATTTGAGCTGCTTGATGTTCAACCAGAGATAAAAGACTCTGAAAACGCAATCGAAATGCCGCCCATAAAAGGCGAGATAGAGTTCGAGAACGTAACGTTTGGCTACGACCCCAACTACCCGGTGATACACAACATTAGCTTTAGAATTAAGCCGAAGGAAACGGTAGCCCTCGTTGGTCCAACAGGTGCTGGCAAGAGCACTATAGTAAAGCTACTATGCAGATTCTATGATCCCCAGCAGGGCTCAATAAAAATAGATGGATACGATATAAAGATGTTTACACAAAAATCTCTGCGTAAGCAGATGGGGATAATCCTTCAGGAGACGCTGCTTTTCTCCGGAACAGTTAAGGAGAACATCCGATACGGTAAGCCAGATGCAACGGATGAAGAAGTAATAAATGCTGCAAAGGTTGTAGGCGCACATGACTTTATAATGCAGCTTCCAGAGGGTTACGAGACTAAAGTTGGAGAGAAGGGTCTCAGGCTCTCAATGGGTCAAAGGCAGCTCATCGCATTTGCACGGGCAATACTTAAAGACCCAGCCATCTTCATTCTAGACGAGGCCACATCAAGCCTCGATCCTTACACCGATTTTCTGATTAAAGAGGCTATGAAGAGTCTCTTGAAGAATAGGACGGCTATAATAATTGCGCATAGACTCTCAACTGTTCAAAATGTTGACAGAATCCTTGTAATAGATGATGGGAGGATTGTTGAGGAAGGCACCCATGAAGAACTTATTAGGAAGAGGGGGCTTTACTACCACTTATATCATATGCAATTTAAGGATATTGAACCCGTCAAAGGAGCGACAATAAAAGCAGGCAGCACCATGGGGAAAGCTGACCTTCACTGAATTGTTAAGAGACCCATTTTTCGCAGATGCTCCGCCTGACCCTTCGTATAACGCCAGATTATATCTCCCCGGGTCTCATATTGGAAGTCCCATGGTGAAACAAGGACCACATCTCCTACTCTTATCCAAAACCTACGCTTAAGCTTCCCCCTTATACGGCATATACGCTCATGACCATCCTGACACTTAACCAACACACGATCATAACCAAGCAGCTTTACAGCTATGCCTAAAACATCGGTTCCGGAGGGAAGCACAAGCTCCTCCTCAAGCTCCTCCTCGCTAACAACCTTCTTTTTACCCAAGTACCCTCCTCATTAATATGATTTTATTTAACCCTATAAAAATACAGCCTTGCTTAAATACATTACACTCGTCATTTATTTCGCTCTCTAAATCTCCTGTAAAATCAAAATAACCCGCAAGTCACACTTTATATCTTCCGACTTTCAAAGATAGCTTTAGAGAGCGAGGCTAACATATTGCGTAAAATAGAGTTGACAACTCTAGAAGACTTACCCATAAAAATTGAAAGTATTAAATCCAGCCTTGAGAGGATTTATGGCGTAAAATTGGGACTTGAGTTTAAGACTCTGCCCGTTAAATCGCTTTGCCCAACAGAAGATTTTCTGGAAAAGGATAAGCTGGCCGTTATTCTTATGAAGATTATAGATGAGGGTTATAATGTCCCCATAATAACCGTTAGGAAAGGCGGAGAGTATTATATTGTAGACGGACACCATAGAGCCTATATCTTAACAAAAATGATGAGAGAAATGGTGGAGTCCTACATACTGCGTTTTCCAGAGGAAGTGAGCTATCGAGCTCCACCAAAGCGTGAAATGGAGGCACTACCCATGATTGAGCCAGCGCCCATCGATGATCCAATTTTAAAGGCGTGGAGCCAAATAATTACGCTATTGAAGTATTATGAGGCGATATACAATTTGCCGTTTTATATGGTGGTCGAAAATGTACCCTTAGATAAACTTGTTCCTACTCAGCCACAAGTTAGCATCGAGCAGATAAAGGCAATAGAAAGACTGCTTGTCCCAATAGTATGCATTAAACATGATGGAAAGTATTACATTCTTGATGGGCACGCGAGAGCCTTGAAAGCTAGAGGATTGGGCTTAAAAACTATTAGAGCTATCCTTTTAACTCCTAAAAAGGATATAGAATATGGAATCGTCAAAACAATTGATAAGTTTGGTCTTAAAGGAATTGATGACATAAGAGTATGGGAGAGCGGGTAAAACCATGCGCATGAAATGTTTCATATCTGCTCTCTTCACAATAGTTCTTCTATATTGCTGTTTAGCTTTATCAAGCGTTGCTAGCTGCGCTTCTCCCTACAGCCCCACTCAGGCAATCGATATAACAGAACTGGCATACGCCTCACCATCGATACATGTGAAGGTGATGGATGCTTTATCAGGTCAAGCTGTGCAGAATGCGACAATAATATTGTGGGATACGCCACAGCTTACCGCATATAAATATTTTACTGATGAAAACGGAGAATACATAATATCGGGAGGACATATTAGGCTTAGAACCACATACTGGTTGTACGTCTTTAGGGGCGATTTCCGTGCAAGAATCGTTGACTATGTTCCCGTGAAGACAACAGTATACTTTGAGAGAGCAGAAACAAAAAACGTAACTTTGATGCTGCTTCCAGGAGCATTGATTGAGATTGAGGGCATTCCTTATATTGCTCAGTCGCCAAGCGTGGAAAAGCGTCGTATGAATATAAAGGTTGTGTTGGAGACTAAACCCCCCTATTATTCGTTTATTGATGAGTATGGATCCTCCTTAGACGCTTTCTACTTGGGTCTGCCAGATAATATTGTGGTTGTTCCTGCGAACCTTTCATTCTTCCTTGAAGTGAAAGTTTTTTATGTACGAAGGGAGTTTTCGCGAGTATCATTTGAGAGGGAGATCTTCCGCATATATAATGGCTCTTTGCCGTTTATAGTTTCTCAAGGAGAGCGCCTTCCACCAATCAAGATCTCAGCCTACAGCCTTAAGAGGGGTGTAGAGTATACTAGAAATCTATTCGCAGAGATTTCCCGCACAATTGATGAGGCGCAAGCCATAGGGTTTACAGTCTTCGACGAGAGAAGAATGCTAGGCCACGTAAGTCAAAATATTGTTGAAGCAGAAATGCTTTTGCAAAGCGCCCAAAAAGACGAGGATTTCAGAAAGGTTTGGCTAACCCTTAGAAAAGCCATTGACGAAATAGACAGCATCAATAGAATAATTAAAGAAAAACTGTTTTTCGCTGAAAGCCAGGCCGTTTATCTCCCAGCTGTTATTTCGATCTTCAGCATTACAGTATCCTCCTTTTTCTTTGAGAGTGAAAGAAAGAAGGTATTATCAAATATTGTCCTCTATATCCTGTTCTTAACGATCCTATACTATACTCATCCAGGCACACATATAATAGTTAACAGGAACATTGTACTCTTCATATGCGCTGCCATAGCATCATTCATAGTTTTCTCATCTTTAGTTTTCATAATACCGCGAGTTTGGAGGGAACGATCTATCGAGGGAGAAGTTGTTTGGAGAAGCGCGATTGTATTACTTTTCTCCATGGGTAAACGCCAAATAAAACGCAAAAAGATACGTGGTTTCTTCACAATATTTTCAGTTGGGATCCTTATTTTAGTGTTTGTTTCGCTTACATCTTTTGGGACCGTTTTTGGGGTGGTTTCTGAGAGAGTCAGCTCTGCTTCGCCATCAGATGGCATTTTAGTGAGGAGAATGATTAACGGCTCCTCAGCGTTCTTTTCACCACTAGGCTATGGTGACATAGTTACTATCTCGGAAATTATCTCTATAACTAATGTTGCGCAGAGATGGAGAAATCTTCCCCAAGCAAACCCGATAGCCCTACTTGTAAACCCGAGAACAATGGAGAGTCAACCCGTTTACGGCATAATTGCCATATCGCCCAACATTGAAGCGTCTTATACTAGAATAAAGGAAACTATCGCCAGTGGCGAATATTTAAGAGAAGATGCCTGTGGCGAGATTCTTATGAGTTTGAGTGTGGCTAAAAAGCTGAATATTAGGGAGAACAGTAATGTGACTTTAAGAGTAGCAGACGTCTTAGTAGAGAATTTTGTTGTGAGGGGGCTCATTAATGATGAGGAATATGATGTTTTAAGAGATGTTGACGGCTCATTTTTCGGTCCATATCGTCTGCTCGAGGGCGGTAGACTAAGAAGATGTAACGCTACAGAGATTATAGTGGTTAATTTAAAGACTGCGGAAAAAATTCTCGACAAGGTTCCAAACCTCCTTTTACTATCAGAAATTGTTTTTCAACCAGCCCCCATCAACGATATAGAGTCAAGCATCAGAAACCTTGTTCTCACATATGGCTACGATGTTTTTGTTTCATTAAATAATGTTGTGACGTATTACCATGTTAGCTCTTATGTTGAATTTAAGGGAGTTTTAGAGCTCCTGATTCCAATGATTATGGTGATCCTCAATGTTAGCATGGTGATGATTAACAGCGCCTATGAGAGGGAAAAGGAGATTAGGGTTTTATCGGCAGTTGGATTAAACCCAACACATATAGGATTAACGTTTGTGGCTGAAGCTACGGTCATAGGTATGGTTGGCGGCAGCTTAGGTTATCTAGCTGGCCTAGGCTTTTATAGGACCATAGTGCTCTTCGGCCATGATCTAATGGTTAGAGAGAAGCTCGAATGGTGGTGGAGCGCCTTAGGCTTCGCTTTGGCCATCTTAGTCTCAGTGCTATCCGCTATGAGGCCGGCGGCTATGGCCGTCAGCGCATATACGCCGTCAAAAATAAAGAAGATCAAGAGACCTGAAGAGGAGGAGAGAAAACGCAGAGAGGCGATATTTAGGGTGTATCAGGCCAGAGAGCTGAGCATGCCAATAAAAGTATTGATTAATGAAGTGGAGTTCTTTGTAGGCCATGTTTTAAGCTGCCTAAGTGACTTAAGGTATGGATACATTGAGAGGATTGAAAATATTGAAGAGCTGCCGGAAGTTGAGAGCGTTAGGGGTGAAATAATGAAAACTATTAAGTTTACGTATCTATTTGGTCCTCCAGAGAATAGGCGTGGCACAAATAATACTTTAATCCTAGTAAAGAGGCCGGATGAGGAATATTATCGGGTCAAATTGGTTTCTGAGCCAATTTCGCTTGGAATGCCTGAAAGCGCCATAGAGAGAACTGCTGATTTTGTCCATGAAATATTAATAAGGTGGATTAAAGAGAAAAGGAGAATCATGGGGGCATCTTAAAAGCAGCCTTTTTTTATTAAACCTGTTAAAAGATCGCTTAGTATAAATAAAATTAATAAAAGGAGAATGTTAAAATTACATTGTTAAAGAGAGTTGGGTTTATGGGTGTTGATTTAGGTGATTTGGTTCCAAGAGTGTCAACGGACCTAAGCAGTCTCAGTGGTAAGATTGTGGCGATAGATGCGTATAACGCGTTATACCAGTTTCTCGCAATAATTAGGCAGCCCAATGGAACACCGCTCATGGATCACTCTGGCAGAATTACGAGCCACTTAAGCGGCCTATTCTATAGAACATGTAACTTGCTTGAGCTAGGAATAAAGCCTGTCTATGTTTTCGATGGGAAGCCGCCGGATCTCAAGGAGGCTGAAATCAAGAGTAGGATGAAGGTTAAAGAGGAGGCTATAAAAAAGTATGAGGCGGCATTGAGGGAAGGTAGAATAGAGGAGGCCCGTAAATATGCGCAGATGACATCACATCTAAAGGATTATATGGCTGAGGATGCTAAGCGCCTGCTAATACTTATGGGTGTGCCTTGGGTTCAAGCTCCCTCAGAGGGTGAAGCCCAAGCAGCGCATATAGCTAAGAGGGGAGATGCTAACTTTTGCGCGAGCCAGGACTATGATAGCTTGCTCTTCGGGGCGCCCTGTCTACTGAGAAACCTTACAATATCTGGGAGGAGAAAGCTTCCGAGAAAAAATGTCTACGTTGAAGTTGTCCCTGAAGTAATTGAGTTGGAGCGGGTTCTTAAGGAGCTAGGTATCACTCGTGAGCAGCTGATTGATATAGGCATACTTATTGGAACCGACTATAATCCTGATGGCGTGAAAGGGATTGGCCCGAAGACTGCTCTTAAACTTATAAAGACTTATGGAAGCCTGGAGAGAGCTCTGCCAGTAATAAAGGGTGCCGAGTTTCCTGTCGAGCCATCTAAGATAAGGGAGATTTTCCTACATCCGAATGTTACGGATAATTATAGAATTGAGTGGAGGGAGCCGGATATTGAGGGTGTTGTAAAATTCCTTTGTGATGAGAAAGATTTCTCAGAAGAGCGGGTGCGTAAGGCTTTGAGCGAGGCTGTTAAGGGCATGAAGAAGGCTAGGGCAAAGAGAACTCTTGAATCATGGTTTTAGGCTAGGATGTCAACCCTCCATCTAAGCGAAAAAAATATGAGAGAATAATGCTCTAAGGAAGCAAAGAAAAAGGTGAGAGTTTTGAATCTACGCGAAAATGAGGCGAAGGTGCTTATAGCGTTAAGGGATCTTGGCGGAAAAGCGACGATTGAGAGTCTCACGAAAACCACTAGGCTTGCAGATGCAGCTGTTATGCGTGCAGCCCTGTCGCTGGAGGCGAAGAACCTCATTAGGGTAAGCGAAAGATCTGTGACAAAGTTTTCACTTAATGAGGAGGGAAGGAGGTATGCTGAGGATAAGCTGCCGGAGAGGCAGCTTGTTGAAATGCTGATTAAGATGGGTGGTGAAGCATCGGTAGACGATGTCTTCAGGGCTGCGTCAATGGATAGTGGTTTGGCGACTATAGCATTAGGCTGGCTTATACGTAAGGGCTGGGCGAGAATGGAAAGTAGGGAAAGAAGAATCAGGGTTTTAGGGAACCCTGAAATTGGGTCAGATGAGAGACTTTTATCCATGCTTAAAGTGGCTGGAAGCTTAATTCTTGAGAACCTGGATGATAGTTTAAAGGAGGCGTTTAAGACCCTTAAAGGAAGAAAGCTGCTCATTGTTCGTGAGGAGTCAACTAAGGAGTTTGAGCTGACCGATGAGGGGTGGGCCCTTCTTAACAGGGGTATTGAAATTGTTGAGGAGGTGACGCAGTTAACGCCAGAGCTTATAGTGACCGGCAAATGGCGTGAAAAGAAGATTCTAAAATACGATATTGAGGCTCCTGCGCCGAGGGTTTGGCCTGGAAAGAAGCATCCGTATCTGCGCTTCCTAGATGAGGTTCGAGAAAAGCTTGTTGCTTTAGGCTTTAAGGAGATGAATGGCCCGATCGTTGAAATAAGCTTCTTCAACTGTGATGGGCTTTATATGCCTCAGGATCATCCGGCTAGGGAAATTCATGACATGTACCTTATTAAGGATCCGGAGTATGGAGATTTAAGCCCATACATGGCTTTTCTTGAGCGGGTTAAGGAGACCCATGAGAATGGATGGAAGACTGGCTCGAAGGGTTGGGGGTATAAGTTTTCGCTCCTTATGGCTGCAAGATTAATTTTACGCAGCCACACAACGTCTGTAAGCGTGAGAACGCTGATAAGCGACGATCTTGAGATACCTGGAAAATATTTTGCTATAGCCCGCTGCTATAGACCCGAGTTAATGGATAGAACCCATCTAAGCGAGTTCAATCAGGTTGAGGGTATAGTTGTCGGCGAGGACTTAACGCTCCGCGATTTACTGGGCATACTTGAGCGCTTTGCAATAGATATAGCTGGGGCAGATAAGGTCAAGTTCAGGCCGGATTACTTCCCCTTCACTGAACCCAGCGTTGAGCTATCAGCCTATAAGGAGGGATATGGTTGGATGGAGTTCGGTGGCTCCGGGATATTTCGGCCAGAGGTAACGCTTCCGCTCGGCATAGATGTTCCTGTATTAGCGTGGGGTCTGGGCGTTGATAGGCTTTTCATGATGAGGGCCGGGATAAACGATATACGATATCTCTTTACACATGATCTCGACTGGCTTAGGGGGAAGGAGATGATATAATATGCCGACAATCGAGGTTGAGCGGGAAGATCTAGAGCTGCTCTTAGGAATGAAACTGCCCGAAAGCATCGAGGAGATAGATGAGATCCTATCGTTCATAAAGGGAGAAGCGAAGCACATCGATGAGAAAGAAATCCATATAGATGTTAAAGATAGCAATCGGGCAGACATATGGGGGGTTGAGGGGATAGCGCGTGCCCTAAAAGGGATACTTGGCATAGAGAGGGGCCTTAAACGCTACAGTGTTGTTGGCGGGTCAGGGGTTACAGTTTATGTTGACCCACGCCTAAGAGATATACGGCCATATATCGCTTGCGCGGTCGTTAGGGATGTTAATTTGAGCGATGCTGCGATACGCCATATAATGCGCTTCCAGGATAAAATGGATCAAACTTATGGTCGTGGTAGGCGGAGGACGTCGATAGGACTATACGATTTTGATTTAGTTAAGCCTCCGCTAAGATATACTGTCTCTAAGCCTGATGAGATAAGCTTCGTTCCATTGGGCTTCGAGCAAGAGATGACATTAGCCGAAATACTTGAGAAGCATCCGAAAGGGATAGAGTATGGGCATATAGTTAGGCAATTTGATGTCTGGCCGATCTTCATAGATTCTAGGGGTAAAGTTCTATCTTTCCCGCCAATAATTAATTCAAATGATCTGGGTAGGGTTACTATTGAAACGAGGAATATCCTCGTTGAAGTTACCGGCACATCATATAAAACAGTTCTCTACACCCTAACTAACATTACTCTGGCCCTAGCGGATAGGGGAGGAAAAATATATTCGGCTATAATAAATTATCCGTATGAGGATCTGGGTGAAGTTATAACGCCCAACCTTGAAACAGAGAAGATTTGCGTGAACATTAATTATGTGAGGAAGATTATAGGCATGCCGCTAGGCATCGATGAGATAATAGACCTTTTAGAGAGATCTAGATATGGGGTTTCGGAAATAGTGGGTGATGATATAGTTGTCGAGATACCGTGTTACCGCCCAGATGTAATGCATCCCATAGATGTAGTTGAGGATATAGCTATAGCGTATGATTTGAATAAGATTAAACCGAGGTGGCCTCAGATATCAACTATCGGCGGCTTATTGCCCGAATCCCGCTTACGTAGTCTCATTAGAGAGTTGATGATCGGCTTAGGATATCAAGAGGTCTTAACGTTCACCCTAACAAATAAAACAGTCCTATTTGAGAAGATGAATATTCCGCCCGAAAGAGTAATTGAGGTTGCGAATCCAAAGGTTCTCTCAATGACGTGTCTAAGAAGCTGGCTACTACCGAGCTTAATGGAGCTTCTAAGCCATAATACCCATGTGGAGTATCCTCAAAGAATCTTTGAGGTGGGCTATTGCGTTTTGCCTGATGAGAAGCAGCCAAATAGGGCTAGGGATGTCGAGAAATTGGCGTGCGTCACAATACATTCCGAGGCAAGCTTCTCTGAGATTAAGTCAGCTCTCGACGCGCTACTGTCTAATCTCGGTCTTAAGTATAGGTTAGAGGAAACAGTGCATGGGAGTTTTATTGAGGGGCGTGTTGGGAAGATAATTGTAGGCGGGTTGGAGGAGGTTGGTCTAATAGGTGAGATAAACCCGCAAGTGCTAGAGAACTGGGGACTGGAGAATCCAGCTGCAGCCTTTGAGATAGACCTCAGCAAAATATGGAAACTTATAAAAATTAAGTGAATTCTGAATTCTAAATCAGAATTCTGGCTTAATCTTAACGGCTAATGTTCTACTATTTTTGTTGATATCTAACATGCTTTCCGGGATAGCCTCTCTCCCTTCCAGCCTCCCCTTACGAGGATAGCGGAATCTGTTCGGCTATTAGATGTCTCCAGAAAGTTTATTAGATTCCACACGTTTATTTCTGGGCGCGGTGAATTACGTCAATTGTCATTTGAAATACAAGATTTAGTAGACATTTTAAGAATCCTCACTCTTGTAGAGCTTGGTGAGAAACCTATTTTAAAGCGTAGTTTAGAGCGTAAAATATGCCGCATTTGCAAGGGGCGATTTAATATAGATGTTGAGGATTTTAATGAGATGTTAAAAAGCATGGTTGAGGAGGGGCTTATATCTGTATCGGGTGATTATGTTAAGTTGACTGATAAAGGGGCTGGGATAGGTAGAGAGTGGAGAAAATTCCTTTTTAAGGGTGAGCCAATTCTGGAGATCATAGCTGGCATAGCGGATGGAACTGTTGCTAGCCTTACATTGATATTATCCTCCCTTATAGCTGGCTTATCCATGAAGATGACGCTGATAGCATCAATATTAAGCCTAATAATAGTTTCAATAACAAACTTCTCAAGTTTTCTTCTTGGCGGGATAACCGAGAACCTTGCAGATTTAACGACATTGCAGAACTTAATAATTTATAGTTTAAGCGATATCCCAGACAGCGTGGAGAGAACTAAGGCGATTCATTTAGCCAGGGAATTACTAAATCTGCTGCGTAGGGAGAGGAGTAAAATGAGCATTTTGTCGGCCTTAGCATGCGGGGGAGCAACGTTTGCATCAGCTGCAGTGCCGCTAGCCATATACCTATCTCTACCCCAGCCGATTGACATGATTCTCTCGCTATCAATAATTCTTGCGATGGCCGGCATATTCCTAGTCTACTATCGCGCCCTTAAAATGAGAATACATTGGAAAATAACACTCCTTCAAACAATAACGGTCATAGCTGGAGTGCTAATTATGTCGCTTTTATTGAGCACCAATATTTGAGGGCTTGGTCTTAGAAGGCTCCGCCAAATATAATTTTATGGGTTAATTGGGGAAGCTACAGTCCTTAATAACATTTTAGAGGTTATGAGCAGCAGAGTGCTGAAGAAAAACTTATTTCTTCCTTTCTCTTTTACATGATTTTGGCGATGATATGAGCCTTAATCCCGCCGGAACCCCTATCTGGGGCCCGCAGAGACGGACTTGACTGAGAGAGGTGTCGCATCACCTTTCGATGAGGGAGAGTTTACCCAGATGCGGGACACGGCGGGCGTGGGCGCTAAAATTCCACGTGTGAGAGAGCCCGGCTGAGAGGAGCGAAGCCCGCTCGTCTGTGAGGCTGGGTGTTAGTCACGTGGAACACAAAGCGCCCACGAAAAATTCTCCTACATTGTGAGAATTTTCGGGATCATAAGGCTTATAAAATGTCCTTATTTAAGATAGACTGGTGGGATCCACTTGATAAACTATGAATTGTTTAGGGATCCGCCTAAGGAATATAGGGGTGTGCCATTCTGGTCCATAAATGATTACCTTGACCCCAAAGAAATAGTCCGCCAAGTCGCCCTGCTGGATGATGGTGGATATGGCGGCGCCTTCTTTCATGCCAGGGAAGGCTTGGTCACACCATTCTTAGGCGAAGAGTGGTTTAAATCCTTTGAGGCAGCGTTAAATGAGGCAAAAAGACGCGGAATGTTCATATGGATATATGATGAGCTTTGGTGGCCTTCGGGTTTCGCCGGTGGGATAGTTCCAGCCCTTGGACCGAAATATAGGGCTAAAGCTCTGGCTGCAGTTATAGGTGAGAGGGCTTATGGCGGCGGCGAGATCATAGCCAACTTTAAGTGCAAGTTGAATGATGAGGGTTTACCATGCGAGTATATGCCTGCTAAGCCGGGTGAGGAGGGCGGCGGATACCTATATCTATCCTTTATAACCTACACTGCGCCTCCAGGTGAGACATGGTTCAGCGGCATGAGCTATGTCGACCTACTGAGCGCTGAAGTTGTAAAGAAATTCCTTGAGGTTGCATACGCTCCCTACATCGAGAGATTTAAGGATGATGCTGGTAAGAGCATGCCTGGAGTATTCACTGACGAGCCAAATATATCGAGTAGTAGGCCTAGGGTATCCGGGTTTGGCGAGACTGTTCTGGTCCCGCCTAGGGGGCCTAGGTTCCCAGTTTTCGCCTTACCATGGACTGATAGGCTTGTTGAGCGCTTTAAGGAGATGAACGGCTACAATATATTGGATAGGCTGCCGGAGCTCCTCTTCAACATCGGAAACTATAGGAGGACTAGGTATGACTTCTGGAAGACGGTGACAATGCTCTTCCTAGAAGCTTTTTCAAGGCAGATATATGAGTGGTGTGATAGAAATGGATTAAAGTTCACTGGCCACTACCTGGCTGAGGATAGCCTCTTAAGCCAGTTGATATGTGGTGGCGCGGTAATGCCCCACTACGAATACCAGCATGTTCCGGGCATAGATCATTTGGGCATGCATATTTGGGGTAGCCTGCTAACAGCTAAGCAGGTTTCAAGTGTAGCAAATCAGCTTGGGAAGAAAAGAGTTTTATGTGAGACATACGGCTGCACAGGCAACTATCCATCCTTCGCAGATAGAAAGTGGATTGGGGATTGGCTATACGCTATGGGCGTTAACCTGCTAAACCACCATCTAGTTCCATACTCTATGCGCGGTAGGAGAAAGCGGGATTATGGGCTTAATTTCCATTGGAGCCAACCTTGGTGGAAGTATAACAGGATCATAGAGGATTACTTCGCTAGGCTGAGCTATATTCTTTCTATAGGGAAGCGTATAGTTAACGTCTTAGTTATACATCCTATTGGGAGCGCTTGGGCGTCATTCTCGCCCCTAAACGTATCTGAGGTCAAAGAGCTAGATAGTCTTTTGACAACGCTGCTGAGAACTCTGCTCTCACTCCACATAGACTTTGACTTGGGAGATGAAATGTTGATGGCTAAGTATGGCAGCGTTAAAGATGGGAAGATCTCGATTGGAAGGATGTCCTATGATGTCGTTGTGGTTCCGCCTAGCTTAACTCTAGAAGAAAGCACAGTTAAGATGCTTGAAGAGTTTGTTAAGGTCGGCGGTAGGCTAATAGCTATATCACCTAAGCCTTCCCTAGTGAGGGGCGAAAAGAGTGAGAGGATCGTTGAAGTGCTGAATAAAGCCGTAAACGTTGATAGGGTGGATAGGAAGTCGATAAGTAAGGCTTTAGAAGATATTCCTAAACCCATCCTGATAGATGGAGATGAAGAGGGCGAAGTCCTCTACCACTTAAGGCTAGATGAGGAGAGCGGCAGCATTATACTCTTCCTGGCTAACACTAGTAGGGAGAACTCTCATGATTTAAGGCTTTCCATGCATGGATCGTTTAAAGTCGAGGTTTGGGATGCAATAAGCGGAGAGAGGAGAGAGTATCCAGCGGAATTCACCTCAGGAAAAACCTTCTGGCAGATAAGACTCGAACCAATCGGCTCAGCAACGTTCATTTTGAGACCAGGCACACCAGTAGCGGAGAAGATGGAGGGATGGATTAAGGTTCGAGAGGAGACCGTGGATGGAGTGTGGAGGGTCAGGAGAATTAACCCAAACATACTTGTACTAGACTACTGTAGATATAGGGTTAAGGGAGCTTGGAGCGAGCTGATGCCCCTCTGGAGGGCACATAACCTTATAGTGCGGAACGGGTTGGGAACAAGGTTCTCGCTGAGATTTGAGTTTGAGTCAGAAATAGATCTTAGAGGTAAAAGAATATATTTGGTTGTCGAGAGACCTGAATGCTTCAAAATATATGTTAATGGGTCTGAGGTTAAGGCAAGGCCCAGCGGATACTGGATCGATTGGAACTTCCCAATGATAGATATCTCAGAGCTGGTCAGCAGAGGATTAAACACTATAGAGTTGGAGGGGGTTGTGGGGCTAGAGCCTGAACTTGAGAACATTTACCTGCTCGGCGACTTTGGAGTAAAAGCAGGAGCTAAGGGCTCCTCAAAGATTGTTGAGGAACCACCCTTTGTTGAATTAGGCGATCTATGCCAGATGGGATATCCATTCTACGCTGGTGAGATCGAGTTAAGTAAGAATGTAAATCTGGGTGTACCTGAAGATGCGAGGCTTTCTCTCAGGCTTGAGGGGCTTAACTCATCGCTGGCCATAGTGTATATTAATGGTAAAAAGGCTGGGGAAACAATATTGCCACCATACGAGGTTGATGCTACAGGGCTCCTAAAACCAGGAGAAAATGAGATAAGGGTGCTGCTTGTTGGGACGCTCAGAAATGCTTTGGGGCCGCTTCACTATAAGGGCGACCCAGCCTTTATAGGTCCAGAAACATTTAGGGATCAGACAAACTGGACTGATGAGTATGTTCTAAGACCCTTCGGCGTGAAGAACATCAAAATATCAGTGTTTAGGAGGCGCCTTTAAAGAGGAGCTAGCGGCTTATCTCAACACCAAATCTATTCTCCAATTCTCTAGAAATCCTCTCCATTTCTTCCTTGGTCCTAAAGCTAGTCCTTAAGGCGACTCCTCTAGGTGATATCTGGCTCAATAGATGGGCGATCTTCTCGGGCGGTACGTAGGGTATTTGGATAAGCTTTCCTCTCTCCTGAATCTTTCTATATAGTGGAATCCAGCAGTCGTCTCCACAATCGGGATTTCCCTCTCCAGGCACCCACTGTATACAATTCAAATTCTTTATGCTTAACAAATCATCTAAATGCTTCAATTCTAGTGGTCCGTCCAGGTGCCATATTGTCCTCTCAAAATAATCACATTCTTCCACAATAAGCGGATAAACTATTTCTCTGAACATTTTCGGCGACAGATAAACTATAGTATCGCATTGCAGAACAAAATGCTTCCTGCCGCTCCATATATTGGCCCAAGTAGAATAACCATTCTCTGAAACATCTATCAGTCTACATGATTCTTCAAAGTACCTGAAGAATAAGCTTTGTAGCCTGATCAACGCCTTCCTCAACCTCTGCTTTTCAAGGAACATGTCCCTCAGAAGCCTTGTCGGATACTGGCCTCTAAGCTGTCCTAAAACAGTCACTGGATCCAGTAGATCTGTGAATGCGACTATCGCTTTATTTCTGCACATCTCCCTAGCAGCCTCATACGCTAAGCAAGTATACCTCCACCACCTATTCTCTGGGTTAAACTCAACCTTAAGCACATTATCTAAGCTCATGTTCCCCTCAAACCACGCGGTATTAACCTTCTCATCAAACTTTAACTCCGCCCCCAGATAAGCCGATAGAGAGCCTGGACCCAAATTAATCCAAACATTTGGGTAAGCCTCCATCAGAAACTCTGTATCTGAGATTTGGCTGAGCATCCTATTTAGAGCCTCATTGACATTAGGGTAGTATCTTAGGAAGGCCCACGAGTCTATGGAGCCGTTTCCCTCACGCTTTGGTAGAGTAATTTGTATTAGTGGGCGATTAAGCTCATACTCCCACCACTCCTCATATATGCCTTTAACGTTCTGCCAATCCCTTTTATAGAGCATAAGCCCACCCTTCTGAGATAAAATTCCATATAGACTAAACAGTATTAATTTTAAATTTCTTTTTAGGAAAAAATATGGAGTTTAGCAGCTAAAATAGGTGAGTTAGAGTGGAGTGTACTAGGGGAGAGAAGGTTTTCGCATATCTCGGGATAATAGGGCCTGCCATCGCATTTGTCTCCATATTCCTGTCAATAAGTTTGTCCCCGTCCTTCAGCTGGTATAGGAATGCTTTAAGTGATTTAGGGCATGCTCAGAGGAGTAATGTAGCCCCAATATTTAATTCTGGGCTACTTTTATCCGGCTTTCTAACAGCCATATATGCCATTAAATCCCTATTAAACCACGCTAAATATACGGGCTTCTCAGTGGCTTTCTCCGCCCTCATGTTGCAGTTTATAGCAACGTTTGACGAGATATACGGCACCCTACACTTTATCGTATCCCTATTATTCTTCGCTTCAGCCGGCGTATCCTGCATAATCTACTTTATAGAGAGCAGGAAAGTATTGGCAATAGTGGCGTTTTTAGTGGGCTTACTTGCCTGGCTGCTATATTGGGCCAACATATATGAGATGGGTGTTGCCGTTCCAGAAATAATTTCAGCAGCATCAATCACAACATGTCTCATCTATTCATCGCTAAGTATACTCAGAGGAAAGGAATTTTAACTCCAAATCTTAAGTGTAAGTGTGAGGTGCTCTCGCATGGTTGATATTGCCAGCTTCGGCGAACCTATGGTTGAATTCTGCGCTACAGAAATAGGTAAACTTAAGGATGTGCAATTATTTAAGAGGGGTTGGGGCGGAGACACATCAAACTTCATCGTTGCTGTTGCAAGGCTTGGCGGAAAAGCTGGCTACATATGCCGCATTGGAGATGACGAATTTGGCGAATCGTTTCTGGATCTTTGGCGTAGGGAGGGCGTGGATACCTCTCAAGTCATAATTGAGAAGGGGGGTTTCACCGCCGTCTACTTCATATCTCTTCTGCCAGGCGGCGGGCACGACTTCACCTATTTTAGGAAGGGTTCAGCTGCAAGCCACTACTCGCCCTCAGATCTAAACCCGGAGTACTTGAGCAAATTGAAAGTATTCCATTCGAGCGGGATCTCAATGGCTATAAGCGAGAGCTGCAGGGAAACGGTTTTAAAAGCAGCTGATATAGTTAAAGAGCACGGGGGGCTTTTCAGTTTTGACGTTAATTTCAGACCTAAATTGTGGCCGCCCAATTACGCTAGACCCTTCATCGAGGAGGCTATGCGGAGAGCAGACGTCATATTTGTGAGCAAAGAGGACATAGCCCTACTTTATAATGAAGATGCAGATAGGGTTATTGAGAGGATACGTGGCCTCGCTAAACCGATAACTATTGTTGTAAAAATGGGTGGGGAAGGTTGCATCATATTCGATGGGGAGAAGAAGATCCATATCCCCAGTTTTAAAGTTAATGTAGTTGACACAACCGGTGCCGGAGATGCTTTTGATGGAGCCTTCATAGTTGGATTACTTGAGGGGAAACCTCTGGAAGAAGTTGGAGTATTTGCTAACGCTGTAGGCGCCTTAACTACGACTGGTCTAGGAGCCGTTGCACCAATTCCAAAAAGAAGAGAGGTTGAAGATTTTCTGAGGAAAACTAAACTCTAGCGTACTCCCTTATAACCTGAGAGAATGGTCTACCCTTCTTTATTTCTTCAGACTCTTTCCTTTCCAGCTCATCAATTCGCTTAGCTCTCTCTATAACCTCCACCACCTTATCTTTCGGTATCACGACGATTCCATCATCATCGCCTACAACAATGTCGCCTGGATTTATTATTACACCACCATACTTCAGCGGAGCATTCACGGCTTTTATCTCGGTTCTCCCAACCGAAGTGTTGGGTGAAAGAAACCTATAGAAGACTTGAAACCTCATCTCCTTAATCTCCCTAAGATCCCTTATCGCGCCACACATAACAGCTCCCTCAAGACCCCTAACCTTAGATGCGAGGGACATTAAGCCGCCAAAGAGCGCTATATCTTCTGCCTCGCCACCCTCTATGGCCGCCACGATAACAGAGCCCTTCTCAGCACTGTCTATCGCATCTATAGCTTCTATAGGGATAACCCGCCTAGTTGAATAAGAATGCAATATAGTGACAGCTGGCCCGGCAATCCTAACACCCTCTAAGGTGGGGTGAAAAGTAACGTTCAATGTCCCATTTATGCCGATCTGGTTTAGCGCATCCGACAAAGATGCTGTCGGAGTTTTCTTAAGTTCCTCAATATATTTTTCTAAGGACATAATGTAAATCCTCCAGCTTTAAGCATTACCCTTTACATATATTGATTTCAAGTTTTAAATCTTGCCGAAAATAAGGCTTTAATATTATTGGCGGAGTACTTTTATTTTGAAGCGCCTTTAAAGCGCAGTTTACATCCAGGTAGGGGGAGGTATTAGTTGAAGATAAAGGATTTAAAGGTGGCGGTTGTCAATGTTCCAGGTTTAGGAAGGATTGGGATTGTACGCGTCGATACAGATGAAGGCGTATATGGATATGGGGAGGCACATTGCCCAAGAGACCATGTACTACGCCTAAGAAACTTCTTAGTTGGCCAGGATCCAACCAATATTAGTAAAATTATGTTGCATGTTCAACATATGGGCGGCTTTAAACCCTGGGGGTCAGCGGTTAGCGCTGTTGAAATGGCTCTATGGGATATAACTGGAAAGGTATTCGGCCTCCCAGTTTACAGGTTTCTGGGCGGTAAAAACCGTGAAAAGGTTAGGGTTTACTGTGATTGTGGGGTAGGGGTGCCGCTAGATCCAAGCGATCCAGCATCAATGTTCACTCCGGAAGCCTATGCTGAGAAAGCTAAACGTATGAAATCGCTGCCAGAAGGCTTCACAATCCTGAAATTCGATATAGGTTTTCACGGCAGACAGCTTCTAAGCGTTAAGAGTGGATCTTTGGAAGCGGAGCCAATCTATCCAACTAAAGGCCATGTAACTGAGCGGGGGCTTAAATCCGAGATAGCCATAGTGAAAGCCCTAAAAGAGGTTTTAGGCGATGAGGTTGGCTTAGCGCTAGATTGCGGGCCGGGGCAAAGTTTCCCCTCAGCCTTAAAACTGGCGAAGGCCCTTGAACCATATAATTTGATGTGGGCTGAGGATCTGCTTACTGGAGATTACTCGCCGTATACTGAAGTCTACCTCTACGGCCTCCTTTCTAGGAGAACCACTACACCCATACTTACTGGCGAGCAGATTTATTTGAGGTATGGTTTTAGGGATTTAGTGGGTAAACATGCTGTTGACATAGTGGCTCCAGATGTCTCTGATGTCGGCGGCATATATGAGCTTAAATGGATATCTGAGTTTGCCGACCTCTATGGCGTTCTCATAGCTCCACACAATTACGGGCTGCCGATAGCGTTCATGGCAAACGTTCATGCCGCCGCAGCTATGCCAAAGAATTTCATAGCTTTCGAACACCACGCTACACATGTAGCTCAATGGGAGGACTTCGTTAAAGGGTTGGAAAAACCATTAATTAGGGATGGTTTTGTGAATGTCCCGGAGAAGCCGGGGCTGGGCATAGAAGTTAACGAGGATACCGTAAGAAAGTATTTGGTTGAGGGCGAGGACTTCTTTGAGTAGATCTAACCAGTCCTAAATCTTTAATTTAAATTCTGAAGGATAGTTTGGAAAGACTTTTAAGGGAATGAAGTTGGGCGGTGACTAGAATGAGAGTATTAGAAAGATTATGTGTGTTTCTAATGTTAATGGTGTTTTCCGTCAATTTTCTCCTCCCTTTATGTGCTCAGGGAGCATATGTGGTTCAAAAGGCTACATTAACAGTTTATAGGGATGGTGTTGTTCATGTCAATATTGTGCTGTTGGTCGATGAATATGAGCCATTAATAGTGGTTCCACTATTATCTCCTATGGAGAGGGTTAGCGGTATAATAGTTCTAGGCGAAAATGACAGCCTGCTAGACTATGATTTGAGCGGGAATAATATAACCATCTATTCTTTAGGCTCCGCGAAGATAACCCTGGAATACAGTACAGACGGGCTAACACACAAGGCGTTTGGTCTTTGGACAATCAATTTCACAGCACCCTTCGAGCTAACATTAATTCTCCCAGAGAACGCAACAATAATGTATCTTAGTGGTGTTCCATCAGCCATAAGAGTGGTCGAAAGCCGGCTTGAAATGGACTTAAGCCCCGGAGACTGGGAAATAAAATATGAGTTACCTATACAGCTGCCAATGCCGCCTTCCTCGCGGCCACCAAGCCAGCAACAGCCATCTATAACACGGATCTTGCCAATAGAATACATGATAATCACAATAGTCACTATATGTGCAATCGCTACAACAATCGTTTATTTAAAGCGAAGGAGGGTTAAAGAGGCCTTAAGCGACGAGGAAGCCGAGATTATTCGCTTCATTAGGAGGAGAGGTGGTAGGGTGCTGGAAGCCGAGTTGAGGGAGAATTTTCCACATATACCGAGAACAAGCATGTGGCGGCTGATAAAGCGCCTAGAAAAACAGGGCGTCGTTCGCGTCAGAAAGGTTGGGCTTCAAAATGTTGTCGAATTAAAATAGTTGAGGTAAATGTATGAAAGTTCTTTTTTACGGTAACTCGAAATCTTTTGTGGCTATGGTTTGAAGCCCCTCCCTACTTAACGCGCGCACCACTATTCTATAGTTGCCGGGCTCGGCTGCCACAAGCCTTATCTCAACCCATCCGACTTCTTTGGGTTTAAGATCCCGAAGCACCTGCGCTGATATTGGTGAAGCATAGAGCTCCCACCTTCCATTCCTCTCCCTCTCAATCACGATTCCAAACGCTGAGTCCGGGAATGTTACCGTGACATTGCCGACGTTTCTAATAGATATATTTAAGGTTACGGTCACTTTTCGTCTGACGCTAACCTCAACAGTCTTTTCCACATCCACTTCAATCTTAATGTTTCCTCCTTCACGCTCCCTAAGCCTGAGCTCGAGCTCTAGGCAGACTTCACGCATCCTCCTACCCACAACCTCCAGTTCTGTCGCATTAACCCCTTCTCTTATTCGCTCTCTAACCCTCTCCAGTACCTCTATTTGCCTTCTCCAGAACTCTTCAGCGTCAGTAAAGTTCCAACGCCTGAAGAATTCATGCTCAGCCACGTTCATTTCCCTGAGCTTCTCCTTAACTCTCTCACGCAATTCCTTAATCTTCTCTTTGAAGTGTTCTATCTTTTCGCTGAGATTTTCCCTAATCGAGGATTTCAGCTCTTTGAAGGCTTCGCTGATCAGTTTATTGGCTTCAGCGAGCATATGTGCGACATCTGAAACGTTGCCCTGTTGGAGTAGCTCCATAGCCTTAGTAACATTTAGAATGGTCTTCGCTTCATTTAGCTTAGCCGCCGCATTAGTTATATCTATGTCGGCCTTCTTCGCTATTCTCTCAAAGGCCTTATTGGTGTTTTCTATCCTCTCTAATGCGCACTGGATGGCTATGAGCAAACCCTGCCCCTCAATAACTTCGTCCTTTAAGACGCCCGCCTCGCATAGAATACTATTGAGCTCCTTATAGGCGTCGTGGAAATATCTCATAGCCTCTATTGCAAGCGATATTGCGCCAGTATAATTTCTATCATTGTAAGCTCTATTTGCGTATTCGAGGGTTTCTACACCCAAATTAAAAATCTTGTTTACCCCATCTAAAGTATATGTCAAGTTTTCAATCATTGTGACCAGCGTTTTGTTTGCGAGAACAGCGCTCAGTAGGGCCTCAACTCTCACCTTAGCCTTGTCCGCTAAGGAGAGCATAGCCTCCGCCCTCCCCTCTAGAGAGGAGTCGTATATTCCCGCAACTCTAACCTGCTCAGTAGCCGCCAGCATAGGTGTTAACGCTAAAGATAGAAGTAGCATCGTTATTGCGATCCTTTTATGCCCACACCTCATTCTCGATCACCACACTATATTTCTGTAAAAGGTTTTAGTTAAGGAACGCTGTGAAACGCCGCGTTTCAAAATCTTGAAACGCCTTAACCCTGTAAACATCCCCCTTTATTGGCCCCAGAATTTTAGTGGTAGGCTGTCCATATACTCGTTCAATGATCGTATTATAACCTCGTTTTTACGCCTATACTTTAAAACTTTAGTTATCGCTGAGGCTAGCTCAAGTGTTGTGACTATTGGAATATTGTATTCGACTGCCAGTCTACGGATAATATATTCGTCTCTGAGTATGTCGGCTAGCTCGCCATTAGGATTAGCTGCGGGAATGTTAATAACAAGATCTATTTTACGTTGCAGTATATAGTCCATTATGTTTGGCTTCCTAGAATACTCGCTAACCTTATATAAGACTGTAATATCTTTCAATCCAGCTTTGCGGAGTGCGTCGGCAGTATGCTCTGTTGCGTAAATCTTGAAGCCTAAGTCGTTTAGGCTCTTGGCTAATGGGATTATTTTACGCTTCATCTCCTCGCCGCCGACTGTTATCAGAACCGCCCCGTTATCATTTGGGAACGTGAACTCGACAGCCTGTAGAGCCTTGAGAAGTGCGTCGGCGAAATTTTCGCCTATACATGCGGCTTCCCCAGTGCTCATCATCTCGACGCCTAAAACTGGATCTGCACCGCTCAGTCGCATGAAACTGAATTGCGGAACCTTAACTGAAACATATGGTATTGGTGGAAGCTCAAGTAACCCCATCTCCCTAAGGGTTTTGCCGAACATGATGGCTGTTGAAACCTCTATAAGGTTTACACCCCTACTCTTGCTTACATATGGCAGGGATCTTGACGCCCTAAGATTACACTCTATAACCGAGACCTCGCCATTCTTAACGAGAAACTGTATGTTGAATGGCCCCTTAATTTTAAGGGCTTTAGCGATCATGCGTGAGTAATCTTCAATCTTCTTTATGACATCGCTGCTTAGAGATTGCGGCGGGATACACATGACAGCGTCCCCGCTGTGTACGCCAGCCTGCTCAACGTGCTCTATAACCGCACCTATCAAAACATCCTCTCCATCTGAGACTCCGTCAACCTCAACTTCCTTGGCGCCCTCAATGAACTTCGATATTACAACCGGATGCTCTTTTGAGACTTTAGCAGCTAGCTCAAGGTAGTCTCTGAGCTCCTCTCTGCTATATGCAACCCTCATGGCTTCCCCGGATAAGACGTAGCTCGGCCTAACTAAGACTGGGTAACCTATCTCCTCAGCGAACCTCTCAGCCTCCTCAATCGTCGTCAGCCTACTCCACTTAGGCTGTGGTATGCCGAGTTTATCTAGCAGGGCGCTGAACTTCGATCTGTCCTCCGCTGTATCGATACTATCGCTCGATGTGCCAATTATATTGGCTCCAGCCCTAGAGAGTTTTAAGGCCAGGTTGTTCGGGATCTGCCCACCTACGCTAACTATTACCCCTAGGGGTTTTTCCTTCTCATATATGTCTAGTATCCTTTCCAGGGTTAGCTCCTCGAAATAAAGCTTGTCTGATATGTCGTAGTCCGTTGAGACTGTTTCCGGATTATAATTGACTACTATGGCTTCATCCACGCCATGCTTCTTCAGAGCCCAGACTGTATTAACGCAGCTCCAGTCGAACTCGACGCTTGAACCTATCCTGAAGACCCCTGCGCCGAGAACAATAACCTTTCTCTTTCCAGTATCAAATTTTATATCGTCTTCATCGCCATTATAGGTCATGTAAAGGTAGTTTGTTTTGGCAGGCCACTCAGCCGCCAATGTGTCAATCTGCTTTACAACT
Source organism: Candidatus Bathyarchaeota archaeon (assembly GCA_018396635.1). Lineage (GTDB taxonomy): Archaea > Thermoproteota > Bathyarchaeia > Bathyarchaeales > DTEX01 > DTEX01. Next base: position 49,307 of record JAGTQE010000004.1, read on the forward strand.
GGAATTATCCCATGCTTTTTCCTAAAGCGCCTTATGTCCTCCTCACTTAAACCCATGCACCTAGCTATCTGCGCATCTGAGAACCCTAAGCGCTTAGCTTCTCTAATAACCTCAGGCGCATCCACCTCATCTATCCTTAGTTTCTTGAGCATCTTCTCCATATCGATAATATTCTTGATCTTATAGAGGAACCATGGATCTATTCCGCTTAGGCGGTAGATCTCTCTTATGGGCATCCCCATCTTTATCGCTTTAACTATCTTGAATAGCCTCTCATCTGTCGGATTCCTTAGACAGTCTTTTATGGCTTCCAGCGGCTCCGGCTCATCATCATCGGCGTTCGCAACCAGACCAACCTTACCTATATCAAGCATCCTAACAGCCTTTTGGAGAGCCTCCTCAAATGTTCTGCCAATAGCCATAACCTCGCCAACGGACTTCATCTGCGTGCCTATATGGCGATCAGCGTTTCTAAACTTCTTTAGGTCCCAGCGTGGGATCTTGACGACAATGTAGTCTAGAGCTGGCTCGAAACAAGCCGTTGTTATGCCAGTAACCTTATTGATCAGTTCTGGAAGCGTGTAGCCTATGGCCAGCTTAGCGGCAATGTAGGCCAGCGGGTAGCCCGTAGCCTTACTGGCCAGAGCTGAGCTCCTAGACATCCTTGGATTAACCTCTATAGCCCTAAACTCCTCTGAGGATGGGTGAAGGGCCCATTGGATGTTGCATTCTCCAACAACGCCTAGAGCTTGAACAGCCCTTATGGATGCTGAGCGTAGAATATGATACTCACGGTTCGTCAATGTTTGTGAGGGGGCGACGACTATTGAGTCCCCGGTGTGAACCCCCATTGGATCAAAATTCTCCATGTTACAGACGGTTATACAGTTGTCTTTGTAGTCCCTCATAACTTCATACTCGACTTCCTTCCAATGTCCAATATACTCCTCAACTAAGACTTGTCTAATCATGCTGTGGGTTAAACCCCTACTCACAATCTCAATTAACTCACGCCTATTCCGAGCAACACCAGTACCCTTGCCGCCTAGAGTGTAGGCAACCCTAATCATAACTGGGTAGCCTATCTCCTCAGCTGCCTGTACCGCTTCTTCAACCGACGTCGCAGATTTACTCCTCGGAACAGGCACGCCGGCGTTAAGCATTGTCTGCCTAAATAGCTCCCTGTTAGAGGCTCTCTCAATGGCATCGATCGATGTCCCTAAGACTTTTACGCCATACTTCTCTAGGACGCCCATCTTAGCCAGCTGAACACCGCAGTTGAGGGCAGTCTGCCCGCCGAATCCAAGCATTATACCATCGGGCCGCTCCCTTTCAATAATTTTCTCAACGTATTCTGGGATCACTGGCAGCAAGTAGACTTTACCAGCTAAACGTGGATCCGTTTGGATCGTCGCTATATTTGGGTTAACTAAGACAGTCTCTATGCCTTCCTCTCTCAGCGCCTTGAGGCACTGGCTTCCCGAATAGTCGAATTCTGCCGCCTCACCGATCTTTATAGCACCGCTGCCCAATATTAGGACTTTCCGCACCCACTCAAACTTCGGCATAATCCATCACCCGGCCCTCTCAGCCCTTTTAAGGAACTCATCAAAGAGAAATTCTGTGTCATATGGCCCTGGGGATGCTTCGGGGTGCCATTGGACGGCGAATGACGGCCCATTCTTGAACTTTACGCCCTCAACGGTTTTGTCGTTAGCGTTTATGAACCAGCACTTTAATCTAGTCTTTTCGAGAGATTCAGCTCTAACAGCGTAGCCGTGGTTTTGTATTGTTATGTAGCAGCGTCCCGTCTCAAGATCGTAGGCCGGCTGATTCTGGGATCTATGACCATACTTCAGCTTATATGTATCGCCCCCCATTGCCAGCGAGAGAATTTGGTTGCCTAGACATATGCCCATAATAGGCACGCTCTCCTCGGCTAGGGTCCTAACAGCTTCTATGGTTACAACGCATTTCTTTGGGTCTCCAGGCCCATTGCTTATTAGAACCCCATTCGGCTTATATTCCAAGATCTCTTCAGCTGAAAAGTTATACGGGACTCTTATAACGTCTACGCGGCGCTTAAGTAGGCACCTTATTATTCCGGCCTTCACACCGCAGTCTATCAGCACGATCCTGATTCCACCGCCAAGACTATAGTAAATTGGCTCTTTAATAGTGACCTCGCCGACTAGGTCACGTTCATTGGGATCTGGAACGCTCTTAACCTCCTCTAGAAGCCTATCTATGTTCGGCTCCTCACCCTCCTCGCAAACCTGAAGTATGCCAAGCATGACTCCCTTCTCACGGAGCTTCTTAGTCAGACGCCTAGTGTCTATGCCGTATATTCCAGGAACCCCCTCGCTCCTAAGCCACTCATCTAGCGTCCTTCTAGAAGCCCAGTGGTAGGGCTTTTCACATAGCTCTTGAATCACGAGCCCAGTAACCTTGATCCCCACAGACTCAAAGCTCAGTGGGACTCCGAGTTCATCTTGATCGTAGGCTGGGACGCCGTAATTTCCAATGAGCGGATATGTTAAAGTTAGTATCTGCCCATAATATGATGGATCTGTTAAGGATTCGGGATAGCCAACCATACCCGTTGAGAAGACAACCTCACCCGAAACCTTCCTCACAGCCCCAAAACCCTTACCGATGAAGAATGACCCATCCTCAAGAACTAGAACCGCCTTACCGGCCTTCGCTCTTTCAGGGGTCTTTTTGCGCTTCAATGAACCCTTCCTCAGAAGAGGTGAAAACGGAAATTTAAACTTTATGGTACTGAGAATTTGAGTATAACGCTTGTGCAGCGTATTGTCTAGATATTTCATTGAGTGTGTTAAGTGCTTTCTCAACGTGCCTTCTCAACGATGACACAAAGTCTCTATGCTTGTTGAGCAGATCTCTCCTCGCCGAAATCATCCTCTCAACTTCCCCCTTAGAGGGCCCTCCCCTAGCATTATGGGACTCCACAAAACACGTGGGGTTGATAGCCCTCCTCAGCTCCTCATCTGGGATATATATTGGCGTGCCGAGGACTTCCATCGTAATTTTTGCCAGCATATCTGGCGTGGCATCTGAAAGGGTCTTCCCATCATCTATGAGAGTCTTCACTAATGCCCCAACGATCCTATGTGATAGTCTAAATGGAACACCATATTTCCTTGTTAATATGTTTGCGAGCTCCGTTGCAGTTAAAAAGCTTAGAGCCGGCTTCTTTATGGCTTCAGCTTTAACCCTTATGTTTTGTATTAGGTCTGAAAGTATCTCTAATGATTTGCGCATTATGTCGCATGCGTCCCAGAGCTTGGGTGTAGCCTCCTGAAAGTCTAGGTTGTATGTTGATGGAAGCCCCTTTAGAATTGCTGAGGCCGCCATGAAGTCGCCTATAATTGAGCCTGCCCTAGCCCTCATAACCTCAAGAACCTCGGGGTTCTTCTTCTGCGGCATTATACTACTCGTTGAAGTATACTCGTCTGGAAGATCTATAAGGCCAAACTCCATGGAGGCCCATAAAATTAAATCTTCAGCCAAACGGCTTACATCAACCGCCATGATCGATAGTGCCGCCAAGCTCTCAAGTAAGAAATCTCTCGAGCTAACAGCGTCAATCGAGTTCTCAACAATGCCGCTGAAGCCAAGTAGCTCGGCAACCCTCTCCCGGCTAATCGGGAAGCTTGTCGTCGCTAGGGCTCCGGCGCCCATTGGACATAGGTTAACCCTGTTATAGGCGTCGAGCAGCCTATTTAGGCTTCTCCCAAAGATATCGAATTGAGCCAGCAGATAATGGGCGAGGGTTGTCGGCTGAGCTGGCTGTAGGTGCGTGTATCCCGGAATTATGGACTCCATATTCTTTTCAGCTAGGCTGAGAAGTGCTTCCTGAAGGCTGATAATTAGCTCCATTATGCCAATTAGCTCCTCTCTTAAAGCCATCCTTATAGCCGTTGCAACTTGATCATTACGGCTCTTCGCCAAGTTAAGATTCCCGCCAATCTCCATCCCCACCCTCCTTATAACCTCCTCTTCGACGAGCATGTGGGCGTCCTCGATATCAGGCCTAAGGATCAGCTTGTTCTCTAAGTCGATTAGAGCCCCGAGGATCTTTGAGCCTTCTTCAGCGCGGATTATCCTATTCTCCATAAGCATTATTGAATGTGCCTTATTAATGCTCACAATATGCTTGATTATTCTAGTATCATGCTTGATTGATGAGGTGAACTCGATAATCTCCCTCTTAAACCCTGAAAGCCTACCGCCCCTTAGCAGCTCAGACATCAGCCCTTCAATCCTTCCTAGCCCTCTTAAGAGCTCTGGCAACCCTGGTTGGCAAACCCCAGAGCTCGATGAAGCCGGCTGAGGAGGATTGATCGAATGTCGTATCAATATTATATGTGGCTAAATGTATGTCATATAGCGAGTTTGGTGAGGAGCGACCGACAACCTGCGCATTACCCTTAAAGAGCTTAACTCTAACCTCACCACTAACCCTCTCCTGAGTCTTATTGATGAAGGCATCTAAATCCTCCTTCAGCGGATCCATCCATAATCCAGCGTATACCAGGTAAGCCCATTCGGCATCAATATGCTGTTTAAAGAGAACTTCATGTCTTGTGAGAACAATCTTCTCAAGGTCTTTATGCGCCTCTATGAGCACCGTTGCCGCTGGGCACTCGTATACTTCCCGTGACTTTATTCCAACTAGGCGGTCCTCGATGTGGTCTATTCGCCCAACCCCATGTTTACCCGCAATATTATTGAGACTTTCAATTAGCTCGACTGGCTCCATGCTCCTTCCATTCAGGGCGACCGGAACCCCACACTCAAATTCTATGCTTAAATACTCTGGCTTATCGGGTGCCTTTTCAGGTGGAACAGTCCACTCGAATGCATCTTCAGGCGGCTCCTTCTCCGGATACTCGAGCACACCGCATTCTATTGAGCGCCCCCACAGGTTCTGGTCTACGCTATATGGCTTGCCCCTATCGACCGGGATTGGTATACCGTGCTTCTTCGCAAATTCTATCTCGGCATCTCTAGTTAGGTTCCATTCTCTAATGGGTGCGATAACCTTTAGGTTTGGGTTTAATGCCTTAACCGAGACCTCTATGCGTACTTGATCGTTGCCCTTACCTGTGCAGCCATGCGCAACGGCATCCGCATTCTCCTTCTCAGCAACCTCGGCGAGCTTTGAAGCTATTAATGGTCTTGATAGGGCTGTGCTGACGGGATATTTCCCCTCATATAGGGCGTTGGCTTTAATCGCTGGGAAAACATATTCTCTTGCGAATTCATCCTTTGCGTCAATTGAGTAATGTCTCAAAACGCCAAGCTTATAGGCTTTCTCCTCAATAGCCTTCAGATCCTCCTTTTGGCCAACATCCAGCGTTACAGTTATAACCTCTGCATCATACTTCTGCTGAAGCCACTTTATGAGCACAGATGTGTCTAAGCCGCCTGAGTAGGCTAGGACTATTCTCTTCACCAACTTAAGATCCTCCGAGCACTCAACCATGAAAGAAGGTAAGGGTTAAATATGTTTTTTGACTGAAAAGATGACTTAAATATGTTATAAGTGACCAAAATTGGTCGAATTATCTCTAGCTAAGACTGTTCAGTACCTAATTGAGAATGATCCGCCAATACAGGATGCCATTGAGAGAGGTTACGCCAACTTAAGTGCTATCGCCCGCCTATTGAAGCCGAAAGCTGAGGAGATATTGGGGAAAAGGGTCACGCTGGAGGGCATGATAACCTCCGTTAAGCGTGCTAAGGTAAAGTTTAAGCCGTTAAAGGAGCAGTTGAAGATTATAGCGGATAGCATTATAACCATTAGGACGAGCCTAGCGAAAATATCCCTTGAAAAGACTAGAAGAAACCTTGAGAGAGCTAGATTAATATCAGCGGAATTTCCAGAAGCCTTTTTCCAGGTCCTTGAAGGCGCAACAACACTAACATTAATAACCGATCAGAGAATCTTTAACAGTGTTCGCATGAGACTTGAAAGCTCCGAGATACTTGAGGAGAAAAAGGATTTAGCAGCCATAATAATCCAGAGCCCAAAAGAAATAGTTGATACGCCCGGTTGCATATCTATGTTCTATAATGCTATATCTAGGAGAGGAATAAATATTGAGGAGACGATAAGCTGCTACACTGAAACTGTAATAGTCGTTAAGATGGAAGATTCGACAAGAGTTTATAGCATACTTGCCGATTTAATATCAAAATGCCAGAAAAACCTGAGTTTTTCAAATACTAGGATGCTACGATAATGGCTCAAAAGATTTTAAGATCGCACCTATCAATAGTCGGCTAATCAACTAATTCTCGCCACTTAGAATTCTTCTAAGATAGCTCTTAAATGATTCGAGGAGGAGTTTAACATCTTTGGATTTAGTGCGTCTTCTAAATTCTTTAAACATGAATGCTATTAATCCTGGACGTGAAACAGCCTCTAAGATCGCTAGGAGCTTCAGTGCCGCCATCTTCCTATAAAACTGAAAGTCTGTGATAATCCCTCCATACTTCTCATAAGATTCTATGAAGGCATCAGATAGTTTCCCATCGGTTCTTCCAGACATTTTATCGTTAAAGTCTAGAAGATTGAAGATATATGCTACGTCAAATGTGGGCTCCGCCGCATCTGCGCTCTCCCAGTCGATTATGTAGGCTTTGCCATCACTATAAATTATGTTGTCGAAGCTGTAGTCGCCATGCGTCAGCTTCAACCCAGATTTAACGAATACACCTTCAAGATCTCTTGCATAATTAAAAAGATCCACGAAAACCGCCGGTTTTCCTAAGGTTGTTAGCATTGATATGAAAGCTAATGCTTTGGTTTTCTTTAAATCGCACAGGGGATAATCCTTCTCAGTCTCTATTACGTCTCTAATCTCGCTTAGAGCCACGCTATGAATTTTAGTTAACGATTCGGCCGCCGCATCAACGAGCATATATTCATTCATTATGAGATCTTGCCGAATTTTTTCCATAATTATAAACGGTTTACCCAAAACATCCCTGTCTATGTTAGAAGCGTAAACCTTAGGTACAGGCACCCCTCTCTTATACAATACGTTTAAAATCTTAGATTCTTTAAGGGCCTCTTTATCTCCATGTTGATAGACTTTAAGGATAAATTCTTTAGTGAAGCCATCGTCAATCTCAATCTTGAGGAGGTATATCGTATTACTTAGCCCTTGCTTCTCATAAAGTTTTAAATCCAAAACTTTAACATGATTCGTGGTCTTTTCAAAATCAATTGAGTTTAAGTAATCTTGCAATTTAAAGAGCTGCTTTGAGCTGAGCATTTTTGGTCCTCAATCATAAAAACTGCATTATTTTGCTTGATTTATGAAGTGTCTCGGGAAAACTGAGGCCTTAAGCACAACGATCCAATCATCTCCTCTCATTCGTTAATCACGTTCTGAACCTATCCGTTAGATAAGAAGAACTCAAGAAATTTTCTGCCATTAATTAGGCCGTCTTCTGGGCTGAAGAATGGATCTTCATGCTCTATGCTGAGCACGTAGTCGTAGCCTACTTCCTTAAGAGCAGTAATATATGAGCGCCAGTTTATCCCACCCCAACCCGGTATCCGGTATCTCCACCAGCCCCTACCTAAAACACCAACATATCTTAGCTTAAAGGGTAGTATCTCAGTGTCTTTTGCATGCGTGTGATGGATTCTGTCGCCGAACCTGTGGACGGCTTCAATATAATCTATCTGCTGCCAGAAGAGATGTGATGGATCAAAGTTTAAGCCTAAAGTTTTATCCGGGATACTCTCAAAGGCGGCTTGGAAGTGATCTAAACCTTGAAGATTTGTTGCGTACCAGTTTTCCAACGCTATTTTCACGCCGTGCTCTTTAGCGGCGTCAACGATTGGGCTAAATACTTTCGGAAAATCCTCTCTTAGAGTCTGCATCTTATCCTTGCCTTTAACTGGGCCGCCAGCTAAGGTGCAAACTACGTTTACGTCGAGGAGTGAGGCGGCTTCGATAACCTTTAGCAGATACTTTTGCTCATTTTCATCTTCAAGTATCCTTATGCTGTAAAATGCTAAGCTCGATATTTTCAGGTCTCTGTTAGAGAATAGGCGCTTAACATCGCCAGCTCCACCAGCTAATACTCTATCGATGTCTATCTGCTTTAAGGCTGGCGAGACTAAGACCTCCAGACCCTTAAATCTATTTACTGAAGCCCAATCAACTATCTTCTCAAGACTCCAGCCCCTTAGAGGCGCTGTAAGGAAGCCTATGAACATATATCTCACCAATTAATCTCAAGTAGCTAAGGATGATATAACGCTTTAGCGTAGACGAGAATTGAATGCTCAATCTAATTTTACAGTTGTAAGTCTGCCTTAATCTTTCCAACGAGCATTATTACGCTCCTAATATCATCCTTTAGGCGCGCATTATACAGGGCCGCTGCAGGATGATAGGATGGGATTATATATGTCTTCGCTTCCCAAAACTCCACAGTAAATACTTTGCCTTGAACATCACTTATGGATTTAAACGGCACACCGGCCTTAGAAAAAATATATGCTGTAGAGTGCCTGCCGAGCGTCACGATGACTCTCGGCCTAATTATATCCAGCTGCCTATCTAGGTAAACCCTGCACGCATCGACCTCATCTGGGTGTGGATCCCTATTACCCGGCGGCCTACATTTAATAACGTTAGTTATATAGATGCTCTCCCTCGGTAAGTCAGCTTCCCTGAGAAGTTCGTTGAGCAGCTTTCCCGCTGAGCCTACGAAGGGTTTCCCAGCAACGTCCTCCCAGTAACCCGGAGCCTCACCAATTAGGACTATTTTAGCGTTTATGTCTCCATCTCCTACAACTGGGTTTTTGCGCTTCTTTGAGAGTATGCATCTATTACATTTACTTATCTCCTCAGCCAGCTGCCTGAAGGCCTCAAGCTTAAAGGATTGATCATTATTCATGGTTCATCAGCCCATAATTGCTGGCTGCGGCTACACCTCTATGAACAGTATATTGCTATTAATTAGATTCAAGAAGATCTTTGTGATGAACGCTGAGTAAGCTGAGGAGCCCAATAGCATCGCTATGTCTAAGGCTATACTCGGGCTGAAGATGTAGGGTAACATGGCTAAAATATATACTGGTAATAGGAGGAGCGATGTGATCAGCATCGAGAGCCAACCAATGAGGAATGAAGGAGATCCGGTTCGCCTACCCCTGAGAAACTTAACTGCGAAATATAGGTTTACTGAGCAACCTATTAAGGATGTTGAGATTAAGATCACTAATGCCTGAATTATATTGATTTTAAGCGCTATTGATACTGGAAGTATTATCGCCAGGGGGATTGTTATCGACACTATTACGAAGCCATAGAACGTTGCCCTGGCGATTAAGCGGAGATCCGCTCCTGATGAGATTGGTAGCCAGAGATTCTTCGCCTCCAGTATCCTCCAATTGCTCGCCAACATCACCGGTATTATTATTGAGTATGTGCCGAGGAGGATGAGTAGAGGAGAGGGAATAGAGCCAGCTCCATCCATCTGTCGGAATCCCCCGGCGATGAAGATTAAGGAGATTACCGCATACATCAGGGTTATTGTGAATAGGCTTCCCTCACGCGCCAGTCTAGCAACCTCCTTCTTCACTAAGAAGCTTAGCAGGGATTCTGATTCAAGGTTTAGGCGAATAGGTATTCTCATCCTATAGAAGAATCGGATGTTGCTCTCCATCTTAAACGCCTGGGTCCTTGCAGAGGCGTCGAAAGGCGATACCAATGGGACTTGGGTTGTGAATGGGAAGAAATTCCTCTTAGACATTATGGAGAAGAAGGCTAATGAAGCTAGAAAGAAGAGCACAAGCCCTAAGAGGTCAATGAGCGGGATTCCATTTAGGATTACATAGATTAGGGTTCTTGCGAGGAGGGATGATGGATATGGTAATATACTGTACTTGATTGGTAATGGCATAAATATGCTGGTTGCAGGAAACATTAAGATGAAGGCGGATATGAGCATCAAGGCGTTGATCCATACTCCGCCGTATAGGGCTTTTACTAGAGAGAGGGATGTTTTTAAGAGGATGGCGGATAGGGCGAAGAGGATGGAAGATATGAGGATAACGGCTGCTTGAGGCGGTGGGAGGCTGAGTAAGGAAACTATAAGGGCACATAACATGAAGAGTGGGAATGCAAAGATAAGTAAGTAAGTCAGGTTCACGAGGAGGCTAGCCGCAAGAAACTCAGATGGGCGTAGCGGTGATGTAAAAACGATGTTCTGCTCATACTCGAAGACTGTGACGCCCCTAAGAGAAAATAGTATTGCCGCTACTACTATAACGCTGGCCGCAGCCGACAGAATATCCACAAATAATTCGGCATCAGCGCCACCCTGTCTCAGGGAACTCAAAGCGCTAGTAACAGTAAATGAGAGGCCAATCGTTCCCGGAAGAAAGCTAAAGATGTAAACAGCCAGCAGGATTATATTAGCCTTAGACGCCCTAATTGCTCCAAAAAATACCTTAACTTTAAGGGCATATAAGCTTAATATCATGCCTAGTCTCATGCATCATCCGCTCCGCTTTCAAGAGCCCTCCCTAGACAGGTGCTCTCTTGTCTCCTCAGTTAGTTTAAGGAAGACTTCCTCTAGGGTTGCATCTTCACCGGATTTAGAAAGCCTTCTAAGGCTCTCTATGTTGCCTGACGCTATATTCTGCCCCCTATAGATTATCGCAACCCTGTCACATATCCTCTCAGCAGTGTCTAGAAGATGCGTAGATATGAAGACAGATCCACCCATCTTAACCCTCTCAGTAAAAATATCTTTTATGACGCGCTGCCCAGCTGGATCTATGCCGATGAAGGGTTCATCTAGAATCAGTATCTCCGGGTCGTGGATGAGGGCTGATGTTAGAGCAGCTTTCTGCCGCATACCACGCGATAGCGATAATAGTAGAGCCCTTCGCTTCTCCTCCAGCTCAAATAGCCTAATATAATAGTTCATTCTCTCCCTAATCTGATCCCTCGGAATACCACGTATCTTTCCAGAATATATGAGGAACTCCTCGAGCGTGAGGTATTCTGGTAGGGAGAGGCTTTCAGGGACGTAGCCGATGAACCTTTTGTACTCATAGGGATTCTCGTTTATATCGATTCCCTTAATCCTGACTACACCCTTATCCATTTTGAGGAGGCCAACGATTATTTTAAGGGTTGTTGTCTTGCCGGCGCCATTTGGGCCTAGAAGTCCAAATATCTCCCCACTATTAACCTCCAGGTTTAGGCCCCTGAGCGCCTGAAAGCCATTATATGACTTCCATAGATTGATTAGCTCAATAACTGGGGCCATTAGTCCTTCAGCCACCCTTTTAATAATCAATCTTTCTTTCTTAATAGATATTTTGCATATCTTATTAATTCGCACCCTTAAAGAGCCTATCCAACAAATATGGCTGGCCGAATAGTCCAAGACTGTAGTAGCGTTAAATCCTCAATAATTTTTGAGTTGAAGCCTTCTGGAAAGATTATCCACCTCCATTGATCATTAACTCTCTTAGTTAAATTCCATCTGCGCACAACTTCGGGAAGATTTGGGAGACCGTTTAGCTCAACATATTTCGGTTCTCTCCCATACTCTAAATAATGGAAGACTATTTTAGCCGCCATCTCTAAAAGGGCTCCGGGGCCGTACTTAACATCCCCCTTAACAGCCATTGGTGGAACCCTGCTACGGCGATCCATAAAGTTTTTGCTAAAGCGCAGCAATTCAAGAGCATCCTTCACGCTGATCTTCCCAGAGCGTGCCTTCAAGTTAAGCGTTTCTGCTGGGTTATCTATTGGGCCAAGCGTGAAATATATGGGCGTCGTCTCCACACTAAAATTCTCTTGGATGGAATTCACTGCGACATCCGTCAGTAGCCTAAGGGCTTCGGCTGGCGAGATGGATATGCCGTCGATAATGCACCAGTCATTCCGTTCAGACATTTGCTGCGCTAAGGCTAGTATTTGATCTGGCCTCAGCCCCCGCTCCCCCGGCTCACGAAAGAGTTTGCCAACCTCTCGAAAGGTTATCACTTTGACATGACTATGCTCTAATATGAAGCTTAGAAATCTGCTGAAAGTCTCGAGCGACTCTCTAACTTTAGCCTCATCCCTCAACGGCGCCGGCATAAGCCCATCTTTGGGAGGGTTCCTGCCAAGCGAGAAGTTGACAGCATCCCAAAACTTTTCGGTGACGAACATGCATGGATGCATAACTACAACTATAAGCCCACCTTCAGCCTTAGACCCATATATGCTCTCAAACTTCAACTTTAGATTTTCAAGGTCGGAGAGGGATGAGTGTTCTGGAAAGTACATTGCCGCTCGAAGGCAGAGGCTTCCGCAAAACCATACTGGATCCGACTCAAAGATGCCGTCAGCGTAGATTGGCACACCCATCTCTCTTAACGCATATGGGGTTTCCGGAGCCCAGCTCCCACCCGGCTGGATGAAGGCTGAGGGAACTACACCAAAAACTTTCTTAAGGTGTTCTAGCCCAGGCCCTTCCTTCCTCTTAACCTCCTCAACGCCCTCATCCCACAATTTGTCTTTAAGGTACTCAGATATTACTGGATGCACTGAGTGTAGGTTTGATTGATAGGCTATATCATGCCTTTTGAGGGCATCTATGACATCAAATCTACCTCGCCTCTCCAAAGATCTGAGTTTTTCGGCGACAATACAGAACGAACCCTTAACGCCAAACTGCTCTAAAATGTCTATGAGCCTCAAAATAATGTCGTCGGCTTCTGGGGTTATGAAGTCCTCTGTGTCAAACTGAAAGACCACATAAACTTTCCTATCTAAATTTGATTTTAAGGATAACATGGCTCACCCACTTTTCCACAAAAACCCTAACCCCAAGATCCATCTAGGTTCAAAACAATTTAAAGTAGTGAGCATGATATGGCGTTAGGCTAAGAATTCATCTCTTATAACCCAGCTTTCTCAATAGATCTTTACGCCACTTGACGCCTTCCTCATCCTCAATGCCCTGCGGCTTCCATCCATCTATGACGCCAAGTATGCCCCTTCCCTGCTCAGTCTCAGCTACAATGACCTGCAGTGGATTGGCTGTTGCAGCGTGAATTGAGCAAACCTCTGGGACAGATTTTATGGCATTCAGCACATTTATTGGATAGGCGCCCCGCATAACTATTAGGAAGGAGTGGCCGCAGCCTAGCTTAAGCATATTTTCCGCCGCTATCCTCTTAAGCTCTTCATCCGTGCCTTCAACCCTAACCAACCTTTCGCCGCTAGCTTCACAGAAGGCTAAGCCGAACTTTACTCCGGGAACAGAGTTAACCATTGCCTCATAGATGTCCTCAACAGTCTTTATGAAGTGTGATGACCCAAGAATAATATTACAGTCCTTTGGAAAATCTATGCTCACAACTTTAATCTCAACCATAATGTTCACCAATCTAGAATAAAAACTTCCTAAACTATTTAACTATTAACTGAATTTAAGATCACTTCCCCAAGTAGTCTTTAACGCTCTCCCATTGATCAAAGATTATCTCTAATAGTCCCGGGAGGCCCTTATGTACTGAGTAAAATATGTAGCATAGGTATATGCAGTTTCTGCATTGGCTATACTCCATTCTAAGTTTCTTCATCCACTCGCTTCTCCAAACCTTTGGCAAATCGAATATTGAGGTTAAAGGCTCCCTGCAGTGGCAGCCTGAAACCCTGCCCAGATGATCTACAACCAGAAAGCTTTTTAGGGCTCCGCACCTCCATATTCTTCGGCCTGTTAGGGCCAGTTGCTTTACAGCCTCAAGCGTCTTCCTAGTTATATAAATATACTTATTGCTCTTCTTCATTTCCATTAGCTCATCGCATACGTTTGCCAAGGTCTTCATATCGGTTATTTCATGTTCATCGCTTCTTCTGCCTACCGAAAAGACGCCCTTATCAGGCTGGTAGTCATAGGTGTATAGGCAGTACCAGACTGGAATATTACGTTTGGTAAAATATTTTGTGAAGTCTATTATCTCGTAAAGGTTTATCTGCGATATTGTAGGCGAGACCCCGACATTAATCCCCTCCCTCTTTAGAGCCTCAATAGTCTCCATAGCCCTTCTCCATGAGCCGCTCAGACCCTTAAGGTAGTCGTTCTTCTTCTCATCAAGCGTGTCTAGCGATATGGCCACGAAGTCAACGCATCTCAGCTCCTCAACCTTGTTCGCCGCAATGCTCCCATTATCATAAATGGTTGTGATAAAGTATTTAGAGGAATATTCCAGTATTTCCCCTATATCATCACGGAGAAGCGGGTTTCCGCCGGAGAACACTATTTCCAAGACGCCTATATCGCGTAGAATATCTAGTCCGCGCTTCACATCCTTCGTTGATAGCTCCTCAGAATCTTGGTTCATCCAAACAGTGCAACCCCTACAACGATAATTGCATTTCCTAGTCAAAAACCATTGGGCATGATATGTTCCGGGAGACTTTAGCGCCCGCCTAGCCAAGCTTAAAATCTTCGATGTTGAAATCATAGCAGCCTCTCTCCTACCGCACCGGCTCCCAGGATCTTGAAATTGTCCTATTGAGTAGCATTAGCGAGATATAATTGCTCACCCATAAATTGAGCACCTTTAAGAAGCCCATACGCTTAAACCGTCTCATCGACTCATAGACAGTTAGGTTCCTAAGAAAGATCACTTTGCCGATTTTTGAGAGGCGGAAGGCTAAATCATGATCTTCTAGACATGGAAGCCTCTCATTGAAGCCTCCAACCATAAGAAAAGCCTTCCGCCTAACGGCTAAAAACTCCCCCCTTGAATGCGGCTTAAAGTAAGAGAACAGCCATATGAGAAGATTGTAGAAGCGGAAAAAGGCTACGAGAAGGGGGCTTGACCCCTTCGGCATAATGTTACATGTTGCTCCAACAACCCTTTCATCCTTAAAGGCTGAAAGAACCTTCTCAATAAAGTCTTTTTGGGGCTCAACATCAGCATCCATAAAAATAATTATATCGCCGCTCGCATTAAAGGCCCCATAATTCCTCGCCCTACCTATCCCCCGCTTGTTAAGCACATAAACCTTATCCGTAAACTTCTTGGCAACTTCAATAGTCCCGTCTGTGCTGCCGCCATCAACAACTATTATCTCCAAGCTCTGATCCACGCTAATTATCTTGGCAAGTAAGCTGCCAATATACTTCCCTTCCTGGAGCGTTGGGATAACGATAGAAACCTTTGGCGAGCATAGCTCAACATTACATTTTTTCTCTTCCACAATTACTAGATAAAAATTAGATCTATAAAGAATTTCCCGAACATGGGAAATATTTAATGATAAAAATCGATTTTCTTTAAGGAGCACAAATTAACTAGAAAACTTGGAGTTTAGAGTATCCAGTTTTGTCCGGGCTTCCTCTGTAATAGTATCCTCTTCTCATAGTTTCTCCTAGCCCTTATTCTAGGAGGCTTACTTGTCTTCGGCAAGGGCTCGATTTTAGGGGTTTGTGAGCGAACCTTTCCGGCTTTTGAAAGACTGCCGTGAGTTGGCATACGCCTACACCTGCTCAGATACTATTTGCACAGCTCTATTATTTATGCTTTTAGCCGGCAGCTCTCTGCTCTTATTGCATATAGATATATGACATTTAACATCCTCTTTAACATTCAGTAGGGAGAATTGTAGCCCAGCCTCCATAAGCACATTCATGAACACGTCTCTTGTATATATCTTTTTAAGCCCGGTCACAATTATCTCAGAGGAGCCTTTCGCTACTCGCATCATCTCCCTTAGAGTCAACTGCGGTTCAGGAGAATTCTGAATTAGCGTTATGGCAAATACTTTATCGAATACCTCATCTCTGAAGGGTAAAAAGTCGGCGTCAGCCCTGATTAAATGCGCATTCTCTAAGCGCTCTTTCTCAATAAGCCTCTTAGCTCTTTCAAGTGCGCCAAGCGAGATATCAACCCCAACTATCATACTGCCTAAAACGCCGATATGCTTAAAGAGTATGCCTGTCCCGCAGCCAACATCCAACATGACATCATTTACATTAATACTTATCTTCTTCAAGATCTCCCTAATCTTAAGGCTCTGCTCATCACCATACAGCGCATCATATACTCTCGCAATTCTATCATAGTATTCGGCCGTCTCACGCTTTATTTTCCAGTGCTCTGAGACAGCCATATTACTAAATTATTTATTGTCTAAAGAAAATCAAAAATTTTGTGATCTCCGTTGCAAAGTAGAAATCCATCTATTGTGAATGAGAAGCCGGGCTTGGAGGAGGCTGTTAGCATAATTGATAAAGCCTTTAGTGAGCGAAAAACTGTAATTATTGTTGGAAACTGCTGGGTTGATTATCAGGGTAGAGCGAGCTCAAAGCTTGAGCCAGGCGAGAGAATAGTGATAGTTAAAGAGGATGGATCGGTCTTAGTTCATAGATCCAGGGGGTATGAGCCAGTCAACTGGCAGCCTCCAGGCTGCCTCATACAGGCATATATGGAAGGAGGATATTTAACAATCAAATCCGTTAAGAGGAGCCCACGTGAAACAGTGAAAATATTCTTCGACAAGATATTCTTTATTTCGGTTCTCGACCTTAGAGATGAAGGCGAATTCTCACTCTACGCAAGCGAGGAGGATATGCGTAGGGCGATACTGCTGGAGCCCTCAATTATCGAGGAGGGCTTTAAGCCAATTGAATATGAGAAGAAGGTTGAGCCGGGATTCATAGATGTCTATGGCATAGATAGGAATGGTTGCATGGTTGTTGTGGAGATAAAGCGTAGAACCGCTGGAAAAGAAGCGGTCTTACAGCTAGTTAAGTATGTCGAGTCATTGAAGGCTGAGCTGAAACGAGAGGTGAGGGGGATACTAGCAGCCCCAGATATATCGAAAGATGCGAAAAACCTCCTAGTCTCTCTGGGGTTAAGCTTTAGGAGGGTTGACCCAAGAAGGTGCTCCCAAATACTATCTAAGATTTGCGGAAGAGTTGAGGAAAGGAGAATAATGGATTTTCTTAGGGGGCACTCTGGGGGCTAATTCTCGATGGAGGTTAGCAGGCTAACTATTTTTGAAGCCATCGAAATTATCCTGTCGGTTTCATCTATAACCGCAGCGTCTCCATAAACCTCACGCATATGCTCCAGCCGCTTTATAGTCTCCTCCATATATACTAGAAATCTGAGTATTGGATTCTTAGGTGGAAGGCCGCCTTCAGTGGTCTCCTCCACTATCCTTTCTATGAGACTAGGTTCACCGAGACTGTAATACACCGCAGCCTGAGCTTTCCTCAAAGCGTCAACTATGAGACCAAGCGCCCTACTATCCCTCTTCGCCATTTTAACCTCATCGATAGCCTCCCTAAGACATCTTAGAGCCCATCCCTTCTGATATTCATCCAGCAACAATTCCATCACGCCACCATTGAGAATTTAACTGTTTTTCTCACTCGTCTCCAATCCTTGGGACTTTAAGGACTCCATCTGATATATGGAGACTAGCCTAGTTATGTAGCCTGCAATACTGTTTCTAAGCCTATTGGATGGTATAAACGCTATGCTGGACAGTATCTTCTTGTTCTCCTCAAAATTAGTCGTAAACTTACCCGGATATCTTTTAATCAGTTCACGCGCCATCCTCTTAATCTTTTCTGGACGTACATTCCCCAAGCGCATCAGCCTTTCTACGCTAGTTCACATTACATAACACTCCAATATATGAAGTTATTGTTAACCTTTCGAAAGAGATAGAGGTAGAGGCTAGTACTGAAAATTAGGGTTAAAGGTTATAGAAAGGCTTTTCTAATGGAAAAAACAAAAATAATAATTGTATTTGACTTTAAAGTTTAAAAGAGGGAAATATATGGGCGAATTGGCTATTGCAGCCATGCATAGAATTTGTAAAAAAGCTGGCGCTGAAAGGGTAAGCGAGTCGGCTGCGATACAGTTGGCTAAAGTGCTTGAGGAGATAGGTATAAAAATTAGTAAGGAAGCAATAGACTTCGCAATGCATGCTGGTAGAAAAACAGTTAAAGCCGAAGACATAGAGATAGCAGCAAAAAAGGTTTTAAGTAGATAGAAGCAGGAAAATTGCCATACCTCTCCCCCTCCACAATTTACATCCTTTTTTATTGACGACTTAAGGTCGCTATAGCGCTATTATAAGCTGCGGAGGATAACATTAAGTTTAGCGTAGCTAAATAGTTTATGTAGTTGGGCTGGTGGACAAGCTGTCTGTAGCTGTGGTGACTGGCGGCGCAGGCTTTATCGGCAGCCACCTGGTGGGTAGCCTCCTCCTAGAGGGTTTTAAGGTCATCGTTCTAGACAACTTTTTCACCGGAAGCTTTGAGAATATTCGCACGTACATGGATAATCCAAGGCTCCAAATAATTAAGGGAGACGTCAGGAGAAAGAGGGTTGTAAGAGAGATCCTTAGGGAAGCTGACTACGTCTTTCACCTCGCAGCTATTGCCAGCATCCCCCTATCATTTAAAAAGCCCAGAGCGATTGATGAAGTCAACGTTATTGGGACAATAAACCTCCTTGAAGAGAGCTTAAACTCTCACGTTGAAAAATTCATTTTCACATCATCATGCGCCGTTTATGGTAGGCCAATCTACATACCTATCGACGAGAATCACCCAACAAACCCCTTATCCCCATATGGCATCAGTAAGCTCTCGGCGGAGCATTACTGCAGGGTGTTCTATGAGACGTATGGGCTTAAAACCGTAATCCTAAGGCTTTTCAACGTTTACGGCCCGGGGCAAGAGCGCAGCCCATATCGGGGCGTCATATCCAGCTTCATAGACGCGTTAAGAAGCGGCAGGGCTCCGGTTATATTTGGCGATGGGGAGCAAACCAGAGACTTTGTATTTATCAGCGATGTTATTAATGCTCTTATGCTTGCCCTAAAAGCTAAGGATGTTGGAGGGATGACATTCAATATAGGCTCCGGCGTAGAGACGAGCATAAATAAAGTCGCCGAATATCTACTGAAAATTTTTAGGTTAAATGTTAAACCAATTTATGCCGAGGCGAGAGCTGGCGACATAAGGCGTAGCTGCGCAAACATAAACAGAGCTAGAGAGATTCTGGGATTTAAAGCAAATATATCATTGGATGAGGGTTTAAAGAGATATGTGAAGGCGCTAGCGTGGTGAATTGATGGAGAAGCCGCTGGTCTCAGTTATCACTTGCGCCCACAATGAGGAAAAATACGTTGGAAAATGTCTAGCAAGCGTTAGAAGAGCCTTAAAGGGCATTAATGGCGAAATAGTTTTCGTCGCCGACCGATGTAACGATAATACCGCGGAAATAGCGAAGAGATTCAACGTCGAGAAGCTTATAATTAAGACGTGGAAGAGGTGGAAAAACAGCTACGCCGAATCCCTACAAACAGGATTCCTCAATTCCTCAGGAAAATACATAAGCATAGTAGACGCGGACATAATTCTACCAGAAAATTTCTTCAAGGAAATGCTGCCATTAATCAGAGGAAATATAGCATCAGTCTCAGCGAGAGTAGAAACCTACCCCTCAACCCTGCTTAATCGCATAATTTATGCATGGGAAAAAACTCATGAAATAACTCCCTTCCTAAGGGAGCCACGAGGGGCTGCACGAGTTATAAAAAGAGATGCTCTTTGCAAGATTAATGGATTTAAAGATAGCAGAGCGCCTGACACATATATTGACTTGGAATTGAGAAGAAAAGGCTACAGAAGTCTGTATTATGATAAAGTTAAGGTTTGGCACATTCGCGAAGTTACCTTAAGAAAAGTTGTAAATGGTCAGCTATTTTCTGGCTTTGCGAGATATCAATTGAAAGTTAGCTTTATGAGAACGTTAGCTCACTCTATTTTTAGGCTTCGCCCATTAGTCGCTTGCGGATGGCTAATAGAATGGCTGAGAGGAGAATTAGATGAGAGTTGCAGTTGTTGTAGATAACCCAAATTATTTTGGAGGAGGAAACAAATTCGCATCAGACCTAATAAAGATGCTCAAAATGTACAACCATGATGTGGCCCTATGTGCATGGGAAAAACCTGTGGAAGGAAAATGCTATGAAAGCTTTTTAGATATTGAAGAGGTTTATCTTCCATCATTTTTAACTAAGAAAATTAAAGGTAAACTTTGGAAGATAGCATTCGCCTCATCTTCAGCAATAAAAAAATGTATGAAAAAATTTAAGCCAAATATTATAATCAACGCCAATGTTGAGCCAGCGGCCTTTAGGGGTATAAAGGCCGCTAAAAAAGTTTTTTATTGTCATTTTCCAACAGAATTAAAAGTCTATAAGTATACTCTCCTCTATCTTCTATATAGAGTCCCATACTGGTTCTGGCACTATAAAGAGATTGAAGCTATTGATGCGATTGTCTGTAACTCATATTACACCAAGAATATTGCTTATTTATGCTGGAAGCACCATGTTCCAAAGGATAAGTTTCATGTTATCTACCCTGCAGTTGATATCTCAGCTTTCAGAAGAGAGATCAGAAGAGAAGAAAAAATCTGCTATGTGGGAAGAATAGATGCAAACAAAGGTATCGACTATGTGATCGATGCATTTCTAGAAGTATATGACAAGATAAACATTTCTCTAGAGATTGTTGGGGGCGTAAGTAGTCAAGAAAACGTGCGCTATTATGAGGGGATACTAAAGCCTAGAGTAGATGCTCTTCGGCGGAAAGGCTTCCCCATAAAATTAGAGGTCAATGTGCCCTACTCTCGGATAGCTGAGACTTTACTTTCTTCAAAGGCTATGGTATCCTTTAATCCAGAGGAACATTTTGGCATAGTTCCAGTTGAGGCTCAAGCAGCTGGCTGTCCACCCATAGTGGCTAGGGGAGGGGGACAATTGGAGACAGTTAAGCATTGCGAGACAGGTTTTCTTGTGGAAAACCCCCAAGAAATTAGCAGCTACTTGGTGGCGTTGTTTGAGGATAACAAACTCTGGTCGAAGATTAGCGAGTCTGCAAGAAAATGGGCCTCAAAATTTTCCCTAGAGAATATTGCAAGGGAATGGGATGCCCTTCTTTCTTCACTTTCCTCAGAGGTACATTAGTATTTTAGTGGTGCTAAAGTTATTGTTGCCGCAGTAATTATAGTTCCACCGATGATGAAGGGCAGGTTGATGTTTATTCCCGCTAGGAAGCCGCCTATAGCTGGGCCGACTATTACGCCGATTGTTCCAAACAGCGATACCATGTTAATGTCTTTTGCCCTTTGATCATCTCTTGCATAGATTTGCATTAGCGTTTGTTGGGCTGGTGTGGATATAGATGCGCCGATAATGTCGTGCAGAAACCAGACTGCCGCCGCTGTGATTAAATTTGGAGCAAATGCGGCTAATACATGCGGTAAGCCTATGAATGTGTTGCCGATCATAAACATCATCTTATAGTTGACATTCTTCCTCGCATATAGTTTGCTTACCAGCAGCATTGGTAGGCCGAAAGTGAAATGATGTATTCCTAATATAATGGAGAGAGCTGAAGAGTCTATTGCAAACTTCTTTAAAAAGAAGAGGGTGAAGATGAAAACGCTATGGCATATGGCGAAGCCAAGATTAAATAGCAAGCTAAAGGCGCATAGAATTTTCAGTTCCCTAGAAATATCAAACCTATACGTTTCCAGCACGCTCCTTCTAGAGACCATCGGTCTGGCAGGCTCATCCACAAGGAGCTGAAATATTAGGAAGGCGCAAAAAAGCAGTAAACTAATGAAGATAAAGGATCCCTGAAAGCCTAAGATGAGTATTAAGGGGCTTGTGGCGAAGAAACCTAGACCTGATAGGATAAGTTCTATGCCCTGAATCCTCGCAAAAATTTTTGCGTAGCTAGATCTAAAGTGCTCAAATATTAACGCATTTTGCACAGTCGCCCTTAAGCGGAGACCAATATCATCAACGATCTTCACTGCAGTTAGTTCCCAAACACCCCTCAGAAAATAGATTAGAAATGAAGATATTGAGTTCAAGAGCATTGCAACTGAGCATAAAGTCTTACGCCTCCAAACATCGGCATGTACGCCGATAAAAACCGTTACGAGAAAACCTATGAGACCGGAGACCGAGATCATAGCTCCCATTGTTGGAAGAGATATCCTAAGATAGTCAAGGTATAATGTGAAGAGCAAACCGAAAGCCCCGGTATAAAAGCCGATTATCGCTAAAATTACCGCAATAGCAATAAGGTTTCTGCTCATAATGCTCCTATTTCTGGAAGGCATAAAACATTACTTTTACATTGGTTTAGTTAAAGCTTTCTCAGCAAATTCATGAAGCGGCACAAGCCACGGCCACCAAATAAAAGATATTGGAGAGAGTCATAAAGGCTAGAAAAGGAAAGATTTTTGAGATATATTGGAAGATGGCGCTAAGCGCTATGAAATGGCTATTGTTGGCTCCAAGGCGTCTACGCTAGAAAACTAAGTTTCGTGTAATCCACCGCGTTTAATGGTTTTTCGCCAGAAAAGAACCTCCTGAAATCTTCTACGATGACACCAAATAACATGCTTCTTCTTTCATCGGATAGTCCGGCTATATGTGGCGTAAGAAAAACATTTTCACCTAACTCATAGAGCTGGTTTTCTGGCGGCAGCGGTTCCTCCTCAAAAACGTCCAGCGCTGCCCCCGCTATCCATTTTTCCTTTAGGGCTTTGTATAGGGCCTTTTCATCCACTAAGGCGCCTCTCGCAGTATTTATAAGAAAAGATGTTGGCCTCATTCTTCTAAGCTCCTTTTCGCCTATCATGTGATATGTTTCAGGTGTTAGGGCTGCGTGTAAGCTAACTATGTCGGAATTTGACAGCAGGTAATCCAAATCGGTCTTCTCCACTTTATAATCCTTTAGCTCCTCTAGCGATACGTAGGGGTCAAAAACCAGAATTTTAACATTAAATGGTCTGAGGAGATTGACGAGCTCACGGGCAACAGCGCCAAATCCAATTAAGCCTACCGTCTTATTTCTAAGGTCATATGTTTTTTCAGTTCTCTCCTCTTTATACCTCCAGTTTTTTCTCCTCATGGCGTTTATATATTGCGGTATGGCCCTCAAACAGTTTAAGATCATGGCTAAAGTGAACTCGGCAACTCCAACAGCTATGGCTGATGCCGCATTAACAACAACTATACCTCTCTTAAAAACTTCCTCTGTGACATATGGTTTCACGCTTCCAGCGGCATGACCTATAATTTTAAGCTTATTGGCTTTGTTTAAAACTTTCTCAGTGAATTTTGGAGAGCCCCAGCTAGTTATACAGCCGTCAATATCAACTATAAGATCTGCAAGTTCATCCTCGCTTAGATTTCTATCGTAGGGGTTAAATATTATTTCAGCAATTTCTCGAAGTTTATTCTCATCCTCAGGCCTTGAAACCTGTCCATATAATCTTCTTGGAATCGTTACTAGAACCTTAACTTTTTTGTCCAACTTTCCTCCCTCAGATCTATAATTTGCTAAGGATACCCCTTAGAAAAGATACGTCTCTTCTGGTGATCTCTATGATTCTTTCGATGCTCTCATGATACTCGCTATGGAGTGATACTGGGCCATTAAAGCCTATATCCTTAAGTATTTTGAAAACACTCTCCCAGGGAACCAATCCATCTCCTAGAGGAACAGTTCTAGCAACCCATCCTTGATCAGTTTTAAACCAGCCGAAATCTTTTACGGCAACCATAACTATTTTGTCGCAGAGCATGTCCATGCCCATTAGCCACCCGGCAAGTCCCCCCTCAACAGCCATATGCCCTGGATCTATATATGCGCCAATATGCTTCGGCTCAAACCCATCAAGTATCAAATCCACCACCGCAGGCTCAGCCGTTACAAACATGCCTGAATGTATATGAAGCCCAGCAGTAACCCCATAGTTTTCACAGAGCTTTTCAATCTTCTTAAGATTCTCACGAACCTCTTTAATCTGCCTTCTGATATTTCCGAACCCCTTATACCTCCAATATCCTAGTTTAATATATTTTATTCCCAGCTCCGATGCCCTAGAAAAAGTTTCCTCAGCATACGGCTCATCTGCAGATGTTATAGCCGTCGTTATCATAGGTACACTTAAATTCATCTGCTTAAAAATCTCCAGAAATTTAGGGAGCTTCTCTGAGATATCCTTCGGCTCTATATGTCCTCCGGGTCTAACCGTTAGGTCAATGCCCTCAAACCCCATATTAGATGCCAGGGACGCAAACTCCTCAATCGGCATTTGCTGAAACATTTTAGAGAACAATATTATCTTCATAACGTTCTACCTCCATCTACTTCTATACTACCTTAAGGGCGACACGCTTATAAGATCTACAACTTGTGGTTTCAACGATCTCCAACTTTGTTTTCAGTCTCTAAATTATTCTATAGAAATGGATGACAGTTTATGCGAGCGTCTAAAGTTTAACTGGTAATGGAACCATTCCTATTAAGAAAACAAAGGTAGCGCATTAAGATAAAAGAGCCGGGATTTTATAAACATCAATTTTATTAGAGGACAAAAGATCATTATACATTGGGTTTCCTAAGATGTTTAAGGTAGAGGCGGAGGCAGTTAGGAGACTGCTGGATCGATTCCAGCATCGTATATTGGATTTTTCAGCCCCTAAGATTAATCGCGTTTTCATTCTTATAGATAGAGAGGATCTTAAAGAGGTTGTAAGGTTCCTAGTAAGCGAGGGCTTCATGCACCTATCAGCTATCACAGCGCTCAATGCCGGAGACAGCATTGAGATCCTCTATCATTTTAACGGGGGCAGCATTCTGGCGACCTTACGCGTTAAATTACCCCAAAATGATTACATCATACCTACAATAACGGATCTTATTCCAGGGGCTATGCTGCATGAACGTGAAGCCCACGATCTCTTTGGAATTAGGTTTGAAGGAAACCCGGACCTAAGGCCATTAATCCTGCCAGAAGATTGGCCGGCAGGTATCTATCCTCTGCGTAAAAAAGATTAGGATGAAAAATAAAACGTAATCGCATAGTTAATTTTCTACTCTTTCAGTGTTGGCAATTCAAAGTTATCAGTATTTTAGGGAATGGTAATGCGTAATTGATGAAGAATATATGGTGCAGTAAAGTATATAATTGGTTTTGTTAATCTGATTTTCTGAAGCATAGAGGCTGGTGTCGCCATAAAGGTGGAGGCTGAGGATAATTATCTTAGCTGAGTATTACCCTCTAACGCTCGCGGCAATATTGATGCCGATTATCGTAGCCATTTTATCTCATCCTATCGCTCGAGCCCCAAAGATTGGAAATAGTTTGGCGAAGGCTTTATGTGTTATCACATCCTACGCCACGCTTCTAATGTTGCTTAGATTAGCTCAAATAGTGGTGGAGAAGGGGCCAGTTGTAAATTCTTTTCCAATAGCGTCCTTGCCTCTTGGAGAGCTTGTGTTGACAGTTTATGTCGATGAGCTGGCATTAATTCCCACAGTTTTCTTTGCATTGTTCGCATCTGCCGCAATAACTTACTCCGTCAAGTATCTTAGCCCAGAAAACAAGTATCGCCCAGTGCCAAACACCTTTAATAGAGGCTTTTCATTCATGCTGCTTTTTCTAGGCTCATTAATAGGATGCTGCTTCTCAGGCAACATGATATTCTTCCTAATCTTCTGGGAGATAACAAGTATCTGCTCATTCTTCCTCGTCGGCTTCTGGCAAGACGATCCCAAATGCGTAGCAGCCGCCTTTAAAACCTTTATTATGCTGCATATTGGCACATTCGGCTTATTAATTGGCTCAATACTAGCATACCTAACTGTCGGAACATGGGAAATTCATGCCTGGAGCCACAGCCTTCCCAATCACCCCATTATGCCTCTAGTGATTTTACTGTTTCTTATTGGACTTTTACCTAAAGCCGTCCAATTCCCATTACACAGCTGGTTTCCGGATGCAACGGTTACGGCAACTCCTATAATAGTTTATGTTCACAATGGTTTCATATCGGCTCTATACGCTTTCCTGAGGTTTTTTGGTCAGATATTTGCTCCCTCAATTAGATCCGCAGAGATGCTCCCCGCACTATCCCTGATTTTCGGCAACCCTAGTATTTTGGCATTCATAATGTCCCTTGTAGGCGCCCTAACATCCATCTTAGCGGCATTCTTCGGATTACTGGAGAATGAAAGCAAAAGGGTTGTAGCGTATTGCGACATCTCCGCGTTGGGGAGCACGGTTATGATCCTTGGATTTGCCACGTCTCTAGGGTTTGTCGCCGGTTTACTCGGTATGATTTATCATGTTCTTTTCACTGCGCTCATATTTCTGGCTCTAGGCGGAGCGATATTTCAGGTCGGAAAAACATCGATGGATTTTATGGGAGGATTAAGCAGGTATATGCCGATCACAACCACCATTGGAACCATAGGAGCCCTTTCTATGGCTGGTTTTCCCTTTCTCGGCTACTTCACAGCCTTATGGCTTGGGATCTACGCCGCGTTAGAATTGAATGCTCTAATATTTATCGTTTTACTCTTGTTCAGCTCTATTCTAAAAACCGCCGCCATCCTAAGAATGATAAATACTGTTTTCTTCGGCAAAGCCATGGAATATAAGGGAAAGATTACTGAACCATCTGCGTTAATGCTATTTCCAATGCTTCTTCTCCTAACATGTCTCTTCGTCTTTGGAGCTTATCCTCAACTGCTACTAAACCACCTGGTGATACCGGCAGTAAGCCGTTTGCAGCCAGACTCTAAATTAATATTGGTGATGGGCGACATCATCGCAGGGGCCGGTCTCTGGAACCCGCTTCTAGGCACGCTCATCTTCCTATTATATTTGGGCTTGGTTGCCACACTAATTTATTTGGCTTTAAAGAGAGGAGCGGTTTATGCGGAAAAGGCTTATGTCAGAAGAGAAGAGACCTTTAAGCCGTTTATCTGTGGAGAGGACGTGAATCTGCTGGATGAGGTTCGCGCCCGCCATTTCTATCACATCTTCACTAATGTTGTAAAGATTGACGCAATCTGTCATGCCCTTAACATTGACAGGTTTTATTACGCGTTGGCGGAAAAATTCTTCGCTTTTTGTAGAGGATTGCTCCGCTTGGATATTCGACAGAAATATTTTCCCGCAGTTTTATCCTTCACTCTTGGAGCTTTAATCATGATAATATTAGCGGTTCTGGTGGGTTAATCATGGAAATACTGTCTGCCATAACTTTAGTGGTTGCAGCGCTCATAACTGCTTTAGGCTGCTTCGCTGAGAGCACCCGTCGAACAATAATACTTCTCTCTGTTCAGGCTATAGCGATAGGCTCCGTTACGCTTGTCCGCTGCCTAATCGACCTAATAATTGGATTAAATGTTGAAGCCCTCATACATTTCTTCATCGCCTTCGCAGAGTGGTTTTCAGCGGCAGTTGTCGTTCCCCTTATACTTTACTGGGGGGTTGTGAAGACTGAGAACGTCGTTGATGCGCCTATAGTCGGGGCGCGAAGGCTAGCTATACTGGTCATATCAACGGCAATCCTATACATGTTTTTGTGGATTTTTCAGCCCCAAATACTACAAGAAGAAATAGCAACTCTCTCATTTTGTATGCTCATGTTCTCTTTCTCAGTCTTTCTCATGGTTACTAGGCGAGATTCCCTGAAGATTCTTACTGGGCTAAATATGGCTGAAAACTCCCTTTACCCGCTTCTGGCAGAAATTCCAATAATGCTTGTACCCTTCATTCTAACCCTAATGATATTTGTAACCGCGATAGGAACATACATAATTGTTGAAGCCTACAGGGATCACGGCACAACGCTAGTTGACCGCTGGAGGTGGCTGGGCAACTAATGTACTCCCTGCTCCCACTCTTAACACTAATAGTTCCACTCTTCTCCGGGGTCTTATGCCTCTTCACATGCCTATTCAGATTCCTAGAGGAGTTTTCGAGAAGGATGTCGAAGATACTGCTGTTGATCAGCGCCGCCTTAAGCCTAGCACCGCCGTTAACAATGATCCCATATTGTGCTGTGGGCGAGGTTCTAGAGACCACGGGGCTAGGTTTAAGGGCGGACTCCTCAAATATCGCCGCGCTAGTAAGCACAGCTACACTCTTTTTCCTAGTCTCAATCTATAACATGGGCGCTGAGAAGGGCGGTCGGCTGAAACCCGGAGTATACAACTTCTTTCTGCTTCTCTTTTTATGCTGCATGTTTGGGCTATTGCTCTCCTATGATCTATTCGGCATATTTCTATTCGTAGAGTTGGTCATAGGCGTATCAATAATACTTGTCGCCCACAACACGATTAAAGCGGCAACGGAAGCAGCCTTCAAATACTTGATTATTACCGCTATAAGCGCGCTGTTTGTTTTGATCGGTGTTTTAACCATATATATTCTGACCGGCGAATCGAATATTCTGCATCTGCTCAGCGACTCTGAGAAGCAGGCAGCGCTAGCTGAGAACCCGCGTCTACTAATGTTCATCGTAGCCTGCTTTATAGTTGGGCTAGGTGCAGACATAGGGCTTGTCCCCTTCCACGGCTGGCTTCCCGACTGCCTCCCAGCATCCACAATAATCATTAACGGATTCACTGCGATGGAGCCGATCCCCCTAATCCTAGCCCTCCATAAGCTGGTTGCCCCACTATACAGAATCTATCCTTCAAATGTTATGCTAGCTTTTATGCTTGGAACAGGATTAATTTCGATGATTTTCGGAGCACTTATGGCCTACTCCCAAAAAGACTTCTTTAGGATGGCTGCCTACTGCAGCATAGATGAGTATGGGCACTCGCTCTTCGCCCTGAGCCTACTCTCATCTCTAGAAATGCAGAGCTTTATAATCGGACAATTCTACTTAATAAACAGCACGCTGGCAAAGACGGGGCTAATATTGAGCTTAGGTTCAGTCTACTTTAAATCCGGAAGCTCAGACATGGACTCACTTGGCGGCCTAGCTGAAAAAATGGGTAAGACGGCATTAAGCTACGTGATATGCGCCTTCTCACTGACCGGCATCCCACCGATGAGCGGCTTCTACGCGAAACTTCTCTTTTTCAGCGCATCCTACATATTCTTCTATGAGTATGGAAACTCGATGCTAGCAATTCTAATGGTAACTTTAATGGTCTGCATCTCCATAATCTCATTCGTCTTTTTAACACGCTCATTCCACAGGATCTTTCTCGGTAAGAGTCGAACAAACATTGATGTTAAGAATGATGTACCCATGTTAATGTGGCTGCCCACAATTATTTTGGCGATGGCAACGTTGGTTTTTGGGATTCGCCCAGACCTTCTACTAAGGTTTATAAGCCCAGTTTAACCTAGCACTTAGGCCTCTCTGCTTCTTCTATAGAAAACCCACTCTTTAGACTTAACGTCAAGCCCTAAATCGATCATCAGCCGTTCAATCAACTGTTGCAGGGCGTATCCACTGCTGCTAACAATCTTTATTAATTGATATTCAGATGTGTAAACGGTATATTGCTCCTCTCCACCAGCCTCTGCGACCACATCTTCCCTCTGGACAACATTCCCCATTATGTAAACAGATATCTTTGCATCCAAGTACTCTCCTTCATAGATCTTCAGCGTAGAAACCTTCTCTTCAGATTCCTCTACTATAACGGGACTTTTGGCCTCCTCATGAAAAACTATTTTCTTATGATTTGCTGGAACTATTTGCCTGATTTCCGAGACGGTTTGCTCATTCTCTTCAATTCTTCTAAACCCATACTTCTCGATAAGATACTCCTCAAGCAACTTATATTCTGTGTGCCTAAACACAACACCCTTTAACAATAAGACAACAAGCTCACGTGATTGCTGAGGCAAGATGCGCTTCAACCTCGGTTAATTCATATATAATGGAAAACTAATAAACTTTACTTAACGATAAGCCCATTCTTGTCAAAGGTCACTATCTCGAACTGTGTACTCATTTTAATCGCTCCTTTCGGACATATTTCAGCGCATTGCCCGCATAAAATGCACCTAGAGATATTAAAGGCTACTTTCCTCTCCTCCGCTGAAGTTATCACGCCACCGGGACAGACTCTCACGCATAACATGCATCCTATGCATGCGTCCCTATCATAAGTTAGTTTACCTCTAAATCGCTCCGGGACCGGCACCATCCTCCCCGGCTTAGTAATATATTCTACCGTAACAGGTCTACGAAATAGCGATCTCAAAGTCTCGTAAAGCATCTTTCCAACTCTCAAGACGCTTTCACCTACAGTCCCGCTGCTGACAAAATGATGGATGAAAGCGATAATGTTAATGGAACCATCCAGTAGAATTTAAGAGCTTGACCTATTTTTAATCTAGCTAGGATTGTACGCGGCACGGTCATCGTGGTAAACATGATAAGTAGGGCTGTAGTTAGGCACAAAGATAAAGATATGCCGGAGTTTAGCGGAGCATTTTCCCATAATAGTGATGGAATATAAAGGAAGACAATTGATGCGAGCAGCGTTAGAGCAAAGTTTGACGCCGCTTTAGCTATCTTCGCTAGCGCTAAGTATGGCCCACAATACTCGACGAGGAGACCATATATTATCTCGGTTTTCGCCTCCGGTATATCGAAGGGAATAGCTGACGATGCGGCTGGCATACATAATAGGAACGCTGCCGCTGCGAGGCTCATGCTTGGGCGAGATGCCGCTAACGGCAAACCTAAGTTAGCCTGAAACTTTATGATTCTATCGATCGCTAGAGATGGAGTCGATCCAAACGCTACAGATATCACGGCGATAAACATTGGGACCTCATAAGCTATCATCATGCTCATCTTTCTAGAGAAGCCTATTGCACTATAAGGGTTACCTGAAGCCGAGCCCCCAACCATCAAAGCTATGGATGACATTGCGAGCAGATACATAACCACTATCAAGTCGCCAATCATACTTAACCCGAAAAGAATGCCAGATAGCAGTATGGACGCCCCCAGAAGTGAGACAGCAGCGGCAATCATAGGCATAATCTCAAACACTCTCACCGAGGCTGTTAGAGGAATAACTCTTCCCTTATTAAATAGCTTAATTAAATCATAAAAGGGTTGGATGACTGGCGGCCCGATTCTCTTCTGCATTCTAGCATGAAGTTTCCTATCTATGCCTTCAAAGAGAAGACTTATTAATAGAACAGCTGGAAAAGAAATGATTAGGGCTATTGCCGCATTCACTTTTCTCTCACCACACGCCTTAAGGCATCCAGGCTAACAACCTTGGATTCCCCGCTCCTCTGATCGACGATTGTTACTCGATTTGTGCATGAGAGGCATGGATCTATGGAGGCCACGATAACTGGTATATCTGCAATCTCACACCCTAACAGCATAGATTTCAACCCTATTAGATTAGAAAATGTTGGAGTCCGCACTTTTAGTCGTCTTAAACCCCCCTTCCCATCGGTCTTAACAAAATAAAAGAGTTCACCTCTCGGAGCCTCAACTAGAGAGACCGCCTCACCCTCAGGAATTCTCCTCATAAGCCTAAGAACGTTCTCTTCTGGTCGGATGGGCCCTTCTGGAAGTTTTTCTAAAATCGCTCTAATTATATTTATTGACTCAAAAATCTCCAGAACCCGAACTTCGATTCTAGCGTGAACGTCGCCGTCTCTTCTCGTAATTACTGAGAAGTTTCCCTTTAGATCATTATAGGCGGCGTAGGGGTGATCCCTTCTAACATCGATGTCTACTCCAGAGCCCCTCGCTGTAGGCCCAACCACACATAACTTTAGTGCCTCGCTATAGTCTAGAACCCCCAAACCACAAATTCTCTTCTCAACGGTTCCATCCGTGAAAATATCGCGAACATATTTGACAGCTTTCTCCATCTCCTTCATGCAAGAGTTTATTTCACTCGCTATTTGAGGTGTTAAATTCCATCTAACTCCACCTATGGTATTCATTGCATGGTGGATTCGGTTACCAGTGATCTTCTCGAATAGATCGAGAATTTTCTCCCTCACATGCCATATGAACATGAAAAGTGTATCAAACCCAATCTCGTAAGCCATAACACCAAGTAGGAGAAGGTGGCTGTGAATTCTTTCCATTTCAAAGATCAGCGTCCTAAGATAGAGGGCCCGTTCTGAGGGAGCTATGCCGCCAATCTCCTCTAACGCTTGGATGAAGCATGTTGTGTGGCTGTGGGAGCAGATTCCGCATATACGCTCAATTAAGTAAAGCGTCTGAATCAAGTTGCGGCCTTCGGCGAGGGCTTCTATACCCCTATGAACATGACCTAGAACCATGTCCACATCGATAACCTCCTCTCCTCTCACAGAAACCCTTAATGAAACAGGCTCCTTAAGAGCCGGGTGAACCGGCCCGAAGGGTATGCGCAGCCTAGCATACTCCACCTCGACTTCCTTCTCCACATTACGTTCAACAACCATCGCAGATCATCTCACCTAAACTTGCTCATAACGGCTGTAATAATCCCGCTAGCTATCGCCTCCGGCCTGGGCGGACACCCCACAATATATGTATCTACTGGAATAATTCTATCAACCGGCCCCTCAACCATCTCGCTGCCGAGAAACGGGCTTCCTGAAGAGGCGCATGTACCCACGGCAACGACAACTTTAGGCTCAGGAATCTGCTCATAAACTCTAATTAAGCGAGGTAACATCTGGCGTGTAACCGGTCCTGTAACCAACAATACATCAGCGTGGCGCGGCGAACCAACGAGCAAACAGCCAAAACGTTCAAGATCGTAACGCGGAGTAAAGGCAGCAACTATCTCAATATCGCAGCCATTACACGAACCAGTGTTAAGATGAAATATCCAGGGAGACTTTATGCGACCCCTCGAAACAATCCTGAACATTGTAAATCTAAAAGCAATAGCTTAAACATACACATATTATTTTCGCTTTCAAAGCGCTAAGCGCTCATCCGGATGAAACACATTTTCTTAAAAGTTATTCACGGCGGGGTTGTTGTTCTCATAATTGGGATAGAATCATGAGAGGAATAGATATTAGTGTGGGGTAAGCGCACCTTAATCTCAGCGTACTAGTCTCAGGCGATATATACCCTTCCCTGTCAAAAGCTCTTAACTTTTGGTTGGAGGCCGCCGCCGGGATTTGAACCCGGCCTCCGGGCTCCACAGGCTTATACCACCAGCATGATTATGCGTGGTGTCCGTACGCTACCAGGCTTCGCGGCTCTAGTTTTTGAGCCTCTACGTTACGGCGGCCACGCCATATATTCTTTTCACATCTTTAACTTTTAAGTATTTCTTCTTAGGATGTACTAACTCTACAAAATCAAAATATATTTGTTGTGTGGAAAGTATAAAGGGTGGAGGGAACGGATGTGAAGTTGGCAGTTCAGGAGAACCTGATCCCTGGAAATACGATTCTTGAGAAGCTTCAGAACGCTGAGAAATATGGTTTTGAGGGGGTTGAGGTTTGGGGTAACGATTTACCGCAGCGCTTTAAGGAGGTTAAAGATGCTTTAAGCGCTTCAAGAGTTAAGATATCAACTGTTTGTAGTGGATATGGGGGAGACTTGCTTGGGCCGGATCGCAAGACAAGGGAAATGGCAATTGAGGGTATAAAGGAGAGGCTTAAATTATGTGCTGAGCTCGGCGGGGTCGGCGTGATAACTGTGCCAACGTTCAGTGGTCCCAAGATCCCAGATCTCTACCCATGGATGGCTGATGTTAGGGAAGTTGAGAAGAAGATCCTTATAGAGGAGTGTAAGATTTTAGGTAAGTGGGCTGACGATGTAGGGGCATATGTTCTGCTTGAACCTTTAAACCGCTATGAGACCCACCTAATAAACAGACTTCAGCAAGCGGTTGAGATATGTAATGTCGTTGGAGCGGAGCATGTTAAAATCATGGCGGACTTCTTCCACATGAATATTGAGGAGGCAAATATTGCTAAGAGCATTGAGGAGGCTGGTGGCTACATCATGCACGTCCACCTAGCCGACAGTAACCGCCTACTACCCGGCTACGGGCACACGGACTTCAAGTCCGGCTTCGAAGCCCTCAAAAAGATTGGATACAAAAACTTTATGGCGCTTGAATGTAGAATCCCAGGAGACCCAAGTATAGAGCTGCCCAAATGCGTCAATTACCTGAGAAGTTTAATCTAGACAACCTACAAATTGACCTGGCTTAGTGTTGCTGGAGGTAAATTCAATGAAGATTCGAGTTGGATTTGTTGGTTGTGGCGGGATAGCCCAGAGACATATGGAGGCTCTCTTCAAAAACCCCAATGTAGCGCTTATTGCCTTCTGCGATATAGAGATAGAAAGAGCGAAAAGGTCCGCTGAAAAGTTTGGTGCTGAGGATGCTAAAGTATTTGATAATGCTGGGAGCATGTTCGAGAAGGTTGAGCTGGATGCAGCGTTCTTCTGTATCCCACCATATGCGCATGACGCTGAGATGGTTGCAATAGAGCATAATGTGCCATTCTTTGTTGAGAAGCCGATAAACCTCTACCTTGACCAAGCAAGAAAAATAGCCTCAGCCGTTGAGAAAAGGAAAATCCTCACCAGCGTCGGATATATGAACCGGTATAGGAAGGGGGTTCAAATAGTTAAAGAGGTACTTCGCGAGGATCCGCCGATACTTGTGTTAGGCGGCTGGATCAGCGGTACGCCGAAGCCGTCACCAGAGACGCCGATATGGAGATGGTGGATAAGGAAGGAGAAGAGTGGGGGGCAGTTCCATGAGCAAGTAACCCACACAGTTGACCTAGCCAGATTTTTATGTGGAGAGATAAACGAAGTTTGCGCGTATCCAGCTAAGGGCTTCAATAGAAATGTCCCGCCGGAATACAATATTGAAGATGCAAGTGTAGTTAATGTGAAGTTTGCTAATGGCGCCATTGGAAGCTTTTGGGCTTCATGTTCAGCTAATGCTGGTGGAGGGGGTGTAACGTTAAGCATATATGCCAATAAAACTACTGCGCTCTTCACACGCTGGGAACATGATTTAAGGTTGCTCCGCATGAATATGGAGCCTCTAGAGGTTCCGGGAGAACCAAATATATTTGAGATAGAAGATAATGCTTTCATAGACGCCATTAGACTTAACGATCCATCAAAAATCCTATGCACATATATGGATGGCTTAAAGACTATGGAAGTAACGATTGCAGCTAATATATCCATGGAGACCGGAAAACCAGTTAAACTTCCATTACCTTAAACATTCATATTTCATTTTCAAGTTCAAGCTATTTGGAGGAATTGAAAATGTCTTCAAAAGCAAAATTTACTTTTCCTGAGAGGTTAAGATGGTGGATTGAAGCCAGATTTGGAATGTTCATCCACTGGGGCCTGTACGCTATCCCAGCACGCGGAGAATGGGTAATGTACTGTGAGCGTATACCTAAATCCGAGTATGCCAAACTGGCCCGAAGATTCAATCCTAAAAGGTTTAATGCCGACGAGTGGGTTGCTTTAGCTAAGGAGGCTGGCATGCGATACATGGTTCTGACGACTAGGCATCATGATGGCTTCTGTCTCTGGGATAGTCAAGTCTCAGACTTCACGTCTGTTAAGGCTACGCCGGCAAAGAGGGATTTTATAGCCGAGTATGTTGAGGCTTGCCGCAGAGCCAATATGCGGATAGGCTTTTATTATTCGCTCCTAGATTGGCGCTGGCCGGAATACTGGGATGGACCCGCCAAGAACCCTGAAGGATGGGCTAAATTCCGCGATTACGTGCATGCGCAGGTCCGCGAGCTCATGACTAATTATGGGAAAATAGATATACTTTGGTATGATGGCGCATGGCCGTATAAGGCTGAAGATTGGCAATCTGACCGCCTGAACGCCATGGTCCGCAGCCTACAGCCGGACATAATTATAAATAATCGTTCCGGGCTTCCAGAAGATTTTGAGACTCCGGAGCAGCATATAAGATACTATGATAGGCCATGGGAGTCATGTATGACTATAGACGAGTCATGGTGGGGTTATCATGCAGGCGACAAGCACCTCAAAAGCCCCCTGGAGATCGTTAGGTTACTTGTCCGCTGTGTTGCAGGAAATGGAAATTTACTCCTTAATGTCGGCCCTATGGCTGATGGAAGCATACCAGAAGCCTACAAGCGTAGGCTTAGGGCCGTCGGCGAGTGGCTTAAGCGGAACGGTGAGTCGATTTATGGCGCTGGCTCAGCGCCTTTCAGTGCAGCCCACCTTGGACAGGTTACGGCTAAAGGCAACAGGGTTTACATACATGTGTTTTATTGGACAGGTAAAGGCGAGATATGCGTTGCGGGAATAAAGAATAAAGCTGTCGGAGCCTATATGTTGGCAACAGGTGAAAGTTTGCCATTCGATCAGAGGGAGGATCGCCTCTTTGTTAAGGGGCTCCCAAGAAGGGCCCCGGACCCGATAGATACAGTTATCGCTATAGACCTTGAGGGCGAGCCCGAGGCGGCTCCACCATCCTTCTGGACTAAGTAAGCGCAGTTAAAATTAATTAACTCCTAGCCTTCCTTTTTTCTTCTATGAGATATGTTGCCAGGGTTGAGGTTAGCCTAAAGCCTGGGCACTCCGACCCTGAAGGTGAGACCACTAGGGATGCTCTTGTGGAGCTTAAGTATCCTATTGAGTCCGTTAGGGTTAGTAAAGTTTATGAGATAATTTTTGAGGCTGAATCGATTGATGAGGCTAAGGTTAAAGTTGAGGAGATGTGTAGAAGGCTTTTAGCGAATCCAGTTAAAGACGACTATAAGTATAGCATAGAGGAAGTTTAAGGATGATGGGGCGAATATACATTAGAAGGAGAGATGTGCCCTTCGAACTCTATGAAGTCAATTTGCTTGAGGCTGGTGATGAGGAGCTTGTTAAGATAAGTGAGGAGATGGGCTTAGCGCTAAACCTTGAGGAGATGCGGGCCATAAAAGCATACTTTATGGGGAAGGGTAGAAACCCAACAGATGTCGAGATGCAAGCTCTTGGGCAGACATGGAGCGAACACTGCTTCCATAAAACCTTCAAGGGAGTAGTTGTCCTTCCAGATGGGCGTAAAATAGACTCACTCTTTAGGACATTTATAGCTAGAGTTACACGCGAACTAAATATGCCTTGGTGTATATCCGTCTTTGAGGATAACGCTGGAATAGTCCACTTTGAGGGCGACTATGGAGTAGCCGTTAAGGTTGAAACCCATAATCATCCATCCGCAATAGAGCCCTTCGGCGGCGCAGCGACAGGCATTGGCGGAGTGATCCGCGATATTCTCGGCGTATGGGCTGACCCAATAGCGTGCACAGATGTTCTCGGATTCGGTCCACTAAACTATGACTATAATAGGCTTCCGCCCGGAATAAAGCATCCAAAATATATTTTTAGGGGTGTTGTTGCGGGGATAGGGCACTATGGAAATAATATGGGTATACCGACTGTTAACGGAGCAATATATTTTGATGAGAGCTACGTGGGGAACGTAGTCGTGTACTGCGGCTGCATTGGCATATTACCCATAAGCAGGTATGTGAAGAAAGCTAAAGCTGGGGATCACCTTGTCTTAGCTGGCGGGAGAACTGGTCGTGATGGAATACATGGCGTAACCTTTGCATCGCTGGAATTAACGGAGAAATCTGAGGAGGTTTCTAGGCCAGCTGTACAGATAGCCAATCCAATAGAGGAGGAGAAGCTTAAGAGGGCAATAATATCTATAAGGGATCTAGGCTTAGCCTCATCCATAACCGATCTAGGCGGTGGAGGGCTCTCAAGCGCTATTGGAGAAACAGCATACAAGTTTAACTGCGGGGCGCATGTGGAGCTCGACAAAGTCCCACTTAAGTATCCCAATATTGCGCCATGGGAAATCTATATTTCTGAATCCCAGGAGCGTATGCTCCTAACAGTTCCGGAGGAAAACTTAGATAAGGTTTTAGAGATTTTCCGCGAAGAGGATGTGGAGGCAACATCGGTCGGTAGACTTACAGATGACAGGGTCTTAAGAATATTTTATGGAGGCTTTAAGGTTGCGGAGATCGATATACCATTCCTATTTAATCCACCTAAATCATATAGGGCCGCCATTTTCGTTAAGCCTGATCTTAAAGAACCTATATTCAATGAGCCGGATGACTTAACAAACTTCCTTCTAAAGATTCTCTCATCACCAAACATTGCCAGTAAAGAGTCAGTTATTAGGACATATGACCATGAGGTTAAAGGGAACACTGTTTTAAAGCCACTCTGTGGGAAGAATAATGGTCCGAGCGACGCAGCCGTCATAAAACCTTTAGATAATTCATGGAGGGGGATAGTGATATCATGCGGAATGAACCCGCAGTACGGTAAGATCGACGCCTACTGGATGGCGGCTTCCGCAATAGATGAAGCCATAAGGAATAATGTTGCTGTTGGAGGTAGAAGAATAGCATTACTCGATAATTTTGTTTGGGGTAACCCCGAAAAGCCCGATAGAATGGGGTCGCTTGTAAGAGCTTGCATGGCATGCTATAGATTCGCTAAGGGCTTTAGAACCCCATTTATTTCCGGAAAAGACAGCCTATATAATGAGTCGCCGCTAGGCCCCGTTACGCCAACTCTCCTCATAACGGCCGTTGGGATAGCTCCAGACGTTAGAAGGATTGTCTCAATGGATCTTAAAGAGCCTGGAAACCTGCTATATATAGTTGGGCGAACATATGCCGAGCTAGGTGGATCCGAATACTATAGGGCTAGAGGTTTCCTAGGAAGGAGTGTTCCAAAGGTTAGGTTGAGGGAGGCTAGGCGAAACATGAGGGCGATACTCAGGGCTATTGATAGGGGGTATGTGAGGGCCTGCCATGATATATCTGAGGGCGGGCTAGCTGTAGCGGCTGCTGAGATGGCGCTGGCCGGAGGATTAGGCTTAGAGATATGGCTGGAAAACGTTCCTAGAGCACATGAAGTGCAAAGAAACGATTATGTGTTGTTCTCTGAGTCGAACAGTCGCTTTCTAGTTGAGGTTCCGGAGAAGTATAAGGAGATGTTTGAGTTAACGGTTAGGAATGCGCCGTATGCTCTGATAGGCGAGGTTAAAAATGATAGATCATTCATTATTAACGGACTTGATGGGAGACGCATAGTGAATACGGATGTAGAATCCCTACTAAGAGCGTGGAGGAATCCCTCCTTCGGAGACTGACCGACTATGAAGATAGGGGATATTAGAGTCTGCATAATTAGGGTTGGCGGAACCAACTGTGACGCCGAGACGAAGCGAGCATTCGAGGATCTTGGGGCTAGGGCATCAATACGCCACTTAAATGAGGTGTCTAAGAGGAGGGATCTGCTCGACTATCATATACTCGTTTTTCCAGGAGGATTCTCCTATGGCGACTATGTTAGGGCAGGGGCTATTCTGGCGAAAACAGTGATGTCGAGAATTGGTAAGGAGATAAGGCTATTTATAGATGAAGGCAGACCAATACTTGGAATATGCAATGGTTTCCAGATACTCGTCGAGGCCGGGCTACTTCCAGGGCTTAATGGTATAAGCGATTATCCAGAAGCCGCCCTGGCGACAAACATTCCAATAGGATATAGGTGTATGTGGGTTTATCTAAAGCACGAAGGTGATGGAAGATGTGCCTCAACATGGCTTATACCTAAGGGGCGTATTCTTCGTATGCCAGTAGCCCACGCCGAGGGGAGGTTTATCTTGTCAAGCGAGAAAGACTTGGAGAGGCTGATAGATAATGGACAAATAATCCTGAGATACTGCGATGAGAACGGCGAGTATGCTAACGGACGCTTTCCAGAGAACCCTAATGGCTCACTCTACGATATAGCTGGCATATGTAACCCTGATGGAACAATATTTGGCTTAATGCCACACCCTGAGAGGGCATATTATGGCTGGCAGCTACCGGACTGGACTAGGATAGGGAGACCGCCAAAGTATGGGGACGGTAGGCTAATATTCGAGTCTATAGTGAAGCATGTTGCGAAGAAGTTTTAACAGATAGACGCCACGTTAGATAAAAATAATCTTTGTAAACGTATACATTGTTAAAGTCTAAAAAGAGGTGGTTAACCTGAGAGGATGTGAATCTACTAGCTCGGAAGTTAGGGTTGTGCTGGTTGGAGTTGGAGCAATGGGCTGCGAAATAGCTAAGCTCCTGCTAAGGAAGAAGGGCGTAAGAGTTGTTGGCGCTGTTGACCCAGCCCCCGACAAAGCTGGAAGGGACATAGGTGAGGTCATTGGCCTTAACAGGAAGCTTGGAATAACAATACTTAAAGATATTGGAGATCTGAATGTTGAAGCCGACGTAGCGATACATGCAACCACGTCATTCCTTAATAGGGCTTATCCGCAGATAATCGAGTTAATTAAGCGAGGGTTTAACGTAATATCAACATGTGAGGAATTATCCTACCCATTCATTGTGAGCGAAGAATTATCAAAGGATATCGACGCCCTGGCTAAAAAATATGGTGTGACTGTTCTGGGGACTGGAATAAACCCCGGCTTTCTAATGGATACTCTAGTGATAGTGCTCTCAACGGCGTGTCAAGACATCAAGCGCATAAGCGTGGAAAGGGTTATTGACGCCGCTAAACGTAGACTGCCATTCCAAATTAAGATTGGGGCCGGGTTGAGCCCTGAAGAGTTTATGTTAAAGGTTTCTAGGGGTGATATAACCGGGCATGTAGGCTTAAAGCAGTCGATAGCGATGATAGCTGATGCATTAGGCTTAAAGCTTGATAGGATTTACGAAGAACCGATAGCGCCCATAATAGCGGAGAAGGAGGTAAAAAGCGCTTTCATAACTGTGAAGCCCGGCTTAGTTGCAGGTTTACATCAACTCGCCTATGGAGCTATTGGCGGCGAGAACATGATAACTCTTTCTTTTAAGGCTTATATTGGTGCGGCAGAGGAATACGATTCTATAATAATTGACGGCACACCTCCGATAATCGAAAAGATATCGCCATGCATACACGGGGACATTGGAACAGCAGCGGTCATAGTAAATCTAATACCTAAAGTAATCAACGCGCCCTCCGGACTGAAAACCATGAAAGACATTCAATTACCCTCAGCTATCCTTGGAGACATGAAACTATTTATAGCAAAGAGATCTAAAAGTCTCTTCTGAGGGATTTTCTTTGGTCAGAGTTAGCTTTAAGGATATAGGCTTAAGATATACTCTGAGCCCATATGAGAAGCCTGTGGCTCACATTAAGCCCGGCGAAGAGATAACTGTGGAGGTTGAAGATGCATCATCAGGCCAGATTAGAATGGAGAGCGACTTGAGGGATAGAAGTAAAGTGCCATTTGGGAATCCCCTAGTTGGGCCGATATATATTGATGGAGCTAAGCCGGGTGAATCTATTATTATACAAGTGAAGGATATTAGGCCTACAATAGGTCAGGGCGCAATATACTCATCAGAATTCAATGAAAAGTATCTCACAGAGGTTCCCATACTGAGGTTTATGGGGCTATCGTTTCCACGCAAGACGAAAATATGCAGAATCATAAATGGATCAGTCCTCTTTGACGGTTTAAAGCTACCATATAAGCCTATGATTGGAACGATTGGAACAGCGCCCTATCCAGAGGCCGAGTGCATTTCCTCAAGCGTGATTCCTGGAAGACATGGCGGAAACATGGATCTGCCAGACATCTGCCCAGGAAGCAAAGTGATTCTACCAGTGTTCCATGAGGGCGCTCTACTCTACTTAGGCGACGTACACGCAATTCAAGGCGATGGCGAAATATTCGGCACAGCTGTGGAGATGCCGGCTGAAGTAACCCTAAAGGTTGATGTCTCTAGGGAGAATGTGAACTGGCCGAGGATAGAGAATGCAGAGGAAATAATGTATGTTGCAACAACGGGCGCTGGGAGAAGCTTTGAGGACGCTGTGAGGATAGCCTTCTTAGAGCTAGCGGTATACATGGAGAAAGAGTATGGTATAGATAGGATTAGCGGATTAATGTTATGCTCCTTAGTTGGAAAGATTAGCGTGGGAAATTTATGGGCCGTTGCTGCAAAAATTAAGAGAAAATATTTGGAGGAGTTTTCAGCTACAGGGATGAGGCGATAAGCATGGATTTGAAGGGTTAATGGAGACGACCAACCCTTTCTTTAATGGAGAAAAAGATCGCATTGACACACCTGGTAGATCTGTTAGAGAAAAAGAGGAAGATCGCCGCGAATCTAGAGGATATTTTAAGCGTTGATTCTAAGAGAACCGCACTTAACGACCACCACTCCAGAAGAAAGCCTAGGCCATGTGGCATGACCATACATACTGGTGTTGGCTGCAGCTACCTGTGCGCCTACTGCTATATTTATGACATGGGATTCACTGCTGTTCCAAAGCCATACCCGCTAAAGCCTGAAGAGATTGTTTACGCGCTCACGCAAAATCCATACATAGTTCCTGAGAGGACATTGGCAGCCTATGGCTCAGTAACTGAGCCCTTTCTTCCGGAAACAGTCCACCGGGCAATTGAATATATGAGGGATATTTGGAGGTGGCTAAATCTACCCACACAATTATCAACAAAGGCCATTTTAACAGATGATATTATTTCCGGGGTTCTCTCAGGAGACCCGAACGCCAGCGTACTTATAACAGTTGTTACCCTATCTAATAGGAGGTTAGAGCCAAGGGCTCCGGATCCACTAAAAAGGATTGAGAGCGCTGGAAGGGCCCTGGAGAAGGGATTAAAAGTTTCCCTGTTTATTAGGCCAATAATCCCCGGGGTAACCGACAGGGAAGCTGAGAAAATACTTACTGCCTCAGCTGATAAGGGCATAGATTCAGTTGTTTTGGGATCCTTGAGAGTTACTGAGAGCATTCTTTGGAGGCTTGAGAAGAGCGGGGTTGCAAGGGAGGAGATTGAGAAAAGGCTGGCCGAACCGCTTAAGGGTAGTGGGCAGATAGAGGTAAGATCCTCAGATCTAAAGGATAAGATTAGAAGACTCGCTGAAGAATTCGGGTTTAAAGTTTTCAGAGCGGCATGCGAAGCAAACATTTATTCTCATGGAAGGTACTGTGCGATGTG
Organism: Candidatus Bathyarchaeota archaeon; assembly: GCA_018396635.1. Classification (GTDB taxonomy): domain Archaea; phylum Thermoproteota; class Bathyarchaeia; order Bathyarchaeales; family DTEX01; genus DTEX01. Next base: position 92,273 of record JAGTQE010000004.1, read on the forward strand.
TCGCATAGGTCCATGTAACATTGATGTGAAGGCGAAAGGCTTAGACGAAGAAGACCTAAGAGATCTCCTTGAATATTTGGGCATACGATACCTTGGCGTCGAGGTGGACGATAAAGCCGTGAAGATAATGTTAAGGAAAACGGGAATAGATGAGCGCATAAAATATCTCGTAAGCACAGCAACATATCGGAAAACGATCATCATAAAGGCGTGACTTCTCAAGATCGCATTTCGGTTAGCGTAGGCATACTTAAGTCGATATCCAAAAATTATTTAAGAGGATTTGCTCCACCATAATCTTTATTATTGAGTATTGAGGCAGGCGCTGTCGGAGCGGTGTCGGCGATGGATAGTGAGGGTGAAGAGGATGCGAGTGGGCATCGCAGCCATAAACATTCCTTGCTCATACAATTTTTCACTTGCTGTTAGCAGGTACAGTCCCTGCGCATTAATAGTAGTATTTCCTTATAGGTGGACTTTATGAACCATCATCCTCAGTATTCTCTCTCAAAAACATTTAGAGAATGCCTTTTATCCTTCAACTTTGACTTTTTAGGCCTAATAGCTGGCGGGGTTCTTGCGGCTCACATGCATATTTTCAGGTTATCGCCATGGGTTATCACAACTTATCCGGCAGTTTTAAGTGCGAAGGGGATAATAGCTGGCATACTTGCTGGCAGGCTGGGCACCGCCCTACACATTGGCATAATATACCCAAAATTTATTGGCAATACTAGGAGTTTCTATACTCTACTTAGCTCTCTCATAACCATGACCCTGATAATAAGCGTGTTTATGAGCCTTATCGGGTCTCTGATCGGCTTATTTCTATGGGGAATAAGCCTAATAGACATGCCTAATATTGTGTTATCGGTTATTGGAACGATGGCTCTTGGGCTTACAATATCTCTCTTAACGATCTTTGTATCATTTGTCTCATTTAAGAGGGGGCTGGACCCAGACATAGTTGTTTATCCAGTAATGTCTACGACAGCCGACGTAATAATAACAGTCTATTATATCATTGTTGTAATAATCTTCTTCCTTAACAGCATTGGAAAGGCAATTATTATCTCAATTAACGCCATATACCTAATATTTTCAGCCCTGATACTCCTACGTAACCTTCATAACAAGGAGTTTATCAAAAATATTAGGGAAGTATTTTTAACACTACTTATAGTCTCATTTATAGTTAACTTTACTGGAACATTTTTAGGCAAAATAAGCGCCGTGATTGAGGAGAGGAGGGAAGTATACATTGTTTATCCATCTTTAATCGATATGATAGGTGATGTAGGCTCTGTTGTCGGCTCGGTTACGACTACTAAGCTAGCGTTAGGCTTACTCTCCCCTTCTCTCAGCTCCTTAAAGGGGATTAAGGAGCAAGTGTTCGGCTCATGGCTAGCATCAATAATAATCTTCGTTATATTGTCATTTCTATCGCTTATAATGGGCGGTGCGCTTGAGATCTCCTCTTTCATTACCTTTACGCTAACCCTGTTTATGGCGAACTTTATCGCCATACCCGTGATATCTCTTCTTTCGTATTCTGTTTCTATTGAAACTTTTAAGAGGGGGTTTGACCCAGATAATTTTGTTATTCCAATCGAAAGCTCGCTCGCCGATAATCTAACGACAATAGCGCTCTTCATCTCTTTGCTCGTGATCTATAGGTAAATTTAAAAGCCTTCCAAAAAATAATAATTTTAGGAGAATTATCGGGGATGTATAGGAAGGAGAGAATAAGATACCGGCCCATATCTGTTAGGGAAATTCTCTTAGAGATGAAGAATCTCTCTGAGCTGATGATTGACCTAGCTTACTCTGCAGCACTATTTAATGATAAAGATCTTGCGGAGGACGTTATTGAGCTTGAGGAGAAGGTTGATACACTAGCTTTTCTCCTAGATATGGAGATAATGATAGCGGCCAGAGATGCTGAGGATGCACGCATACTTTCAGGCATAGCTAAGATCGCTTCTGCAGCCGATAAAATTTCAGATGCCGCTGGTGACATAGCGGCTATAGTCCTGCGGGGAATAGGCGTCCACCCAATCATATCAGATATTTTTGAGAGAGCTGAGGAAAGGCTGATAAGAATAAAGGTTCCTCCAGATTCGCCGGTCGTGGGCGCTAGACTAATAGATTTAGACCCGGCCTCAATGGGTATGGATATAATAGCTATTCATAGAAACAGGGATTGGATCATAAATCCCAAAAATGATGAGAAAATAATGAAAGATGACATTCTAATCGTGCGGGGAGTATCTGCTGGAATAAACGAATTCAGGAGTAAGATTGGCGATAAGCAGATAAGGTATGAGGGGCCAGCGCTCAGGGAATTTAAGGGCGAGAAATGGTTTAGAGACATAGTTGAGCGTTTCGTTGAGCTCAAAGATACCTCCGAGCTGATGATAGCTCTAGCTTACTCGGCACTTGTAATGAACAGTAGGGAGCTGGCTGAAGAAGTATATATGCTCGAGGAACATGTTGACAGAATGCACACAGACTTTGAACTTCTAGTCTTATCAAGCAAACTCAATGAAAGCGATGTTAGAGGCATCCTTGGCTTAATAAGGCTGGCTTTGGCTGCAGAGAAAATATCTGACGCAGCTGCTGAGATTGCTGAGGTGATTTTGAGAGGAATTGAGCCGCATCCAGTCATAAAAATAGCCATAAGAGATGCTGAGGAGACGGTTGCGTATGTTCGGGTTAGCGAAAGTTCACCATTAGTAAATAAAATGTTAAAGGAGACACGCATACCTGAGGAGACTGGGATGAGAATTCTGGCAATAAAAAGGGGTGATAAATGCATGAGACCTAAACCGGATACAAGAATCGAGGCTGGAGACATCCTAATAGCGTCTGGCTACTCAGGTGGAAGGGAGGATTTAATCAAGTTAGCGGCTCCTGAGTTTGAGTTCTCGGAAACGAATATTTGGGAAGAAAGCCAGTAAACCTTCTTGTTAAATCATACCCGATAGCGTCTAGAATTTAAGTTCTAGCAGTAAACTTAAATTATATGTGTGGCGTAAATCAGCGCAGCTGTCCCAATCAAGTTTATAAATATGTCTAATGATGGTCCAGCAGCATCCTTCAGTGGGTCGCCGACCGTGTCGCCTATAATCGACGCCATGTAGGTTGACTCCTCCCTTCTCCTTCCACTGCCTTCAATGCGCTTCTTAGCGTTGTCCCATGCTGCACCGCTTATACACATGTTTAATGAGAGCGGTAATGTTGTGGCTAGGTTCCCGACAATAAATCCCCCTATGGCTTCTGGGCCTAAAAGCAGCCCAATGGCGAATGGAGCTACAATCGATATTATTGCTGGATAGAACATTCCTTTTAAAGCAGCTCTCGAACTTATATTTATACACTCTATGTAGCCAGGCTTATGTTTATTCCCCCTCGGCTTCAAATCTTCCCTGATATGCCTTCTAATGGCCTTGATCATTATGTGGGCAGCTTCGCTGACAGCTTTTATTACCAGAGAGCAGAGGACAAATGATAGGGAGCCGCCGATAAGCATTCCAGCTACCACAACCGGGTTTACTATGTCAATGGCATTCAGTCTAGCGGCGCTCAGGTAGGCTGAGAATATAGCTACCTGCGCCAACGCTGAGGTCCCTATCGCATAAACCTTGCATGCTGCCTTCGTTGTGTTGCCTATGGAATCGAGCATATCCATTGTTCTGCGAAGATCTGCATTAGCTTTTGACATCGTGATTAAACCATTCGCATTATCAACTATGGGTCCATATGCTGAGAGGGCTACAAAGGTGGCCATTATGGATAGGAAGCCGATTGCTGAGAGCGTTATGCCATATAATCCTTCAAAACGATACGCTAAGAAGACTACCGCTGAAAGCGTTAGCGTTGGCATGAAGACTGCCTCTAGACCCGTAGATAAACCTGTCAAGATGTTTACCGCTGGTCCAGAGCTCGATGCGGACACTATCTTCTTAATGATCTTCCCTCTAGGTGAAGTGTAGTAATTAGTTATGTGGGCTAGTAGCATTATAGCGATTATCCCCACCAGAGTTGCATAGAATGCCTTGAGGTTGCCGAATAGAATCTGCGATAATATGGCTGAGAAAAGGGATGCGAAGAACGCTGAGATATACACTCCCAAGAAAATATGTCTCCTATGATTCTTACTCAAGACCTTAAATAAGAACAGACCAACCATTGAAGAGATTAAACCAAAACCCAAGGCTAACATCGGGTATGTTAAGCCCGCGGCTCCGCGTACCAGTGCTCCAAGCATCATTGCTGCAATAAGTGTGCAGACATAGGATTGGAATACGTCTGAGCCTGTGCCAGCAACATCACCAACATTGTCACCGACTTGATCTGCTATTACTGCTGGGTTGCGTGGATCATCTTCCGGCAGACCTATTTCAACCTTACCTACAAGATCGGCGCTTATATCAGCAGCCTTAGTATATATTCCCCCGCCAACGCGTGCAAATAGGCCAACTAGGCTCGCTCCAAACCCTAAACCGACAAGGTTCTCCGGGTTTTCGTATCCTGAGGCAGAAAATAGTAGGTGTAGTGCGCTAACAATAAAGAGGCCAAAGCCAGTTAACAATAAGCCAGTAGAGATTCCGCCCTCAAGCGCCATTAGGAAGGCTTTATGGAAGCTCTCTTTAGCCGCCTCAGCTGTTCTAGAATTTGTATTAACCGCTATTAGGGTTCCCAGGTAGGCTGAGAGTGCTGAGAAGAATGATCCAACAGAGAAGGTTATGGCTGTAAATAGATTGAAGAGCAGCCCCATCACCACAGCTAAGACTACACTAAATATTAAGACTAAGAGAAATTGATGGTTTAGATAGGCTACGGCTCCATCCTTAATAATCTTTGATAGTTCGAGTATCCTCTCAGATATGTTACGCTTGCGGAGAATATTGTAGACTATGAAGACTGAGAAGACTTGAGCTACAACGCTCATCACTAAAACAACCAACATAAGCAGGATCAAACACCAACCCTCTACAATCCCTTAAGCGAATCGATCACTTCCGCATTTTTCTCCATTACAGAAATGGATATTAGTAAATGACTGAAATATAAGCGTTCTGCCACCTAAAATAGCTGACAGCCAATATAATGCCGCTTCAGCCCTACCTACACAACCATAATAGTAAGCTTTTTAATTGTCGTCTATTTAATTATGCTATATTATGTCTGATGGCGACTCCAGCGACTTCAGCTCGATTGCCAGATATCGAGATAAAATTGTTAGTGGGCCGATTTTCAGCATGCTGCTGCGGCTAGGCGCGCCCCCGCTCTTAAATCAGCTAATTATTGTCGCCTATAATACTGCCGATGCATATTGGCTAAGCCAGTATAGCGATGTTGCTGTGGCAGTTCCAAGGCAAACTTGGCCCATCATAATGCTTTTTCAAGCGTTAGCTATGGCTTTGACCGCAGCATGCCTTAGTATAGTTTCTCAGTATGTTGGTGGAAAAGCATATAGGGAGGCCAGCCGATCAGCTTCACGGTTTTTCACCATACTATTCTTTGCGGGAGGCATGTTCTGCGTCGCGCTTATGGTTTTGAGGGGCGTGATCTTTACTTTTATAATTTCTACCCCTCCAGAAATCTTCGGTGATGTACTTAGATATTCGGGCGTAATTGCGTTCGACATATTTTTAAATTATATATCGATGACTTTTACAACGCTTTTACAGAGTTTAGGTGATACTAGGAGACCCGCCCTAGTTAATGCCGTTGCAGTCAGCCTAAATATGCTGCTTGACCCCTTCTTAGTTCTCGGCATAGGCCCCTTCCCTAGGCTGGGTGTCGTTGGAGCCGCTCTTACAGATGTTATGGGTAAAATTATATCGGCACTTACATTAGCATATATTATTAAAAGAGACTATCCGGATTTGAGGATAACGTTCACTAAGGACATAGATTTTAAGTGGGCTGCTCTGGTTGTCCGCATAAGCTTACCGATATTTATCTTAGGATTAACGAATAGCTTCGCCTTTCTAATACAGCTAAGAATAGTGAATAGCTTTGGGGTAGTTGTGGCTACATCTTATGCAATAGGGTTCGTTATAATGGATATTGTTGATGCAGCCCTCTTTGGGCTTAGTGGAGCAACGGCAATAATGATCGGCCAGAACCTCGGAGCTGGAAATATTAGGAGGGCTAAGGAGATTGCATATAAGTCTTGTCTCCTAGTGTTTAGTCTAGTGGCTGCGGGGGCCACCATTATCTACCCAATTAGAGCATCTTTAATAGAAGTATTTACTGAAAGCCAGCCAATAATAATTGAGACGAACCTATTTCTCCAGAATCTGTTGCCCACGCTACCATTCTTCGGTTTAACGATGGTAGCCATGTCGACAGGCAGGGGCTCCGGCTACACACTGATCCCAACGCTAATTGGAATATTTAGGCTATGGGGCATTAGAATTGGATTAGGATACTTGCTTGCCTTCATCCTTGGAATGGGCTCATTTGGGGCGTGGCTAGCAATAGCGCTGAGCAATGTTGTGGGAGGCATAGCTTCAATTTTCTGGATAAAGTATGGGAACTGGGCCAAACCAATAGTTAGGCGAGAAGCCTCTGAAAGACGGAGTTAAGATCAGCGTAGCCTTTGCTTTACCCCCAACACGCGCAGTTTTAGCCGCAGAACACCATTCACATAAGACTTCTCCAAAAGCTTTACATTTCTAGGTATCTCCACCCTTTTAGAGAAGCCTTCTCCACCCTTAACCTCAAGCACGCCATCACCAATTTTTACATCTACTTTTTCAGGCGGTCCTGGGACTCTCGCCACAAAGATTATGTTTTCCCCATCCTCAATGATGTCATATAGCCAATCATGTTTTTCCACAGGTTCTTCTTGAATGTTAAAAATTCTTTTGATCTCCCTCATCCAGTAAATTAATGCTAAAACCACAACAGATCCAAGCGTTATTCCTAAAAGTCCTCCTTTAACTTTAAATATTACTATGAGGAGCGCTACCGCTAGAATGGTACCAATCCCTAGGATAAGGTTTAGCAGCACTTCATCCATTCCTGTTTTGGACATGATTATTCACCTAACTGAGATCTATCTCTATATAGTGAAGCTCTATTATCCCCTCAAAGTTGATTAATATGCCGACATTTAATCTTTCGCCGCTTCTCCAAACGAAGACTCTCTTCGCATTATATTGTTCACACAACCTTATAAAATTACTTAGACATCCCTGAACATTATCCCAATCAGCATTGGAAATATATTTGACGCTATCTATTAGGAAGGATACGTGGGGGCGAATCTCTGCGGGTTTAAATACGCTTAAACCAGCGCCTTCAAGCACCCCAATTATCCTAGAAATCTTCTCTTCTAGGTTTACTTCCGGCTTAGTTGGTGGAGCTTGAACGCCAGCAACCCTGAAGAGGAAGGATCGGAAGCTCTCCTCTATGGTTGAGCCCAAACCCACATAATATTCTCCGGTAAAGTCTGCTCCAACGGTCGCTATTACACCTATCTGCGTGACAACCCCTCCTCCTGGCGCAGTATACACTGGAATTACGAATACATCAAACCCCCCAATCCTATAGAAAATTTGGTTGCCTACACGCGGACTTCTAAGCAGAGTCTTTAGGGCTGCGAAGTCCGGGTTTCTCTCCAAAGCCTCATTTACGGCAGTCGGCCCAAGAAGTTTAGTTCTGCTTTCCAAGGGAACCTTATAGAATATCATGTCTCCAGTATATGGATAATCATTCCTAACAATCATGTAGCCAGCCAAATTCTCTCCAAGGGCTCCACGGAGTTCGAGTGAAAGTATGCCAACAAATTCCGGCTCATCAAAGCAATGGGGTTGCGCTATAATATAATATGTGTCGATCCCTCTAGGTATAACGTAGAATTCCTTTGCAGCAATGAAGATTGCGGGATCTGTTACATGAAAGAAGTTATACATGTTAACCCTCCACTCAAAAAGCTCCTCAGGATACCTTAACTGATCCCTGAGCCATTCAGGTATATCCGTTTGGACATAACCGCTATAAGCCTCCTTAAACACTTGACTGAAGAAATCATCTCCAGTAACAATCACCTGAACATCACCATCATATACGTCTATCAGCGCGTAGCCTACTAGCCTACCAAATTTATTGCCATCGCTCCAGGGGACATGTCTCGTGTCAAGGAAAATAATTAGAGGCATAGCCCAGTATGTCCGCTCGCCATCGGTCACAGGCCATATATCAATCCGCTGCCCGGCAACTTCATACGTAAAGTATGGGAATAGGAGGCTCATGCGTTCGAAGACATCCCTATACCTTAGAACCCTCATAACCGTTGTAGGGTAGGATAGGAGGAAGTTTGGCTCAAATATCCAGCTCAGCGGCGGGGCAAGATCTACACCGCCCTTACCATTATAAAAATATCCTCCCACCTCAGCGCTCGCTGTTCTGTTTTTTGGAAATGCGACCCATGTCCCCTTGAAGAGGCCGCCCTCACCATAATATATCCTTCTCTGCGGAAAGAATTTGGATGCATCAACAATCTTCCCTGTATGTGCATCAAGCATGAGGAAACCGTTGGGAACATGCGTATAAACAAAGTGAGTTGCATACCATCTATCTTCCGGCCTAACGCTTTGCGGCAAGATTAAATCCATTGAGGCGCTCCAGTAAAGTGAGCCATTAAAACGTAAGATGTCAACCTCAGCAAAGTCAACGTAAGGTATTAAGCCTATCTCAGGTCTGAGTTTGTCGAAAGAAGCTTGCTGATCCCACAGGCGCACCTTCTCTAAGAGACTCTTAACTCGTTCAATGTATCCATCTATCTCACCCGGAGGTATTGTAGAAAGCCCGAATTCATAGGGCTTCTCCCTCACCGCATCTAGATCGGCTAAATACCTGTTAACGGAGATCATCTGCGCAATGTATGGTCCAAGCATAT
>JAGTQE010000005.1 GCA_018396635.1 Candidatus Bathyarchaeota archaeon
ATTTCAAAATATCGCTAAGCTTTTCGATTTTCTCTCTAAATGATCTAAAAGAGTTTTCTTAAAATACATGAAAATATCCTTAATTTCATTATACTTCTCCAGACTTTTAAGAAGTTGCAAAAAGCAATCCGAGTCGTTTTCTAATATTCTTTTTAGGAGATAGCATCTTTGCTCGTTTGTAAGATCGAAAGGATTTTGTGAAGACTCCGCTAAATATAGGATTGGTTGTCCTATCTTTGTAACCGCGCATTCGCTTCTACTAACTTTTATTAACCTCAGATTTTCAGCTAAGTGAAGGTAACGTTTTGCTGGATAATGTTTAGGTGATGCTGTGATTAATCCGGATTTACCAGAATATTCCTCTACCTCTTTTTGATGAGCTTTCGCCCAAGACTCAAGCTTTCTTAAGGTATTATCTACAAATAAAAAATTATTTCCAATGATTTTCACTAAAGCTATAATATACCCTAACCTACGTCACGGTTGAAGACGCCCTCTCATCAGGATCCTATGCGAGTCGGAGGGAAGGATACATAATCACACAAAACCAGCGCATAGCAGTAGAATACTCAGTGGACAAGCCGATCCAAACCCTCAGAAAAACCATCAAGCAAAAAGCTTATAAAGAAAAAGCATGCTTACAAAAACATGTGATCAACATGACGGATCAAATCCCCTACACAGAAAATATAGAGAACGAGAGCTTAAAGAGTGTAGGGGATTTGGACCCGAAAGATATGCCACCATAAACTTTAAGGATTAAGTTGGTGTCATATTAGGCGTTCAGGCAAGTTTTACCAGGTCTCCATAGGAGATAGAGGTTTGTTTTACCTCATATTACCTGCCATATATTGTTGTTGCTGATATTACAGTAAAGGTTTTATCTATATGCTAAGCCAGCTTAGGGAATAATAGAGGCGTATATTTATGGGAAAGATTGCTGAAGAGATTCCGGAATGGGAGAATCCAAAGATTTCTGGAATAAATAAGGAGCCGGCGCACGCAACTTTAATGCCCTACCCGAATGAGAAGATTGCGCTTGAGTGCATAAGGGAGAAATCGCCCTGGTATATGACATTAAATGGCGAATGGAAATTTAAATTATATGAGAATCCAGGCGCCGTTCCAAGAGAGTTCTATACGTTAGAGTATGCTGATGGCGAGTGGGATACTATTCCTGTTCCGAGCAATTGGCAGATGCTTGGATATGATAAGCCAATTTACGTTAATGTTCGATATCCATTCAAGGCCGATCCTCCAAGAGTTCCCCGCGATTGGAACCCGACTGGGGCATATCGCAGAAAATTCGTCATACCAGAGGAATGGTTTGGCAAGCAGATATTTCTAGTATTTGAGGGCGTCGACTCAGCCTTCTATGCTTGGATTAATGGGCATATGATTGGATATAGTGAGGATAGCCGTTTACCAGCTGAATTTAATATTACCAGATATGTTAAGCCCGGTGAAAATTTGCTAGCCGTCATGGTTCTACGCTGGAGCGATGGCAGCTATCTTGAAGATCAAGATATGTGGCGTATGAGTGGAATATTCCGTGATGTCTACATCTATTGCGCCCCAAACGTTCATGTAAGAGACTTCTTTGTCAGAACATTCTTTGACGAAAGATATGAGAATGCGACACTTAGAATTAGAGTTAATGTGAGAAATTATTCGGATACGAAGTCTAAGCCTCACATTCTCGAAATAAAACTATTTAATCATGAGGGGCTGCCAGTTTTTGATAAGCCAATAATTAGTTATATTGGAGAAATAAACCCGAAGAGCGAAGCAGTGTTAGAAGTGGAAAGAGAAGTTTTAAAGCCAAGAAAATGGTCTGCTGAAGACCCATATTTATACACTATGCTTATAACGTTGAGGGATGAGAGCGGGGATGTTGTTGAAGTTGAGAGCTGCCATATCGGTTTCAGGCATGTTGAGATTAAAAATGGCCGCATATTAATTAATGGTGTTCCAGTTTATCTCAAGGGTGTTAATAGGCATGAACATGACGATATAAGAGGACACGCGATAACTGTTGAGTCGATGGAGAAAGATATCATCTTAATGAAGCGCTTCAACTTTAACGCCGTCAGAACATCGCATTACCCAAATCATCCAGCATGGTATGATCTATGTGATAAATACGGCATATATGTCATAGACGAAGCAAACATAGAGTGCCATGGTCTAGTAGGCTTCCTAAGAACCATTTGGCAGATTGAGGAAACTCTTGGAAAATCATGGGACGAAATAATGCGTGAATATCGTGAGAAAGCAAGAGATAAGTCTTGGAGGGAAATAATGGAGGATCTTGAAAAGAGATTTCCACATTATTGGGAGCCAGCGCACGACCCAGAGTGGCTTCACGCCTTCATGGAGCGCTTTATAAGGATGGTTGAAAGGGATAAGAATCACCCCTGCGTGATAATATGGTCGCTTGGAAACGAGTCTGGTTACGGGCCTAATCATGACGCATTAGCTGGCTGGGTTCATGGATATGATCCAACTAGGCCAGTTCACTATGAAGGAACTATAAGAGTGGGCACTAGAAAAATCTCGCGTAGCGTTGATATAATAAGCATAATGTATCCAACGCTAGAGAGGCTAATAGAGTTGGCTGAAGATCCAGAAGAAGACAGGCCAATAATAATGTGCGAATATGCCCATTCAATGGGCAATAGTACTGGCAACTTAAAAGAATACTGGGATGTAATTCGGAAATATAGGCGCCTCTGCGGAGGCTTTATATGGGATTGGGTTGATCAAGGCCTGAAAAAGAGAACTGAGGATGGCGTTGAATACTGGGCTTATGGAGGCGATTTCGGTGATGAACCGAATGACGGAAACTTCTGCATAAATGGTTTAGTCTGGCCTAACCGTGAGCCGCATCCAGCCCTATGGGAATGTAAAAAAATACAGCAGCCAGTTGAGGCTGAAGCCGTAGATCTATCTAAGGGGGTTATTCGAATCCTAAATAGATACGACTTTATAGACCTAAGCATAATTGACATAACATGGGAGCTCACCGAGGATGGAAAAGTAATTCAAGAGGGAGCATTGCCGAAGCTTCATACCCCACCACATGAGAGTGAGATAGTAACTGTGCCGTTTAAAGTGCCGGATAGACTTAAACCCGGAGCAGAATATCACTTAATGCTTCGATATAAGCTTTCGAAGGATACTTTATGGGCTGAGAAAGGTTACGAGGTTGGCTGGAGCCAATTCAAGATTCCACTCAACGTTCCGCCAGGGCCTGAGATTAAGGCTAGCGATATGCCAGCCATAAAGCTTGAGGAAGACGCGAATAAAATAGTGGTCTCAGGCGAAGAATTCACTATAACCTTTGATAAGGAAGCCGGCTGCATATGCTCATTCACCCACAAAGGATACAACCTAATAAAAAATGGCCCCCTCCTGAATGTTTGGCGTGCACCAACAGACAATGATGCCCCCAGGTTAGCGCCTCTATGGCGGAGCGCTGGCCTTAACCGACTAAAACATGTGGTTAAAAGTGTTAGGGCTGAAAAAATAACCGACCAGAGAGCCTGCATAATAATAGAGTCTTCACTTCGCACCCCAGAAAATGTTGAGAAGTTCAGTTGTGTCTATACTTACAAGGTTTATGGTAGCGGTGACATAATTATTGAAACTGCAGTTGACCCCGTAGGCGAACTTCCACCGCATCTGCCTAGAATAGGCCTACAATTAACAATTCCAGGCGGATTTGAGAAAATCACATGGTTTGGGAGGGGGCCACATGAGAATTACCGAGATAGAAGGGAGGGTGCGCCCGTAGGGGTCTATAGCGGTACTGTTGATGAACAGTATGTTCCATATATTAAGCCGCAGGAGAATGGAAACAAGACTGATGTCCGCTGGGTTGCGCTTACAAATAATCTTGGATTTGGGCTATTGGCTGTTGGCATGCCTATTATGGAGGTTAGCGCACATCACTACACAACTGAGGATTTTGAGGGGGCGAAGCATACATATGAGCTTAAGAGGAGAGAGGACATAACGCTAAACCTAGACTATATGCAGTCTGGGTTAGGAGGCGGAAGCTGCGGGCCAGATACACTGCCACAATACCTGGTCAAGCCGGAGCCGGTTCGCTTCGCAGTTAGGTTGAGGGCAATTTCGCCCAGAGACTCTCTCATGGAGCTTAGCAAAGAGAGAATTATAGATTGAAAGTAGTCTGCCTCTCTGGCCTGTATGGTCGGAGAATATATTCCCCCAACCTATACTTCTTGATCAACAATAAGGCAATTTAACTCTAGAGATTTTGCATTACCTCTTTTGAGTATTGAGGGCGATTGCCATGGGCTGCTTTTTGTGGCGGAGGGCTTACACCTTGATGGATGTATGAGTATGCCACTCTGTGTCTCTGGTAATATTCCTGTACAGATTCAAAGCCCAGCTCCTTTTTGAGCTGCTCCGTTGATAGTGTTGGATCTATTGGCTCTAAGAGGAACAGCGCGTCATCCCTTTTTGAGCGTATCTCCACGCGATTCGGATATAATGCCATGGCTTTGTCTGGGATGCTGTAGTTAAAGTCATAGTGTGAGACTATGTAGTCTAGATTTATGTCACGCATCGCAATATTCTTTAAAGCATCGGTCTCATCCAATATATTTCCCAAAGGATCTATTATCCTGGATTTATCCGTTCTCACAGAAGATACAACATAGTAGTGGTGCAGGTAAGCGTAAACCTGAAGAGCGAAGCCACCATTATAGGCGGAGCACCACACAACCATTTTAGCGTTTTTCTTAGCCAAAGCTTCCCAAGTCTCAGGGAAACCTATATCAAAGCATATTTGGATGCCAATGCGCCCAAAATCCAAATCAAATACTGGAGCATCGCGGCCAGGCATTGCGCCATGTTCAAATACCGTGTAGTCGCTTGATGATGTAACGGGATGCATTTTATCGTAAATTCCACAAATGTCTCCAGATCTATCTATAATAACGGCGGAGTTCCATATTTTCCCATCCCTCTTAGTATAGAGCGGGCAGATTATATATGAGCCATATTCCCTCGCCTTCTTACTGATACTTTCCACTGTTAATCCATGCAGAGGCTCAGCGATCTCATCAAGAGGTTTATTGACAGATGCCGATGCGAAAGCCTCGGGCAAACAAACCAGATCTGGCTGACTTTTAAGCGCTACATCCAGCAGGCTCATAACATATTTAAGGTTCCCCTCAACTGTGCTGTAGAATTTATTTGCCTGACAAATCGTGGCTACTCTCGCCCTTTTACCCATAAATAACCCCCTAAGATCGCTCTCTTATTCACTATTTTAACCCTCAATCTATTATAAGCCTTAATATCATTCGTTAACGAGAGCCATTATCTCATCAACCCTGGTTAAGCCTGTTTCAGCTGATGCAATCTCTCATTCTTCACCAATTGTTATCTTTATCTATGCTTGAATGACATGCGTAGCGTAATGCGGTCAAAAACGAGTAGACGTGTACAGCAAAATAGTCGAATTATTAATTTTCCCGTTTGTGTTTAATGTTATTCATGTAGGTGGTTAATATGGTGTATAAGTATTCTGTTCCACTAGGGATCTTTAGCATCCACAGAGATCGTTTTTGCGAGTATGGGGAGAGACGTGGTCTGGAGGAGATTGTCGAGATCGCTTCAAAAATAGAGGGCTTGGATGGGGTTAGCGCAACATATTATCCCTCAACAGATGTAAGCCACCTAAAGAATTTGTTCGAGAAGTATAATCTCGGCTTTTCTCATTTTACCGTTGATTTAAGTAGAGAGCGCCAATGGTTAGCTGGCTCGATATCTTCCCCCGATCCTAATGTGAGGAAGATTGCCGTAGAGCATATTAAGAGCTGTATGGATGCGTCTAGAAAGATAGGGAGCTCAATTGTAAATCTATGTCCCATGGGAGATGGCTACGAATATCTGTTTCAAGTGGATTATCCTAAAGCTTGGCGCTGGATGATAGATTGTCTTAAGGACGTCTGTGCCTACAGATCCGATGTAAAGATATCTATCGAATATAAGAGGAGAGAGCCTAGAGCGAATGTTCACATATCTGATGTGGGAAGAGCCCTTTGGATCTGTGAGAAGGTGAAGGCTGATAACTTAGGAGTTACGGTGGATGTCGGTCATTCCCTCTTAGCTGGAGAGAACCCAGCTGAGGCAATATGCTTAGCATCTCAAGAGGGGAGGCTCTTCAGCGTGCATCTAAATGATAATTTCAGAGACTGGGATTGGGATTTAATTCCAGCATCGATCAACTTTTGGCACTTTATTGAAGCATTGGCATGGATGATTAAGGTAGGATATAATGGATGGATCTTCATGGATATATATCCAGCCAGGCTTGACCCAATTAAGGCGGTAAGCCAGAGCATCAGCGCCGTTAAGGGGATTATTAGAGGGCTTGAAAAAGCAGATGTGAATAAAGTATTGGAAGAAATGAGGGAACACAACTATATTAAGGCTCTTAAAGCGATTTTAGAATGCCTATAAAGCCAAGATAAGCTTACCCTAATAATAAACCCATTTTGAGACGCAACATTCCTTTTTTGGAGGAAGATAAAATTGTCTGGAATTAGTTAAGAGATGGCTTAAACCCCCATAAAATGAAAGAGACTTATTGATACGGCTTCCTCTTTAATGGGAGGGAGTAAAAGCGTTGAAACGCTTATTTCATTTTTTTCAATCCGAGCTTCTCGAAGACTATCTTCTCCAGCTCCCTTTTATCTTCTTCCTTCAAGTCTAATAGTGGTAGCCTCATGTGCCCTCCCCTCAGACCCAACATATCCATAGTCGCCTTCATCACTGCGTAGACCATATATGAGCTTATGTATGGGTAGGGTAGTATTGTAGTTGAAGGACCATACTTCCTACACATCCTAGCTATGAACTCCTCATATGGGTCGAGCTTCCTCATAATCTCCTTAACCCTATTATAGTCTCCGCTAAGCCCTGCTTTCAGCAGGTCAAAGCATATCCTCGGCATGAAATTTGCATATCCTGAAATATATCCCCTCACGCCAAGGAATACTGTCGCGGCGAACCACCACTCACCCCTACCCTGCAGGATGGGAACCCTATCACCGACAGTTTTTATGTGCTCGTAGAGCGTTGGTATAAATGGCGTGTTCTCCTTTACGGCGACAATATTGTCGGTTGTATCTATCAGCCTCTTAAGGACATGTGGCATCATATATATTTTCGAGACATCCGGATTATTGTAGAGCACAACACCTATATCTAGAGCATCGGCGATCCTCTTATAGTGAAGGTATAAGCCCTCCTCCTCCGGAACATGATAGTATGGTAGCACTATCATCACGCCATCGGCACCAACATCCTGCGCATACCTAGCCCTCTCCAGGGCAACCCTAGTTCCGGAGTGAGAGGCTCCGGGCACAACTGGAACCCTATTATTTGCAACATCCACAACAACCTTAACAATCCTCTTCCACTCTTCATCTGTGACCGCATATTTCTCTCCAGTGCTTCCAACCGGCGTTAGAACTAAAGGCTCGCCCTTACTTGCATCTATTAGGAAGGCTGTATTCTCCTTAAGTCCCTCATAATCGACATCCTCATTCTCCTTAAATGGAGTTAGCTGAACACACATAACGGCGCCCTTCATGAAGAATTCACGAAGTTTACTCGGCTCCAACACAATCACCAAACAAAATTTAGTATGCTAATTAATTAAAGTTTTAAGAGGGACTTCAGGCCTAGCGCGCTAAAAAGAGACATTATTATATGTTTTAACCTTAACTCTTATGTAGTGATCAGCATGAAGAGCGTTGTTGCCATATTTAAGGGGCCTGATCCCATAGAGGTGACCCTCACGGCGCTTGAGACAATAAAAGACAAAATGAGTTTTCTCTCGGATAAGAGGCAGATACTGATAAAACCCAATTATATTACTGCCCAGCATCCATCCACAGGCATTACTACTGATTGTAGGGTTGTTGAGGGGATTGTGAGGTTTCTTAAGGGGCTGGGCAGGGATGACATCATTATTGGTGAGGGGAGCGGTCTAACCAATACCTTTAATGCTTTTAAGGTTGCCGGACTGGATAAGGTAAGTGAGAAGTGGAATGTGAAGCTGGTAGACTTAAATAATGATAACTTTGTAGAGGTTTACCCACCAAACCCCCTAGCGCTTGAGAGGGTTAAAGTTGCGAGGACTGCCCTAGAGAGCGTCATAATAAGCGTCCCAAAGCTGAAGGTCCATAGGTTAACAACAGTCACTTTAGGGCTAAAAAATATGATGGGTGCCCTAGCCTCTAAGGGTAGCATGCATAACGGTAGGTTAAATGAGAATATTGTGGATTTGGCTTCAGTGTTAAAGCCTAGCCTAACAGTTATCGATGGCATAATAGCTGGGGAGGGGCACGAGCTTAGCGGGAGCCCTGTGGAAATGAATTTAGTTATAGCTGGCACAGACCCGGTAGCGGTCGACGCTGTGGGTGCTGCAGTCATGGGCATCTCGCCAACAGAGGTTAAGCACCTTGTTTTAGCCGAGAAGAAGGGGTTGGGAACATGCCGCCTAGAAAACATAGAGGTTATTGGAGAGCCTATCGAGAGGGTGAGAAGGAAGTTTCGCAGATCTTTTCTATCATTCTTTCTCTCCCGCTAGTTTCTCTACAAGCTTATAAAAACCACCGATAAATGCAATTCGACAGTGAAGGAAAACGCTCCGAAACATGCCTTGCATTCTACATACGCGTTTACCATCTCTAGGCAAAAAGTTATAAAGAGAGTTGTTAGACTCAATTGCTAGGTGAAGAAAAATGCCTAGCTTATTTGAGGAGATAGAGAGGTTAAAAGTAGGCTACCGGAAACTCGCCATTTTTTGGCTAGGTCAAAACTCCTTTATAATGAAAACTTCCAAAGAAACAATATTTGCCGTTGATTTATACCTTTCTAGGAGCGAAAAGTTCAAGTATGTTTATCCGGAGCCTCCCATGAGACCTGAAGAGTTTAGGGGAAAATATGTGTTTTGCACACATGACCATTTAGATCACACAGACCCCATATCTCTGCCAATTATAGCTAAATGTTCGCCGAACACAATATTCTTTGGCCCACGTGAATCATGCGAACATTTAGTAAGGCTGGGCGTAGAAGAGAGCCGCGTAAAGGTTTTGGAGGCTGGCTCTTCCTATAAAATTGGAGATTTAAGAGTCACCCCCTATTACTCTGTTCCGCCATGGGAGGCTGAAAGCTGTGATTTGAAAATAACTCACTTTGGTTACGTCTTTGAGGTGGAGGGCATAAAGGCTTATAACATGGGCGACTCGTCTAAAAGCATTTTAAAGGATCCTGAAAAATTCTTGGAACCTGTGATAAAAGAGAGAGTTGACGTCGCCATGCTTCCCATCATAGGAGATATACCTGAACGAAAACCTGAGGATGCCTTTCTCCTTGCTAAGGTAATTAAACCTAAAATTGTTATACCATGTCACTATGACTGCTTCCAGGATAGGACGATTAATCCAGAAGTTTTTGTTCAACTCTTCAGGGAAGAACTGGATATAAAACCAGTTGTCATACCATATAAGGGACTATACATATATGAAAAAAGAGATTAAACTAACTTCAATTTTAAATCTTAAGATCCTCAAGTTTCTCTCTACATTGATGACACGTTAAGCAGCGAGCATTTCCTTTAATTCAGAAAACTTATATCATAGGTCAACATATAAAATAAAGTATGGTTTCGAAGGTTTATTTTGTGGATTTTAGAATGAGAAAAGGGGCTAATAGAAAGAATATTTTGGAGAAAATAGATATTCTTTTCGAGGAGTCTGGTTTAGGCAAAATTTTTGAGAAGAACGATATAGTTGCTATAAAGGTTCATTTCGGAACTCTGGGTTCAACGAGATATCTGCGCCCCGTCTATATTAGGAGAATCGTTGAAAATATTAGGAAGAGGGGCGGCGATCCATTTGTTACAGAGACATGTGGTTTAGGCCATAAAGAGAGATCCTTTGCCCACCAGGTGATTAAAGTTGCCGCTTATAATGGCTTCACGTATGAGACTGTTGGGGCGCCAATAATATGTGCTGATGGAATTATGGGGGTGGATTGCGTAGAGGTCCCCATCGACGGCTTAAAGTTAAAGAAGGCGCATATAGCTTCAGCCTTGGCTTACTCACACGCAATAATATCTGTTGTTCACGCAAAGCTGCATCCCGGAACAGGTATAGCTGGCGCCATAAAAAATCTTGGCATTGGCGCCGCTACAAAATTTGGGAAAGCTGAAGCCCACATGATCGAAAGGTTTCCCCAGTACTCTGCAGAAAAATGCTCTGGATGCGGAAAATGCTTAAAATGGTGTCCGACAAAAGCCATAACTTTGGTTAATGGAAAAGCATTGTTTGATTGGGCTAAATGTATTTCGTGTTTAAGCTGCGTAGATATTTGCAGAGAGTACAATAGGGAGCCAGCACTATCTCTACCAAGAGAAAGGTTTCTTATGGGTGAAGGCTTCCTGGAGGGGATTATCGATAACTTTTCGGCGCTCGTTAAGGTTGTTGGAAAAGAGCATATTGGCTACATTAACTTCATAACTGAGGTTACGCCACACTGTGATTGCCCACCCTACAGTGACGCCCCCATAGTCCCCGACATAGGCATATTGGCGTCTCAAGACCCCATAGCTATAGATAAATGCTCAGCCGACTTAATCAACGCCTCCCAAGGAATACGAAATAGCATCCTAGGGGATGCAAATAAAGAGGAGGCTTTAATGCCCGGATTTGATAAAATTAAATACATTACGGGTAGGGATTGGCTGAGGCTTCTTAAGCTAGGAGAAAGGGCCGGTTTAGGGAGCCTAGAATATGAGTTGGTGAAAATAGATGTATGAAAGGGATGAGATCCGCAGAGACCGCTTTCAAAGTGCTCGAAGCAGTAGAGAGAACTGGATTTTCTGCGCAATAAGCAGAAGGTCGGTGCTCAACGTCACATTAGTAGTAAACGGTTATCTCCACCGGTTTGGTGATGCCATTAAGCAGTATTAAACTGTTTTCTGAGTCATAGTTAGACCACTCTTCCCCGTCCACCTCCACATACCTTATTTTGAGAGAGCTTGGATGCTTAACATATATTTCCATGTGTTTAGGCGGGTTTCTTGTTGGTGGCTCCAAATATATTTTAATGAAGCCTTCAGCAATTCGTGATTCAACAGTAAAAGATAGTGTTCCAAAATGTGTGCTTGCGTTTTTCACATGTATATGCTTACCATTCTCAAGCCATTTGGATGGAACGGCTGGCATTAAGGTTAACGTATCACCTTTCTCATGGATCAGCATAAGTCTCAGACAATAGCATACTATAGATTCATCCGAGGTTTTGAAGTGGTCTCCAGCCCAGTCGGCCATTGTCGGTAGCGGATGCTCTGTTAACATATACACGTCTGGATAGAATGCTACCGCGAAGGAGTTGAAAACCGCCCGTAAGAAATGCTTGTTTTTCCCTCTCAATAAGTATGGTATCTGGAAGCCGTAGAGATTCGGCTGCATAGAGAAGCCCCCTCTACTAAACCAGTACCTATCGAATTCTGAAGAAGGTATGCTGTACCCGTACTCGTCAGAGATGTAGCGGTTATCCTCATAATCCTTCATTATCCACTCAGCTATCTTTGAGTGTGGATCTATCAGGCTGCATAAAATAAGATGCATAGCGCCTTCCAATGTCTCACGTATCCACCCTATATCCCGCCCACGCCTATCGACTCTCGAAGGGATATATGGCACCCAAGTTCCATCCCTAAGCTTGACCACAGGGCTCCTAATCATGGCTTCAGTAATGCCCGCAAGCAAATCATCTCTATATGCTTCAGCCTCCCTCCTAAGCCTTTCAGCCTCAGGATGATTTATTTCACCTAATATCTCTGCAATAGATTTAAGTCCCCTGTAAGCGTGAGCGTTCGTCGCAATCCAATGCCAGAATTCTCTTACATCCTCTAGAGAGCCGGGAGGAAGGAAACCATACTCAATAACCTTCTTACCATTAATTGTCTTCTTAGTTGCCTTTCTTTCTTCAATTATCCAATTGCATGCCTCGATTAGGTTTGGTGCAACTCTCTTAAGCCACTCTTTATCGCGAGTGTGCTTATAGTGCTCTGCGAAAGCCCATAAAATCCATCCGTGATGCTGACCATAATCTCCACATTCATAGCCTCCGGCGCCGAAGAACACTCCCTTAGCGGTGGAGTATTTTCCAGCCATAACGGCTGTTCCCTGATAATATATGAAGACGTCTAATCTGCGCTCCGCTTCATCGTAGAGCCCCCTCCGGTCAAGCTCGCTTATAACCATCGCGCTCTCATTAGCGAAAACGCCATAATTAAATGAGCTTACTCTACACATGTATCTCTGTGATCCAGGCTCCTTATCGTCAGTTATATGCACGTGGCTCAGAAAAGCCTTATAAAAATTGTTTAGCCATTTCTCCGGAATGTCAATCTGCATCCCCTGACTAAGTAGGCTCCTCCAGTATTGAACCGCTTTTTTCTTCTCCACCTCGAAATCTAAGCTTTTAAGCCTATTTATTTCAAAGTTTTCAAGCGGGGTTATTGAGGGAACCTTGAGATACAATACATGTTTTTCGCCTGGATTAAGGTTTAAAGTGTATATGGGGGAACCGTCTGAATCTTTAACCTCGCCACGCCCACATATATCCAAAATGTATCTAAGCCTCTTAGCTGGGTGATCTTGGCAAAGCGCATAAACGAGTCCATCCTCGTATTTAAGTTGCTCCTCCACACCTTTAGCGTCACGCCAATTCCTCTTACATAATGATGATAGTTTAAGACTGATGGTTTTCGGAGAGAGACTCTGGGAGAAAAGCGTTATTTTCATCATGCACACTATTGGATCGTCGCCGTCTATCATCTCTTCCCCTTTAAGATCGTCAAGCAAGTTCTTTAACAGTAATGTTGCAAAAGCTTCCTGCTCAAAAACTACGCCGTCCTCTATCCACTTGGCATGAACTATCGGAAGATACTCATCCTCTAACCATCTTTCATCCGGATCCCTATCTGGAAAGCCAAAGCCATAAGTTACGGTATCTCCATCCCAAAGAAATCTATCTGAATACTTCCCCTTCACCCTCAAATTCCAAAGCTTCGGTATAAAAATTGCACCCCTCGTATCTACCCCAATCTTCTGTCTTCGGCCCTTACATCCTAGAATGAAATGTATGCTCCTCCTCTTTGCGGGCATTTCTCTCCAGGCCCTTTCAAGGCTCTGCTCGGGCATTTTATCAATCATGTCATATATTGTCGCCAACCTTTTCCCACTTAACACGTCACTATATGCTCTGAGACTTATATTCTCAGATGATTTTGAGATCAGAACATCGTAGTCTTTTATTAGGATCGCTCTCTCCCTCTCAAGATCCCTCATAGAGAAAGAAAAGCTGAAGGCGGCTGAGCGGATAGTGACTATCGTTTCATCAAAGCTCTTTGGCTTATCAATGGAGGCATACCATATCTCCGCCCTAATTCCATCGGTTTCGCCGTCCTTGACCTCTGAGAGCCAAGAATCTTTCGATAAGATTCTTACCCTACTACAATTATTAAGTGGCTTTAAATCTTTTAGCTCGCCATTAAACACTTCAATAGACCCACTCCAAACCCTCACCTTATCCAGCCCACACCCCCACTCTACAGAGACCTCCATCAACCTCCAGGTGGAATCTGTATAAACCTCAAAACTCTCGATTTCAGGCAGATCTTTTGGGAAAAGCACCCTAACCTTTAGTGTCCTACGAAAACTCACATCATAATCAGTAAGCTCTGGATACTCCTCTGTAAGAGGTCTGAACGTGAAGAGCAGTACATTCCCTTCAACCCTCAAATTAAACCTTGCATCCCTCCACAGCCCATTATAGAGGTCATCTATGGGCCCCCAGCCGGAAAAACCAGCGCCTACATGCTCAAACTTAACTTTAGGCCAATTGCACTGCCAATATTGCACTTTAAAGGCCGCTTCACTTAGCCCTCCAGGTGGATGTTTAAACCGCATAATTATTGCGTAAATATCTCGCGGGTCGCTCCATAAAACGCCAATTTCACCTGCATTAAACCATGTTTCACCGTATCTTGCTATATTAACTGGCGCTCCGAGTGTAGGCATGGGAGTGAATACATTCATTGATATGCTACTCGTTATTCCATAACCCTCCATTTAACTGCCTTATATACTCCATAGAGACTCTAGATGTTTCCTAATATGCTTGGAGATAACTTCATAGTATTCTTCCTCCCTATCGAGTAAAACTCTCTTAATCCTATCTCTGAAGAGCCATCTTCCATCTTCCCCTCTAGCCGATAATACTGAGCCGAATGTCACATGAAGAATCTGTCTCGCCTTAGGGTTGTCAAGATATGTCTCCTCAAGCTTCCCGTCTGTGACTTCTTCTGGCTGCCGGATCTGTGATGGGTCTGCGCTAGTATAATATGATGCCCTATCCTCCCCGAACCTTTGGATACTAAACTTAACAATCTCGCGGAATAGACTTGGATCGTGCCTCGCTATTATGCGTAGAGACTCTAGATAGCTGGTTCCAGCAGTCTTTAGGTGGATTATGTCGCCAGCTAATCTACCCATTATTGGGTATATCGAGAATTTATCGCTGCCGGAGTGTATGCTTAGCTTGTATGGTCCAAAGTTTCTGGCTATTAACGCGTGGATCTGGAACGTCCTCTCAAACTCCCCTAAATCGCCTATATAGTCGACGGCCTTCTCAAATCTGCCAACAAACCTCAGGGCTAGGCTTTGTAAGCTTATTCCTAGCCTCTTAAGCTCCAATGCTATAAATAAGTGTTCGATTGGTTTGGTCGGGGTTTCCGTCTCATCAACGGATAGCTCAAGATCGTATCTTCCACCCTTAAACAGGTCATCTAGGAGCTCCTTCAATTTTAGGGTATGAGCGATTGCAGCAGAATACTTTACAGAAGCTCTGAGGAGATCCTCCCTTAAGAAACATAGTTCCAGGACGACTCTTCCAGCGGGATCTTTAACTTCAAAAGTTTTCCCTAAATATCTTTCGAGGATCTCTCTCCCACTACACCTTAAAATTCCCCATGGTAAACGATTAAACTTCTCCTCTAAGACATGGATTGGATAATTGTCTGCACCATTATCAACGTACTCTGATGGATCTATTGTATACATTGTGAAGCCCGCCGCAAACGCCTCCTTAACGTCCTCCTCAGTCTTCAAGTGATCAGCGTCGGCTGCAAAGCCATTCCGATAACCCTCTTGAAAAACCGCCCATGTAACATCATCTATAACTTCTTGAGGTGATCTTAGCGTGCGCTTCATCTCCCGCACCGACTGCTGGGCGAGGACTGGGAAGAACCTCAAATCACGTACAGCGCGTATATGTCCAGGTGTAGCTAATCCAATGCGATCGCCTGTTCCAATGGCGGGCGTTAAACCTATTGGTATTGGCTTGGTATATGGGAAATGTTCGCGTATTTCGGCTGCGTTGTGAGGGTTGCATGGACAAATCCTGTAGGTTAAGGATTTATCGAGGGCGCCCTCCTCCTCATGGAGAAAGTTAGCTAAGAATTTTGGGGGATTCTCTGAAGGATATATTATGACGAGCTTCCGCTCATATCCATCCCTAATCAAGAAGAAGAGAGCGTCATCCTTAATTGAGATTGAAGAATCGTAGACCTTCACCCTGCGTCCCCGTTCCTCCATTAGCCTTCTAAAAGCTGAAACCTTATCCTTCAGCCCAAATTCCCTCCTTTAACCCAACAACTCTTTTACAGATCTGAAGGATTAATTTTGAGTTATTGTGCTACGTTTTGCTGGCTAACAATATATAAATGTGATGGACAAACAATTATTTTTAATGTCGACGGAAGTATGGATCCAGCCAATAGATCCGCTTGGGCATATGGCGTTATCCTTCCTATTCTCCCTAGCACCCATACTGCTGCTTATACTTCTCCTATGCCTCTTTAGGAAGCCTGGGTGGGTGGCGGCGTTAGCATCCTCTGTGGTGTGCTTTGTCATCTCAGTCACCGTATATGGGGCTCCTATGCAAGTGGCTCTCTTAAGCTACGCTTATGGGCTGGTTTTTGGGCTTTGGCCCATATCTTGGATAATTCTAAACGCCATATTTCTGTATAGGGTGTCTGAGAGGTGCGGCTGCATAGAGAGCCTTTCTAAGTGGATTGGGGAGAACATGCCTAACGATAGGGGGCTATATGCCCTCTTAATCTCATTCCTCTTCGGAGGGCTTATAGAGGGAGTCGATGGATACGGTTTTCCAATAGCCATATCGTCCACACTGCTCGCTGATCTAGGGTTTAATCCCATTGACGCCGTATGCATATCACTTTTGGCAAACACCGTCACGGTTCCATTCGCAGGCTTAGGTGTACCTATAGAAACCCTCGGCGTAGCGTCGGGGCTAGATGTCAAGGACATATGCCTATACCTCTCATCCCACCTAGCGATGATATCAGTGGCCACGGCGCCTCTAATCATTCGCATGGCGTCTGGGCGGGGAGCCGCGAGCAGGGCATATGAGGCTAGCTTTGTGGCCGGGCTATCGTTGGGAGCAGTCATTTACCTAGTGTCTGCCTATATCGATCCGCGCATATCGGGGATACTTGCACCCCTAGCCTCCATGATACTAACAATAATCTATGTTAGGGTTAGGTTTAAGGCGAAGATTAAGTCTACAGGTTTCAGGGGCTGGCTTCCATGGATAATTGTCTCAGCACTTATGGGAACAGTCAGCTTCATTGGGCTGCATAAATTGTTTGCTGTAAAGATTTATGTTCCGGGTTTGCATGGAAGAGTCTTCATACCACTATATAGTGTTGCCTACAGCGCCATATATGAGATACAGCCATTAGCCCATGGAACACTGGCCTTAATCTCCGCCATAATCGTGGCCCTCATCTTTAACTTGAAGCCATCAGTAATGCTGTGGCTCTACATAGATTCTCTAAGGAGGATGAAGAACGCATTTCTAACCATAGCGGAGATACTGGGCTTAGCCTTCCTCATGAACTACACGGGCCTATCCCTAACACTAGGATACTCTCTGTCACATGTTGGGCCGCTGTTCCCAGCCCTCTCAGGCTTCATAGGTTGGATTGGAACCTTTGTCAGCGGTTCGGAGACGGGCTCAAACGCCCTCTTCGGAAAACTTCAGAGAATAGCAGCCGAGCTCTCCGGCCTCCCACCCCACTTAACTACAAGCCTTAACGCTGCAGGAGGAGTTCTGGGGAAAATCGTCTCGCTCCAGAGCATAGCGATAGGCCTATCGGCGACTGGGCTGAGGAGGGAGGAGGGTGTAATCTTGCGTAGGCTGATCGGCTATAGCCTAGCCCTAACGCTCATGCTGGGTTTGATGGGATATATACAGGCATATATCTCAACTCTGAGCATATAAGTCAAAACATTCGGTTTAGAGTTAATCATGACGCAAATATCTTTATGAGGGCCTCCAGGTCCGCTTCTATCTCAACTGGCTTAGGGAATTGCCTTAAAACAATATCTGGATCTTTCAGTCCATGCCCGGTGAGTATGCAGACAACAGTCTCATCCCTATCTATTAGCTTCATGTCCGCAAGCTTTATCAATCCAGCTATAGCCGCCGCGCTTGCCGGCTCAACGAAAATGCCCTCTCGCCTAGCTAAAAGCGCCTGGGCGCTCAGTATCTCCTCATCGGAGACCGTTTCAGCCAGTCCGCCGGACTCCTTAATGGCTTTAACTGCCTTCTTCCAGTTAACCGGCGAACCTATCCTTATGGCTGTTGCAATGGTTTCCGGCCTCTCAACAAACCTCATCTCCTTTAAACCCCCCTTAATGAAGTTAGCTATTGGCGCAGCACCTTCAGATTGTATTCCAATCATTTCGGGAAGCTTCTCTATTAAGCCAGCCATATACAGCTCCTTGAAGCCCTTCCATATGGCGCTGATATTGCCAGCATTCCCAACGGGAACTATAACCTTATCTGGCACCTTATGGCCCATCTGATCCCATATCTCGAAGGCTATTGTCTTCTGCCCCTCAAGCCTATACGGATTTATCGAGTTCAATAAATATATTGGTTGCGTTAAGCAAAGCTCCTCAACGATTCTAAGAGCTTCATCAAAATTTCCCTTGACCTGAATTACCCTAGCTCCATGAATTATCGCTTGGACAAGCTTGCCGAACGCCACTTTACCTGAAGGGATTAGCACAATGCATTCCAACCCGGCTTTAGCCGCATATGCCGCTAAGGAGGCGGAAGTGTTACCTGTTGAGGCGCATGCAACCCTCTTCATGTCAAGTTCTAGAGCCTTAGTTACTCCAACAGTCATTCCCCTATCCTTGAATGACCCGGTTGGATTCTCGCCCTCATTCTTCACATAGAGGTTCTTTAGGTTTAATTCGCATCCAAGCCTAACACACCTGTTCAGGCTTGTCCCGCCTTCGCCCAAACTCACCATTTTACTACTATCGCTTATTGGTAGCAGCTCTATGTAGCGCCAGACGGTTAGGGGTCTCGAAGCCCACCTTAGAGATATTTCAGGGCTCATTAAATCATTATTATATTCAACTGAGAGGAGTTCTCCACAGCTAGAACACTTATAAATGATTGTGTTTGGAGGAAACTCAGCCCCGCATCCTATACATTTTAGGCGATAATGCCAGGCCATAGATCTTCTCCCATTCATCCTATAAATGCTGAGACTGGCCTTCCCACCTATAAAATTATTTCAGGGATCTTAAAATAATAATGGTGAATTAGCTTCGAGGGCGACAAGCGTGCTTGCATGTACTGAGTGCGGGGAAAAGCTGGAGGAGGACTATCCGAGAGATAAATGCCCAAAATGTGGCGGGAAGGGCACTTTAGAGTATCAAATGGACCTTGAGGAGCTGAGGGCTGCCGAGTTTACAGGGGAGTTCTCATTCTGGAGGTATAGGGCGCTTCTCCCAAAAGTAAAGAATTATGCGACTTTACATGAGGGTGGAACTCCACTATATAAGGCTGAGCGCCTAGCAAAATATATTGGTCTCCCAAAATTATACTTGAAGGATGAAACCAGGAACCCTACAAACTCCTTTAGAGATAGGGCCGCCGCACTGATGGTTTCAAATATGCTAGATTTTGGCTACACAGCTGCGATATGTGCCTCAAGCGGCAATATGGGTGCATCCCTATCCGCCTACTGCGCCAGGTACGGCATAATATGTCATGTTATAGTACCCGAGTACGTTGATATGGGTAAGATGGCTCAGATGATAGTGTATGATGCTGTGATTGAGGAGTATGGTAAAACCGTTGATGAAGCGATAGAGAGGGCTGAGAAGATAGTTGAGGAGACTGGCTGGTATCAGGCCACATCAGCGCTGAATCCACTCGTCATTGAAGCACAGAAAACAGTGGCTTTCGAAATAGCCGAGCAGATAGGTGTCCCAGATGTTATTGTTGTCCCAATGGGTAGCGGGGGAACAATATACTCTATATGGAAAGGCTTCAGGGAGCTTAATGATCTAGGTAAAGTAAAGGGTATGCCAAGGCTTATTGGAGTCCAGTCGAGCGGGTGCCCGCCTATAGTTAACGCTTTCCTTGAAAGGGAGGGCGAGCAGGAAACGCTATGGACTAAGGCCACAAGCATATTCGTCCTAAACCCATTCAAAAAGAAGCTTGCCATAAAGGCCATAAGGGAGACTGGGGGCCTCGCCCTCTCAGTATCTGACCAAGAGATGCTTGAAGCTGAGCGGGAAATTGCCAAGATGGAGGGACTATTCGCTGAGCCAGCCAGCTCCGGGACCATAGCGGCCCTTAAGAAGCTCGCTCAGGAGTCAGCCATCGGCAGAGATGAGAACGTCGTATGTATAATGACTGGGAGCGGGCTTAAGGCAACAGATGTCCTACAGGCCTTATCTAAAAAGCGTAAAATAGCCTTATTAGAGGCTGAGTTTAGCACAAAGGAGAAGATACTTCGCATAATATCGCGGAAGAAGACTTATGGATATGAGATATGGAAGGAGCTGGGCAGAGTTATGACTAAGGCAGCCATATACCAGCATCTAAACGACCTAAGGAATAGGGGCCTAATATCTGTTCAGGTGAAGGATGGGAGAAAATATTTCACAATAACCCAGAGAGGTAGGAGGGTGCTTGCCGCCATAGACGAAGTAAAAGCACTTCTTTAGACTTGATATGCCAGTTAACAGCAATTTTTAAATAATAGTTTAGTTACAACTATACTAATCAACTTATAACTATACTAATGAGGGCATGCGCATGGAGAAAAGAAGGGAGAGTCTCTCCAGAAGAGTGTCATTTCTGGGAATCGCCATAGCGCTCGTATACGTGGCCACCTCCATCTCAATTCCCATGCCTAAACCATTAGGCGTCTGGCATATTGGAGATATAGCGTCATTTATCGTCGCCATATTCTTCGGCCCACTTATCGGAGCACTTGCATGTGGGGTTGGCGCAATGCTCTTTGACATATGGAATCCATTATGGGGCAGCAGTTTCATTATATGGGCTCCGGCAACGCTTATAATTAGGGGGTTCATGGGCTTCTTGCTCGGGAAGATGAGGAAGATTATGCCGAATAAGCCCAGATTCTCAGAGATATTGGCTATGATAATTGCCTCTATTCAAAAAAATGTTTGTTACTTCCTTTACGATTACGCCCTTTTTGGATCAGTAGCCTTCTTAGATTTAATAACATTTTTCCCATTAAGTGCACTCGACATAATTGTAGCGGTGCCGTTAATATCCTCAATACGAAAGATACTAAAAGTTGAGTATTACTGCTAGCCGAGGTGTCATAATGAATATAATAGATTCCCACACCCATCTCGGAACTTTCCCACTTTTCAATGTTAGTATGGATTCTGCTGAGATGATATCAATAATGAATCAATATGGAATTAAAATCAGCGTAGTCTTCTCCTTGCCAAATGAGCTAACATTAGACGCGGTGAAAAAATATCCTGAAAGACTTATCGGTTTAGTATGGATTAATCCGCATGAGGGTAACTTAGCCCTACAAAAAGTGGATAGGGCAATTAACGAGTGGGGGTTTAAAGGGATAAAGATGCATCCCCTCCTAGATTCTTTCCTCCCGGATCAGGAGATAGTTTATCCAGTAATGGAGAGAGCCCGAAAATATAGGGTTCCAATATTATTTCACTGTGGACATCCACCATGGTCTCTTCCATGGCACTTCAGCAACCTAGCTGAGGTATATCCCGATGTTACAATTATTTTGGGTCACATGGGCCATGGGCATATAGTGTATATTAATGGCTCGATTGATGTTGCGAGAAAACATGAAAATATAATCTTAGAAACATCAGCGATGCCCATGCATAGGAAGATTAAAGAGGCTGTTGAGAAGGTTGGCGAGGACAGAGTCATTTATGGATCAGATATGCCATTTGGGCATCCCTCATTCGAGATAAGGAAGGTCGAGGTTTCCGGTCTATCAGAGAAGCAGATTGAAATGGTTTTAAGTGTAAATGCACGCAAAATATTTCGCTTATAAAAGCATCGTCATGACGCAATGAAAATATTTATTTAGCGAATATTCTAGTGATTTTTGTATGGCAGCTTCTTTAAAAGATGCTTTAGAAAAAACTAGTGAGTTTATCTCCACAGCCATAGGAAGGTATGGCAACAATCTTTTCGGATCCATTGTCTTTGGCAGTCTCGTTAAAGGGACCTGGCGTAAGAGCAGTGATGTCGACATAATATTACTATTTAACAAGTGTAACTACTCGAGAAGTGTGAGTTTTTACGGAGACCTAAAATTTGAGGTTTACAACATGCCTTTAAAGGTATTCTTCTCGCCTTTTTCCGGTGATGGAAAAAATCTTTTCTTTGACATGTTCCGCCTACAAGTGCTGAGAACCGGAAAGATTCTTTATGAGAGAGACAATTTATTGAGCCAACTATTCACCAAACTGCGTGAACAAAGAATCTCCCGCAGATATTTAGATGAAGCATTGAGTAAGTTCTATAATTTAATAAATGCTGCTGAAATATACCTTAGTAGAGGGCGCATTGAGAAGGCCGAGTTAAGTTTAAGGGATTCTTCAATTAACCTTGCAAGGGCATTGTTGATGAAAATAAATATCCCTGAAATAAATACTCCTAGACTACTGATCCCACATTTACGTGAAAGGTCTCCAGAGCTTTATGAAGTAATTAGGGAAGTATATGGGTTAAATTATGTGGGGAGAAATGAAGCCGAGACTAGAATTAGAGAGGTTAAAGAGACGCTAAATAATATTAAACGTAGGTTTAAGAGAAATATTAGACTTAAGGGAGTTATCGACATGGTGGAGAATGAGTTATTAAGCGCCGAAGACTGCCTAGAAGACGGCGACTACGACTCAGCAATACTACAGGCAGAATTCTCTCAATCAATACTCATAAAAAATCCATTTATGCGTAATGAATATTGGTTACATACTTCCAAGCCGAATATTGAAAGGAGAGACATAAAAGAATGTATCGGACTTCTAAGAGAGATTAAAGAGAAGTATTTATGAGAGCCCCTTGGCTAAGAAGAGCAGTTAAGAAAAAGCTTTATTAGTATAGTTGTAACTATACTAATCAGATTCAACTGAACATGGAGGTTTATAAATGCCTGAAGAAGCCAAAGCACCTGAGAGGAGACCGACATCATTAAACCTCATATTTGCCGCGATCTCAACTGCTCTAGTATGTATTGCAACCATGTTCTTTAGCATGTATGTTCCGGCGACTAGGGGCTTCTTTAATATAGGTGAGTCTATGGTTTACCTATCAGCCCTACTTTTCGGGCCGTTTGTTGGGGCTTTTGCTGGCGGTGTTGGCTCAATGCTCGCCGACATACTGTTAGGCTACACGTATTACGCTCCGGCAACATTAGTGATTAAGGCATCAGAGGGCTTTATAGTCGGCTATCTGAGTAGGCGTAACCCTAAGCTTAATAGGGTTGGCTGGAGAACGCTTACAACAATCTTAGCGGTCGTTGCTGGAGCGCTATTAGCGGTCATCGGCTCAGCCTACTATAGCGGTGAAGTTGAGCTGACTTTAGGGCAAGCAATAATACCACTCTACATTCCGGAACTATTCTGGTTTATATTGAGCCTTATTGTTACAGCATCCATAATTGTGGTAGGTTTAGTCACAGAACCTGAGGCCGGCTGGACAATACTCTCACTGATGGTTGGCGGCCTTGCGATGGTTCTAGGATACTTCATCTATCAGATGTATCTTTTGTTCCCGCTCTTCGGCATAGAGGCGATAGCTGTGGCCGAAATACCAGTTAATATAGGGCAGATGATTATAGGCTTAATAATAGCAACACCGGTGGCAAAAATCATAAAGAGGGAATTCTCCATAGGCGCCAAGTGAAAACTATATAACCTTTCAACTCCTAGCTCAGAGGACGGAGGGAACCATCTATTAAGGGCGCAGTCTGAAACTCTACTGTTTATCTGGCATATATTGTGCCAATATCATCGCATGATCCTTATCGTATGGTTCTAAGTGTATGACCTGATATATTTGGAAGCCATTCTTCTCAAGTATTGCTATCTCCCTCTTATATATCTCGCTCGGCTCTTTAGTGACGTCTATGCTCCTAGCCTTTATGGCCAGCATTATCCAGCCGCCCTTCTTAAGAAATATTTTTGCGTTGTCAGCTAATATTTGGGCTTGCTCCGGCTGGGCTATATCACAATATATCATATCAACCTTCCCAACAATATTAGCGTATTTCTCTGGAAATCTGGCATCCGCCAGAATTGGCGACATATTAGGCCTATACTTGCAAACATTATCTATGAGCTCTTTTAGGGGTCGGGGAGCAAACTCTATGCAGTATACGTGCCCCTCCTCGCCGACTATGTCTGATACATGGCTTGCCGTAGTCCCAGAGGCTGCGCCAAGATATAGAACCTTGTATCCGGCTTTGAGGGGCAGCATCTTTAAGCCTTTAAGTATAGCTGCCGCTATCTTGCTCCTATATGGATCCCACAACCTATATTCCGCATCGCCATACTTTATTAGGCGCTCGCCGTAAACATCCCTTCCCGGAGCCAGGTTCTTTGAGGCTATCCTATGCGATCCATCCTCAAGGGTTGCCCTATACACTCCATCAAACTTTGGAAGTGGCTCAACTTTAACGCTCATAGATCACTCACCTACGCTCCTTAGGCCTAGCCTTCTTCTTCGCCTTAACTTTAGGTGGGCTTGGATACTTCTCCTCTATCTCCTTAACTCTCTGCATGAGCTCCTCCTTAAGCTTATCGCCTATATAGCTCCCTGTGAAGGCGTCGGTTCTAGCAGCTATGCAGAGCTTGCCTGCCAGGGCTCTCGCAATCTTACCCCTAAGCCACTTCTTAGCCCTGAAGATTAGGGAGTGCTGGAATATTATGCCATGTTTAGGCGGCTTGGAGCCTGTTCTAAGGGCCCTGAAAAGGGCTTTTTCAGCGCCCAAAACCTGAACTGTGCTGGCGGGCATCTTGGCGAGGTTTTCCAGGCTGCCGGCGATGGCTATAAGTCTAGCGCCGACAGACGGCCCGGCTACAGCCCTCAGGTTTGGCGCAACATCCTCCATGATCTCATCTATATATTTCTCAAGGTTCTCCCTAGCCTCATAAAGCTGAAGAATGTTTTTCGAAAGTCTTCGAATCTGCTCTATATCCATGTCCTGTAGGTCCGCACCCATAGAGGCTCTAGCCGCCTCATGAATCTGGGCGGCCTTATTTTCCGGGAAACCCTCCTTTCTAAGCCTCTCAACGGTGAAGTTGTCTCTACGCCCCAAAGTGTAAACTAGCTTAGCATATGTTTCGTGCCTATCCACTAGGCGGCCTAGCTCCGGGAAGTGTATGCCATACCACTCACGGAGCCTGCTCATGAAAAGGTTTAGTGTCTGATCTAAGTCGTCGAGTGCGTGGACCGCTTGAACGACAAGCAGATCCCTCTTCTCAGTAGCCTTCTTAATCCTGAGCTTTGAGAGCTCTATTGTCACATCACGTATCCACTGATTTATCTCCGAGGGTTTACTTATGAAGCCTATCTCAACGCCCAGCTCACCCATATTCTCACGTATCTTCTCACTTACTTCAACTAGGGTTCCAGCCTCGGCGTTAACTTTAAACTCCTCTCTTATAGTATTCGCCAGGTCTGGGTTGTCAAAGAGAAAATCCGCATACTTCTGTTCCCTAAGCCTACGGATAAGTCTCCTTATCTCCGGTATGGGTTTACCCTGCTCCAGCGTGAAGAGCTTCTCAGCTATTTTAACTGGATCTTTATCAAAGACTTCCTTATCCACCAGCTCACCGTTCTCGTTTAGGCATAGAATCCCCATAACGCTTGGTATAACTGCAATCCTCAATTCTTCCACCGCGCCGATCTTCCCCTAAAACTATAGCATATTCACATAAATATGTGTTACCAAGATATTTAATTTATAAGCCGCATCAGAGGGCCGCAGGCTTTGCTGAGGGATTTAAAGCATGGTCGGCCTGAGAACTTATATCGCAGGGTTAGAGATGCCAAACCCAACCATGCTCGCATCTGGCATACTTGGAACAACAGCAGACATGCTTAGGGAGGCTGCCAACGCAGGGGCTGGCGCAGTGGTCACAAAGTCTGTTAGCCTTAAGCCGAGGGAAGGATACCCGAACCCGACAGTGATACAGGTTGATTGCGGCTTCCTAAACGCAGTTGGGCTGCCAAACCCAGGGATACATAAGTTTATAGACGAGATAAAGCGCCTACGCGACCTCAATGTTCCCTTAATTGTAAGCGTGTTCGGCTTTAAACCAGAGGAGTATGCTGAGGCCGCCAGGCTGGCTGTTGAGGCGGGGGCGAGCGCTGTTGAACTCAACTTATCCTGTCCACATGTTAAGGGTACTGGAGCCGAGATTGGGCAGGATCCTGAAGCCGTTAAGCTAACCGTTAAGGCTGTTAAGGATTGTGTGGATAGACCTGTCTTCGCAAAGCTAACACCAAACACATCCAGCATTTCTGACCTGGCCAGGGCCGCTGCCTCCGCCGGGGCTGATGGAATTACTGCCATAAATACTGTTAGGGCTATGGCCATAGACATCGAGACATTTAGGCCTGTTCTCGCCAATAGGTTTGGTGGGTTATCTGGTGCTGCGATAAAGCCGATAGCCGTCAGATGCGTCTACGAGATATATGAGGCTATCGATGTCCCCATCATTGGATGTGGTGGGGTGAGGGATTGGAGGGATGCAGTCGAATTCATGCTGGCCGGGGCTAGGGCAGTCCAGATTGGTTCAGCTATAGCTCTAGAGGGGCTCTCCATATTCAAGAGGATATGTGAGGGGATATGCGGCTTCCTGGAAAGGAAGGGTTTCAGGAGCGTTGATGAGATTATTGGACTGGCACATAAAAAATAATGTGATGCGAGTCGTTAAGATAATTGGCGTCAGGCCTGAAAATCCACAAGTCAAAACATTATTCTTTATAGATGAATGCTGCCGCCTAGCTGAACCAGGGCAGTTCATCATGGTCTGGATACCTGGGGTCGATGAAATACCCCTAAGCGTATCGTCAGTCCAGCCTGACGGCTCATCCTCAATAACTGTTGCTGAGGTCGGCGAGGCCACCAGGGCTCTCACAAGCATGAAGGTCGGCGACCTCATAGGGGTTAGAGGCCCGTTTGGGTCTGGCTTCAAAGTTACTGGTGAGAGAGCTCTTGTTGTTGGTGGGGGCACAGGTATGGCGCCTTTAATGATTCTCATAAATAGGCTTGTTAGGATGGGCGTGGATGTGACTGTTATTGAGGGTGCGGAGAGATACAGCAAGCTGATATTCCTCAATGATCTAACGGATCTCTCAAGGAATTATGGTGTTAGGGTTCTCTTCACTACTGAGGACGGGAGCTACGGCTTTAGTGGGCTTGCAACAGAGCTAGCCGAGAGCCTATTGAAGCGAGAAAGGTTTGACGTAATTTATACGTGTGGGCCGGAGAAGATGATCCGAAGAATTTATGAGCTGGCTAAGACTTACTCGATCGATTTGCAGGCTAGCTTGGAGCGGTATATGCGGTGCGCCATAGGGATATGTGGAAGCTGCACTATAGGCAGGTACAGGGTCTGCAGAGATGGACCAGTATTTAGCATGGATAGGCTTAAGGAGATTGAGGAGTATCTTGGGCTCTTCAAGTATGATGAGAGAGGCGAAAGGGTTCCAGTTTAAGTAGATTAGTCAGCCGACCTCCTTCGAGCCTTCCCCCTCACCCTTTTCCTCCCTGAGGAGACCCTCAATCCTCCTTAGTATGGGGGCTTCCTTAGTCTCCAGCTGCCTATTCACTATGATTGCATGCACCTTTCTTGGGTTTGGCACGCCATATAGTGAGAAGTATGTTGCAGCCCTAGGCCTACTCACACCCTTCTTACCGCCGAACCCTATGTTAATTTTACCCTTCATGTCAGGCGATGCTGAGACATATGCTAGGGATGCATCCTCGCCTAGACCGAAGCCAGCCTCAGATATGGGTATGATCGTGCCATAATTGAAGATTCTGCCAAGCAATCCCTGATCCACATATATGTCGGCTATCTTATCGTACATTATCTCCCTAACCTCCCTACCAATAAACTTCTTGACCGTAACTATTCTATAGTTTGTTAGAAAGTATTTGTGTCCCCTCCGATAGCTCTCAGTCAAGATTAATCCTATTACTGCGAATAGGGGTAAAAAGCAAACTTTAATCTCCGCCTTCGGAATTATTGTGATGTATTGTGGTATAGGCGAATATAGTTCGATTAATGTGCCTGCAAGGGCGATTAAAATCATATATATTAGGGGCGCCTTACTAACCCATAAGACGCCGATAAGCAGCCCGCTTAAAACAAATATAGCCCAGAATATCACAAGAAAGATTAGGCTTTTTGCATCAATCCCGGGAACGAAGCCAAACAATGTGCTTAGAAATCCAGTCAAAATGGATTGAGCCTCCATAATCTCGTTGAGCCGTATATATATGAAGTGGAACACTATGGCCAAGAGGATTAGGTAGATGCACGCAAGATAGTATTTAATGAAGGAGAACGGATGGGGCTTAAGGCAGACATCGATCTTCTCATCCTTTAGGAGGTCAAAGCCACAATTTCCAACCATTATTTCACCAGCATGCAGTGCATGGCTGAGCACACTTCCATTTAGGCGGAACTAACTAAAAATGTTTTTGATTGCCAGGGACTGTGGCGTCATCAAGCCTTCCTAAGCCAGATCCTAAGCACCTCGCCAGCCAAGCTATATGTTGCTGAATGCGCTTCTCCAGCTGGGCTTCCCTTTCTAATCACAATCGAAAGCGTCTCGGCCGCTATATAGTCCCCGAAGCTCTCGAAAACCTCAGTTAATATTGGCCCAGCCTCATAGTATGTTTCTATCTGATCGGCTATGTTGAAGCCAGCCTCCTTCCTCTGATTCTGTATGCGCCTAACAATGTCTCTGGCAAGCCCCTCAAGCTTAAGGTTCTCTGGAATCACCCTGTATACGCCGACAACTATATTATCTTCCTCAGAGACAGAATAGCCCTCCCTAGGTTCCTCAACTATCCTAATATCCTCAGGTAGGAGCTTTACCTCCTGCCCCTCAATATTTAGGCTTAATCCTCCAGCCCCTATGGCCGCGATAACTTCCTCAGCGCTCATTCTCCCAATTGCTTCCTGGATTCTTGGGAGCAGCCTACCATACTTTCTGCCAATGTTCTCCGGGACTATTTTAACTGAGTAATTGAATAGGTCGCTCCTCCTTGTTGTTAGGGATAGACTCTTAATGTTCAGCTCATCAATGATTACGCCCTTAAGCCCCTCTATGCGCTTCAAGATCTCCTCTTCTGCGACAACTTTCGCCTCAAGTAGCGGTTGTCTCAGCTTAATCCCAGCCTTATTGCGGGCAGACCTGCCTAGGCTGCAGACCTTCATGGCTAAATCCATGCTCCTCATAAGCTCCTCGTCGATCATCTTTTCGTCTACTGTGGGCCAGTCATTATGGTGGACGCTCTCAGGCGCGTTTATATAAACGCTGCGGACAATATTCTGGTACATTTCCTCTGTTAGGAATGGTATGAATGGGGCTAGGAGCTTGATTAGTGTTGTTAGGCATATGTATAGTGTTGTGTATGCTGCGTTCTTATCCTCGTCCTGCTCACTCTTCCAGAACCTCCTCCTAGACCTCCTAATGTACCATGTTGAAAGCTCGTCTACAAACCTCTCTATAGCTAAGGCAGCGTCATATGGGTCGAAATCCTCAAGGTATCGCGTCACATCCCTAACTAGAACATTAAGTTTTGACAGGGCCCACCTATCGAGCGGCGATAGTATTTCATATGGCGCAAGCCTCTCTTTAGGAGACCATTTATCTAGGTTAGCATATGTCACAAAGAAGCTATATATGTTCCATAATGGGATTAGGAAGCGCCTCTTTACCTCCTCAGCCCTCCTATAGCCGAAGAGGAGGTTTTGCTCAGGCTTGGTTGTGCAGTATATCCAGCGCATGACGTCCGCCCCCATCTTCTCAGCCGCCTCATCGAACCATATAACGTTCCCCCAAGACTTATGCATCTCACGCCCCTGCTCATCTAGGACTAGGCCGTGGCCGAAGCAGACCTTGAACGGCGGCTCACCCTCCATAACTGTGCTCATTGCCAGCATGGCATAGAACCAGTTCCTGAACTGGCCTGGGAGGGATTCACAGACGAACTCCGCTGGGAACCATCTCCTCCAGTATTCTCTGTCAGTCCTATATCGTATCGTTGAGTAGGCGACTATGCCAGCGTCGAGCCATGGGTTTCCAACGTCAGGTATTCTAGACATCAGCGAGCCACATCTCGGACACCTTATTTTGACAGCGTCAACCCAGGGCCTGTGGGGCGTGTGCCCCTCAAACATCTCCCAGCCCTCAACAGCCTTCTCCTTAAGCTCCTCCTTGCTTCCTATAACCTCAAAGTGGCCGCAGCTCTTACACTCCCATATTGGTAGGGCCAGGCCCCAGTAACGCTTCTTAGATATCATCCAGTCCTCCATGTTCTCCAGCCAGTTAAGCTCATGCTGGAGCCCGTACTCCGGTATCCATCGAACCTTTTTGGCGACCTCCATAATCTGGTATCTGAGGTTCTGGGCTTTCTCCTCTTCAGTCAACTCTTCGAGGGGCTTATTGAGCTTCTTACCCATCGATATGAACCACTCGTCTACTAGGCGGAAGACTAGCTCGCTACCACAGCGCCAGCAGACCGGGTAGCGGTGCTTGTAATCCTCAACCTTAAACAGCAGGCCCTTAACCTTAAGGTCCTCAATTATGGGTTCGGCTGAATCGTAAACATGTATGCCAGTATATTTGCCGAAGCCCTCAATGAATACGCCGAACTCATCGAGTGGAGCTATACTCGGCAACCCATATATCTTGCCGAGCTGGAAGTCCTCTCTACCGCATCCAGGAGCTATGTGAACTATGCATGTCCCCTCTTCCTCGGTAACCCCATCCCACAGTATTACTCTATGGGCTTTGACTGCTCCAGAGTTTATTTGGGCTGGAAGCTCATCGAAGGGTCCTTCGTAGGTCCAGCCCTCCATATCGCTACCCCTAACCTCCTCAACTATCTCATAGCTCCCCCTTGGCAGGATCCTATCGAGGGCTGGCTTTCCGAGGTAGAAGTATTCTTCACCATACTTGACCTTCACGTAGATTATGTCTGGGTGGACTGCAACCGCAACGTTTGATGTCAATGTCCATGGGGTTGTTGTCCAAACTAGGAGCGATTCATTCACCCTGCCTTTAAGTGGGAATCTAAGCGTTAACCCGGGGTGGATTAGCTCCCTATAGCCTTCCGTAACGATCTCGTGTTCTGAGAGGGCTGTTGAGCATCTGGGGCACCATGGCATAACATCTGTGCCCTTATAGATCCAGCCCCTCTCATAGCACTTCTTTAGGAAAGCCCAGATCATATAGTTGTTCTCGTCTGAGAATGTAAAGTATGAGCCGCCTATCTCAGGCGATCCTAGCTGACCAACAATCCTCTCAACCGTATCAGTTATGAGCTGGCCGTTTGCGCCCCGAATAGTTATTATTTGATCCGGGTTCTCCATAGCATCAGCAAGCCATCTTAGGAAGTCCGGGTCGTTCCAGTCCATCCAGTATCCTAGCCGTATAGACTGCTCAGTCTGCTTGGCGGCGTATCGCAGAACCCTCTGCTTACACCTCTTAACGAACTCAGCTATGCCGTATGCCTCAATATCCCTCTTAGACTTAAAGCCGAGCTCCTTTTCAACCTCGACCTCAACCCAAAGCCCCTGACAGTCGAAGCCATTCTGGTATCGCAGCTCATAGCCCTGCATGGCTCTGAATCTCTGGAATAAGTCTTTATATGTACGGCCCCAAGCATGGTGGACTCCCATAGGGTTGTTGGCTGTTATTGGTCCATCTATGAAGGAGTAGGGCCTCTTCCCCCTATTCATCTCCATACGCTTTTTGAAAGCATCCGTCTCCCTCCAGAACCTAAGTATCCTATGCTCAATCTCAGGAAAGTTTGGCATTGCCGGAACTTCTCTAAACATTTACGCCACCTCCACGCTTGTTAGAGGAAGATTAAAAACCATACATATATTAGTTCATTGCTTTCAGATAATAGAGGGCACGATAATATCTTGTTAGGCGAAAATCTATCTAGGGATTTGGCGATCACCTTTCATTCCATACACCATTAAAAGTATAGTTTGGGTCAGGAATATAAGACTATTGATGCAGAAGCGAAACATATTCCTACCCCCAAATGAATAATTTTGGTGAGATGAGGAGAAAATGTAGGTTAGTTGAGCAGGGCTTTAAGCCTGGATGCTGTCTAACATATAGTGATGGCGAGTGGAGACCCGCCTGCGAGGTCTCCCTAATCTGGAAGAACAGCATACCATACAGGCTGATACACTCCTATGCCCATAAATCCCCAGAGCTATACTTCTCAATATATCAGTCAGGCTGCAACTGGAGCTGCAAGAAATGCCATTCATGGCGCTTCACAAGATATGCCTCAGGAATATGGATGTCGCCGAAGGATATAGCGAGGATATCCGAGGAATACTTTACGCGTAACAGGGAGAACATTTATAGGGAGCCTAGGATCCGCGCAACGAGCTGGCACGCCCACGAGCTTTGCCACGGGTGCGGATCCTGCATTCTAGCCGGGAGTAGATCTAAATATTGTCCAAATAAGCTCTCATTAAATCAGATAACCCTCCTAGACGACTTAACATGGGGCCCAGCTAGGAATATAATATCTTTTACTGGCGGGGATTTAGCATGCCAGCCGGAGTTTTATGCCGAGTCTGCTAGGGAGATTAAACGTTTGGGGCTGGATTTATGGGTGCTCTTCGAGACGAATGGTTATGGTCTAACGCCAAGTAACCTAGAAATGTTTAGAGAAGCCGGGATAGACTCATTCTGGCTTGACATAAAAGCCTACGATGAGAGGGTTCATAGGGAGCTGACGGGAGTATCAAATGAGTGGATATTAAAGCTGCCAGCCGAGATAATTGATAGAGGATTCGTTTTGGAGGTCTCAACGGTTTACATCCCTGGATGGGTTGAAAGTGATCAGATAGGGGAGATAGCCAAGCTCCTCGCACAAGTAGACTCGGAAATACCATATGCCATAATCGCCTTCATACCCGAATACCAGCTTAGGAGCGTTAGACCACCCACATTCGAGGAGATGGTTAGGGCCTTTGAGGCTGCTAAAGATGCTGGATTGAAGAATGTTAGGCTTGGGAATCTGGGGATTTTCGTGAGGACGATGGAGGAGTATGAGG
The DNA here is from genome assembly GCA_018396635.1 of Candidatus Bathyarchaeota archaeon. Classification (GTDB taxonomy): domain Archaea; phylum Thermoproteota; class Bathyarchaeia; order Bathyarchaeales; family DTEX01; genus DTEX01. The sequence continues at coordinate 32,826 of JAGTQE010000005.1, forward strand.
AGCTTATGTCTCTGGAGAAATCTAAGTAAAATTGGCACTAAAATGCCGTATCATAAGAAGATATATGCTGTTCACCTGCACATCTGAGTTTTAAGCCTTGGGAAAACGGCTTCCTAAACGAAAAGCATTAGTGTTCAAGTAGGTCAAGATTTAATTCTCTCTTTTGGCATCCATAAGTGTACTTCGCCTAACCATTTGCCGATGAATGGTTTGCCAACGATCGCTGGCTTCCCATCTACATGTATAAGCCTAGCATCATGGCTCCCAACACCCTCATCGACAACATGGGTTTCAAATCTCCCATTACCTCGATTAACGAACAAAATTACTTGAGGGTTCTCTGTGAAATCCATTTCAATAACGCATATGTCTGGTAAGCCGTCGCCAGTAAGGTCGGCAACTATTAGCGAATGCGGGTCAACTAAATCATTAGCTAAAACGTGTTCTTGCCAAAGTTGGCGGGGATCATTCCTCGCCTTAAACCATGCAACCCGACCCATCTCCTTTCGCCCAAAGTATTGAGCGTCGCCCTCGGAGAGCACGATCTCCACTCGTCCATCGCCATCCAGATCTGCGGCTTCAACGAGCGTGCCCACATATCCTTCTGCAAACTGGAAGCGCTGCCACTCCTTACATTCATTATCAGATGGTTTAAACCAATAGTTTCCCGCAATAAGCTCCGGTTTACCGTCTCCATCAACATCCGCCCACGCAAGCCCTTCGCCCTCCACGTTCTTAGCTATAAAAGAAGCTTGCCACGCTCTTCGCAAGTCATCAACCGGCTTCAACCTTAATATAGCTCTTTGCCCCTGATTCCAGGTTACTAGCTCACCTCTACCATCAATATTTATCCAAATCTGCGTATGAAACTTATTGGCAAATTTTCCGATGATGTGCCGCCTCCATTTTTCCGTTGGGTTAGTCGGCTGCTCCCACCACCAAATATATGGGCTTCGCGAGTCGCCACCAGCTATAAAATCTAAGCGTCCATCATTATTTACGTCGGCCAAAACTCCGCCTGACTCTAGCATTTCCGCCTCCTCATCGATCACATGCACATTCCAATTATTTGACGTTATTTGTTCGAGCCAGACAAGGGCATCCTTACCCTTCTGCCTGCTTCCAATAACTACATCCTCTTTTCCATCACTATTAATGTCGCCTACAATACAGATCGTCCGGTTAAGTTGCGGATTAAGGCGAGCAATAACAATGCGCTGCATTTCGTAAGTAACGCCTTCAGGAGGACATATGCCAACCCACTCAGCAGCCTTGTGGAAGAAAGCCCGCTTGCTTGGCGTATTTATGAGCCAGTTTGTGGGCGGCGATTGGAAGCCATCCCTATAATTGTTTCGTCCCTGATCGTAGTAACCCCAACTTGCGCCTTCGCTCAACGCTGCCTCCATATTCCGTAGATCTGTACCATCTTCGTTAAACACAATGGGTTTAGACATGCCAAAAGACTGGAGTCTAGATCTAACAGCTCTCACCATGCTTCTAATGCGCTCAGGAGTTTGCCCATTTCCATGAAGAAGAACAAAGTCAACAACGCGTAAAATATTGTCAGGCGGTATGACACCGCCGCAGAAGCTTGTTGATACTGGAAGCTCGCCACCACTAACCTCTTTCGCTAAGGAGATTAACTCGACGATACGGTGAGGCTTAATAATCTCATGATCGTAGCCGGGATGATCGCATTCATTAGCAATCTCTAAGAGAACATTCCTGTAACGGTGTTCCATCAACCAGTTAACCATGTTCTCAACAGCACGCTTAACGGCTGCTTCGTTAAGCAGCCGCTGATCCTGACCAAAGTAAAATAGCCCTAATATGACCACCATGCCCAGCTCTCGTGCAGCCTCTAAAACCCGCCTAAGCCTATTAATCCAAGAGCTTTTTAAAGCGCCGTTCTCTTCAAAACCACTTACATGCCAGGGCTGATTGCCAGTGAAGTACTGTGCTTTTGGACCCCCGCACTGCATGTTTATTGTGAAGGCGATAACGCCATGCGCCTTATAGAGCGGCAATGCTGCAATAAATTCGTCAGTGTTTCTCTCCGGGTCAAAGTCGTCTCCGTTAGGATAGCGCCATAGACCTCTAGTCTCAGGGTTCTCATCCTCAAAGAGTGCTTGAACCATGCGGGCGTTTAACAGCATGCCTATAGCTCTTGGATTAACATTATTCACATCAGCGTAAGTAGGCATATTATTCAAAAGGAAACTTTCACCCTTAATAGAAACTTTCATTCTTAGAATCAACCCCGCATATTGCAGTTCACTTAACCTAATATTTTAAGATTTTTGAGATGTCAGAATTAGATAAATCTTTGGCGTTAGTCAAGCGAAACACGTGATGTTTGGAGCAATTTGTTGGAATCAGCGATCCGCTGATTCCACTTAATAGTCATCATAAATCAACTTCAGCAATACCCGCTTTCCTCATCGAACCCTCAGACAGCCGCAGTAAATAAATGCTGCACCATAAGATATAAGCTTTGCTATTAAGTTAGGGGCGATATATTTTTAAGATTGGTTTTAAAACAAGATTTCCTGCTATGTCAGGGGAGATTAAGATTAGAGAGGTTGAGACCAGAAGAGTTGAGGCTAGGCGAATAGGAATCCACAGCCATGTAACAGGCCTCGGATTAGATAAGAACTTAAGGGCTATTGATGTAGCCGATGGCCTTGTTGGACAGAAAGAGGCTAGGGAAGCTGCCGGCATAATAGTCCACCTGATTAAGCAGGGTAAGAGACCAGGCCATGGCCTACTCCTCGTCGGGCCTCCGGGGACTGGGAAGACAGCTATAGCCATTGGCATGGCTAGGGAGCTAGGCCAAGACGTGCCCTTCGTGGCCATATCAGGCTCAGAGATCTATGGGTTAACTATCAGGAAGACCGAGTTCCTTAGGCAGGCCATTAGGAGGGCTATTGGCGTTAGGATTAAGGAGACTAAAGAGGTTTATGAGGGCGAGGTTGTTGAGTTAGAGGTTGAGAAGGAGCCATATCCATACAATCCATATATTCAGATCGCAACCGGTGCGCTCATAACTCTAGCGACCAAAGATGAGACTAAGACCCTTGAGGTTGGAGAAAGGATAGCCAATAAGCTCCTAGAACTGCCAGTGAGGATTGGGGATGTCATAGAGATTGATGCTGAGACTGGATGGATAACTAAGATAGGCAGGGCTGCTGGCAGGGGCATAACCTCAAAGGGTAAGACTGGCGAGTACAGAGTTGCCAGAGTCGTTGAGAGGCCAAGCGGGCCTGTTAGGAAGACTAAGACGATAACACACACCGTCACCCTACATGACATAGACATAGCAAACATAAGGCTGCATAGAGGCCTACTATTCAGGGAGGAGGAGGTCTCAGACGAGATCAGGCAGAAGGTCGACGAGTACGTGAATGATCTCATTAAAGACCATAAAGCTGAGCTTGTTCCAGGAGTACTATTCATCGATGAGGCGCACATGCTGGACGTCGAATCCTTTGCATTCTTAAGTAGAGCCCTAGAAGAAGAGTTCGCCCCGGTGCTCGTCCTAGCAACGAATAGGGCAATAACGACTGTTAAGGGTACGGATATAAAGTCTCCGCATGGGATACCAATAGATATGCTTGATAGGCTGCTCATAGCGAGAACAAGGTTCCCAACAAGAGACGAGATAATGAGGATTCTTGATATAAGGGCTGAAGCCGAGGACCTAAAGATATCTAAGGAGGCGCTGGAGATGCTCACGGACATAGGCGAAAAATACTCTCTGAGACACGCATCCCAGCTAATGCTTCCGGCTAAGGCCGTTGCTGAGGCCATGGGAGACAGCATAGTCGAGCCAAAGCACATAGAGCGCGTAAGATCACTCTTCATAGACACGAGGGAGTCGGTGGAATACTTAAAGAACGAACTTGCTAAAGACGCCTTCCTAGCAGAATTCTTAAAGTAGATACTAAGATACTGTGGGCACTCTAAGGCGAATTTCTGCCGCTAAAATTGGCACTTTAAAACAAGATTAACCCTCAAATCAATATTTTCCTTTCTCCACCATTGCCCATACTTACGTTAAAAACTAAGCGCTCTTCAAGGCTCATTAAGCTAGCATCCGCCGTAATTTACAAGAGAACCGCTCGGCAGTCTCTTTTCGGAGACATATTTTATGAGCCTTAAATCAATTCTAGTTTAATAGGAGCTTTGCCAGATTAAATAATATGGAGGCGCTTAGAAAATTTAGGCTTTATTTTTCTAACCTTGGATCAATGTTTGTCTTATTGTGGGTTATGATGTTTATGGTGTGTTTCGCTGATTCTCTTTGCGGGCCTGTCATCCCATATCTTGTTAGAGAGTTTCTCCTTGATGAAGCAGCGGTTGTTGCTATGATTGGTTTATTGAGCTCTGTATTTAACCTTGTTAAGACGATAGCCAACGTTCCAGGAGGTATTCTTGGAGATAAAATGAATAGGAGCATGATTGTTCTCATCTCACTTCTCCTTTTGCCAACCTCCTATTTGCTTCTCTTCCTTGCGGAGCAGAGCTATTGGATTCTATGCTCATATATTCTCCTCGGAATCTTTTGGGGTCTCTCAATGCCATCCTTAAGTGCCATAATTGCCGACATCATCCCCGAAAACATTAGGGGGACGGCTTTCGCCATCTTTAATCTCTCGTGGATTACGAGCCAGACGGTGGCCCCAGTCTTAGGAGGATTTCTCGCAGACAATTTTTTTATACGTTTCCCATTTATCTCAGCATTACTTCTATCTATAGCAGTAATATCACTCTATTTAAGTTCTATAGGCAAGGTTAAAGCCGCAGCCTTGCCCGTCAGGTTAAAAAGAGAAATCGGGCGACAGAAAGGCACAATTTCAACAGAACATCTTCGGCTCAACATCCTCCTATTATGTTGTATGCGGTTCTTTTCAGGAGTTGGCAATGGAATTCTAATGCCGATAACCACAGCATTCCTAATGTATACCCTTAACACGTCCCCCACAGAAATGGGTTTAGCATTTTCAGTAGGTTGGGGTGTTGCTACAGCATTGGCTCAAGTTCCCGGAGGAAAAGCCGCTGACAAGTTGGGGCCTAAGGTAGTCATACTTTTATCTACGTTAGTAGCCACACCACTTCTTCTGCTCTTACCATTTTCCGTAAACGTTTTTCAATTCATGTTATTTATGGGACTAATATGCTTTATCGGAAACTTATCATCCCCCGCATTCTCAGCGTGGATTGCAAACTTAATTGGAACCGAGAGGCGCGGTAAAGGCTACGGATTCACGTCCGCAGCCTCCGGCGCTGGAGCAATAATAGGTCCAATTATTGGAAGCCTTACATGGACTCTTTTTGAGCCTAATCACCTCTTACCGTTTGCCTTCGCCCTAATACCATTCCTTCTCATGCTGCCATTCGTAATCATCCTTAAAAGCAAAGTCTAAAAGAGAATCTCAGAGAATATAGTGCAAGCACATAGGCATTTAAAGTATCCCACCTACTGTTTAAATGGAAAGCCCAGCTTAGCCTTTTTTAGTGCAGGTATAAGCAAGAAGGGGTAAAGGTTAAAGTACGGGGTAAGCGGATTGAGATAAAATTAATACTTGATTCTAAATAAACTTAATCTGGGAGTTAACATGATCGGCGCTGAGAGACCAGTCTTAATAAGGTTTGATGATCCAGTAGAGTTTTTTAGGACTGTTTCAAGAATCAGCATAACGACAGAATCCATCCTATTCCATCAATCAGATACGCTATACACATTTGGAGTCGCTGAGGGCAGAGTCTTCGTCTACTACCTACGCCCAGCAAACCTCCAAATAAAACCATACGTCGAGTTCGATATGAACTGCGAGCTGAAGTTCTCCGAGAAACCATTTACGCCAGACCCAAGAAAGAAATATTTTGTTATTGTGAAGCCGATTGAGAGCGACATAATGAGGGATATAGAGGCAAGGGAGAGGTTTAAACCACTATAGAGAATGAAAAGGCCAGCCATAACTAACACCCACAGGCAAGACCTAGGGAGAGGGCTATCCTGGAAAACAGGCCGTAAAATGCAATAAAAAATGTAATAAAATCACTAAAAACTTCTACTTTCTAACATTAGCGGAATCCCCTTTAAGGCAGCCACAGCAATCCTTATAGGCTCCAATAAACAATATTATCTGCGCCGCGGGGTACTGAGCTCCACCAGAGATGCTGAAAGCCCAAAGCCCTGAGGCACCAATGAGGATTCATACTACATTTAAAATTTCTCTTTCTGACAAAAATCCTTAATAAAAGACGAAAACTTAAAATCTAGGCTAGATTATTTTTAGTTTGACCATAGCCGCCTAATCTGAGCTTTAATGCTGAGGGGCACGAGCTACTGAGGAAGCCAATGATGTGCCTCCTCTCAACCTTCCCGCTCTTGAAAGATTTATGGCCGACTGCTCTGCGCAGCCTCTAAACCCTTCTCTCTTGAGAAGAATAGCCTTGTCTCGCCCATAGCCCTAACATTCAGCGGCTTCACCTTAGCCACTATTGGAAAATTTCTGACAACATCGCCCAATATGAGGCAGTGGTGTGGCGGCAGATCTCGGACAATAGATACCGTTGTCTCAGCGTCAACCTTAGCAGCCCTAGAGATAACCTCTAGATCATGCTCGTTAACAAAGTTGAAGAGGAATATGTTGTCAGCCTGCCGATATATGCTCTCCTTTATCGTGTCCGGCTGATTGGTTATGAACGTTGTGAATATGCCGAAGTGCCTCATCCTTGTAACTATGTCATCCCAGTATGTCTCCCTAAGATATAGATGGGCCTCCTCAGCGAAAAGGAAGACGGCCCTAATCTTCCATTGGGATAAAAGATCCTGCAGCTTAGCGAGAATATACTCCACAACTATCTGCCGATCCACAGAGGAGGAGTTGCTTAAATCTATAATTATTGCTCCGCCACCACTTCGTTCAACATTCTGTAATAAACCTTCAAAGTTAACTGACTCATTCACATTGTCTGTGAAGAAGTTTGCGTGGAGAAGCGTGTAATATCGGGAGAAGAGGGCGTCTTTAACCTGCTGATTGCACTGCCACCTCCTGATGGCTTCACCAATCTCATGAAGCGACAGCATATTACGCTCCTCAAGAAAGCGCCAAATGTGCCTAAACTCGCGGGCAGATGTTCCGGGAAGGTTCAGGGCGTGGACAAGTATCTTCATTACTACTGAGAGCCCAGTCTGCGCTAAAGTGACCTTAAAGTTCTCGCCTGGGACAAGTACATGAACCTTCTCATAGAACTCATTCCTCTCACCATCTAGGTTTAATCCAAGGTTCTTATATTCGCCATTCAGGTCGAAGACCACAACTGTAGCGCCGTAACTAATTAAGCCTAAAACAAGGATCTTGGATAAATGGGATTTCCCAACGCCCTTTCTCCCAGTAATAATATTGAGTTTACCATCAAGTATCGAGGCGTCTATTACCATAGGCGTGCCCTCCATAGTTTCGCCTATACTTATCGGATACCTTATTGACGCATTAACTATATCCATCAACCTGCCGATGGGCAGCCTACATATCGTCGAGTGGGTTCTAGATGGCAGCCAAGAACTATCCGAACATAGCCCACCATCCTCAATCGTCCCATGAACCTTGCAGACAAGCAGCCTAGCATCTTGAACATATAAGATGTGCGATGTTATATCAAATGGATCGATATCATCCCCCTTAACAGGATCATCTATAAGCGGCTCGCGCAGAAGCTCCTCCATTATCCCCGGAACATTTGCAAATTGAACGTCAATAACTTGGACAATCATAGATCTTCCAGCCCTCTTATCATCAATAATGAGATAGCACCCCTTCTCAACATCCTCATCCGGAAAACTAATAATATGAATAGTGTTACCAGTCTTCTTATATAGGCGCATAGCTCTAATCTCCAGCCCCACCAGTCCCAAACGGCCCAAAGAGAGCCTTTCTAATGCTCGGCCACGTAACAACCTTAAGCCCATACTTCCTAGATATAAAACGCTGTATACCTATAACATCGCTCGCAGTGAAAGTCGAGAATATATGAGCCAGTCGAAGAGCCTCCGGATAACCCTGAAAAACCGAGTCGTTGCCCATAAGCCTCCGAAGCGCCATCATGTGCACGTCTCTGGACAGGCCCCTATCAACATCCACCCTGAAGGCGTAGCCCTTCTCACTCAATTTAGCAACATATATTTTGCCAAGCAGACGTAGACTCTTAGAGGATATCGATAGCATGTGCTCATCTATCTCTAGGAGGCAAGGCTCCCTCTGCTTCATGAGTAGATCCGTGATCCTCCTACCAAGAAATTTAACTGTCGACGCCTTCGATAACGATATGACGGCATTTGAATTTCTCCTAGCATCCTCCAAAATTCGGAGCAGTAGACTCACACAGTCATTTTGTGGCCTGCAGGAGAGAGTTCCATCCCAAAGTATTATGCTGTTGCTTGCAGATCTAGACACCATCATTTGAATCCACCTTTCAAGGGCGTTACATAAGCGACTCTGCACCTCAATGAGAAACGACGCATTTGAACTATAGGCAATTGGTGAATATTGCCCAAGAACCCTCAATATCTCCCTCTTATTATCCTCAGTTATGTGGAATGGAAATGGGCCTATACGCAAGCACCTATATTGCCTCCTCTCATTCCACACAACAGCCCCCCTAACAGCACATATAACCCCACTCTCAGTCTCGCCAACCTTAATGCTCGAGGTATCAATGGCCACTATAGGCGTATTGTCGGGGATAGGTTCCAGAGGCGAAATTATAGAGAAGGCATCCCTACTATAGACTTCAACAGTATCCTCCTGTTCACCGGATCTTTCAATAGACTGGCCGTTAAATTCGATCCACGGCTGAAAGAACCTCTCCTTTATCTCGTTCATTGAATTAAGGCTTAACTCAATAAACTTTCTTGAGAGGCCGATATTGTTGATAATTTGGGAAAAGTTATATTTTGGTGTTGCTGTATATTGTATTTGTTCAATCAACAACTTTCACCAAATAATAGGTAAGTGATCTTGTATATAAATGTTGCGCATGAACAAAATGCGCAATACAATAACAAAAGAGAGATAGAAATGAGCGAAGAGCCTAAAGAGAAGCCCCCAGTCCACATAAAAATGAGGGTTGGAAATATAGAGTTTGAGATCAGCTGTAGGGAGGACCAGGTAAAGGAGGTTATAGATAAGGTTCTTTCAAGTGTATCCAGCTATACTTCTAAGGGGGAGGTTGCTCCAGAAGCCGCCGCACCTCCAGCTAAGGCTGAGACATGTCGTGGCGTTATCGAGCGGCTATGGAGGGAGGGGTGGTTTTCTGTTCCACGCTCCCTCAACGATGTCCATAAGGAGATGACCCGCATAGGCTACCACTACGATCGGACAGCTGTAGCTCACGTCCTACTAGATCTTGTTAGGGATGGGATACTTACCCGGGAAGGGAAGGCGAAGAGATACCTTTATGCCCAGAAGAGACCTCCACCCCCTCAAAAATGATTTATAGGAGAGCGAAGAGCTGGCATGGGTATGGAATCTAGAGTTTTAGTTCTTGCCCACTGCCTACTCAACAAGGCCACTAGGTGGTGGCAGGAAGGAAAGCCCTTGGAAAGGAACATCGGCCTAGCCGCAGAGATAATTGAATACGCCTTAAGGCATAATATTGGAGTTATCCAGATGCCATGCCCAGAATTCACGTTCTGCGGAAATCCCCGCCCATCTAGGACGAAGGATGAGTATGAATCCCTACCGGGCTTCAAGGAGCACTGCGATAGGCTGGCGAGATCCGTCGCTGAGCAACTTAAGACCCTAACTTCTATAAGCGTAAGGCCTAGAATTTATGTGTTGGCCATCGTCGGCGTTAGACGCTCCCCTTCATGCGCTGTCAGGAGCGCAACCAGAAAAGTGTGCGGTGAGGTGAAGGTTGTTGAGGAGAGAGGCGTTTTTATGGATGCCTTAGAGAGGCATATTGCAAGGGAGGGGTTAAATGTAGAGTTCTTGGAGTTCGACTTTGACCACCCGCAGGAAGCGATTATTGGCTTGAAGAGAATTCTGGCCAGAGAATAAATTAAACCCTCGACTTAACTTGGCTCAGCATTATCTTCACTTCATCCTCCCCTATAGCATCCATCTCATATAATTTTTGGGCAACATTACTTATCTTCAGCACCGAGTGTAGCTTTACACCTATTTTCTCAAGTCTCTCACGCCCACCCTCCTCCCTATCCAGCAGCACGATAGCATCTGAGACTAAACCGCCCTCAGCCCTAACAGCAAGGGCTGATTTCTTGAGGGTTAAACCTGTTGTCACAAGATCATCCACTAGAAGAACTCTGTCTCCGGGCACAATTATCCCCTCAACCCTACGCTCCCTACCCCTAAGCCTCTGCTTCTGTCTGATATATATGAAGGGCTTCTTGAGCAGGTAAGCTGAAACAGAACTTAGCGGTAGACCAGCAGTGGGTATGCCAGCTATCCTATCGAAATTCTCCACCCCAATCTCGCTTCTTATAGAATCAACAAATATATCAACAACCTTAGCAAAGGCATCAGGAAAACTTGTAATAACTCTCAAATCAATATAGTAGGGGGTTATTCTACCATTAGGCAGCTTAAATGTGCCAAACTCAATGGCCCCAGTCCTCTTCAGCACCCTACAAATCTCCTCTAAAATCAATCCCCTTCCACCAAGCCCATATCCTATAATGGCCATATCAACCCCATATAAGACTAGACTTAATCTCCTTAAAAGGATAATTAACAAATTTATTGATGGACATCTAAAAATTATTATGCTAAGCAGCCATGCGTGGTGAGCCTTATTGGAAGATATTGCCCACTACATTATTGACAGCGCCAGGAACATGGGTGCAGAGTACGCTGAGGCAAGGCTGCAGACAGACTTACGCGAATCCATAGTCATGAAGAATGGTGTTCTAGAGGCATCAGTCCTCGAGGAGAGTAGGGGTGTTGGCATAAGGATCCTTGTGGACGGCTCTTTAGGCTTCGCCTCAACAAACTCCATGAGAAGGAGGGATGTTGAGAGAGCGCTTAAAAGCGCCTTTAAGATCGCTAGGTCGGCATCTAGACTAATTAAGCGGAAGATAACTATGGGTAAGGGTGAGCTTGGAAGTGGAAAGGTTGATATCAAGCCCAGAATAAATTTTGGAAGCGTCGATCTAGAGTCTAGGGTTAATCTGCTTAAGGAAGCGGACGAGCAAGCAATTAATGCATCCTCAATGCTTAATGTTAAGGTCCCATCAAGAATGATTGTTCTGGACACCTGGGTGACGGAGAAACTGGTCATGACAAGCGACGGAGCGAACGTTTATAGCGTAACTCCAAGGGCAGCCCTCTTCACCTTCATAACAGTCTTTCACCCACAGAAGGGCCCGGCTCAAAGATACTTTAATCTCGGCGAGACAGGCGGATGGGAAGTTGTTGAGAGGTGGAATCTACCCAAAATATTCTATGATGAGACGTATGCCCTATCAAAAGTGCTTATGGAGGCTGTAAAAACGCCTGAGGGTGAGATGGACGCTGTCTTGGGCCCGGAGGTCGTTGGGATCGTTAGCCATGAGTCGTGTGGACACCCAAGTGAAGCCGATAGGATACTTGGGAGGGAGGCGGCTCAAGCTGGCGAAACATTTCTCAAGCCCGATTCAATAGGGCTTAGGGTTGGCTCAAATTACGTGAATGTTGTTGATGACCCAACCATAAAAGGATCTTTCGGATTCTATCTATACGATGATGAGGGCGTTAAGGCTAGGAGGCGTATACTAATTAAGGAGGGCGTGGTGAACGAGTTCCTACATAACCGTGAGACCGCAAGTGTGTTTGGCGTCGAGAGCAATGGTTCTTCTAGATCCGTAGCGTATAATCGTGAGCCGATTGTTAGGATGGCGAACACATTCTTCCTACCGGGAGACTACTCTGAGGAGGAGATCTTTGAGGACATAAAGCATGGAATATATATGAAGAGTTTCATGGAGTGGAATATTGACGATAGAAGGTTTAACCAACGCTACGTTGGATTAGAAGCCTACAGAATAGAGAATGGTGAGCTAAGAGAGATGATCAGAAACCCAATCCTTGAGATAACGACAATTGGACTTTGGTCCTCAGTCGACGCAGCTAGCAAGAAACCCGAATTCCAGGCAGCATATTGTGGTAAGGGAGATCCAATGCAGGGCATACCAGTTTGGACTGGCGGACCACATATACGCTTAAGAAAAGTTAGGATTGGTGGTGCATGAGGATGAAGTTGAGCGAGATTCCACAATATATTGTTGATTTAGCTAGGCGTCTAGGGGCAACAGATGTAGCGGCTAAGCTTGTTGAGTCTCAGAGGACCATGATACGTTTCTCAAATAATGAGGTCACTGTATCAAAGACCTTCTTCGAGAATAGTGTAGACGTATTCCTTATGGTTGAGAAGCATAGGGCTGCAACATCAATAAGTACATTATCTCTCAAAAACATTAAAAAATCCATAGAGAACCTCATAAAAGTGGCTAAATCAACACCGCCAGCCGACATATATGCGCCACTACCTAAAGGACCATTCACCTATAATCCTGAGTTAATTAAGGCTCCTGAAATACCGCTAGACGCTGATACATTGACGGGCTACGTTGAGTCAGCGATAAAATGTGCTTTAGATAAGGGCGCTGAGAGGGCTGCTGGAACACTAACAGCATCCAGGTTTAAGGTTGCCCTCGCAACCTCAGGCGAAGTTTACGCCTCGGAAGAAAAAGCCAGCATAGAGTTATCTATTAGGGCTTTCGTCTCTGAGCTCGCCACAGGCCAAGCGGTCTCAGTTGCCAGCAGACTGGAAGACTTCAATCCCGAGGAGGCTGGAAGAATGGCTGGCGAAATAGCTAAAGCGGCATCTAATCCAAAGCCCGGCGAACCCGGAAAATATATGGCTCTTCTAGGGCCAATGGTTTTCGCAGACATCGCTAGCCAGGTTGGCGCCCTTTCATCAGCCTTCCTAGTTGAGGCAGGGCAATCATTCCTAGTCGATAAAATAAACTCTGAGGTAGCTTCTGAGAAATTTACTTTAATAGATGATCCAACGTTAGCTGGCACGCTTGGGGCAAGGGCATTCGATGACGAGGGTGTTCCAACCAGAAGGAACATTATAGTTGAGAGAGGCGTCCTTAAGACTTATCTACATAATAGTATTACTGCTAAAAAGTTTGGTGTAGAGACAACCGGCAACGCTGGAATAATTGTGCCTCACCCCTGGAACCTGGTAATTGAGCCGGGTGGCAAGTCGCCTGAGGAATTGTTAGCCGAAATAGACGATGGAATATATGTTACAAATGACTGGTATCTAAGGTATCAGAATTACAGGACTGGAGACTTCTCAACAATACCTAGGGATGGAATGTTCCGAGTTAGGAATGGAGAGATCGTTGAGTCGATTAGGGAGCTCAGGATAAGCGATAATATGCTCAGAATTTTAAGGAATATAGTGGACTTAAGCAGATCGAGGACTTGGATAAGGTGGTGGGAAGTAGAAATCCCAACGCTTACGCCATACGCGTTGATTAGCGAAGTAAACTTTACAAAGTCAAGAATGTAAATGCCCGCTAAATAAAGCTGAAACTTTCATAACTCCTCAATTTTATATCCTTGATGTGAATGGGGAGAGGGGAATATAATTAAACTTTCCAGTCAACCTTAATATTGTGGGGTTTAACATAAACCTTAATTAAACTAACTACTATTATTAGAAGCCATAATGGAGCCGCAATAAAATAGAAGACCGTAAACTCAAGAAAATTAAAATGAAAATGAAGTTTTCTGGCAATTAAGTAGAATGTTGTTGAGTATGTGGCTAGGCTTCCGAGAAATATAAGGAAATTTCTTAGCATTAATAGTGTTGTAGAGGTTAGGGCTGTTGGGGGCATGAAAATGTTCATTTTTGTGGATAAAAGAATTAAGGATACATATAGCATCTTAAGGGATAAGTCGTCTGGTATAAAAAGGTTCGCTAGCATTATTGGCAGGGCTGGAAAAATCAGCAATAATGATGGAATTATGACTTTAGGATACTTGCGCACAGCATACTTAAGTATCCTAAGGTTCTCTTTAAACCAGAAAGCTGCCCCTATCCCCCAACGTTTTCTCTGAATAAACCACTCCCTCCACGATGAGGGAGCCTTTGTGTGAACGGATATATTTTCTGCAAACTTGAAGCGTGCGCCGTTAGTGAAAGATCTTGTGGCTATGTCCAGATCTTCACATATTACTCTCCTAAACCCACCCAGCTCCTCAAAAGTACTCTTCTTGACAGCGAATGCTGCACCATTAATCCCTAAACACCGCCCTATACTACGGGAGAAATATAGGCTTGTAAAGTTGAAGCCTAAGTAATCATAGCTCGCAACCTTTGCAACAAATGAATTTCTAATAATTCCTTTCTTAATTTCAAGGATATCAGCATCATTCATTTCGCTAGCTACTGCCTTAAGGAAACTCTCTCCATTCTTCTCTATTAAAACATCAGAGTCTAAGAATAGTAATATGTCGCCTTTTGATTTTTTAGCAATCTCGTTCAATACGTTAGCCTTACCCTTCCTAACGCCATTAAATATAAAGTGAACGTTCTCGCCGGAAAATCTCTTAGAGAGATCTAAGCTTTTCTGCGTTGGCTCATCTATTATGACGAAAATCTCCTTCTCTTCATATGGATCTTTAAGTAGATCTTCGATCAAAGGCTCGAGTAGATCTGATTCTCGGTAAACTGGAATTAAAATGCTTATCTTCCCAGAGCTAATCATATTAACCATTAGTAACATTCTGAAAATATTTTTGATTTTCGATATCTTCAGATAAAGAAGATCTTTCATTACCTCAACGTATACATTAAATCCAATCCAACCCATTAAAAAGGGTATTAAGATTTAATTACCTACTTAATTGAGATTAATATTTGGTGATTGAATGAAGATAGTTGATTTAAAATGTACCGTTGTTGAGGGATACCCTCTAGTTAGAGTTGATACTGATGAGGGTATTAGCGGCATCGCCCAAATAGAGAAACCCAAACACTACATAAAGCCGCACGTCCTCTTCTATAAGCGGTTTATTATTGGGCAGGATCCAACGAACGTTGAGAGGGTCATGTTAAGAATCCGAAATCTAGGCGGCTTCAAGCCCTGGGGCAGCGCTGTCAGCGCAATTGAGATTGCGCTCTGGGATATAGCTGGAAAGGCTGCCGGGTTACCCGTATATAAACTGCTTGGTGGGAAAATAAGGGATAGGGTTCTCGTTTATAATACTGGCATAGGACCTGCGCCCACGGGCTTCACGCCAGAAGAATATGCTGAGAGCGCTAGAAGGAGGAAGGCTCTCCCAGAAGGCTTCAAGATATTCAAGTTCGGCGTTGCCTTCCACACGAGAATGCCTGCTGTCATCCCCAACTTCTTTTATGGCGAGGTTGAGGAGGGACCGACACCATACCCGAATAGGGGGCGCCTAACTGAGAGAGGATTAAAGCATATAGTTGAGTGTGTCAAAGCGCTTAAAGAAGTCCTTGGAGACGAGTACGGATTAGCCCTAGACTGCGGACCCGGATTCGACGTACAATCGGCTTTAAGCTTGGCTAAGGCGTTGGAGCCATTCAATTTAATGTGGCTTGAGGATATGATTACTGGGGATTATACTCCATACACCGCGGTTGAAGCCTACCGCTTAGTCTCATCCAATACAACGACCCCAATACATACGGGCGAGCAGATATATTTAAGGTACGGCTTTAAAGATTTGATCGAAAATAATGCTGTCGATGTTATAGGTCCAGATCCATGCGATATTGGGGGGCTAGCTGAGCTCAAATGGGTTGCTGAGTTTGCGGATCTACATGGCATTCTTATAGCTCCTCACGGTGTCTTTGACGGCATAATTGGCGTTGCTGCGTTAACGCAGGTTTGCGCAACCCTACCTAAAAACTTCATAGCTTTTGAGATGCCAGTGATAGAGCCTGTATGGTGGGAGCTTGTTAAGGGACTACCGAATCCTCTTGTTAAGGATGGATATGTAGAGGTTCAGGATAAGCCTGGGTTGGGCGTTGAGCTTAATGAGAAGGCTCTAGCAAAATATCTTCCTGAAGGCGATGACTTTCTAGATTACAGCTCAAAGAAGTAGATAACCTTCCATCCACATTTCTTAGCTAATCAAGTATTTGGAGGTCTAGAGCTAAACCATTAGGGGAAAGATCTCTATAGATCATTTGAAGCTCCTGCCGAGTGACGGGGCCTGTTATTATAAGGGGCTTCTCCCTTTGTATCCTTTTGAGGGTTGGGAGCAAACTCTGTACTGGCGGAGAGAAGACCTTAGCCGGGTAATCTATG
The DNA here is from genome assembly GCA_018396635.1 of Candidatus Bathyarchaeota archaeon. Lineage (GTDB taxonomy): Archaea > Thermoproteota > Bathyarchaeia > Bathyarchaeales > DTEX01 > DTEX01. The sequence continues at coordinate 49,189 of JAGTQE010000005.1, forward strand.
CTCACCTGTATTGCGCTTAGCTCCGGTATCTCCACTAGCTTATCCGCCAAATGAATATTTGCAGAATGAAGATGAAAAATGGAGTATTTAGATGCCTTAATAACCTTTACATCATAGGGGAGGAATATTTTCTCATAAACTTTTGGAGAAATGAGCACCGAATAGTCCGCTTGGTTTCTACAGATCGGTTCAGGAGCCCAAATACCATACATGCAGCTGTAGCCGCCGCTAAACTTTGGAAGTAAACTTAGCTGCATGTTAAATGATTGGATAAACACATCTGCATAGAAATCTAGAAGGCTTCTAAGAGCATCAGGGCGCCTAAATATCGATATGCAAAGTCTCTCCGGACCTAAAGCGGATGCAGCCATATCCATTGGCCCTCTAAAAAGTGGCTGCACGACTGGTAGGCGACCTCTAGAGAATTCGACTAGCGCGGACGTGAATTCAAGAAACTTTTGCAGCCATTTATCATTTATTTTCATATGCATATGTATATTTTCCACATCATGTATGATTGGTTCAGCCCATACTTTACCAGCGGAAACACGGATTGGGCAGCCAATGAAAGCCTGAGTCCAGCAAAGGTCGGCTGGGGCCAAAGTTCTAATAAAGTCGCCGGAAAGTATTGGCGAGTCAAAATTTATGTCTAGGCATCTAATGAAGAGTTTAGGCTCTATCAACTGGGGCTCTAAAAGCACGCCATCTGTTACCAGACGCCCATCAGCCAATGGTATCGCCACATCCCTCCTAAGAGGCTCATATCTGCCTAATCGAGTAAGCGGCCTCGAATTACTCATCTGCCAGAAGAGCATATGCATCTTTAGAGCCTCTTCCAAGCTTAACCCACCCATCATGGCAACTTACCGCGCTCCTATTAAAAATGCTTTAATATGTAGACCTTGAAGATAGCTCTATAAGGCATTTATTAACCTTAAAGATTATAGCTATATCTTCGATTTCTAGGGAGCGTTTATGGCCTGTATATTAAGTCACGTAATTTCGGAGTGCAAGTATCAAGCATAAAGCAATAATTTATAAAGGCAATTCAAAATAAGTGTTAATGGGTTGACCATGAGGCTTGCCCTAGGATCCATATATGAGCTTACTGAAGATAAGCTTATCTTCGCGAAGCAGCTCGGCGTTGAGGAGATAGTTGTCCATGCGCCCGTAGACCCCTCCCTATCTGGTGGGCCAGGATACTATGAGTTTTACCCGCTCCTGAGACTTAGGACTCGTGTTGAGGCGTATGGGCTTAAACTGCTCGCAATAGAGAACATACCCTCACAATGGTATATGAAGGTGATGCTTGGCGAGGAGGGGCGGGATGAACAAATAGAGAACTTCTGTAAGACTTTAGAAAATATGGGTAAGGCTCGGATACCAATACTCGGCTATAACTTTATGCCGACCGGTGTTTGGAGAACATGTACAGACATGCCTTGGAGAGGAGCCCGCGTAACGAGCTTCGATTATGAGCTCGTTAAGGATGCTCCCGCAAAGCTGGGTAAACTTAACGATGAACAGATGTGGGAGAACTTTAAATACTTCATTAAGAGGGTTTTGCCGACGGCCGAGGAGGCGGGGGTTAAGCTAGCCCTTCACCCAGATGATCCGCCCGTCCCATCTATTGCTGGCATAGCGAGGATTTTTAGGAGTGTTGAGGCCTTTAAGCGCCTTATAGAGATGGCTCCAAGCGAATATAATGGCATATTGTTCTGCCAAGGGAACTTTGCACTAATGGAGACTGATATTATGGAGGCGATACGGTACTTTGGCTCTAGGCGGAAGATATTTTATGTGCACTTTAGGAATGTTCGTGGGAACGCATACAAGTTCCATGAGACGTTCATAGATGATGGACAAGTAGATATGCTGAGGGCTATGTTAGCCTATAAGGAAGTTGGCTATGACAGCGTCTTCATAGATGATCATGTCCCACACTCCCCAGACGACACGCCATGGTGCCATAGGGGCAGAGCCTACGCATGCGGCTACATAAAAGCCCTCATAGAGGCTGTGAAGAGACTTGGCTAAAACACTGTGATAGTGCATACGATATTTTGATGTACGGCCAATATAGATGTAATAAAATATTTTCGGCAAAAGGAGGGTTCTAAGCCGTAGGGCAAATCCATTACTTTTAAAATACGATAACTTAAATTATTTTTGATGGAATATGAGCGGCCCTTTCAAATGGCCTGAAGGGAAAAAGCTGGCCGTCTCTCTAACATTTGATGATGGTCTACCTTCCCAGCTAAAATTTGCGGCGCCATTGCTTGAGAAGTTCAACATTAGGGCCACCTTCTACGTAAATCCCAGAGGGGAGGATTATAAGAGTTTTCTTAAGCCCTGGAAGGATATGGCTGATCGGGGGCATGAGATAGGCAATCATACCCTTACACATCCATGCTCCTGCAATTTTCAGGTTTACAGGAGGGAGGGCTTACAGAACCCCAGATGCCTAGAGAACATGAGCCTTGAAGATATAAAGGCGGATATCCTTGAGGCGCATAGGAGGATTAGAGAAGTTATACCTGAGGGAAGCAGGACATTTGCATATCCATGTTATCAGACTTATGTAGGTAGGGGGAAGACTAAGAAGAGCTATGTGCCGATAGTTGCCGAAACCTTTCTAGCTGCTAGGGGTTGGGGTGAGCCCGTATGCGCCAACTCCCCCCTACTATGCGATTTACATGAGTTGTGGTCTTGGCCCGCCCATAGGATGAGCTATGAGGAAATGATAGGGTTGGCCGTTAAATCTTCATATGAGGAGAGATGGGCAATATACACATTTCATAACGTTAATGGCGGCTATCTATCAGTCTCAGACTACGATCTAACAGGCTTTCTAAAGTTTCTGAAAGACCATGAGGATGAGATATGGGTTGCACCCGTATGCGAAGTCGCTGAATATATATTAGAGGAGCGGGCAAAGTTAGGTCTCTAGTACTTCAGTCACAGCGATTAACTGTTTTTTATACCTTTCCCTTGATGATTAATAACTATTTAAATTCGCATAGTCGCGATAATATTCGTCAATTTCATCTTTGGATAGCTTTCCCTTATGCAGCAGAACCCTATACTTGAATTTTACTGAGCCTCCCCTATCTATCTTCATGCTTCCATCTAGACTCTTCCTTCCCTCAAAATGTGAGAGACCAAGGCAGTTGGCTGCAAAGAGCCCATAGGCCCTAACATGCCAGTATGTGGGGTGTCTGGGGTTGCTTGGGTGATCCAGAACAGTTATTCCAGCAACCTCTCCATCAATTTTACCGGTGTAATCGCACCATTTAGCCCTCTTACCCCAACATTGGGGCTCACCTACACCGCCCTCGGAGTTCATTATAACTCCATTGCCTATCGACTCCCTCATGCTATCTGCGACCCTAAATGCTATTATTCCACCCTCTTTAGTATCACCCAAAATAACGTCATCATAATCGGCTTGAAATCTCACCTCATAATCTATAATTCTTATGTTGCCCAAGGTTTTCCAGAATATTACCGTTTTATATTCGCTCATAAGTTTAATGCCAACGTTAGAGACCCATAAGTTTACGGAGCTCAATATACATTTATCCTCATCCAGAATTATTGTTGGGTTATCTACGCATTTTATGAAGCCGGCTTTCGGCCCCTCACTCCACAGATCCTCGCCATTAACATTGCCGTGCGCAGTCCACATAGACCTGTGGTGTATGTGGTCTGGCGGTCCATCCCTAGTCACTAGGATGTTGCCCGGAGCATAAATGGGGTAAAAGTATGGCTTGCGGAGATCCTTGCTATACCTATATGCCGCTATCAATACATTGTCTTCCAGTATCTCTAGGAGACCCCTACTAACCAAACGTGTGGAGAAAACCATTTTAAGCACCAGCCTAATATTCCCTAAAAAACTTCTTAAGATTTTCCAGGCTCATCTTTATCGCCCAGGCAGGATTTTCTTCCCTTCTAAGGATCTCCACCGATATATACCCCTTAAACCCTATGCTCCTTAATCCCCTAACAACAGCTTTATAATCGGCGGATCCAAAACCAGGTCCACCCATATTGTCATCGTTAGCGTGAAAATGCATGAGGTATGCTCCACCCTTCTCTATCTGCCTATCTATAGGTTCATTGGTACCCGTCATTGCATAGACATCCAATATGAGCCTAAAGTTTGGGCTGCTGACCTCCTCAATGAGCCACACAGCCTCATCAACAGTATTTATAAAGTTTGTCATCTCTCTTCTAAGCGGCTCTATACATATGTAGACGTTATGCTGCTCAGCATACATGGAGCATCTCTTAAATATCTCTACAGCCCATCTCCAGGCATCCTTTGGATCTACGCCTTCCGGTATGCTCCTCTGGTGTGGTGAGCCGAGCACTATGATTCTGCCCCCAATATCGCTGCAGAAGTCTATGAGCGCCCTAAGATAGGCTTCGGTTCTCTCCCTCACAATGCGGTCAGGGCTCGTTAAGTGAACTCCTCTAACGCCCCTAAGAACCCAGTGTATTCCTATGACGTCTAAGCCGAAGCTCCCAGCCTCCTCTCTAATGGCTTCCCTAGTCTTCCTACTTATATCTGTAACCCGCTCAGCTATCGTGTATGGCGCTATCTCGATTCCCTCGTAACCAATCCTAGAGGCGCATTCAAAGATCTGTTTGAGGCTCCATCCCTCAAATATCTCATTACACACAGCAAATCTTGGGGTACTCATCTAAACCACGCTAAAATGAACCTTTCCACATCTCAGCTCTAATTAAACCTCCTCTATCTTTACGGCTTTCCCTGTCTTAGAGGATTCGTATATGGCGTTAAGTATAAGAACGCTTTTTAACCCTTCTCGCCCATCAACGATCGGTTTTGTGCCTTTTCGGATGGCAGCCACCATATCCTCAAATATGTTAAGGGGCCTATCCTCAGGAAGACTTATGGAGTCAAGGATTGATTGATCTCCATCTTTCAAATAGAAGAAATCTAGTTTCCCATCCTTCCATATTAGAGAACCCCTGTCGCTGTTAACCTCTATCCTAGTTCCAAGGTTAGGTATACTTGAAGTCGTTGTTGTAAGCGTCCCAAACGCCCCATTCTTAAACCTTAAGACAGCCACGCTACAGTCTTCAGTCTCTATATTATGTGTGAATGTTCCAGACAATCCTTGGACTAAATCAACTCCACCCATCCACCACTGAACTAAATCTATAAAGTGTATACCTTGGTTAGCTGCGGATCCGCCTTCATATAGTCTACTGCTTCTCCATCCTGGAGGATATCCACCCTTATAGTATGCTTCATCCCTAAACCACTTCATTAGAACATCGACTAGAAAGACCCTGCCAATTAAATTCTGTTGGATTGCATAATAGATTTTCTGGTTGAGGGGCTGATATCTTAGCTCAAAGTCAACGGCTAAGACAACATTAGCCTCCTCAGCCTCCTTGATTGCTAAGCGACACTTCTCCGCATCTATATCCATCGGTTTAGTCACAAATACGTGCAGCCCTCTTCTGATGGCCTTTAGAGCGTGATCCATGTGCATGCCGCTAGGAGTGAAGACCCCGACACAGTCTATGTCCTCCTTCTCTAGCATCTTATCGTAATCCGTATACCAGCGGCACTTGAACTCCTCGGCGATCTTCCTAGCCCTATCCTCCTGTAGATCACATACAGCCGATAATATTGCGCCCCTAGATTGAGTACACTGCTTGGCTTTGCTATAACCGACCCCTAAACCCAATATACCGAATCTAACTGGTTCAATAAAACCCATATTCTTCACCTACTAACATTAAGGTAAGCGAAGATTTATGCAAATATGCCTTCTAGGAAAACCTTTATTTTAATATTACCAATTCTTTTGCTGGGTGTGCAGCTTGAAGTTAGGTCTCGTCACGTATAATTTGGCTAAGGATTGGAGTCTTGAGAAGATCATTGATTTATGTAGCCGAGCAGGCTTTGAAGCTGTTGAGCTTAGGACAACACATGCCCATGGCGTAGAGCCCACTATAAGTGCTGATGAAAGGAGGAGGGTTAGGGAGCTCTTTGAGAGCTCGCCTGTTAAGCTTCTTAGCTTCGGCACTGTCTGCGAGTACCACTCTCCAGAGAGGAGCGAGGTTGAGAGGAATATAGAGCTGACAAAGGCTTTTGTTAAGCTTGCCTACGATACTGGAGCCATTGGCGTTAAAGTTAGGCCTAACAGGCTTATGGAGGATTATGGTATACCTAGGGAGAAGACGATAAGGCAGATAGGTAAGGCATTAAAGGTATGCGGGGATTATGGAAAAGAGTATGGTGTGGAGATATGGCTTGAGGTGCACGGTTATGGTACAAGCGACCCGAAGTGCATAGGGGACATAATGGAGATAGCAGACCACCCATATGTGGGAGTATGCTGGAACTCTAACTACACCGATATAGTCGACGGATCAATATCATACGGCTTTAATCTACTCAGGAAATGGATAAAATCTGTGCATATCCATGAACTCTACGATGAGAAATATCCCTATAAGGAGCTATTCACCCTACTTAAGGGGGCGGGATACCAAAGGTACTGTTTAGCCGAAATACCCGAAAGCCCTGAGCCTGAGAGAATAATGCGATACTACAAGGCTTTATGGAGCGAGATGATAAGAAATATATGATGGAGCTAAAGCACATGCTTCAGTCTCAAATTTTCACAACAGACAGCTGCAACAAGTCCGCCCACATGAAAAGCGAAACCCCATCTGCGGGCACGGCGCTCGTTACTGGCGGAGCCGGCTTTATTGGAAGCCATCTAGTCGATAGACTCATCGCCGATAGTTTTAGGGTTCGAGTTGCAGACAACTTCAGCAGCGGTAGGCTTGAGAATCTTCAGCGCCATAAGGGTGAACGGCGCCTCGAGATTTTAAACGCCGACCTAAAGAACCCGCTGATGGCGATGGAGGCGGTTAGAGGCGTTGACACAGTCTTCCATTTTGCAGCTAACCCTGAGGTGCGTGTTAGCACGACGAATCCAGAGACCCATTTCAACGAGAATATTCTTGCAACGTTTAATCTGCTTGAGGCTGTAAGGAAGACTGGTGTTAAGGAGCTTATTTTTGCATCTTCTAGCAGCGTCTACGGTGAGCCGGATACTATACCAGTTGGTGAAGATGCTTCGGTAAAGCCCGTTTCAGTGTATGGCGCAAGTAAGGCTGCATGCGAAAACCTAATATACGCTTATAGCCGTCTCTACGGGATTAAAGCCATCGTACTGAGATACGCTAACGTTGTTGGGCCGAGGCTTAAGCATGGCGTCGTCTATGACTTCATAGTTAAGCTGCTAAGGAGCCCGGACAGCCTAGAGATTTTAGGTGATGGGATGCAGTTGCGAAGCTACATTTATGTATCTGATGCTATAGATGCCACCATAACTGCCTGGAAGAAGACCGTGAGTGCTTTTGAAGTCTATAATGTTGGGAGTGAGGATTGGGTAAGCGTTAATGAGGTTGCCGATATCATTATGGAAGTTATGGGGCTTAAAGATGTTAAACGTGTATATAAGCCGGTACTGCATGGCGTAGGTTGGCCTGGCGACGTTAAGCAAATAGCCCTATCAATTGAGAAGATTAAGGCCCTAGGCTGGCGGCCAAAAATGAGGAGCAGAGAGGCGCTGGCTGAGGCTGTGAGGGGAATTCTAGCTGATCTCAATATTAGAAAGGGGCCATCTTCCTAAGGCCTAAGATGACCTTCTCCAAATGAACCTTTAGAATTAAGATTTCAGTAGCGCCTAAAAAGGAGCGGATTAGTTAATTTAATAGTGCGTGGTAGGTTAGGCTTGGGGTTGAGCCGCGCCTCCCTTATATCTCTGCCGCTCATAATCGCCTTAGCTCTCAGGCTTTATCCATCTTTAATGAGCCAGCTGCCATTCTCGACAGATTCCTGGCCGCTCATAAGAAATGCAGAGGTTCTTTTGGAGCACACACCAGTAAACTTAGAGGAAGAGATATTCGATGGATACAATAATTATTGGCCCTCTAGCAGCATATTCGGCGCAGTAGTCTCGCTAGTTACTGGTTCAAGTCCTATGGCCGCTATGGCCCTAGGCATACCGGCCGCAGCCGCGCTTGCAATACCGTTATTCTACACGCTTACATGCAGGTTCTATGGAAAAATCTCTCCAGCCTTCATTGCATCAATAATTTTGGCCACCTCATTCCCATATGCTCTGTCAACAGCTGGCGCTATCAAAGAGACTTATGCCAGCCCACTACTCATGTTGCTCGTCCTAATTGTTCTGAGCTCTTGGGGTTGGAGGGGCGCTGCGCTCTTTGCGATATCTTCAGCGACTTTAGCAATGACCCATCATCTAACATCTGTGGTGGCGCTGGCGGCTTTGGCTTTCATGATGCTATCAGATAGTCTTAAAAGGTTTCTTAGGGGCATGGTTTTGGAGCGGCTCCGCCCCACGCTGACATTTATGTTGGCCACTTCGATAGCGCTACACTTTCTGTTGTATGCATATAGAGGCTTTAAGGTAACCTTAACATTAAATGATTTTATCACTGTAATCTCATATCAGGTTGTAGCATTCGCATTCGCACTTTATGTGGCGCGTTCCTCCGAGGGAGGGATTGGATCATGGAGGGGGATAAAATGTTTTTTAGCCGCAGCAATACCTACAGTAGTCCTTACACTCTGCACGTTTAGGCGAATAACTCCTGATGCTCCGATGCTCCCGAGAAGATATATAATTTATGGATTGCCATTCGCCGCATCTGCACCCCTAGCTCTTATTGGGTTCTGGGAGCTTAAGAAAGCTGGTGGGGGTTACGCGAAGCTTGAGCCTCTCTTCTGGCTGGCGTCTGTTCTTGGTTTTGAGATATACGCCGTGTTTGGAGGTCCCCCTGTAGGTCTAACCTTAGCGTATAGAATGATAAACTTTATGTGGCCTCCGCTGGCTATGTTATGTGGCTATGGGGTTTATAGGCTGCTCTCGGCCGGTAGGCTAGCCGCCAAGATATTTTCAGCCACATCTATAGTGTTGATGGCCGTGCTAGGATGCTACAGCAGCTATGCGGCAACTATCGTTGGGGAGCGCTATATGGGTTACTTCTGGCTCTATAGGGCTCAGGAGTTTAGGGCAGGTGTTTGGATTTCGAGTCTATACAATAATAGAACTGTCTTTGGAGATGTGAAGTACGCTTATCTTTTAAGAGGGTACTTCGAAGTAAAATATAATGAGTTTCAGGGTCTACTGTACTTGTCTGGATTAGATAAATCGAAGCCAAGCATACTCATAACTTATGATTTAATGAGTAGAAACGGCTATGTTATTTATGGTGGATATAGTGTAGATTTGCCCCTTGGGTGGGTTAAAAGGCTCCATAATTTAAGCCTCATATACTTGAATGGTGTGGTGAACATTTATTTAGGAGACTAAGCCTATAATCGCCGATAACCTCTTTGGTTAAGTTAGGCTTAGATTCTGCTACGATAAGGTTTCCAGCTAAATATATGCTGAGGGCACATGAACCGCGTTCTACACCTCCTAAAGACGATAATATTTTCAGGTTTATGACGGGTTTCTCAGCTTCACTTCTCCGCCTAATGCTTTCAGATCTTATGGCGACCGCTCTGCCCAATAGGTCAGGCGTGGGCCGTATTTGCGTTAATCTATAGGCTTAAACTCGGCTGGCGGCGCATCAACCGCTAAGATTTTGATGGCTGCCTTTAAGGTAGATGTAGCGTGGATATTTAAAGCGTGGGTTCAAACCGAAAAGAAAAATAGAAACCCAAACAAAAACAAAGCAAGAATTATACAGGATTCTTACTCAAAAACAGCCAAAAATACGCCTAAAATGAGCAAAATGATTGGCGCCGGGGGTGGGATTTGAACCCACGCGGCCCAGATTGGGCCACAGGCTTTCTAACACTTCCCGGTCTCCAGGCCTGAGCTTGTATTTATCTCTCTTTTATGATCTGCTCCCTACCGGATTCCCCGCCGCTGTTTTGGCTCTAGGAGACCCCGGCTCCAAGATATATCTTTATTTGTGTTAGTCTATTTAAACTGTTTGATTTATTTCCAGAGTTTAGGATATGTTCCTCTGGGCATTAGGACCCTGTCTGTTCTAACCATTATTCCGTGGGTGGCTTTCAGGATTTCCTCCGTGCTTGCTATGGCCGTTCCGAGGGCTACTGCCTCACCCTTCAGTGTGAATATGGCGACTTTATCGGAGGGCTTTATTCCAGACTCCACATGCGTTATTCCGGGAGCAGTTAAGTGTGCGCCGTGACAAACAGCGTCTACGGCTGAGTCTCTAATGAAGATTTTAGGCATGAAGTCAAGGGCTCTCTCCATTGGAAGAATAAATTTCCTGAGTATCTTTATGTCATTTGTCTCAAGCCACTTATTGTAAAGGTATAATGTATCGTGTAACGTAACTATATTATTCTCAGTGAATGGGCCGGCTCTTATTCTGCGCAGCTCATGCATATGTGCGCCGCAACCTAAAGCTCTGCCTATGTCAAATACGAGCTTCCTAATGTATGTTCCAGCCTCGCATCCAACCTTAAACAGGATGTTTCTGCCCTCTATCTCCAATATGTCTAAGTAATAGATTGTTCTTGTGCGCAGAACTTTCTTTACTGATGCCCTAGCTGGTGGCCTCTGATAAATTTTGCCCTTAAACTCATCGAATACTTCCCTAATTCTCCTCTCTGACATATCCTTATGGAGCTTCATCACACCAACATACTCTTTGCCAGCTATTAGTAATGCTTGTATAACCTTGGTTGCCTCCTCTAGGGCTATGGGCAGAACGCCGGTCACTTTGGGATCTCCACGCCAATAATCTAAGCTAGGGGCTGTAAGGGCTCTAGGGTCCCTCCGTGACCGGCATGCTCAATATTTAGTATGCGTTTAACCCATGCTGTAACCTCATGGCTTGATGGACCTGGCGGCTTGTCCAAGTTTATTATGCCGAATTTTATTATGTCTGGGTATGGGCGTTCCTCAGGCTTACATCCATACCGTGGGTCTGTCTCATCATCAGACTTTGTTAGCAGCTCCCGCTTTACATCCCATGGGGCCTTTTCCTGCATTCTATCCCACCATTAGAATAATTTAAGTCTGGGCTTTTGCTTCCCTAACCTCCTTAACCTGCATATATTCCTCGAGCATTCCAGATTCGACTAGAGCTTTATAAACCTCCTCATCAGACGCCCCTCTTCTTACCTTCAGAACCTTCTCCGTTGGTTTTAGATGGTTTATGTTGACGCGTCTCCGCCTAACTCCAGTAACATTTTTTGGGCCGGTAATAAGTACAAAATTTTTATCTATTATGTCGAGTATTACGCATCGCCTGCCAGACTCCCTACCTCTAACCTTAACGCAGACCCTGCCAATCTCTATTGCCGGCATTTAACATCACCAACCTTCCCTCTTCTTTCAAGTAAACTCTGACTTATATTCGTTTATCTAAGCCTAGGCGATTTTACGGGTTTCTCCATTAAGAGCCTTTTTTCTCCGCGAGTCCCATCCCTGAAGTGTGGTTTTCTGAGAACTGAATCGCCACTCTTTTCGATTTCTCTAACTTCGTCTGCTAGTCTAGCGGCTACCCTCATAATTTCATGTGCTGCTGCGACCAGCGGGATATATTCTTCAGGCTCATGTAGCTTAAAACAAGCCTCAAAAGTTATGTTAGAAACTTGCTTGGCGAGCTCATATGCCGCTATAGCTTTGGCCTTAGCGTAGGGGTTCGAGAGGCCCGCTGCTTCAACTGCCCGCCTACTGTCAACTATTAATTTCGGTAATGGAGGCTTCTCGCCATATTTTATGGCATTAATAGCCTTATCCAGCTCTTCGACAATAATATTTAGTACTCCTGTCACAGCTAAGACCCTTATAATGTCAGAGTTATATAGAGCCATCTCAACGGGGTCGAGAAACTCTCTCCTCGCACCTATCATTGAGTCTGCTTCAACAATTATGTATCCAAAACCATATTCTTCAAGCTCTTTAATAATTCTCCTTGCTGGGCTATCCGATATTACTATAACAGGCTTGTTAGAAGATCTAAGAATCTTGCGCGCTTCAGCCGGTCCTTGAGTTGTCTGCGCCGGCCCAATAAATATTATTAAGTCGATATTCATCTTCAGAATATATTCCGCCCCCTCAATGCAAGCTTCTGGAGTGACCTTAGAGCCGGAGCCGACAACCTTAACTTGAATATCTTCCCTATCAGCCCTTTCATCGAGAATGAACTCCAGTAGCGGTAAAGAGCCTAAGCAGCCAGCTTTTAACACTCCAATTTTAACGACTTCGCTCATACTCATTCACCACAATGTTAATAATGATGCCATTAATGCTACAGGCCTATTCCTATTAATATTTTTCTTAAACTATAACGCTTCTATGAAACACGCTTAAGTTACAGAAAGCATCTCCTAAATATGGAGACAATAGTTTTAGACTATTTTTGGTGACGAAAATTTTGACATGCCCCTTTTTCTCAGCACAGTTATTAGATCGTTTAATATTGCTGAAATAGTTTCTTTCCCGGCTCCATAACCTACAAGGGTTATCTCTCTTGCTAAGTCCGTCTCGATATGAATTGCATTCAATGTTCCATGTACGCATATTGGGTGATTTATTGGAACCAGTTTGGGTGCAACCTCGAGCCCCCTATCTATTGTGCCGATTAGCTTTATTGCGTAATTCGCCCTCTTCGCTAAGCTTATAGCCTCCTGAGTTATGCCACGTATGCCAACTATTCTGACGTCATTCAGTCTCGCTTCTCGCCCCATGAGGGCGTTCGCCAAAATAACTAACTTACAGGCAGCGTCTATGCCGTCTATATCGTAGGACGGATCTCTCTCCGCTATACCCTTCTCTTGAGCCTCTTTAAGGGCGATTTCAAAGCTAATCTCCTCAAAGAACATTCTGGAGAGAATGTAATTTGTTGTCCCATTTAGAATGCCTGATAACCTGACTATTTTATCGCCTTGCAGACACTCTCTAACCAGGGAGAACACAGGGATCGCCCCAGCGACAGCACCTTCATAGAGTAGGGCACATTCATTTCTCTCCGCTAAGTTCATAAGCTCCCTAAATGCCAAGACAAGTGGACCTTTATTGGGTGTAATAACGTGTATACCCCTACTTAATGCAAGCCTAATGTGCGTCAGACCCGGTTCACCATCCTTGATGTTTGTTGGTGTTGCCTCAACCATTATGTCGCATAAATTCTGGCCGAGTAGATCTAAAGCTGTTCCACCAAGCTTATAGTCTCTATGCTCTGAGAGCCTAGTAATCTTGTTAAGATCATCAATATCTATACCCTTACCATTATATAGGTAGCCTTTACTATCCACGATACCAACGACCTTAAAATCCCTATCAATGCTCCTCAGAAAGCTCATCTTATCCCTTAAAGCCTTAACGAGCTCTCTTCCAATGAAGCCGAACCCAACTATTAAGAGCCTCATCCATTCTTCTCCTGCGCTTCAGTCTTTTAGTTTCAGGCGTATATTGGCGCTATTAATAGCGCATTCTGATCTTCAGCTAATCTCCTGAGATGGTCTACGAGAATATTAACAGCTTCTGCATGGGTTTCAACATCAAGTTTAATTGAAACTTTATTCAGACTCGGTGTTAAGATTTCTAAGCCTATTATTTCCACCCCCTCAATTCTCGACTCAATAATCTTCTTCAAATCCGTAATTCCAATTAATATAAATGTCAGCCTAACCTTCTCCACAACCTCCTCAGACTTTATCACCGCTATACCAAGATTCTTTAGCTCGTTTATCGCGTTCCTAAAGTTTTGTCGAGATGGAAAATCAACAACTAAGCTTACTGGAACATACCCTTCAACAGGCTTATCCCTCTCATGTATAATTGATATTATGTTTCCACCATTCTTTGCAATGGGTTCTAGGGCCCTAAGTAGCTGACCCGGCTTATCTGCGAGTGCAAGGGTCATATCAAACTTCAAGGGCTATCACATCCATGCTGAGCAAGCGCATAAACTTATAGTTCTGGAGATGGGCTCCTGAAGGTCCCGCCAGTATCTGCTGATTGAACAAAATACCAGTATCTCCTTAAGTATCCCTTAAAAATCTTTGGAGGCCTAGGCTTCCATGAAGATAGGCGCTGCTTGATTTCCTCATCGCTTAACTCGACATCCAGTCTCCTTGCAGGTATATCGATGCTTACAATATCTCCATCTTTTAGGGAAGCTATTGGGCCCCCTTCAGCCGCCTCTGGTGAAACGTGGCCTATACATGGCCCCCTAGTTGCGCCTGAGAACCTACCATCGGTTATCAGCGCAACTGAGTTACTTAAACCCATACCGGCTATAGCCGCTGTTGGTGAAAGCATCTCACGCATTCCAGGCCCACCCTTAGGCCCCTCATATCTTATGACGATCACATCACCACTATTAATTTCACGATTTAGAATAGCCTTCATAGCATCTTCCTCTGAATCAAATACTCTAGCCGGACCCCTATGAACTAGCATTCGTGGCGATATAGCTGTTGTCTTGGTCACAGCGCCCTTTGGCGCTAGGTTACCGAATAAAACCGCTATACCTCCCTCCCTATGTACTGGATTATCTAAGGGTCTAATGACTTCCGTGTCATATATTATAGCGTCCTTTATATTCTCGCCTACTGTCTTCCCAGTTACCGTTAATGCATCTAAATGTAGCCTTTCACCTAAAGTCTTCATAACTGCTGGTATACCGCCAGCAGCATCGAGCTCCTCCATATCATATGGACCGCTAGGTCTCATGTCACATATATGTGGGACTCTCCTAGCGATCTCATCGAACGTTCTAAGCGGCAACTCTACGCCAGCCTCTTCAGCAATAGCCTTAACGTGCAGGACAGCGTTTGTGGATCCTCCCAGCGCCATGTCAACTGCTATGGCGTTCTCGAAAGCCTTTCGGGTTAAGATTTCTGAGGGCTTAAGATCCTCCTTAACCATCTCAACTATCCTCTCGCCACTCTTCTTGGCTATACGAAGCTTCTTGGATGACACTGCCAGAGCTGTTGCGCATCCAGGAAGCGATAGGCCAAGCGCTTCGGCTACGCATGCCATTGTATTGGCAGTGTACATGCCATTACATGAGCCGCAGCTGGGGAAAGCGTAATCCTCTAGGACCTTTAACCCCTCTAAACTTATTTTTCCAGCTGAGTACTCACCTATAGCTTCAAATATTGCTGTTACGTCAACACGCCTGCGCCCATATCTGCCCGAAAGCATCGGGCCACCGGTCACAACTATCGCCGGAACATTTAGTCTTGCAGCCGCCATAATCATGCCCGGAGTTATCTTATCGCAGTTGGTTAATAGGACTAGGCCGTCGAAGTGATATGCTTCAGCCATGACCTCAATTGAGTCTGCAATGAGCTCTCTGGAGGGAAGCGAGTAATGCATGCCCTTATGCCCCATAGCCAATCCATCACATATTGCTATGGTATTAAACTCAAATGGAACACCGCCAGCTGCCCTAACACCAGCCTTAACGTACTGGACGAGCTTATCTAGGTGCATATGGCCCGGAACAAGATCCGTAAAGCTATTTGCTATGCCGATAAATGGCTTGCTGAAATCCTCATCTGTAACACCTAGACATTTCCAAATGGCCCTATGCGGGGCCCTCTCAACACCAAACTTAACGACATCGCTCCTCAAATCCACTAAGCCCCGCCACATTTAACAAATATTTACTTTATAAGCCGCTGATGTTAATAAAGTCTTTGCGGAACATGATTTAAAGGCAATATTTTTCCATCACTCAACCCATCCGCAAACCTTCCTAAGGAGATTCAAGAAATATTGGAAGTTTTCGAAAGAAACGTCTGGTGGAACGGCGTGATCGACGCCGGGGAAATAGCCGCCAGACTTTATTACTGGTGAAACTCTACTGACCTCTTGGTCTATGTCCCCCTTTGAGGATGCGAGCTTTCTCTTGTCGATGCCGCCCATCATTATAAGTTTAGGGTATTTACGCCTAAGAATATTGACGTCCATGCCTGCGGCAACTTCACATGGCGTTATCCCATTAACCCCTGTTTCCAGGAGATCTGGCAGGAGCGGCTCAAGGTTACCATCACTGTCAACGAAGATCACTTTGACGCCATTGCTTTTAAGGAAATCTATAATCTCTCTGTATGTCGGTGAGAGACGATCCCTGAAAAGCGCTGGTGAAATCATGGGCCCATGCTTATAAGCCATGTCCTCGTTCAGTATAACGTAGTCTACTTCCACTTCCTCTAGGGCTCTCTCCAGGGTTTTTGAGTGGAACTCGACGTATAGGTCTAGGATGTCATGAATTAAATCCTTCTCTTTAAAGAATGAGATCAGCGTTCTCTCAAGCCCCATCATGTCTCTAATCCACCAGAATGGGCCGCTGAAGCTCATGCTCACTAAATAGGCCCTGCCCCTCTCGTTAAGTCTTTTTGCCATTTCCCGCCATTTCGGCGGGTATCTCTCAGGCGAGTTGGGGTTATAGCGCTTTCTAATATTCTCAAAGTCGCTTCTCGTCTTAACTGGGAAATCAATAAATGTTCTTGTTGCGAAGCCGCTCCAGCCATCCTTCCAATCCTCTTGGAAGCCTATCTGCGTTACACCTAAACTATCTATCCAGATGCGGTACCGCTCATCCTCCCTAAGAACCCTATATTCGAATGGCGGTATGGGGCCTAAGTTCACTAGCGTTTCACTGGGCTCCCACTTAAATCCTTCGGAGGGGTGGGAGATTATATTAACGGAGTTCAGGCCGTAAACATCGAACCTAAAGTATTTTGAAGCGCTAAGACCGTATGGCAATCCTTCACTCCACCAGCGCTTAAGGGTTGCCGGCCTAATCTCCCATAGGGAGAGCGGAATCTTATCCGGTTTTCCAAAGAACGCAACTTCGAAAAACCTCTCTCTAACAGATAATCTTCGCTCTAGACTCATAGCGCTCCTCTCTGATGAGGAAGAAGCTAAAAATAAAACTGAAGTTAGTTACGTATATGTTTTATTGCAAGCCTACGTTTTTATCATAGCATAAGCCGCTGTGAACATTAGGTACGGCTCAAATATTGATGAATTATTCTCAGTGGCAGTCACTATTGTTCCGCCGACTGGCGGCGGATAGTTAGCGAAATTATTGCCAAATGAAACCTTATTCTCTTACTCTTTGTTCCCATTACGCTTCCAAAAGCCCTCAGAGCGGCTGAATTGGGCGAATATATTTCCACTGGCTTCAAGACCTATGCTTATTCGCGTTGTGGGCCTCATCATCACCCGTCTCGGGGAAATATATTTCGCCTGAAGGAGCAGTTAACACCATAGAGGAGAACTGCAACAAGAAGGATTAGCAGCGTTAAAGCTACAATGAGCCTTATCTTCCTCAGCTTTGATCACAAAACATTAGGTAGGTTTGCTCAGCAGAATATGCGATGGTCTCGGGAACCGAAAGGCTTTTATATTAATCGCCAATATTTGCTTGTTTTGAGGTTGCCGTAAAATGGGGAATTGTTTTATTTAAGCCGGGAAGCTATTTACCAAAGAAGGTTAAAATTCTAGACACGACTTTACGCGATGGTGAACAGACTCCTGAAGTATCATTAACGCCCGATAAAAAGGTTTTAATCGCTAAGAAGCTCGATGAGATCGGAGTGGATATTATAGAGGCTGGCTTTGCAGCAGCATCTGAGGGTGAAGCTGAGGCTATAAAGCTTATAGCAAAGGAAAATTTGAGGGCTGAGATATGTAGCTTCGCTAGGGGCGTTAAAAGCGATATAGATGCTGCCCTAAAATGTGACGTAGATTCAATATTCCTTGTCATACCCGCATCAGACATTCATATAAGGCATAAGCTCAGAAAGACTAGAGAAGAAGTCTTAAAAATGGTTGAAGAATGCGTTGATTACGCCAAGGATCACGGTTTAGTGGTTGAGTTTGGACCTGAGGATTCCACAAGAAGCGACATAAACTTCCTTAAGGAGACCATTAATGCTGCAGTCAAAGCTGGCGCTGAGAGAGTTACACCGCCGGATACTGTTGGCATTTTAACTCCTGAGAAATCCTACGAACTCTTCTCTAACCTGAAAAGAGCATTCCCAAACGTACCCTTCGGCGTACACTGTCATGATGACTTCGGCTTAGCTGTAGCTAACACTTTAGCCGCATTAATGGCGGGCGCTGAGGAAGCTCATGTAACAGTTAATGGGCTTGGCGAGAGGGCTGGGAACGCAGCCCTAGAGGAGGTTGCCGTTGCGCTAAAGATACACTATGGTGTAGAAACTTCCATAAAGACCGAGCTGCTTTACGATTTATCGATGCTTGTCTCAAGATTGACTGGCATAGTTATTCAACCCAATAAAGCTATCGTCGGTGAAAACGCCTTCACCCATGAATCCGGCATACATACACACGCGATTCTATCCGAGCCAACAACATATGAAGCCATACCGCCTGAGCTTGTCGGCAGAAAGAGGCGAATAGTTGCTGGTAAACACGCGGGCTCACATGGTATAAGGGCGGCCCTAATGGAGATGGGGCTAAACCCAACCGAGGAGCAGCTTAAAGAGATATTTAAGAGGGTTAAGGAAGTTGGAGATAAGGGTAAGAGGGTTACTGACGCCGATCTTAAGGCGATAGCTGAAGCGGTTATGGGGATACCCTCAATCCAACCAATAAAGCTGGAGGAGCTAACCGTCGTAACGGGGAATAGTGTCACGCCAACAGCTTCTGTTAAACTTAATGTCAATGGGAGAACTATTATTGAAGCTGCCACAGGCGTCGGCCCAGTTGACGCCGCAATAAACGCCATAAGAAAGGCTGTTTCAGCAATAGAACCAATCCGCTTAGAAGAGTATTACGTTAAAGCTATAACTGGTGGAACGGACGCCGTGGTGGAGGTCATCGTCAGATTGCGTAAGGGAGATCAGGTAGCTACGGCGATGGGGGTTCATGAAGACATAGTTATGGCGAGCGTTAATGCAATGATAAGCGGTATAAATGTTTTAATGGGCAGCAACAGGACAAGTGGGCTAAGAAATGCAGCGCAATAATGGCCAAAAGATTTTTAAGTAACATCTGCAAATATTACATGCGTTTTCTTATCCCTTGGAGGGCGAAAAGTGAGGGATATACGGGTACGGAGGAATTGCTACCTCCACAGCGAATAACCACTTTCATAGCTTGAGCGCCATAAGAAGCATTCCTTTATCATTCTATGAGAAGTATCCAATAAAAATCGAGAGAATTACGGGGTGATTCTAGATGAGTAGAATGAGTGGAGCAAAGGCCTTAATAGAGGCTTTAAAGAGGGAAAAGGTTGAGGTTATATTCGGCATACCGGGTGGCGCAATCCTTCCAGTATACGATGCTCTCTATAACTCGGATATAAAGCATATTTTAATGAGACATGAGCAGTGCGCAGCCCATGCAGCTGATGGGTATGCTAGGGCTAGTGGCAGAGTCGGCGTCTGCATGTCCACGTCCGGTCCAGGGGCAACAAATCTCGTCACTGGGATAGCAACTGCTTACATGGATTCTTCGCCTATAGTTGCCATAACCGGTCAGGTTCCAAGGGCGTTTATAGGTAAAGACGCATTTCAGGAGACCGATATTATTGGAATAACTACGCCTATAACCAAATGCAACTTCCAGGTTAGAGAGGCTTCTGAGATACCTAAGATTGTTAAGACCGCCTTTTATATAGCGTCAACCGGTAGGAGGGGGCCTGTCCTGATAGATCTTCCTAGAGACGTTCAGACCGAGGAGTCCGAAATGAGCTTTGATTATAAGGTGGAGCTCAGGGGCTATAAGCCAATCTATGATCCACATCCACTACAGGTTGAGAAAGCAGCTAATCTGCTAATTCAAGCCGAACGCCCAGTGATAGTTGCAGGTGGAGGAGTTATAGCTTCGGACGCCTCTCCGGAGCTGCTCGCCCTATCTGAGCTATTAATCGCGCCAGTTGCAACAACACTCATGGGTAAGGGCGCCATACCGGAAAATCATCCGCTTTCAATAGGTATGTTAGGTATGCATGGCACAGTTGCGGCCAACTATTTGGTTCAGGAGGCGGATGTATTATTGGCTGTTGGCACGAGGTTCTCTGATAGAAGCACTGGAAACATTAAGACATTTTGCCCGAACGGAAAGATAATCCATGTGGACATAGATGCTTCAGAGATAGGTAAAAACATTAAGCCCTATGTTCCAATAGTTGCCGATGCGAAGAGGGCGCTAAAAGCAATCTACGATCGGATAGTTGAGAAATTCAATAGAAAGGAGCGATCAACATGGTTTAACAGGATCCAGGAGCTAAAGAGAATGCATGAAGAGCTCATAAAGTCCGATAATGAGCGAATTAGACCGCCAGCTTTAATGGCTGAGATAAGAAATATCCTACCAAACGACGCCATCATAACGACGGAAGTTGGGCAGAACCAGATGTGGGCTGCACTATATTTGAAGGTTTATAAGCCAAGAAAATTCATAAGTTCAGGCGGGCTTGGAACAATGGGCTTTGGCTTCCCAGCCGCAATAGGCGCTAAGGTAGCGTGCCCAGATGTGCCTGTTGTCGATATAGCTGGCGACGGAAGCTTCCTTATGACCGAGCAGGATCTCGCATCATCAATAGCGTGGAAGATACCTATTATCGTGGTAATTTTGAATAACTTGGTCCTTGGCATGGTTGCACAGTGGCAAAGATTATTTTACGGTAGGCGCTACTTCGCGGTGGAACTTAAAGGCATACCGGATTTTGTTAAGCTTGCTGAGGCATATGGTGCGCAGGGTTTCAGGGTTCAGTCTATAGACGAGTTTAGGAGGGCCTTCAAAGAGGCTTTAAACAGTGATGTGACAACAGTCATAGATGTTCCAATATCGCCTGAGGAGAACGTTTTACCTATGGTCCCGCCGGGTCAAGATCTTAAAAATGTTATGTTGAGTTGATGGGCCATGGGTGAGGAGAAGAAGACTTATATGATATCGGCGTTGGTTGAGCACAGGCCTGGGGTACTTTACAGCATCTCAAATATGTTTAGGAGGAGGGGCTTTAATATAGAGAGCATCTCCGTTGGCGAAGCTGAGCAGCCTGACTTAGCCAGAATGACTATAACAATTAAGGGCGATGAGACATTAGTTGAGCAGGTTGTTAAGCAGCTGAAGAAGCTTATATGCGTTATTAAGGTTAGCATACTCGATCCAAATAACACGGTTGCTAGAGAGCTAGCCCTTATAAAAGTGAATACGCCGGACACAAAAATTAGGACAGATGTAATAAATTATGTTGAGATATTTAAGGGACATATTGTCGATGTATCTCATGACTCATTAACAATAGAGATAACTGGAGATACAGATAAGATAAGTGCGTTCATAGAGTTGATGAAACCCTTCGGTATAAAGGAGATCGCCAGGACCGGGATAGCCGCCCTTCCAAGGGAGATGAAGGCTATTAGAATGGAAACAGAATAAGAGAGAATTAGCATGATTATTGGGTGAAGGAGAATGGTTAAGATATATTTTGATAAAGATGCTGACATCGGCGTAATTAAAGATAAGATTATCTCCGTAATCGGCTATGGAAGTCAGGGCTCGGCCCAAGCACAAAACATGCGTGACTCAGGCCTAAAAGTAATTGTTGGTGTTAGACCTGAAGGCGAGTCTTGGAGGAGAGCCAAAGAGGACGGGTTTGAAGTATATCCGGTTCCAGAAGCTGCTAGGATAGGCGACATAATTTTTATGCTTGTCCCAGACATGGTTCAGCCAGCAATATATAGGGAGAGCATAGCGCCAAATCTTTCAGAGGGAAAGGTTCTAGACTTCGCACATGGCTTCAACGTACATTTTGGGCAGATAGTTCCGCCAAAAAATATAGATGTTATAATGGTTGCCCCAAAAAGCCCTGGGCCAAGGCTACGCGAAACATATCTGAGCGGTTTTGGTGTTCCAGCCCTAATAGCCATCTATCAAGACTATTCGGGTAAGGCTAAGAGTATAGCGCTTGCAATAGCTAAGGCCCTAGGATGCACAAGGGCCGGTGTCATAGAGACAACCTTTAAAGATGAGACTGAAAGCGATCTTATAGGCGAGCAGACTGTTTTAGTCGGTGGGCTAATCGAGCTCATCAAGAAGGGGTTTGAGGTGCTTGTTGAATGCGGTTACCCACCCGAGCTCGCGTATTTTGAGGCTTGTAATGAGGCTAAACTGATAATGGATCTAATCTATCAGAAGGGGATAGTGGGGATGCTTAGGGCTGTTTCCGACACAGCTAAGTATGGCGGCCTAACAATCGGGCCTAAAGTGATAGATGAACATGTTAAGGAGAATATGCGTAGGGTTGCGAGGGATGTTCAAAGCGGAAAATTTGCTAAAGAATGGATAGCTGAGCATGAAGCGGGCGAGAAGACATTGGAGAAGTTGATGAAAGAGATCGAGGAGCATCCAATCGAGAAGGTTGGGGCCCTTATACGCAGGATGTCTGGGCTTGAAAAATGATCATTTTGTGGTGACCTCTAGTTTGAGCGGCATGACTATATCTGAGAAGATTCTGGCATACGCCTCTGGGGAGGAGTATGTTAAGCCTGGCGACATAGTAGAGGCTAAAGTGGATATGGCCATGATAAATGAGATAACGGGGCCTCTAGCTATACAAATGTTTAAGCGCATAGGCCTAGAGAAGGTTTGGGATAATCAACGCATAGTTCTTGTTTTAGATCACCAAGTTCCGGCAGACTCCGTTAGATCAGCTGAGTTACATAAAATCATGAGAGCATTCGCCAAAGAGCAGAATATTCCATACCTGTATGATGTTGGTAATGGTGGGATATGTCACCAAGTGATGGTTGAGAGGGGACACGTCAGGCCCGGCGAGCTAATTGTAGGCGCAGACTCACATACATGTACATATGGTGCCCTTGGAGCCTTCGCTACAGGAATAGGTTCAACTGAGATGGCTGCTGTCTTCGCAACTGGTAAAATATGGCTTAAAGTCCCATCCACCATAAAAATCAATGTATCCGGGGCATTTAGGGAGCTTGTAACTCCAAAAGATTTAATATTGCATATTATTGGCAAGGTTGGTGCTGACGGAGCCACGTATAAGGCGATTGAATTCGCGGGTCCTACGATAAGTGAGATGGATATAAGTGGGCGGCTGACGCTCTGTAACATGGCTGTTGAGATGGGGGCTAAAACTGGCATAATTGAGCCAGATGAGAAAACAATCCAGTATGTTAGGGAGCGGACAGATAAGCAGTTTAAAATTTTCAAGAGCGACCGGGATGCTGCATACGAGAAGACTTTGGAGTTCAATGTCGATGATCTTGAGCCGATGGTTGCGTGCCCGCACTCAGTCGATAATGTTAGGCCAGTTAAGGACGTTGAGGGCGTTGAGATAGATCAGGCTTTTCTCGGCTCTTGTACAAATGGTCGGCTGGAAGATCTTGAGCTTGCAGCTAGGATATTGAGAGGTAGACGCGTTAATAAAGGTGTAAGGATGATCGTTACGCCAGCATCCTCAGAGGTCTATCTTCAGGCGCTGAGAAGGGGATTGCTTGAGGTTTTTGTTGAGGCTGGAGCATACGTCTGTAACCCAACCTGTGGGGCATGTTTTGGAGGACATATGGGTTTGCTCGCAGCTGGTGAAGTCTGCATAAGCTCATCAAATAGGAATTTTATTGGGAGGATGGGCAGCCCAGAGGCGAAGATATATTTGGCTTCCCCGGCAACTGTCGCAGCCTCAGCCGTAGAGGGGAAGATAATTGACCCAAGGAGGTTTATGGGGAGGTGACGCTATGAAGATTGTTGGTAGAGCCATAAAGTATGGCGACAACATCAATACTGACATTATAATTCCAAGCAAATATTTGACAATACTAGACCCGAATGAGCTGGCTAAGCATGCAATGGAAAGCATAGATCCCGATTTTCCAAAGAAGGCTAGGGAAGGCGCAATCATCGTCGCCGGGAGAAATTTTGGGTGCGGTTCCAGCCGCGAGCAGGCGCCCATAGCACTCAAGTATGCTGGAGTAAAATGTATAGTTGCGGAGTCCTTTGCGCGCATATTCTACAGAAACTCTATAAATATAGGTTTACCGGTCCTAGAGGCCCCTGGGGTATCTAAGGATGTTGAGGAAGGTGATATGTTAACGGTCGCACTCGATGAGGGCGAAGTATTAAATGAGACGAAGGGTAAGATTATTAAGGCAAATAGGCTACCAGAATTTATTCTGGAAATCATTAGGGATGGGGGGTTAATTGAACATTTAATAAAGGTTCTTAGGGGTGGAAGGGTTGAAGTATAAGGTTGCTTTAATCCCAGGCGACGGGATAGGACCGGAATTAACTGAGACAACAATGCATGTCCTTAACGCTGTCCAGAGGAAGTTTGGCCTAAGCCTAGAGTTCATTGAGCTGGAAGCCGGAGATTCGTGCTATGAGAAGAGGGGTGTGGCGCTGCCTGAGGAGACTATAGCCGCAATACGGAGTTCGCATGCATGCTTGAAGGGGCCTGTAGGTGAGACTGCGGCAGACGTTATAGTTAAGCTTAGGATCATGTTCGACCTATACGCCAATATAAGGCCAATTAAATCCTATCCAAACGTTCCATGTCTAAGAGACGATATAGACATGGTTTTCGTGAGAGAGAACACAGAAGATCTCTATAAGGGCTTTGAATTCAAGCTTAGCGGCGACACGGCTGTGGCGCTTAGAGTTATAACTAGGAGGGGTTGTGAGCGCATAGCAAGAAAAGCGTTTGAGATAGCCATGAGGAGGAATAAGAGAAGAAGGGTGACTGCGGTGCATAAGGCGAATGTAATGCGTCTTACATGCGGCCTATTTGCGGAGGTCTGCCGCGAGGTTGCAAAGGAATATCCAAACATAACGTTTGATGAGCAGTACGTTGATGCAGCAGCCATGAGACTCATCAAGGAGCCACAGAACTTCGACGTTATTGTGACAACGAACATGTTTGGGGATATATTATCTGATGAGGCTGCGCAGTTGATTGGTGGGTTAGGTATGGCTCCGGGAGGGAACATAGGCGATGACTTCGCGATATTTGAGCCGATCCATGGTTCAGCTCCGACCAGAGTTGGTAAGCATACTGCCAATCCATGTTCAATGATCCTTGCCGCTAGGATGATGCTTGAGTGGCTCGGTGAGAAGTATCATGATCAGCTATGCTCTAAGGCGGCTGAATCCATCGAGTTAGGCCTGATAGAGGCTTTAAAGAAGGGTCTATCAGTTCCAGACCTGGGCGGAAAATTGAAGACCGTTGAGATGGGTGAGGCTATAGCTAACGAGATAATGATGTTAAAAGTTTAGGTTGTGGTCTCTATGGAGCCCGAGTATGTGAGGATTTTTGACACAACCCTCCGTGATGGGGAGCAGACCCCAGGCGTCTCGTTGACACCTGAGGAGAAACTAGAAATAGCATTTCAGCTCGATAAGCTGGGCGTGGATGTTATTGAAGCCGGGTTCCCGTCGGCATCTAAGGGTGAGGAGAGGGCTGTTAAGGAGATTGCGAATGCTGGATTAAGGGCGCAGGTTTGTGCTTTAGCCAGAGCGCTAACAAGTGATATAGATGCAGCTTTGAGGTGCGATGTTAAATATGTACATACCTTTATATCGACATCGGAGGTTCAGATGAAGTATGCCTTAAACATGACTCCTGAGCAAGTAATCGAGGCGGCTGTGAGCTCTGTCCAATACATTAAGGATCATGGCGCCTTCTGCGAGTTCTCGCCTATGGATGCCACGAGAACCGATATGGAGTTTCTGAAGAGGGTTTGTAAGGCTGCTGAGGAGGCTGGCGCAGACTACATAAATATCCCTGATACGGTTGGAATCATGACTCCTAAATCTATGGAGAAGTTAATTAGGGAGCTGAAAAGCTTCTTAAAGGTTCCATTAAGCGTTCATTGTCACAACGACTTTGGTCTCGCCGTGGCGAATTCTCTTGCAGGAGTTGAGGGGGGAGCTACACAGATTCACGTGACGGTTAATGGGCTTGGCGAGAGGGCTGGGAACGCAGCCCTAGAGGAGGTTGTTTTAGCTTTACACCTACTCTATAACAAGAAGACGAAGATAAATACCAGGCTAATTTATGAGACTTCTAAAATGGTTTCGAGGTTAACTGGCGTAGTTGTCCAGCCCAACAAGGCTATTGTTGGCGAAAATGCCTTCGCCCATGAGTCCGGGATACATACAAGGGGAGTTGTTGTTAAACCGATAACATTTGAGCCATTCAGCCCAGAGCTAATTGGAAGGCAGCGTAAACTCATTGCTGGAAAGCACGCCGGCAGACATGGGATTAAGGCCACTCTCGAGGAAGTAGGCTTGCATCCGACTGAGGAGCAGCTGAAGGAGATTGTTGAGCGGATCAAGGAGCTCGGCGATAAAGGTAAGATGGTTACGGATGCTGATCTGCTGGCCATCGCCAGAGCAATTATGGGTACAACGGCTGAGGAGAAGATTGTTGAGCTGGCCGACTTAGCTGTCATAACTGGCGTGAGAGTTATCCCAACAGCTTCCGTAAAGCTTATAATTGATGGTAAAGAGTATGTTGCCGCCGAGACCGGTGTTGGGCCGGTTGACGCGGCGATTAAGGCTATACAGAAGATTACAGATAGTTTAGCGAACGTTAGGCTGAAGGAGTATAGACTTGAGGCTTTAACCGGCGGTTCGGATGCTGTGGCTGAGGTTATAATAAAGGTTGAGGATAAGGATGGGAACATTGTTTCGGCTAGAGGCGCCAGAGAGGACATTGTGATGGCTAGTGTCGAAGCAATGATAAATGGCATAAATAAGATTCTATCAAAGAGGTTCAGAAAAACCTGAAGGATTAAGAGGTTCTTTATTTCTACTATAGTTCTGGGACTGAAAACATCTCCGCCTTTAAGATCTTAAGATAGAGAGTTGAGGGATTTTATGCCATTTACCAGCTATCACCTTGGGTTATCCCTTCTACTAGGGTATTTGTTGCGTAGAAGACTTAACTGGCCGACCCTGATCTTGTCAAGCATCATTATAGATTTTGAACCCCTAATAGTCATAATTATAGGGCTGAATTACCCTTCACATGGCCTACTTCACACGTTTATTGCATCAATACCCGCAGGCGCCCTAGTAGGGTTCATCTTAAACATGGTTGGAGAGTATATGACGCCATATTTAGTGGACTTAGCACTGATAGACAAAAAGGATCCGCTTAAATCATTCATCTTAGCTGGCATTGTGGGCTGGGCTTTTCATGTCCTCCTCGACTCGCTACTATATCCCGAAATGAAGCCCCTTTTTCCGCTTAATATTAACCCTATGTTTCAACCTGATTTCCATCAAATGATTTTTCATGCATATGTACTGCTCTTTCTTGCTGGTACTGATTTACCCCATCCACCTGTATAGAACTCTGAGAAATAAGGATAGGGTGGCAGCAGAAGTCGGTGTGGGTCTTGTCTTAGTTGGTTTAGGAGCCGCATCTATCTTAGTGGATATGCTATGCCATGCAGGCTTCCTCCTAACTGTTGCAGGCTTCTTTATGCTGGCCGATGGTCTAAAGAGAATAATGCCCCATTTATCTAAGCACTCATTCTTCTCTTCTATAATGTTGGCTGCGACTTCTTTGCTGGTCTATTTGGTGGGCCTACATATGCTTGGACTAGTTAGGCCAGTTTTCTTCATAGTCTTTATGGGCTCATATATCCTCTCCCTAGCGGCGCTAGCTGCGCTTTGGCCGGCACTGAAGATTCTTCGAAGAAATCTGGGCGATCATATACTTTCACTGTCACTAAACCTGCTGATTTCAGGATGGATCTTGGCTCCGCTGCTAATCCCATTAGTTGTAGCTGCACTATCATATGCCATAATTATAGTTAGAATGCCGCATAAACTCATATGCTTAAGAAAGAAAATACTGACCCCGATATAAATTTCCTAAAAAATAATGAGGGAGGATTTTTAGGAGAATTTTCAGCGGCGGACTTTCTCGGAAAGTTTTGATAGCAGTCCTTTTGCTTTTCTTATGTTTCCAATGTTTCTCCGGCACTTTGTGCATACCTTCATAGCGTCTAGAATTTCGCCGCTGAACTCGCCGTAGGTTGGAATCTTCTCTAAAGTTATGCGTTTCAACGCCCAATCTATCTGCTTTTCTGGGAAGAATACGCCGCCGCAAATGGCACAGCTGAGCAGACCAACTTCATTTGTAACTCTAGCTCTCTCTTTATCGCCAGTTACTAAGTGGTATTCACGTGTGAGCCTTAAAGCCTGCGTTGGGCACTCATCTTGACAGAATGCGCAGAAAGAGCAGTGTCCATAATTAACTCTTATAATTCTCTTATCAGGGCCGTCTATCACATCTATGGCGTCGGCTGTGCATATTTGCGCACATGCACCGCAGCCTATGCATTTCTCACTGTCAAACTCATGTTTTCCACGAAAGCCTTCAGGGGCCTGCCAGTAATCCTCAACTTCCTCGATCTTAACGCCTAATATGTCAGCTATAGCCTTAACTATTGCTTGTGGCCTCGGCGGGCATCCAGGAATATAATAGTTGACCGGTATTATTTGGTCTGGCGGCCCAACCATAGGATAGCCTTTATCAAATATCTCTTTTGTTAGCGCACAGTTCCCGACAGCAACGACAATCTTCGGCGGCTTAATCGCTTCATAAGTTTTTAGCAGATACTCTCTACCTTTAACATTTACGCCGCCAGTTAAGACTAAGACGTTTGCCTCCTCAGGCTTCTCAACAACTTCAACCCCTAAATTTGCAAGCCTATAGCGTGGAACAAGGCACTCCAGAATCTGCACATCGCACCCATTGCATCCGGCTGAAAGGAAACGGTAAACGGATATCTTACCCATCATAAACCACCTAACCCTGCTTTAAGGATACTATCTTCCTCTTACCTGTTTTAGTGTCAACTATAGTTACGCGATCAGTGCATGCGAAGCACGGATCTATACTCTCAATGACAGCTCTAGCATTTTCTAGGCGTTCTCCTCGGAGCATTTCAAGTATAGCAAAATTGTTGGCGTATGATGGTGTCCTAACCTTAACCCTCTCTGGAATATTAGTTCCATTAGATCTAATATAATAGACTAGTTCTCCACGCGGGGCCTCGGTCCTACCTATCTCTTCGCCCACCTTTGGCTCACCTGGTTTAACGGCGATTTCGCCGGGCGGAAGATTATCAAGTGCCTGCTCAATTATCTTCATGCTCTCATACGTCTCCCTAGCCCTAACGAGGGCCTTCGCCCATACATCTCCATCCTTCTCAACAATAATTTCAAAGTCAAGTTTATCATAAGCCGCATATGGATCATCCTTCCTTATGTCGCTAACTATCCCTGAGCCTCTGAGCGTTGGCCCAACGGCGCCAACCTCAAGGGCTTTATCTCTGGGCAAAACGCCAACCCCCCTAATCTTCTTAGTGAATGCGCCATTATCGCCTAAAAGCGACATTATGTAGTCTGAGAGGGGCTTAAGCTCCCTAAGCGCCTTCCTAATCTTCTCCGCCTTTTCGGGTGTTATATCCCTTCGAACCCCGCCAATAGTATTTATTAGGTAGTTTATTCTGTTTCCAGTCAAATATTCTAGGAGATCCTGAATTCTCTCTCTTTCGCCCATAATCTTAAGGAAAGCCTCATGCTCGTGCAGGCTATGGGCCAATATACCAAACCATAGGTAATGGCTGTGCAGACGCTCGAGCTCCATATATATGCAGCGGAGGTACTTAGCCCTCTCCGGAACCTCGATCCCCATAAGCCTCTCAACCGTCTGAGCATAGCATAGCGTATGTATTCCACTGCATATTCCACATATCCTTTCAGCTAATGCTAAATTCTGCATGTAAGTCTTCGTCGTGAAGAGCTTCTCTATTCCCCTATGCATATAGCCAAGCTCTAGTCTAGCATCGATTATTCTGCCATCCTCTACGAGTAGCTCGAAGCGCTCGGGCTCGACCAGCTGCGGCCTATATGGGCCAATATAAACTGTTTCAGGCATACTATTTCGCCTCCATCCTCTGGACTAATTGTAGGACAGGGCTCCTATGAAGCTCTAAACGCAGCTCCTGATATGGTATACCGAAGGACAATGCTAGAAGCTCCATCAGGTTTATGCACGGCATATTAAACTGCGCGCCATAAGACCTCAGCATAACTTGACCAATCTCAAACTGTATCATGCATGCGGGGCAAGCGGTTACAATGGCGTCGGCCCCAGAACCCCTAATCCTACTTAGCTTTAATAGAAGCCTATTCTTCAGCGAGAATTCTTCATCAGCCTGCATGCTCGGATAGCCGCAGCATAAGCGCTCAAGCCCATAATTGACTATCTCAACGCCCGTCTGCGCGGCTATCTCCCTCATCATATTTGGCTTACGCATTATGTCTGGGCCTTTATATTCGCGGTGTAAGTGGCAGCCGTAGTGCAGCGCCACACGCATCCTCTGGGGCTTCACAACGTTACCTTTAATCTTATTTAGCCCCACATCTTCATAAAGGACTTCAATTACATGTTTAACCTCAATGTTTCCCTTAAATTCTCTGCCATAGCGCTTCAAGATCCTATTTATCTTCTCCCTCTTCTCTAAATCGTGTTTTAGAGTCTCATTTGCTTCGGCCAAAGTTTCATAGCAGCCATTACATAGCGTCATCATGTTTAAGCCCATCTCCTCAGCCATAGTTAGGTTCCTTGCAGATATCGCCAGAGCAGTGATCTCGTCAAGGAGCCGTGATATTACTGGCTCTGGGCAGCATGAGTAGCCAAGTAGGTCAACTGCCTCAAGCCCAACTTTCTCAAAAACCTTTCTCGCAGCTATCTCGATGCTCGGGAGGCGCATTGGAATCTGGCATCCCATGAAGAAGGCGTATCTAACCATTATAATCCCCCTACTTATATCTTAACCTCTTCTTCTCCCAATCAAAACCCGCCTTCTCACTGAAGCCAGTATCCCTGATGATTGCTTGAAACTCATTTAATGCTTTTTCATCGGTGAATGCAAATGGCGCAGACCTAGGGAGGCCTGCTTCCTCACGTTTCCTCTGTATAAACGCTGATATTGGAGCTACACAGCTACTTGATATTAGGGCTTCGGCGACAGGCCTAGCCTTAGAGGGCAGAATCCCCTCAAACGGTCTTTTTAAAGGGCGTTTATCTTCAGGCCAGTCCTTAGTCAGCACTAGCCCGTGCTCCGGCTGCGGATGGTTTACGAGCTTAACGCCAAAAAGATCGGAGATCTCCCTCTCGATGAAGTTTGCCGCCGGAATAATGTCCGCTATGGACTCGAGCGTATTATCCTCTTTGGGCTTTATGCTCCTAAGCGTTAAGACAATACCATCTATGCTGAAGTGATATAGGTACTCTATGTCTAAGCCGTCATCGACTGCTGAGAGAGTCATAAAGCGTAGAGTCTTATATCGGCTCTTTAGTGCTTGAACAGCTTTTCTAACAGCTGCGGGCTTAACTCTCACAAATATTCTCCTTTCACGCTGCCTATAAGCCTCTATTAAGTCGCCGCCAAGCACTTCACTCAAGTAGCTAAGCACATCATTCTCTAAAGCCAAGATCATATATCACGCCTCCAAATAATATTTCTTATTAAACTCCCAAGCCTCCCTTCTAGTGGCAACTCTTATGGCCTGAGGGGAACAGAACTTTGCACACCACGGGTCCCCATCACAGAAGTCGCATTTCATAGCAACACGGTGATCTGGGTTAAACCATGGAACTGATAATGGGCAGGCTACTGTGCATGTCTTACAGCCTATACATCTCATCGGGTTTATTCTAACCAGTCCTGTCGCCTCATCTTTAGTAATGGCCTCCTTCGGGCATACTGCAACGCAAAGTGGTTCATCGCAATGCTGGCAGTATATGGCCTCAAACTCATTAGCCTTCTCATCGAACTGAATTTTTAAGTGAGACTTTTCGAGATTAAACTCCCTGAAGTGGCGGTAGGCGCATGCTATTTGGCAGAAGAGGCAGCCGGTGCATTTCAGCGGGTCATAGAGCAGAACCCTCTGCCCTCCAACATCAGGCTTCTCCATAATTTTCCCTCACGGCTTGAATTAAAAATAGTTTAAACTTGAATTATTTAGAGTTTTCTATAATGTATTTTTCGGGCGATGTCCCTGAATTTTTAAAAGCTTAGGAAAGCCTTAAGATTCCATTAAATAACAGAATAGCGGCTAAAAACTTCGCTTTTAAACATAGCGATAAATACATAAACATAAATAAGATCCAATTGGGGATAAAATATCTCTTAACGATACTGTATGGTGAGAGAATGATTAAGGAAAAAAGGATAACGCCATATTTTAAGAGGAAGCTTGAGTCGATAGAAGTTAAAATCCCGAAAAAGATATCTGAGCTGCTCATGGAGATGGCTAAAACTGGTTTTCAGGGAAGAAAGCTCGGCGAGGTTGTTGATGTCTGGGAGGAGATGCTTAAAGACGATGTTGTAATATTCTTTGGTTATGCCGGGTCAATGAGCACCACTGGTCAGTGGAAGATAATTAATTGGCTTATCGAAAAGCGCTTTATAGATGTTATAGTCTCAACAGGCGCAAATATTTCAGAGGATATATTGGAGGCTATGGGCGGCACATATTGGCAGGGCCACAGCCTCGTTGATGATGCTGATCTCGCAAGATATAAGATAGATAGATTCTATGATATTTTTGCGGATGAGCTGGAATATGAACAGATGGAGAGTTTGATAGCTGACTTTATGACTAAACTTAGACCTAATTACAATTATTCTTCAGCAGAGTTTCTCTATTTATTTGGTAAATATCTTTCAGAAAATAACATAAAAAGTATTATTGCAACTGCCTATGAGAAGCGTGTGCCGGTGTTCTCTCCAGCCATAGTTGATAGCGCCTATGGTGTTGCATATATAGTGAATAGAAGGCGGAGTAGAGGGGAATTCAGTATACTAATAGATCAGATGAAGGACTTTGAGCAGTTAGTTGAGATAAAGAGAAAATTCAAAAACTCTGGCGTAATATACATTGGGGGAGGGGTTCCAAAAGACTTTATCCAGCTAAGCGCCATCGCAAGTAGCATAACTGAGGATGGAAGGTATGGTCCCCCCTCCCCACATAAATATGCGATACAAATAACCACTGATGCACCACATTGGGGAGGGCTCTCAGGATGCACATTTGAGGAAGCAATAAGCTGGGGTAAAGAGTCTAAAGAGGGGCGCAATGTTCAATGCTATTGTGACGCAACGATAGCTCTACCAATAGTTGTCCACGCATTGGCTGAGAGAGTTAAGGAGAGGGTAACTTGTCCGGATCTCTCATGGGTGTTTAATGGTTTGAAGCAGACCGGCCTTGAGATATCTTAAGCATATCTTGGCTCTTTAGCGTACATACTTTTCTAGGAATCTTCTATGTAAGTGGAAGACTCTCCTAAGGCTCCTACTTAAAGCATCCTGAATCTTTTGTAGCTCCCTGTATATTTTAACGTTATCAGGCTTTGGGAAGACTAGCGTATTCTCATCGACCTCAACATATCGGTCCGTTATATCCTGTATTGTAACTTTCTCGCCCATATAATTTCGATAGGTCCACATGGCTTGAAGCGCCGCGCCATACGCAGCCCCCTCATCAATCTTTAGGCAGACAACCTCGGTGCCAAATATATCCGCCGCTACCTGCCGCCAGGCCCTATTCTTTGAGCCGCCTCCAGTAAGCCTAATCTGTTTAGGATTTATCCCAAGCTCTCTCATCCTATTCAAACCATAATTCATGCCTAAGGTTGCCCCCTCCATGGCCGCCCTAGCTATATATTCTGGATTAAAGGTTCTACTGTTTAATCCGAAGAAAACCCCTGTGCCATCTGGAACATTTGGAGTCCTCTCACCTTCAAAGTATGGCAGCAGTATTAGGCCATCGGATCCCACTGGCGACGCCTCAACAGCCTCCGTGAGCTCTTCATGGGTCATCTTGAAAAGACTTCTCACGAACTCAGTTGAGACTGTTACGTTCATTGTGCAGAGTAGGGGCAGCCACGCATTCGTTGAGTCGCAGAATGCCGCTATTTCACCTTTAGGATCAATTACTGGCGTATCCGAGTATGCGAAGATTGTACCGGATGTCCCGAAGCTCGCTGTTACAATTCCCTTCCTAGTGTTTCCCGTACCTATGGCAGCCATCATATTGTCTCCGCCGCCAGCGCTCACAAGAACATCGTCTCTGAAACCGAATATCTCAGCAACTTCCTTTCTAACGAAGCCGGCTGGCTTGTCAGAGCTTTGGAGGGGCGGAAGCTTCTCCTCAAGGTTGGGGTCAATTGCATCTAAAACCTCCTTACACCATGTTCTGGTCCTAACGTTCATGAGGGCTGTTCCAGATGCATCACCGTACTCCATAACCTTCCTTCCAGTCAAATAGAAGTTGAGGTAATCGTGTGGGAGTAGTACCGTTTTTAGGCGCCTATAATTCCACGGTTCATTCCTCTTAAGCCATAGGATCTTCGGTGCAGTATATCCTGGCGGGATCGATAATCCAAGGATCTCGATAACCTTCTTCAAACCTCCAAGCTTTCTAATCAAATATTGGCTCTCCCTAAACGTGCTCGTATCGTTCCAAAGCTTGGCGGGCCTTATAACCCGCCCATTCTCGTCTAGCGGGACTAATCCATGCTGCTGCCCTGAGACGCCTATAGCCCTAACATATTTTGGATCAATACCAGCCGTTTTTATAGCCATTTTAACTGTCTCTATGAGGGCATCGATCCATACGGCTGGGTCCTGTTCCTTATGTCCGGGCGGCAACCCCTCTATATAGCCGTATTCCTTTACAGCTTTACCTAAAACTGCCCCTGTCTCTCCATCTACAACTATCGTCTTTGTGCTTTGAGTACCATTATCAATACCTATAAAAAACTCTTTAGCCATATTCAAGACCCTCTTGGAAAGCAAAATATTGAAGTATCCTCATCAAGAATATAGAATATGTGAAGATGCTTATCTCACTATCGATACTGGAGTATGAGACTGAGCTCTCTAAAAATTTAGGCGAGATGGAAAAGACAGCTGCCTTTAACAATATATTAAGACTCATCAATACTGGTAAGATACATGACATACATGTTGATGTCATGAGACCGCCCATGATACCTCGTAAGGTGAAATTCTCTATAGATTTATTGAGAAGATTATATGAAGCTCTTCATGGCATAGAGCCATTAACGATACATCTTATGGTCGGCGACCCAATGGAGATCATTAATTCCATTAATGATTTTATATATCACAAGGATAAAGAGAGCGTAACAATAATATTGCAGGTTGAGTCGTTTGAGTCTGAGGATAAGGCTATTTCCGCTATCAAAGTCATAAGAGGTTTCGGTTATAGGGTCGGCGTCTCTCTAAACCTTCCAACACCTATTGAGAAGATGACGGATAGAATAGTTGGTTGCGCCGACCTCCTCCTTATAATGAGCGTCCCAATGGGGAAGGGTGGACAAAAGTTTAGTGAGGAGGCCCTATGGAGGATAAGGCACTTCTCAACAAAGTTTCCCAGCAAGATTGTGAGTGTCGACGGTGGCATCAACCCTAAAACAATAGTTGACGTTTATAGGGCTGGCGCTAAAATCGCTGTTGTCGGCTCATATATAACGAGGAGTAAGAGACCTGAACTAGCCCTCTTAGACTTCGAAAATGCTCTAGAGAAATGTTAAGCAGCTAAAGTATATAGGATCTCATGGGGCGCTTTCACGCATTGTTTCCTCCGGCAAATATGGGATCGTGAATGTAACGCTTGTCTTATAGCCTTGCCCCGTACTTACAATAAGAGTTACCTCTTCACCAGCATATTGTGTCCAA
This sequence comes from Candidatus Bathyarchaeota archaeon, assembly GCA_018396635.1. Classification (GTDB taxonomy): domain Archaea; phylum Thermoproteota; class Bathyarchaeia; order Bathyarchaeales; family DTEX01; genus DTEX01. Next base: position 85,013 of record JAGTQE010000005.1, read on the forward strand.
TTCCATTCGCAGATAAATGGGACTATTGAATCAGCTTTAAGGATGTATGGGAGATTCGGAATCACCCTTAGAGGCTTTAAAATTAACCCATCTTTAGTTTTAATCGAGATATCGGTAATGTTTAATGTCACGAGTGAGCCCTGAAAGTTTGCTACCGTGATGCTGAAGCATGTAGTGTTCTCCGGATTGAAGTTAACATTGCTCACTGCGAAAATGGCGTATGTGGGAATAATCTCCTTGCCTCTTCCCATGTAGCCTTGAGAGGTCTCCACAATTACAGTAATGCTCTTGCCTTGATGCTCAGCCCAATTCCACCTGCAGGTCAAATCTATTGAGCCATTTGGGTTGAGTCTAATTGGTGGGGGTGGACTGAACTCAACATCATATATTGAGCCGTCAACGATTATACTGATGCCTTTTACATCTACGCTGATGACAGACCTATCACTATTCCTTACTCTAATGCTGAATCGATCCCCCAGCTCCGGGTCAAATTTTGGGCTACCAACCTCTACCGCTACCAGCGGTAGGTTTACCGTGTAAACGGCTCCAGATCCTTCCCTAACAAAAACCATTACGCTAACTGGTTTACCAGCATAATCAGCCCAAAGCCAGTGGCACTTGAATGTCCTTATTTCCCCAACCTCAAGCCTATAGCCTCCGCTGGGAATTGAGGGGGTCATCACCGTAATTTTATAGGCTGTCTCATTCACCAAGACGCTTATGCCCATTATCTCAACAGCTCTAGGTGCAAATGATGGATTAAGGATTGTCACGTTAAAGAACGTTGGATCCTCAGCTGAAACGGTAAGGTTGCATATGGATATCGTTGGCGTTTCGGGCAGCCTAAGCTCTAGGGAAAAGAGGTACCCTGCAACCCATATATACGAGAGGAAAGATCCTGCGGCAAAGACTGCAACCATGATTAATGCAATCATCATTTTACCCATATCTTCCACCGTTCATGACGCTTATTATTACTGAACGCTTAATCTTTAGATATTACTGAGACATAGCAAACATTATTTCCATTAAAAATTATAGGTGAATTATCCTAGATGCACGCTCATAGTCAAATGCGTGCTCCTTAAGCCCGCAACGGTATCTATCTAAATGACCTTAGAAAGTTTTCCAGCCTCTCCAGCCTCATGTTTGTGGCGTTAAGAGAGCGTTGCAGCTCAGCTACTTGGTTTTTAAGCGAATTTATTTCGTTTTGCAGGCTCTCAATCAGACCCTCAATTTTCTTAAGATCCTCGAGCGAAGCAACATCATAGCCCTCAACCACACCTCTAATAACGACCTTATGTGTGCGGTAAGGTTCCTTCCTCTCCTCCGCAGCCATCTAAAACATCACCTCAGAAAAAATAGGTAGAGACAAACAAATAAATAGCTTTTTGTTAGCAGTGTGCTCCTCGGGTATTTAGAGGAGGAAGATAAAATATATAAGTTCCGCTTCCTAATGAAGGAAGGAAAGTGTATGGCAATGGAGAGGTTATTTGAGAAGCTTAGGGGTGAGAAAATCTTTCTGATGCAGGGTTTTTCTTCACTTTTGCTTCTGCTGGTCACAGTCCTGTTTTGCTCTACGAGTAAAGGTATTCCAGAGGAAAACGGCATTATAGCGGCCACTATCTCCATATCGATAATTATTTTTGTGAATGCTGTTTTAGCACTTGCTAAAGAGGGAATTGAGGGTGTTTTCTTTGCATTCATAGGGTCTTTTATGGCGGGGGTCGCTATCGCTGTTGCGGGAGCTCGTCTTGCTTTTGATCCTAGCATTGGCAGCTACTTTCTAGCATCTTTGGTTCTCGCGAGTATACTCTCACTTAGTAGCAGTCTTTATGTAATACCTGAGAAATTTGGGACTTCGCGGATTAGATTAAAGGGACTTGCGTGTTTGATTTTTATTCTGCTGCTGGCCGTGCTGGTGAACTTCACCATAATATATTGGGTTCCGAAAATAGTGTAGGCGGTGGATGTTTAAATGGAATACTCGATAGCGACTCTTGGAAGCCACTCTGCCCTTCAGATACTTAAGGGAGCTAAGGATGAGGGATTTAGAACCATAGCTATCTGTAAAAGCGATCACGCATTTGTTTATAGGCACTTTGGAGTTGCGGATGAAATAATTGAGATTCAGTCTTACAGCGAATTCCCAACCCTGGAAGATGCCCTCCTAAAGCGGAACGCCATCCTAATTCCACATGCATCGTTAATAGCCTATGTAGATCTAAAGGCCATCGAAGGTATGAAAGTTCCATACTATGGTAATAGGAAGATACTTTTCTGGGAGAGTGATAGGGAGAGGCAGCGGATATGGCTTGAGAAGGCAGGCTTAAATCTACCGAAGGTCTTTAACGATCCATCAGAGATAGATAGGCCAGCCATAGTTAAATTTCCCGGGGCTAAGGGGGGCCAAGGATATTTTCTAGTTAAGAGCGAGCGGGAATTTAGGCGCAAAATAGGGAAAATAAAGGAATATGTCATTCAGGAATACATCGTTGGGATTCCAGTTTACATACACTACTTCTACTCTGTTATACGTAACGAGCTTGAGCTCATGGGATTTGATAGGCGCTATGAATCAAATGTGGACGGAATTGGAAGGATTCCGCCAAATCTGCAACGTGACCTTAAAGTAACATACACGATTGTCGGAAACTTCCCACTTATGCTCCGTGAATCTCTCCTGCCCGAAGTGTTTAAGATGGGAGAGAGCGTTATTAAGGCTTCAAAAGAGATATGTAGCCCCGGGATATATGGACCATTCTGCCTAGAGACCGTTGTAACCCCGGACTTGAAGTTTTACGTCTTTGAGATATCAGCGAGGATAGTTGCTGGAACAAATGTCTTCATGGAGACATCGCCGTATGCGCTAATTAAGCATGGCAAGCCGATGAGTACGGGCCGTAGGATAGCTCTAGAGATAAGGGAGGCCATAGAGCAGGATAGGTTAAAGGAAATATTAGGGTGATTGCGCTTTCTTTTTTATGGTGGTAATGTTGGGTGGTTGTGGGAGCGAAGCCAAAAAAATAGCTTCAGAATATGATCCTAATGAGGTAACTATTGGTGTTTTGGGCTCCCATTCGGCCGAAGAGGTTGGGGTATCGGCTAAGGCTTTTGGCTTTCAGACTTTAGTTGTTTGCCAAAAGGGTAGAGAATCGCTATATGCAAACTATAATAGGCACCTATTTGACCACGTAATCCTCCTAGACAAATTCTCAGACATTATAAGGGAAGATGTCCAAGACAAGATGCTTAAACTGAGCACCATATTCATCCCCAATAGATCATTCTCGGTTTACGTTGGATACGATAATATAGAGAATAGGTTTAGGGTTCCGATCTATGGCAACCGCTTCCTCCTAAGGACTGAGGAGAGAACGGCGCCCAGAAATCAATACTGGCTTTTAGAGAAGGCTGGGATAAAGATACCTAAGAAGTTTGATAGACCTGAAGATATTGATAGGCTCGTCATAGTTAAGGTTCAACAGAAGAAGAAGCCTCTGGAACGAGCTTTCTTCTATGCTTCATCACCAGAAGACTATTATAGGAAGGCTGAGGAGCTAATAAAGCAGGATGTAATAGATGAGGAGGGCTTAAGGAAGGCCCGCATAGAAGAGTATGTTCTCGGACAGAAGTTCAATGCAAACTTTCAGAAGTGGGCCTTAGAAGACTATTTTGGAAACTTCGACTTCCTAGGCTTCGATGATAGGAAACAGACTAACTTACATGGAGTTCTGAGTCTTCCTGCCAGAGATCAGCTGATGATAAATGTTCCAATCAAGAATGAGGAGATAGGCCATTACGGGCTAACGATGAGGGAGTCGCAGAAGCCGCTAGTATATGAAGCCGCCGAGAGGTTCATAAGGGTCTGTAGGGAAGAGTACCCGCCTGGCATAATCGGCCTCTTCGCCCTTCAGGGAGCTATCGCCTACGACGCCGATGATCCGGAGCAGAAAAGGCTGGCCTTCTATGTATTCGATGTTAGTCCTAGAGTCCCTGGAAGCCCATGTGTTGGGCCGACCTCGCCAGAAATGCGCAGACTAACGCTGAAATATCAAAGTATTTTGAGGAGGTATGGTGTTGACAGAATAGAGGCTTCGATGGATCTTCCAATGCTTGAAATACGCTATGCTGCTGAAAGCGGTAGGTTGAGCGAGATAGTAACTTAGCGGGGTTGTATAAATGTCGTCACACCTCATACATGATGTTCTAGATAGGATCGATGGGCTGAAAACAGATCTTATTTCGGTCACATCTAACCTGATAAGGTTTCAAACGGTCTCACCGCCAAGCAACACTCTCGAATGCGCTAAATATGTAAAGGCATATCTTGAAGATGCTGGCGTAGAGGTTTCTCTTTACTCTAGAGAAGGAGAGAAGGTTAATGTGCATGCCAGGGTTCAGGGTAAGTCTGACAAGAAGATTGTTTGGTTGGGTCATCTTGATGTTGTTCCAGCTGGTCTACGTGAGAAGTGGATCTATGACCCCTTTGAAGGCGTAGTTGACGGTGAGCGAATTTACGGTAGGGGTTCAAGCGACATGAAGGGATCTTGCGCAGCTGCGATGGTGGCTGCAAAGGTTCTGAGCGATATACCTGAGGAGGAAAAGGCTACAATTGACTTCTGGTTTACGTGTGATGAGGAGGTCGGCTCATATAATGGCACACGTTGGCTGATCGAGAGGGGCCTGATAAGCGGTAACTTATGCATAATAGGCGACTCATTCAGCAGAGACCCGAGTAGGGAGCCGTATATAGATGTCGGCTGCAAAGGTTATATACATTTTAGTTTAAGGGCTACTGGGAAGTCAGCCCACGGGAGCATGCCCTTCTATGGGGATAATGCCATAGAGAAACTGCTGCTAGCAGTCGAAAGGATTAAGAGCATAGGAAACTATGGTTTCACGCTTCCAGCAGATCTAGAGAGCTCAATTAAGTCGAGCGTAGAATACCTTCTAGCCGATGAAAGATTGAGCAATGAGCAGAGAAATGTGATAAGGAGGGCTTTTTATTATCCAACTGTCAGCCTAACAATGATAAATGGCGGAGTTAAAGTTAACGTTATACCCGATAGTGCCGAAGCCTCCTTCGACATAAGGATATCGCCCGGCGTTGACCCTGAAGAAATCGTGGAGCGCATCCATTATTTGATCTCCGACCTAAGTGGTATGGGCATTGAAGTTAAAATAATTGGCTCTGAGGCCGGGTACTATGAACGTTGGGACTCAGAGTACGCCATAAGCCTAAGGAGAGCTGTTAAGGCGGCGACTGGAGTGGAGCCTAAGCCGAAGATACTCCTAGGCACAACAGACGCCATAAGGCTAAAAAGGATTCTAGGGATACCGTGCCTAGGTTTTGGCGCTGGCATAGAGGAGCTGGCTCATGCCCCAAACGAATATGTCACTGTTGGCGGCCTTCTTTCAGCTGCCAGAGTCTACGGAATCCTACCGCTTCTATTCTAGTCTTTAGCATCACTTTGAGTTCTCAGCCTCTTCCTTTCCCTCCGAATTATCTCGTTTGCAACTATTACACCGCTGGCACTTGCCTGTATCAGTCCTCTTGTGATTCCGGCTCCATCACCTATCGTAAATAAATTCTTTATCCTCGTCTCAAGATGCTCATTTAACTCGAGCCTTGACGAATAAAATTTTACCTCAACGCCATAGAGCAGTGTATGCTTTGAGTATATTCCTGGGGCGACTTTGTCGAGGGCCATGAGCATCTCCTTGATATCCGTTAAATATCTGTAGGGTAATACAAAGCTTAAATCTCCCGGCGTCGCTACTTTAAGTGTAGGCTTAACAATGCTCCTACTGATCCTCTCCTCAGTTGACCTTCTGCCAATCTCTAGGTCGCCTAAGCGCTGTATAATTACGCCGCCGCTTAACAGGTTTGCCAGCCTAGCAATGTATTCGCCATAAGCTATCGGCTCACGGAACGGGTATGTGAAGGATGTGCTCACAAGGATGGCGAAATTTGTGTTTTCAGTTTTCCTCTCCGCGTAGCTCTGCCCATTAACGCTTATCACCCCACCATATGATTCTGTAATCACCTCGCCGTATGGGTTAACGCAGAAGGTTCTAACCTGATCATCAAAAGCCTTCGAGTAATATATGAATTTGGGCTCATATAGCACGTTTGTCAACTCCTCCATCGTTACAGCTAAAACCTCAACCCTGACGCCCACATCAACAGGATTATTTAGAGTTTTTAGTCCGAGGGATTGCGCCTCACTTTTAAGCCACTCAGCCCCGCTCCTTCCGGGAGCAACAACAACATACCTTCCATATATCTTCTCGCCATTAGCGGTCTCAACACCCTTCGCCTCGCCATTCTCCACAAGCAGACTCTTAACCTCAGTTCTAGTCTTTATTTCAACACCCTTTCTATCGAGGTCTTGGCGCATTTTCTGGAGGACCTCAGCGCACTTCTCGGTGCCAAGATGTCTAATTTTCTGTCTAACAAGCGTTAAGCCAGCTAAGGCAGCTTTACGCTCAATCCTCTCAACCTCATCCACATCCTCACCATAAACTTTTTGCGGTCCACCATACTTTACATACACGCTGTCAACATACTCTATTAGCCTTGAAAGCCTCTCCTCGCCAATATATTCGCTGAGCCAGCCGCCTACAGATGTGGATATGGTCAGCTTTCCATCGCTGAAGGCTCCAGCGCCACCCCAACCTGAAAGCAGAGAGCATGGCTCACATCTTATACATCCTAAACCCCTAGTAGCTGGACACCTGCGCTTATCAATATCCGGCCCCTTATCAAGCATTAGGACTTTAAGGTCGGTATTCTTCGCGAGCTCTAGGGCGGAAAATATTCCAGCTGGGCCTGCACCAACAATTATTACATCATATTGCTGCAAGGTCTATCCTTCCAAAAGGAAACTACAATAAATAGGTTGAATATATGCTTTCCTTGATATATGTGTGAATATGAGTGGAAGGGCGAATTATTTAAGCATAAGCGGACAAATAAATGCGTGTGATGTTGAAAATATGCTATTTTTTGTAGTTTCCTAGTGATATGCTCTATAATTGCTGGAGTAATCTATTGGCTGGAGAAGAGAGGAGAAGCAATGATCTAAAGGACAGCATAAAGGCGGCGTGTAAGGGGGCATTGGCCCTCGCCCAGCTTATGGGCGCAAACTTCATAATTTACGGCTTAATTTCAAAGGCGTCTGATTAATACCCTTTAGCTGGAAATCATCCATTGTATAGATGTGTGCCCGATAAACAGCGCCTTTAACGCTATCATCGTGAAAGGAGCAAGCTTAAAATATCTGAGAGTTTATGGAAGATTGGAGGGGTCGTGTTGTTTTTATCCCTAAGGGATGCTCTAATTAAGTGGGCTGGTTATAACACGGTGTTCGAGGGCTTAAAAGATTTAGGCGTCTCAAGTTTCGAGCTCTTCATCAATAGAGAGATGAAAGTCAAGTCTTATCTAGATGCGGCGTATGCAGCTGATGTCGATGTCTCCTCTAAGTGTTTTAGGGAGGATTTAAAGAAGCGTCTTAAAGAACTTAATCTAAGTATATGTGCAATACTTGTAGAGAATGATTTCTCATCAGAGAATCTTAAGAGGGAGGTTGACTATGTGCTTTCAAGTATAGAGGTTGCTTCGGGCCTCGAGGTTAGCGTTGTTAGAATAAATGCTGTGATGCGCTCAATAACGGGCTATAGTATGGAGAAGTACGCTAAGAGAGTGGCAGATGCCATTGAAGAATGCATGGATATGTGCCGCAATCTTGGGGTCAGCTTGGCTATTGAAAATCACGGAGTAATAGCAAATAGGCGTGAATTCCTGAGACTACTCTTTCAGACAATTGATGATGAACACTTAGGATTAACATTGGATACTGGAAACTTCTATTGGTTTGGTTATCCGTTGAGCGAGGTATATAGTATTGTGGAGGAGTTCGCCCCTAGGGTTAAGCACACCCATATTAAAAATGCTGTGGCTGAGCCCGATAGAAAAGAGGCTTTTAGAGGGGTTGGTGAAGTTAAGATGGCTCCGCTCTATCAGGGAGATATAGACCTTAGAAGGATTGTAAGTATCTTGAGAAGGGCGGGATATAACTATGATCTAACAATAGAGGATGAGTCTCTGGGCATGTTTAGCGGCGGGGAGAGAATAAATATCTTAAAGAGGGATGTGGAGTACATCCAAAAACTATTATAGAGTATTATGAGGTCGCTAATTTAATCAAGAGAAAACTTAAGCGCAACTGTTGCACTATTGGGCGGATTATTTGATCCATTAAAAAAGGAAAACCTATTTTTATGAGAAAAATTATAAGGCTTTGATTTCTATATCAGACCTTATTTTTTCGAATACCCTCTCCCTCTATCATAGGGAACCTGCATCCCTTATACGAGAGAAGGAAAATTTTTCTTTTAATAGTGTTAATATTTAAGCGGGTTAGGTGATTTTATGTCTAGGCCTGAATTTGGAGGTCAGCATGGAGCCTTCCTGCCGACGACAACATATAGTATAGGTGACTTAAGAGGTTTACTCATAATGGCTGGTCCAGGGATAAAGAAGGGTGCGATCGTAAGTAGGACTGTTTGGTTAACGGATATAGTGCCCACAGTATGCCACCTTATGGAGCTGCCCATTCCTAGAGAAGCGGAAGGGGCTATAATTTACCAAGCATTAGAAGATCCAGACATGAAAATTAAGGAGCTGAAGAATTTGAGAGTAAAGTATGAGAGGCTGAAAAATGCTGTTGAAAGTGAGATTAGATTAACT
>JAGTQE010000006.1 GCA_018396635.1 Candidatus Bathyarchaeota archaeon
GAAAGAGGTCGCTTGGCTTATCCTTGTCTCCCTTGGGATCACAAGAATCTCACAAAGAGAATTGAAAGCTTTCCGCATCTTGGGCATTTAGGCTGCCAAGTCTCCACGGGAATCTCACAAAGAGAATTGAAAGTAAATATTTAGAACTCATCCCAAAGTCTCCCTTGGAGTCTTTTGAATCTCACAAAGAGAATTGAAAGAACCATCCGTGTTCCGCATCAATTGGGTCAAGCCACTCCCATCTATTAGAATCTCACAAAGAGAATTGAAAGGTGTCTAAGTCAACAACTTCTATCGTGACTTCGTCCTTTGTCTCGAATCTCACAAAGAGAATTGAAAGAGTGTTCCATCAATGCTGTTATGCACGCCAACACCGATATGGAATCTCACAAAGAGAATTGAGGTGGCGTTAGCCCTTTCCTTGTCAGCTGAGGGTATTGCAAGATCTCTTCTAGGCTCCTTTAAAATATTTTCGCCCTAGCTGGCTCGCCTAGTAAAATAGGTAGCCCTCCACAGCATAAACATCTCTCTACCTATTCTAAGACTATGGTTCAATGAGGATCCAAGGGTAGGGCATTTAACCAGCAGAAAAATAAATATACCTTTAGGAGCATACATCCATCTTGGCGATGAATGCCATCCCACTTTCTTCTACGCTGACCTATGGGATGAGGATCCCACGAACCCGATGAGCCCAACAAAACTCTCCCAAGAGTTTTCGGCTCAGCGCTGCGTGGGCACCTCATCAATCTTCAATTTCGGTTGATGTTTTTCCTCATCGCCAATCATAATAAGACCTCTACAATATTTTTAAACAGTTTGGCTATAGGTAAAAATCATCTTAGGGTTAAGATATCGTCCACTCGCCACAATAAAATAGGAGAGGATTTTGCGCCCAGCAGATGCCCTAATAATTAAAGCAAACTCCTGTCGGCAGCTCCTCTATTTCAGAACCTTTCAATATGGCTGGCTCTCATATCAATCCCCTAATCCTGGCATTATTTAGGATAGTTTTCCATGCTAAGAAGAATAAAATTTTGGGAGATTTGAAGGTTGAAGGTTGTTTCTCACCTCTACAGTCGGAATAGAAATGATAGCGCAAATCTTATGGGTAGTTGGCTTATTATCCACTGGCGTATCAATATAAGTAGCACTAAAAAGATGGCGAAGGCAATAATCATAGCAACTATCAATGTTATTAGGAAAGCAAGCCAAAACTTCAATGATGTCGAGAAGCTGACTTCAACCTCAATCTTCTCCTTAGAGCCCATAAATGATACCCAAATAAAGTGATCACACATCAATACTTAAAGATTAAAGAGAGAGTGGTTAATGGAGCAATTTATCTTTTAGGTCCATTGAGCACGGGTGAAAGCCCATTTTCTTGGAAAATCTTATATAGGTAAAGAGATTAGCAAAAAGGGAAAGTGGGAAGACTAATGAAAGGAGCAATAGTATTTCTGTCAGTATTCATAATATTTTTATTGATAACTTTAGCGTACCAAGATCTGCCGCCCGGAAGATCCTTATATCAGCGTTTAGGAGTCCCTGAGACAGAGTATCCCGTTCTCGGAGTCCCAGCTACATTACTTATCGAGGCCGTATTTAATGGAGTAGTATATGGAGTCATTGCGTGGCTCATATTCACCGTATCTCATGGAATGCAGAAAAAAGGTAAAAGGGAATAGAGCAAGAATAAACCTCAACAGCCTGTTGGAAGAAACAAGCAATTCTTTCCCATAATTTTTAAATATTTTTTGGCTAATAAATTCTGTATAGATAGGTAAAATATGGTGGAAATATGCCTAAATCCATCGTGAAGAGCTCCCAGGCTGGCGGTGAGGAGGAGGGCGCCAGATATATCAGCGTCAAGATACCGAAGGAGCTCATGGATGAGATTGACAGGATAGTTTCAACAGGCATGCTTGGCTACAGAAGTAGGATGGAGTTCATCAAGGAGGCCATTAGGGACAAGATTAGGGAGCTTAGATCTGAGGTTAGCGGTGAGAAGAGAAGATGATAAGCGTTGATGAGTTTAAGGCGCAGCTATTCGAGTTTATCGAGTTTATGGAGGAGCCATTCGACGCAAAATTCATTTATAAGTCATGCATCCAACCAATAGATATCTACCGAGTCTACGATGTGCTCCAGCAGCTCGAAGATGAAGGAAAAATAGTAAGCCTCTCAGATGGACGCTACATTAGCATTAGGGGAGCACTTAGGCGATGGCTTAGGGGAAGGCTCATTGAAGTGAAGATACCCGACTACCTCATCAGAGACGTCGAGTGGGCGGCGAAGATAAGGCCAAAACAGTATAAATCCATCGATGCCTTCATAGCCGACGCCATAAGAGACCATATCATGAAGATTAAAAAGAGGTATGAGGAGGAAGTGAGGAGATACGGCTAGCTGCCCGCCCAGCTGGCCAAAAACTATAAATTTAAATCTCCCGTAACTGGAAAATTAAGATCCTTATAAGCGTGATGCGATATGAGCCAGCGTGACTCAGCCGATAAAACGGGGCATATTGCTGGATTAATAGTGTTTTTCCTAGGAATAGCCCTCTTAGCATTCACATTCTGTAATGGCCTGCTATTTCTAATGTATCCAGAGAGGCTGGCAGACTTCGCAAAATTAATCCCCCAAATAGAGGTTAGGGGGCAACCCGAAGACCCATTCAGCAGCCTATACATAATTATGACGCGCATAGCAGCCTACCTTATCCCAGCACTACTACTATTGGTGCTCGGATACATCGCCTCAAGGATCACAATGCATGGAATACAGATGTATAGGACTAAACCACAAGATCGCATAGAGGCTGCCAGAGAATAAGAGACCTAATAACAGAAGACGAATATAGAGAAACCCTAAAAATTATATTTCCTTAAGAAATAAAATAATGCCCTACTGAGGTGTTGATGGAAGAGGAGATGAGAAATAAGATTGAGAAAATACCTTCTTAGGAATTGTCCAAGAGCATACCTTGAAATTTTAGCCTCATCCTTCACGTTAATGATGAACATGAGCCTGGTCTCAGCATTCCTCCCAATCTTCGCCCACGAACTAGATCCATCCGGTATAATGGTGGGCCTAGTATCCTCAGTATGGTTCCTCTCAAGGATGTTCCTCGAAATCCCTTCAGGCATATTATCCGATAGGATCGGCAGGCGCCTTCTGCTAATCTCAGGCTTAGCCCTATCCGCCCTAGGTGCATCGATATGCGCATTAGCCAGCAATATATATGTACTGATAGCCGGCAGGTCCCTGTGGGGTTTAGGAACCGGGCTATTCTTCATGAACAGCTCAGCCATAATATTTGACATATTCCGCTCAGGTAGGGGATTGGCCCTTGGAACATTCCAGTCAATAGAGTTCATCGGGAGCTTCATTGGGGCTCCCATAGGCGGCTTCATGGTGGGCATTATGGGCTACAGAATGGTCTTCGCCGTCTCAGCCGCCTTAGCCGCAGCATCCTTCATAATAGCCTACTTCTCCAGCGGCCTACGCCAAATAAGCGTAAAAAGGGTTATTGGAAGGGAGATCTTATCCTCCCTCAAGAAGGTTCTGCCAGGCAGAAATATGGCGCTCACATCAGTTTACATAGGCTCCTTCACAAGGATGTTCGTATGGACTGGCATAACAGGAACAGTCCTCCCACTCTTCCTTAACATTCATCTGGGCGTCCCAGTTGAAATTATAGGTATAATTGCTAGCATCAGGACTCTGGGCATAATCTTCTCTACATCCATATCCGGCAGACTATCAGATAGGGTAGGGAGGAAACCCATAGTAGTCGCGGGAATGGTAATAGAGGCCTTAAGCCTCTACGCATACACATGCGTACCAGCCTCAAGCATAATTATTTCCATCATATCTTTCATCGACGGGTTTGGACGAGGCATGGTTCTAACATCTCTCATGGTTCTACTCTCAGATCTAGCCCCCCAATCCCTTAGGGGGAGCGCTATAGGAATATATCGAACATTCATGGATATCGGGGGCTTCACCGGACCAATATTCTTCATGGCCCTCTATGAGGGTTTCGGTCCAACATCACCATTCCTATCGGCCATAATCTTCGTGCTAACCGTCTCAGCGCTAATAGCCATATAAAAGCGCCGGCTTGAAAAAGGCTCTATCAGCTAAACCTCTATCCGTATAAGGTGGGTGAGGTCATACTTCAAATCTACAAAAGGCTCTATCTGAATCCTCACCTCACCATTCTTTAGCTCAACACGTATAAGCTTACATTTAGGGTTCTTGCACTCAAACTTCCCAGTAAAGTTACGTTTATGCAGTTGCCTACCGCAGAGGGGGCACTTAAGTTTTAGGTTAGGCGACCCCTTACCCCTAAAATAGAGACCTATCCTATCCCTATTCTCCTCAATCCACTTCTCAAACATCTTTTGAGCTAAGCCCACCTCTCCTGCCCCTTCAAGGGTAAATCTCCAGCAAAAATTTATTAAGCAATCTATCATTCAGGTAATTCCCAGAATATTATAGTGATAAATATCAGCGAAGTTTAACGTAGACAGCACAGCAACACATCTATCTTTTTAAGGGCGGATAGACATATACTTCTGGATAAACATGAGGGTTATAGCTGACCTCCATATACACAGCAGGTATAGCCGTGCAACGAGCGCTAACATGAATATCCAAGAGATAGCAAGCTTCTCGCAGATTAAAGGTTTAACGCTCATTGGAACCGGCGACTTCACCCATCCAAAGTGGCTTAGTGAGCTCAAAGAGAGCCTGGAGGACGCCTACGGTATAGGCCTATATAAGCCAGTGGATGCGCCTAGGTCGCAGGTATGGTTTATGATCACAGGCGAGGTCTCAACAGTCTTCGCATTTAACGGCGAGAGCAAGAAGGTTCATCACGTAATCCTGACGCCCAGCATAGAGGTTGCAGAACAGATAAATGACCGCCTATCCAAATATGGGGATCTAGGGGTTGATGGGAGACCAACATTAAACATGTCCGCAGCGCATCTAGTCGAGGAGGTTATGGAGGTCTCCAAAGACAACATGGTCTTCCCAGCCCACGCCTGGACCCCCTGGTTCAGCATCTTCGGAGCGTTCAGTGGCTTCGATAGGATGGAGGACTGCTACCAAGACATGATTAAATACATATATGCCCTAGAGACAGGGCTATCATCCAACCCGCCAATGAACTGGCGCCTAAGCGCCCTAGACAGGTTCACGCTCCTATCGAACAGCGACTCACACTCAGCCTGGCCCTGGAGGATTGGGCGTGAGGCAAACCTCTTCGAGATTGAGCGCCTAACATACAAGAATATAGTTGACTCAATCAGGGGGAAGGACGCCAATATACTGAAACTTACAATTGAGACAGACCCAGCCTATGGAAAATACCATTGGACGGGGCATAGGGCATGCGGAGTATCCATGCCGCCTGAAGAGGCGATAAAGCTTGGAAACAGGTGTCCCATATGCCATAAGAGGCTTACAAAGGGCGTTGAGCAGCGGGTTGAGGAGCTGGCCGACAGGCCATATGGCTTCAGGCCCCCAAACTCCCCAGGATATGTGCATCTACTCCCCCTCTCCGAAGTTATATCAGCGGTTATAGGCGCAAACTCCCCGAATTCGCAGAAAGTCTGGAACATATACAATGCTCTAATAGCCAGGTTCGGCAACGAGTACGCAGTTCTCATGGACGCCAGCTTCGATGAGATAGCTAGAGTAACAAACCCCCTCATAGCCGAAGCCGTCATAAGGGTTCGCGAAGGTAGGGTTAAGGTTATTCCAGGATACGACGGAGTATATGGACAGATAATAATTTTCCCTGAGAAGGGTTTAGGCGTAGCCAGGGAGTCCGGGGAGGAGGGCGAAGTGGACAAGGAGTTTTCCAGGAGAAGGAGGACGGAGAAAGCCGGGCAGAGATCGCTCTCAGACTTCTTCTAAAAATAAAAAAAGGATTAGAGTTGAGAATAAGGCTACTTCATTCTCCTCAGAAGGGCCTGTGCCGCCAAGACCATTGGATCCCATGTCTCAGATAATGGCGGAGCATAGCATGTCTCAGCCCTAGCAAGATCCTTGACGGTCATCTCGTTAAGTATTGCGAATGATAGGGCATTTATCCTCTGGGCCACACCCTCGCCGCCAACTATCTGCGCTCCAACTATCCTCTCCGTATCCCTATCAGCTGTAAGCTTTACTCTAATGGGCATGGCGCCCGGATAATATGCGGCCCTAGTCTTCCCACTAAAAGTCATAGAAACAGTCTCAATGCCAACCCTCTTAGCGAAGGTCTCGGTTAAGCCTACAGCCCCTATCTCAAGGTCAAATAGCTTTGTTACAGTTGCCCCTAAGACCCCTGGGAATACGGCGTACCCCCCAGCAGCATTTATCCCAGCAACCCTAGCCTGCCTAACGGCTGTTGTCCCGAGCTGGCATACAACTGGGCGCTTAGTTATGAGGTGTATCGATTCAACGCAGTCCCCGCAGGCGTAAACATCCTTAACGTTCGTCTCCATACGCATGTTAACTTTAATCAGTTTAGTCTCGCCTAGCTCTATGCCAGCCTTCTGAGCCAGCTCAACGTTACCCCTAACACCCGTAGCCACAACAACAATATCCGCCTGAATCTGCTCCCCAGCAACAGATACCCCAGTAACCTTATCGTCGCCCAGTATCTCATCAACAGACTTCCCAGTAATTATCCTCAAATTATTCTTCTCTAGCTCCTTCTGAACTAGATCAGCCATATCCTTATCAAGCATGGCCGGTAAGATTTGAGGCAACAGCTCTACAACAGTCGTCTTCAGCCCGCGCTCAACGAAGGCTACGCCCAGCTCCAGGCCGATTAAGCCCGCCCCAACCACGACAGCCGACTTAGCATTCTCAACAGCCCTATTAATCCTCTCGCCGTCATCTATAGTCCTCAGCACATAGACCCCCTGCTTCTCCCTACCCTTAATTGGGGGCATGGCGGGCCTAGCGCCAGCAGCTATTATCAAGCTGTCATACTGAAGCTTCTCAGTACGCCCATCCCTATACTGGACTTCGACGGCTTTAGAGTTAACGTCAATATTTGTGACGTTCGCCTCAAGCCTCAAATCCAACCTATTCATCCTGAAGTAGGATGGCGGGAAGACTATTAAGTCCTCAAAGCTCTTAATGTGCCCACCTATCACGAATGGTAGCCCGCACCTAGAGTATCCAGCATAGCGCTCGTTTGTGAGCAAGATTATCTCAGCTTCCCTGTCGGTGAGCCTAGCAGCAGCCGCCGCATCGCAGCCCGCTGCATGGGCCCCAATAATAACTATTCTCCTAGCCATTCAGCCCTCAACTCTTTCTTGCCACTTCCCTATACCATTCTACAGCCTGCTCGAATGTCATGAGAGCGCTGAGATCCTCTTGGAGGTTCGTCGGCTCAACAACTATTAGCCATCCCTCACCGTAGGGGTCTTCATTTATTAGTTCAGGCCTCTCACTAACCCTATCATTCACTTCAACGACCCTGCCGCTCACCGGGGATATAAGGTCAGATACGGCTTTAACCGACTCAAGTGTTCCGAATGGTTCCCCACGCCTAACGTCAGCCCCAACCCTAGGCAGCTCAGCGAAGACTATTTCACGCATCTGCTTCTGCGCATAGTCGGTTACGCCAACCCTAGCCCTACCATTCTCAACCTTAACCCACATCCACTCCCTAGAATAATACAGCCCCTCAAGAACCTCATATCCCTCAACATTAACCATGCCGCCTCACCTTGAAACGAATATGTAGCAAAACTCTTAATTTAAAATTAACGTAAGAATACTCTCTTTCAAGGGTAAATTAGAGGGAAAATTAATGCTTAAGCGCGGAAGGGTTTGTGAGCAGTTAACTGGGAGCCTTCGGATCTTGGTGAGAGTGAGCTATGGTTTGCTTATGGAGTTCTCAGAGCACTGCAACTCAATAAGGAAGCTAGGCCCTATTTATTTAAGGGAGGGGTGTAAAAATGGCTAAGGTGGCCTTCATTTCAGGCCCAATCCAAGGATTAGAGGATAAGCAGCACTACAGAGATAAGATGAGGAGAATTCTCACTAAATATGGCTACGAGATCATAGATCCATGGCAGCGTGAGAAAATAATATATCGGGCTTTCGAAGGCAGCCGTGTGGAAATTTCTTCTCCAAGAGACTTTATTAGAAGAGACCTTGAAGACATTGATAGGTGCGATGTTCTCGTCGCCTACATGCCCAGGCTTTCAGCTGGAACATGCATGGAACTATTTTACGCTAAGCTTAGGGGTAAGAGAACGATCACCATCTGTAGACTTAAGAATCCAAGTCCATGGATAATAGAGTTCTCAGATGTGGTCGTCAAAAACTTTAGGGAGTTTGAGAGGGTTTTAAGGGAGGGGCTGCTAAGCTAACATCTACGGTTATGCTGCTCCGACTGCTTTACCTCACCAACCTTCTCTAGGAAATCGGATATTGAGGAAGCCTTAACAAGGCTCTTCACAACAATAGTTTTACCGCGCAGCATATCAAATAGCCTTTTAACCTCCCTATCCTCAAGCTTTGCGACATTTATGAATATCATTGAAGAGAAGTACTGCGCAAATAAATATGGGTCCCTCCTTATCACGAATGGCGCCTGCTCGGCGACGAGCCTAAAAGTCCCGACATCTTCAACCTCAATAAATTCCTGAACCATACCCCAGCACCAAAATAATCTACGAAGCCAGACAAGATAATAATGTTTTGCCTATTTTAGCGCCGGGCTCTGGGCAGAAGATACGATAATATGAAAGATGTCAGAATCATGGCGGCAATGAACAATGTTAGCAACCCTAAGATGAGGCTTCCCGTAACAAAGTATCCATAAACAATTATTCCAAGAGATATGACGCTAAAAATTACTTCCAGAAACCTTTTTGCTCTATGTTCACATTTAACATGGCGCGTTAAGAAGAGTGAGCTGCCTGCAAACATCATAGCTGAGCCAATGATCATTTCGACAACATCTCCAGAAAGAAAGCCAGATATAAACATTGAAAAGCCCAGCAATGTTAAAATGGCATCTCCAATCCAGACCCTTGGCTCCGCATCCCTCTTATAAAGTTTATGAACCGGGTAGAAGAAGACTGCGATTAAAGCGAAGAATGAAATAAGGAAAATCGCTTTTAAATCCATGCAATTCACCACTAAACCCTAAAGGGCCTTCTCCAAAATAAATATTAAAGTATATTTTCCTTTAGTCTTCCCACCTCATTATCTCCCTTAAATAGTCTCTCACGATATCCTTCAGTGATTCAACGTTACTAACGGAGCTTATTGTTTTTCCCTCTTTAATTAACCGTTTTATATCGTTGGGGTCGGCGTAAGGTAAACCGTCAATCCACCTGATGTTTAGCTCGCTAGCCGGAACAACTGATATATGATATTTCTCGAAGATCTCTAGGGCTTGATGGGACATCGTTCCATTAATGATCACTGCCTTAATCCCTCTTTTAGCTAGGTTTTCAGCTGTTGACGAGCCCCCGCCGCTTGGATCCATTATGTAGACTAAGTCGCCAACCTTAATATTATATAGCTTGAAAGATTTATCAAGCCCCTCCCTAGTGAACGATTCGATCGGCTTCAGTAGAATTAGCCCCTCCCTTGATTCTGAGCCGCTTAAGGATTGGAGCCTGCTAAGCGCCTGCCTATAGGCTTCTATTTGGGCTTCCTGCTCCGCAATCTTATCCCTGAGAACTCTTATCTCCTCATAGAGCTTTCGGTACTCACGCTCCCTCCTTATCTGGAGAACCTGCTCGCTACGAACCTTCTCTAGGGCATTCCTAAGGCTCTCAACCTCAGTCTCCAGAGCCCTTATTTTTAAGTGCAGCTCCCTATTCGCCTCTCTCAGGATCCTGTTTCTCTCCCTCTCAAGCATAAGCCTTCTAGTAAGATTCTCTATAATCTCCCTCATCTTCTCTTCAGTTGATATAACGGGTCCAAGGATAGGCGGCTTCTCGGAGCCCTTATCCTTAAGAGCTTTTATGGCCCTGGATATGCTATAGCCCCTGGCAACGAGATCCTTAACATCGTTTGGTGAGATTTCGTCTCCAATCTCTTTCAGCTTGGCGTCAACCTGCTCAAACTTACTTTTATAATGTTGATAGGCTTTTATTGCAGCAGCTAGGGCGTCAAGTTCATGGGCGTTCTCGATCTTCACATTGTACCGCTCAGCGTAAAGCTTAGTTAATCGATGCTTCTCCTCAATGCTCATCGATATAGCTGGCTCAAATAGTACGGCATTGAGTTTTCTTGATAGTCTCTCAAGGAGACTGGGGGCTGGCGAGACGTCGCTTGAAACTATTGTCGTCTCACCGAAGCTTATTATCCTCTCAATTATCTTACTAAGAGACCAACCTCTATGGCTCTCGACGAGTATGGGCTCCCCATCAAGGGTTAAGATTGCTAGGCCACAGTTTAGCCCAGGGTCAACCCCAACGATCAGCTTCCTTGCTCCATAACCAGCCATACAATAAATATTCATGTGGATTACGCTTAAAAACTTGCAGATGTCAGAGAGGCCTCTTCATGTAATCTAACGCTTCCTGAAGATCCCTAATAACGCCATGCTTCCTCCTAAAGAATTTGATTATGTTCCAGACATCCCTCTTTAAAATGTCTTCAGCGTTTGGATGATCAGCCCTAACGAATTGCGGCCAATCTATTATTAGTATATGGTTTGACGGCGTTAAAATAATGTTAAATTCGCTTAAATCTCCATGTATAACCCTGGATTTAAGGTAAGCTAACCTCACGTTCTCCAAGATCTCGTTTAGAACAGCCTCCGGATTAGGTATCTCCTTGAATTTAAATAGGCAATCACCCTCTATCATCCCCATAACAACAACATGCCTATTGTGCCCGATAGGCTTCGGAACGGATACTCCACATGGATGAACGAGCCTAAGCGCCTCCATCTCCTTCTCCGCGGCCAGGCGTGACTGATATAGCCATGAGACGTGCCTCCTATCTAGAAGATAACCTCTAAACCTTCTAGTCTGCCGGAAACTAATCCTGCCCAGACGATGAAACTTCACAGCCACCCTCTCGCCGCCCGCAGTCAGCCCGTCATAGACATCCGCCTCCTTGCCGACTCCCAAAGGCTTACCTAGAGACTCTAAAACTCCCATTTTCACTAGGGCGTTTAGGGCTAGGCAGTCGTATCCCGCTGTGCTCAGAACGTAGCCAATATAGGAGCCGACCCACCGGTGAATTAAGCCCAAACCATTAAGCTTCTCAAGCCTATACCTGATCTCCTTCTCCGCTAAGCCGCTCATCATTAAGATATCTCTTTCAGGGACGTATCTATGGCGGCTCATATCAACCTCTATCTTAGCCAGAACCTTTATATCCTCGGCCTCAAGCTGGCGGAGCGCCCTAACAGCTATATCAACTGAAGACATAAACAATAAAATAGACCTATTTCAGGCATTTAACCTTTAAATGTCTCCGCAATCATCTACTTGGAGGGGTTGCGTAGTTAAGGAAGATTTATATCTATAAAAGTTACAATTATAGGTTGTCTTTAATGCTGAAGGTTTAATTGAATGAGCAAGTCTGTAAAATCTGATAAGACAAGTTATGGTGTGGGTGCGCTCTTCGTTTTCGCAGCTTCTCTAGGTGTGGCGGCGATAGTTTATGGCGGAGGTTTTCTCATATTCGACCCACTAAATTTAATTACATTCATCATTAGCCCCCTCGGAGCCTATACGCTCCTTTACGCCTTAAAGGTGCGGGGAGACCGCCCATATTATTTGAGCTGGGGGCTAATAATGCTCATTACGGGCTTATCGCTCGCCCTCTATAGGCTTATAAACGTGATGGTGTTATTCGGTCTGCTACTTATCCTCCTAGCATCCATAGGTCTCTTCGAGTATTGGAGGAGAAAGGGATGAGTGGAGAAAAGAGGTTGGAGAAAGTTCGTGGGGAGATGGGGTTACTGGAGAGGATTGTTAGCTATCTTCCCGGCTATAGGGGGTATAAGGAGAAGGAGCTGCGTCGGGAGACCGATAGGCTTGTTAGGATGGAGGCTGTTAATAGGCTTAGGGCTGCAAAAGAAGCTTTAAGAAGAAAGCTCACAAACCCAGCCCTTCTCCAAAGGATTTCAGGCGAGGACATGTGGGTGCTTGAGAGCCTTATGTCTAGGCTGGATAGGGTGATACAGCGCTTAGATAGGGCTGTAGCTGGCTACGCAGGCATGTTCGATTCGGTTAGGGTTAAGGAAGATAAGCTTGACTCCGCCCTTCAGCTCGACCTAGAACTAATAGAGAAAGCCGATTCTTTAAAGGCGGATACTGAGGCGCTTGTTAAAATGTCTCCGGGCGGAGAAGAGTGGAGGCAGGGCATGAACAACCTGATGTTAAGAGTCGAAGAGATAGATGCCCTGATTGATAGGCGAGTGGAGATATTTAGGGGGCTGACGGGTTAATGCGGCCTTACATTTTGGAGGTGATTTGAGGTGCCGAAGGTTATTGAGTGGGTTGGCGCAAAAGAGGACGACATTGTTTGGAGGTATCCTAGAGAAGATATTGCGTGGGGAGACATCCTAGTGGTCCATGAGTATGAGGCTGCAGTATTCTTTAGGGATGGAAAAGCCTACGATGTCTTCAGGGCTGGAAGACACGTCTTAACGACAGCAAACCTACCTCTGCTGACAAAAGCGCTGTCAGCTTTAGCTGGATACGATAAGGTTCCGTTCAGGGCGACAATAATATTTGTCTCGCTAAAGCAGTTCCAGGGAAGGTTTGGCGCTCAAGGTCAAACCAAAGAGCTGGCTCCCCTAAAGTTTTACGGAAGCTTCTGGTTTAGAATTGAAGAGCCTAATCTCTTCGTTAATGAAGTTGTCGGCGGGCAGGGAGCGTACACCACAGGCAGCCTCCAAGATTTTCTCAGAGGATACTTCAATGAGAGATTAATTGACACGTTGAACCAATATTCGCTAACCGAGGTTTATGGGAAACTCGATGAAACCAGCTTCCTAGCGAAGAATGCCCTCTACGATGCCTTCAAGAGGATTGGGCTGGAGCTAATTGACGTGAAGTTTGAGGGGATTGACACAACACCGGAGTGGAGGGACAGAATATTCTTCTTGAGAACCGGGGTTTCAGCCAGCGAGGTTTTAAGGATGCAGACAGTTCAGAAGACAGCTGAAAGCCTATCGAAGAGCCCCGGCGCAGCTGTAGGTGCGGGCGTAGTGGTGATTCCACCATTATTCCAGCCGCCAGCCCCAGCCGCGCCAGCACAGCAGATTACACCATGCCCAAAATGCGGCTTCCAAAATCCGTCAACAGCAAAGTTCTGCAGCAATTGCGGCGCACCCCTACAGGCGGCCGCAGCTGGCTTAACATGCCCGAAATGCGGAACAGCGAACCCAGCAGGTGCGAAATTCTGCATAAATTGCGGTTCGCCACTACAATCTTCAGTTAAGTGCCCGAAGTGTGGAAGCGAGGTTCAGCCGGGGGCAAAGTTCTGCCAAAATTGCGGGGAAAAGCTGGCTTAATGGATTCAAGCCACATAATAACAAGTAACTTGGCGGGCGATTCGGGCGCAGCGCTAATCCCCTAAATCTTTTTATTCTGTAAGGTCTAGGAAAGTTAGACTACGCTGTCCTTCTAGCGCCGCAGTGGGGGCATACTGTCTCGGTTTGCGGGAAGAGCGTTCCACAGTATTTGCATGGAACCATAACTACTTCGCGGATAACTTCCCTCTCCTTTATAACTGGGGCAGCCGCCGGCTGGGCGACTTGAACCTCGAGGGTTGGGCTCACGGCATCCAGCCTACCCTTAACCGCTACAACGCCCTTAATTGTCCACGTAACCCTTCTGTCCACCCCCTTGGAGGTTGGCTTCATTGTGATTGGGATCGGGATGCTGAAGGGAAAGCTACCTGAAAAACCCTTTGAAATATGCATAGGCCCGCTGAGGCTTGGTTTCGCGGAATAAAGCGTAGCCGACTCCCAAACTTCTCTGACAACTTCCCTCTTTAGGGCTGCGTCATAGAGCCGCTTCTGAACCTTAGCCGACTCAACACATTGTAATTCACATCTGACATCTTCGGCGTCAAAATCCTCATCCGAGGATACAAATAATTCTCCCTTGATGTCGCCTCCGAGGAAAAAGACGTTACCATCGAGATTTAATCTTAAGCTGACTTTTGGAGGTGTAACCTTCTCAGCTATCCTCTTCAGGAACGACAATGGTGATCCTCCACTCTCTCTAAAAATGTAAAATGTTAAAACTTAAAATATTTGCCCTTAAGGATTTAGTAGGCTTTTCTCCCTTTTTGATCGTTAAGTCCCTATTTAATTAAGGCAGATGTCCTCTAAGCTAAGCATAAAGTCTCATTCTGTTTTATGTGAGGGCAACTACTCTGGTGGAGGGGGCGGAGGCGGCGGGGGTGGCGGAGGTGGAGGAGGTCTTAATGAGATGAAAAAGTATGCTGCTGAAACGGTGAAGATGGCGTTTAACAGCCAGCTTACTACTGCACCTATATATGATCCGACGATTGGGATTAGCGAGAAACCATACGAGAACACTGCGCCTATAACTATTACGAGGATAATGAAGACCACGACTTCGCCAACATTACTCAACACGAAATTAAAGGATCTCTTCACGCTTTCAACAGCATCTAATTCCTCAATTATAGCTATGACAACTATGAACATGGCTATTGGAAGCAATATCACGGTTATGCTGAATAAAGCCGCAATTATAGCCGTGACGATTAATGTGCCAATTCTGCTAACCACAAGATTCAGGCTCTTGTGTAAATCTATCGGCTGACCGCTAAGGGAGTCGTTAACCATATCTATGAGCATGCATGCGGCTACGAAGCCTAAAATAGCGGCGACAAATGAGCCGAACATGAGTATGAATGGATTCGGCGCCTCAATAAAGTAGTATCTTATGGGGAACAATTGGGCGAGAGCGGAGAAAACCCATTGAACAATAATTGGGGCGGCGAAGGGAGCCAGCAGCATCGGGTTCCTCACTGAGATATCTAAACCCCTAGAAATAGATTCTATTGACTTTGACATGCTTTACATTTATGAGCTTTTAGCTTATTAATCTATCGTTGCCTAAAAAGGCTTAAATTAATTATGCTCCAAAATAATAGGGTTTGAGGCTGATTGGAGAGATTAATATGGCGCAGGCGAGAGAGAAAAGCGTGACAAGAGAACGTTTAATTGGGATGCAGGTTATAGATGGAGACGGCTATTTAGTGGGGACTGTTAGGGACATAAGCTTCACTATTGGAAGAATGGGCATATCGCTATACGTGGAGGGGAAAGACGGCTCAACAAGAGAGATACCTTGGGAAGAGGTGCAATCCGTAGGAGACTTTGTCCTCTTAAAACAGCGGCCAGCACAGGTTTTAGAGGCACAACAGCCCCAACAACAGGTTCAGCAAGCGCAGGCACCGGTCTGCCCAACCTGTAAAGGCCCACTTACATGGATACCACAATATCAGAGATGGTACTGCTATAAATGTAGGAAGTACGCTTAATCGAGCAAAAAGATAAGACAATGCTCATATCAGCTGCCAGCATACTATTTATAAACCCGACATAAAGGCTTTAAAATTAGGCTACTTGCTAAGCGCTTTCCCCAACTAAGTTTTCCTAAAGATTTATGGAGGTGTCGAATTGGATGTAAGAAGGAGGGTGATGACGGTTTACCGCGGTGGGGAACCAGATAGAATACCATGGTTAATTTATGATGGGCTTCTCCCTAGGGGTTATTTTGAGCGTAAGCTTAGAAATATGGGTTTAGGCTTGAAGTTTTCCGCACCGGTTTGGAGGGTTGAGATGCTCCATGTCCGCGTTGAGACGAGGAGTCTAGGCAACATCATATATACGAGCTTTCATACTCCTGTTGGCAGCGTTTCGATGAGTCAGAGAATCGGCTTACAGGAGGGCGCAGGCTCATCTTGGATCATAGAGCATCCGATTAAGGGCTTAGCGGACTTTGAGGTTGTCGAGTTTATAGCTGAGGATACGCAGTATGTTCCCGACTATAAGCCTTTCCTAGACGCTGAGCGTAATCTAGGCGATGATGGAATAGTGTTCGTTTGGGCTGGGCGCTCGCCAATCCAGGAGCTTCAAATCGAGCTCATGGGATATAAGATGTTCGCCGTTGCGCTCTACAGGTATCCTAAGGAGTTTGAGAGGCTTCTGAGGGCTTTGGAGAAGAGGGCTGATGAGCGCTATAAGATAATAGCAGAGTCCCCGGCTGAAGTTGTGAATGGAATGGATAACATAAATAGTGTGATAGTGAGCCCGAAACTCTACGAAAAATACGTTATGCCATTCTATAGTAAGCAGCATAGGCTTCTACGCAAACATGACAAGATTTTGGAGGATCACATGGATGGGAAACTTAAAGCTTTAAAAGATTTGATTGCGAAAACGGATCTGAACGTTATTGAGGCGTTTACGCCTCCCCCCATGGGAGACCTGCCGCTAAAGGAGGCTAGAGAAGCATGGGATGGAAAGATCATAAGCCTCAACATTCCGGAATCAATTTTCCTAGAGAGCCCTAGTAGAATCCAAGAGTACGTTTTAAGTCTTCTGAGGGAGGCGGCCCCAGGCGACCGCTTCATGCTGTCGATTACAGAAGATATTCCGGCAGGATACAGGGAGATGGGGTTGACGACGGTTACAAGAGTTTGGAGGAGGTATGGTAAGTATCCAATTCAGAACGCATTTTAAGCTTAAACCTTAGAGCGTAAACACCGAATAGTGGGATGCAGGGGGAAGTAATTTTGGAATCGTATTTGAGCGAAGTAGATTTTGAAACTATAAAGCAGCGCTTCGACGCCTTCTGGAATAGGGAGGTTCTAGATAGGCCCGTAATTCATATAACTGCGCCCAGAAAGCCGAGGCGTGAGATAAAGCTGCCACCCGTTAAGTCTGTTGAGGAGAGGTGGACAAACATAGATTATATCCTAAGTAAGGTTGAGCTGCAATTTGAGTGCACTCTCTTTCTAGGTGACGCCATACCCGTCTACTGGCCTAACCTGGGCCCAAATCAGCTAACAGCATTCCTAGGGGGCGACCTAATATTTCTCAATGAGCGCACCTCCTGGGTGAAGCCCTTCATAAATGATCTGAGGGGCTTTGACCCTGTCCTAGACGAGTCTAATAGGTGGTGGAAAATAATGAATAACATAATGGATGCGATCTGCGAAGTCGCTGAAGGTAACTTTCTTGTCGGTATACCAGATCTACACTATGGCGGAGATGCTTTAGCGGCTATGATCGGCACAGAGAATCTTGTCAAAGCGTTGTACACACAACCCAATGAGGTTAAAAGGTTGATTGGGAGACTGACTGAGATATGCATAAAAGTTTTCGAAGTCTTCTACCAGAAGACCTCACGCATCCAAAAGGGCTCAATAAGCTGGATACCTGCATACTCAAGGGGCAGATTCCTCCCACTTCAGGACGACTTCTCAGGCCTCGTCTCCCCGAAAATGTTCAGGGAATTCTTCTTAGAGGAGCAAGTGATCTTATCCAAGCATGTAGATAACTCAATCTTCCACTTAGATGGCCCAATGGCTCTAGGTAATTTAAGCATACTGCTAGAGGTAGACTCAATAGATGGCATTCAATGGGTTCCAGGGGCAGGTTCACCCCCAGCCTCCAAATGGATACACGTATGCCAAAAGATACTCAACTCCGGAAAGTGCCTTCATATAAGCTGCGAGCCTTGGGAGGTAAAAATACTGCTAGATAACCTTAAACACGGCGGGCTCTTCCTGCAAACATGGTGTAGCAGCGAGGAGGAGGCGCGTAGAGTCCTGAAGATTGTTGAGAAATATTATGCAAAGTAAGCTCAGCTAGCTTCTGATATTGCATTGCAAAAATCTTTTTACTCCATTTTGGTTAACGATTATTTTGGTAGGTGTCTTAAAATTGGGTATAGTTCTGACTCCAAACGAGAAGTTCTTTAAGATTCAGAAGGGTAGGATTCCGAGCGTTGATATTGGGGCTTGGCGCCTTACAGTGGATGGATATGTTGAAAAGTCTCTCTCCCTCTCCTATGATGAACTGAGCATGCTTCCGCAGATTAAATTGATTGAAGTTTTAGAGTGCTATGATAATACTCCGGGAGGAAACCTTATAGGCGTTGCTGAGTGGGAAGGGGTTCTTGTAAGAGATCTCCTTGAAATGGCTCAGCCGAGAGAAGGGGCTTCGACACTACTCTTCTACTCCCTAGACGGCTACTCCACCAATCATAAAATAGATTATGTTAGGAGGATGTGCGTCATGCTGGCCCTTAAGATGAATGGTGTGATCCTGCCGATTGAACATGGCTACCCTGTTAGGCTTGTGGCCCCAGGAATGTATGGCTATAAGTGGGCTAAGTGGGTCTATAGGGTTGAGGTTTTGAGGGAGGAGAAGCTGGGGTACTGGGAAAAGAGGGGTTATCCCTCAGAGCCATTTAGGGGCCTCAGAAAATAGGAGAATAATATTATGGATGGCGCTAAATTTACTGCTGGAATTGTGGGAGAAACTCTTTGTGGGCTTCAATATACTCGTCTAGAAGTTTCTTAGCTACGCTTAATGTTGGAACCATTGGATCCAATGCTAGCGCTTGTAGCGCTATCTCCCTATCTCCAGACAAAGCCGCTTCAACGGTCAGCTCCTGCTGATATACCCTCTGCTGTAGTATTGTCTCAATCCCCTTAGGTAATCTCCCAACATTAACGCCTCTAAAGCCGAATGGGCCAACAATGGCTGGGATCTCAACTACGGCTTCATCTGGCAACCCACTTATACATCCCATGTTAGGTATGTTGACCCCCTCAAAGAATTGGACTCTACCGCTCATAATTATCTCCATTAGCTCGTAGACGAAAGAGTGCTCAGTTACACCCGCCCTCCTCTCAATAAGATCCTTTATGGGATACCTCCCCTCAGCCCAGCCTGAAACTAGATTCCAGACTCTATTCCGCCACTCCTCGCTGTAAATTGTATTTCCTGGGAAGAGCTTAAGCCCATACTTTGCGCCATAATTTGTCTCTGGACGTAGGAAGTAGGGGAAGAACTCGGCGACATGGTGGTCTCCCTGAACCGGGTATAGGCCGAAGGTTTCCATAAGCTCAACTGAAACGTGGGCGTTAAAAGGTTTACCCTGCCTTAGGGCCTCATCTCTCATCTCCCTAATTCTCCGCTTAAACTCCGGGTAAACATTTTTTCCATTCACATACGCCTCAAGAATCCAGGTCAGATGATTTACGCCAGCGGATATGAACTTAACGTCCTCAGGCTTACATCCAATAACTCTCGATATTATATGGCGTGGGCCCCTTACACCAGTGCATAGCCCCACAATACCTACTTTCGTCACCTTCCTAACAGCCCTACATATCGTTGTTAGGGGATTTGATTCGTTGAAGACTATGGCCCCTGGGCATATCTTCTCGATATC
The DNA here is from genome assembly GCA_018396635.1 of Candidatus Bathyarchaeota archaeon. Lineage (GTDB taxonomy): Archaea > Thermoproteota > Bathyarchaeia > Bathyarchaeales > DTEX01 > DTEX01. Next base: position 19,455 of record JAGTQE010000006.1, read on the forward strand.
TCGGCATATTTCAATTATTGGCGGTATGTGTCTAAGGGCCCTTGAGAAGCCTGCCGGGCCGACGGTGTCAGCCACAGTATGATATATTCCATATTTTTCAGCTATTTTAACATCGGTCTCTATGCCCTTAACCCCTCCAACAGCTATTGTTATCACGACAAAATCGGCTTTTCTTAGGAGTTCTCCCCTATCTGTGCTGGCTTCAACGCTGATCTCAGCCCTAGTCTCATTAATTATTCTAGAGGCTATTTTCTCCATAATTTTAAGTCTCTCCTCATCTATGTCGACGAGCCCTATCTCTATACCCCTAAACACCTCGGAAGTAGCCATCTCAGCCAGCAGCTCCGGCGTAAACGCCAAGCTACCGGCCCCAATAACTACCAGCTTCAATCCCGCCACCCCAACGATGTAATCTGTGTTTTTAGCTAAATATGCTTTCCCATATCTATGCTAAGATACCAAAAATTATGGATTTCTTCTCCTTGCTGGCGCTACGCTTTTATATAGGCTTTCCTCTTTGAGTAAATGACGGTGGACTTAGTTTGGGACTAATGTCTTTTCTAAGGGCAAGCGTGAGGATGCTTAAGCTCGCTAGGAAGCCCGATAGGGATGAGCTTTGGCTATCTATAAAACTGTGTTTTTTAGGCGTAACTATAGTTGGATTAATAGGTTTCATAGTATTTATTATTGCAAACTTTATTAGGTCGAGTGTAACCTTTCTTATAGCAATGTTATCCTAGAAGTGGTCGGAATGAGCAGAGAAGAATCAACAAGAATATTCGCTATAAGCACAACAGTCGGCCAAGAGAAGAATGTCGCTAAGATAATAATGGGTCGCGTTGAAGCGAACAATATACCAGTAAAGGCTATAATTGTTCCTGAAAACCTGAAGGGTTATGTACTAATTGAAGCTGATGGGCCGCATCTCGTTGAGAGAGCTACCGCCAACATAAAGCATATCAAATCAAGGGTGCCAGGCATCCTATCCCTATCAGAGGTGGAAAAATACATTATAACTAAGCCAGTCATCAGCGAGCTAGATATTGATGACATAGTTGAGGTTATAAGCGGCCCATTTAGAGGTATGAGGGCTAAGATAACGGACATAGATAGAAGTAAGGGTGAGGTAACCATAGAGCTGCTTGAAGCGTCATTCACGCTGCCAGTTACAGTCCACGCCGACTACGTGAGGCTGGTATCTAAAGGGAGGTGATGAATATGCCAGCTGAGAAGAGAGTTGTTGAGCTAGTCGTTAGCGGCGGGCAGGCTACGGCTGGTCCGCCGATAGGTCCGGCCATAGGCCCTCTAGGAGTTAATGTTGTTGCTGTAGTGAATAAGATCAACGAGTTGACTAAAGAGTACTCTGGCATGAAGGTTCCAGTTAAGGTGATAATTGATCCGGAAACTAAGACTTTTGAGGTTGAGGTTGGGATACCGACTACTTCAGCCCTAATAATTAAGGAAGCTGGTATAAGTAAGGGGTCGGGGAAGCCTAATAGCGAGAGGGTTGGTAACCTATCTATGGCTCAAGTTATAAAGATTGCCAAGATAAAGCGCAGCAAGCTCCTTGCGAAAACCCTTAAGGCTGCCGTTAAGGAGATTATTGGCAGCTGTGTTAGCATGGGAGTCACTATTGATGGTAAGGATCCTAAAATGGTTTTAAGGGAAATCGAGGAAGGAAGATATGACGATATGATTAGAAGATCTGAGGAGGAGAAACAATAACATTTTTATCTTTAATTTTCCCGTAATTTCTTACATTACTTGGGGTTGATGTCGGAAATGCCTATAGAGAGAAAGAATCTGGTTGAAGCATTGAGGGAGCTTAGGGCTAAGACCCCCAAGAGGAACTTTAATCAATCTATAGAGCTTATAATAAATCTCCGCGACATTGATTTGAGCAAGACGGAGAATAGGATACAGGAGACTATTGAGCTGCCACACCATATAGGTAAGAAGGTTAATGTATGTGTCTTCGCTTCCGGCGACGCTGCCCTTAGGGCTAGAAGAGCTGGCGCGGATCTAGTATTAGAAAGGGAGGAGGTTGAGAGCCTCATGGGAAATAAAAAGAGGCAGAGGCAGATAGCGAAGCAGTTCGACTCATTTCTTGCAACGGCCCCTCTAATGCCAATTGTCGGCAGGGTCTTCGGCGCGATACTCGGCCCTAGGGGTAAGATGCCTACACCCATACCCCCAACTGCGGATATAGAGCGCGAGATTGAGCGGCATAGGAGGATGGTTATGGTTAGGACTAGGGGTCAACCGGTCCTAAGCTGTCGGGTTGGCACAGAGGATATGAGCGATAATGAGATAATTGATAATATTGAGGCGGTCATACATAGGATTGAGGGAAAACTTAAGAGGGGAATGAAGAATATAGCGTCAATATATATTAAGGCGAGCATGGGGCCCCCAGTTAAAGTTAAGATCGAGGAGGATTAGAATTGTTAGTCCAGCTCCGCAAGTCTCTTCTCGAGAAGTCTGAGAAGATTAAGGAGATAAAAGATCTATTAATGAAGTATAGTGTTCTTGGGGTTGCTAGCCTACATAAGGTTAGGGCGCAGCAGCTACAGGAGATAAGGCGTAAACTTGAGGGAATAGCGTGCATGAAAGTCTTTAAAAATACTCTCGTTGAGCGGGCACTTAAAGAGCTGGGAAGAGCCAATATAGACGAACTTAAAAAGTATATGCAGGGTTCAAACGTCTATATTTTCACGAACTATAACCCATTCAAACTAGCGCTTCTCCTTGAGAGGAGCAAGGTTAAGGTGCCAGCTAAGGCTGGAGATATAGCGACAGACGACATAATTGTTCCAGCTGGCAACACTGGTCTACCCCCAGGCCCAATAATCAGCCAGCTGAATGCTGTTGGTATACCAACACGTATCGAGAGCGGCAGCGTTTGGGTTAGCAAAGATACTGTTGTGGCGAGGAAGGGTGAGGTTATAAATGAGAGCCTTGCAGCAGCGCTCTCGAAGCTGGGCATTAAGCCCATAGAGCTTGGAATTTCGCTTAAAGCGGTGTATGATGGGAACATGGTGCTCTCTGAAAGCGACTTGAAGCTAGATTTTGAGGATTACAAGAAGAGGATTGGGGAGGCTTATGCGCAGGCCTTAAACTTGGCGTTTAATGCCGCCTACCCAATGCCGGAAACTATTATTCCCCTACTCCACAGAGCGATTATTGAGGCCAGAAATCTAGCTTTAAATGCTGGGGTCTTCTTACCGGAGGTTCTGCCTGAACTCTTGCTGAGGGCGCATATCGAAGCATTAGCCCTGGAATCTGAAGTTAAAAGGAGGATGGGATCCTAAACCTTCTCCACCTCTAGACCTAGGCTCCCTATAATTTTAACCAGCCTATCCTTATCCTCGCCCCTAATACCCTTCCAATCTAAAATAACCCTCTCAACCCTCTCCACAGTCTTTTCAACGCACTGTCTGAGTAGAGCCTCATTCAGGTAACTTAAGGCGTATTTTGGGATAATGTGGCCGAACGCTATGTTACTTGTTAAGGCTATGCGTGTAAACTTCCCATTATAGTGCGGCCCACCAATGCCTAGAGCCGTCGGATAAGTGCTCTCATTCTCAGCTGCCGCCATAGCTCCCCTGGCAACAGCCTCAGCAGCCCTAATATCACGCCACTGGTCCGGTGTGCTTCCGAGCTCGACGAACATTGCTGGATAATCGATTGACGGGCCGTGATGGGTGCATTCATAGGAAACCTCGTAGGGTAGATCCATCTCATCTCGAACTCTCTTCATCTCGAGTAGGGCAGCCTTCATGGCGCTTGCAGGCGAAATGGACACTTTCTCCGGGACTCCGCCGAGAGATGCTTCACCAATATTTCCAGGCGTATGCACAGAGAGTGTTGGAGTCCCGCTTTTACTGCTATGTCTCGATATGAATATTGCTATCCTCATGTCGTTTGGATATGGAATATCCTGCGTATTAACTGGCTCATCGTCAACGAAAACCAGCTTCGCTGTTTCCGACCCCCTAACCTTTCCAACGTATACCGGGTTTCCAAGGAACAATTCTCCGCCCTTTTCTAAACTAAATATTTCGATAAGTCTCCTCGCTATATTTAATCCAGCCTCATCTATTTTTGAGGCTATGAAAAGTATCATGCAGCCCCATCCTTAAATGGAGAAGAGCCTTTTGCCTAGCTGTCTTAGGCCTCCACTAGGGTCTCAGTGCTTCTTACACCATTTATGCCATTTATTGTCATGGTTGCTTTTCTTAGGCTTGCGTAATCCTCAACCTCTAGGAAGGCGACTATATCAAATCTGCCGTATGTGAAGTACGCTTTCCTAACGCCCTCAACCCTCCTTATGGCTTCTAAGACCGATTCAGCTTTTGTTGGAACAACCTTTACCAATATACATGCGTTTAACATGCCTTCCAAACCTCCATTCAGATCAGCTTTCTATCTCCACGAGAGTCTCAGTGAATACAACTCCACTTAACCTACCTATCCTTAGAACTATGGCGCCAAGATCCTTCATATCGCCGGCTTCAACATCGGCCACAACGTCGTATCTCCCAAGGACCGGGAAGACCCTCTTAACGCCCTTCACTTGGCTCACTGCCCTAACAACATCCTCAAACCTTCCGTGCTCAGTCCTTATTAAAATGCATGCTGAAACCAAGGGTTAAACCACTCCTATATTATCTTCTGTTGTTGGGTATGGGATTAATGTCTTTCGGTTAACCACTGGAGCGATATATTTAAATAAAGAGTTGTGTTCTCCATGATAATTGCTGAAAGCTTAGAAGGTTAATGGGATGTCGACGGAGTTTAGGCATATAGTTCGCATAATAGACAGGGATATAGATGGATCGAAAACGGTAGTGGATGCTCTAAGCGATATTAAGGGCATAGGTTTAAGACTAGCCAACATAATAGCCGCGAAGATGGGCCTCTCACCCTCCGCGAGGATAGGCTATCTTCCAAGCGAGAAGATTGGGGAGATTGAGAAGATGATCAAAAATATAGATGAGAGCGGGCTGCCCTCTTGGCTCCTTAATCGCCGCAAAGATATAGAAACTGGAAAAGATAGACACTTAATCTCATCAGATATAGATTTGCAAGTTAAAGCCGACATAGAGCGTGAGAAGGCTCTATGGTCCTGGCGCGGTTACCGCCACGCATATGGGCTTAAGGTTCGCGGGCAGAGGACAAGAACCACTGGCAGAACCGGCAAGACTGTTGGTGTAACCAAGAAGAAGAGGTGAGGGCTGACATGGGCGACCCAAAGAAGCCGAAAAAGAAGTATGAGTCTCCGAGGTTTCCATGGAGGAGCGATATCCTACAGAATGAGCTTGTTCTTTTGGGTCAGTATGGTTTGAGGAATAAGCGTGAGCTCTGGCGTGCTAAGACCATGCTCTCAAAGATTAGGGGTATTGCAAGATCCCTCCTTGGCATGAGCGCTGAGAAGAGGGTTAAGCTTGAGACACAGCTCCTAAATAAGCTGAAGCGCCTAGGGATGCTTCCTGAAAATGCTGTATTGGATGATGTCTTAGACATGACTGTTGAAAATATTTTGGAGAGGAGACTTCAGACCATAGTCTTTAGGAAGGGGTTGGCCAAAACAATTTATCAGGCCCGCCAACTGATAGTTCATGGCCATATAGCCGTTAATGGTAGGGTGGTTTATTCGCCAGGCTACCTGGTGAAAAGAGATGAGGAGGAGCATGTGACTTACGCGCCTAGAAGCTCACTTAATAACCCTGAGCACCCATTAAGGCTATCTATAGAAGCCATGCCTAGGGCTGAAGGTGGTGTTAAGGCGAGATGAGCAGTAAGAAGTCTGGTCTTAGGTGGGGGGTAGCCCACATATATAGCTCATATAACAATACAATAGTTCATATAACCGACCTATCTGGCGCAGAGACTATCGCACGGGCCTCTGGAGGAATGTTCGTTAAGGCTGATAGGCAAGAGTCGTCGCCATACGCGGCGATGAGGGCGGCAGCTTACGCAGCGCAGATAGCGAAAGACAAGGGTATAAATGCCATACATATAAAGGTTCGTGCTCCCGGTGGGACAGGTCCAAAAACTCCGGGGCCGGGAGCGCAGGCTGCTATAAGGGCGCTTGCTAGAGCTGGCTTCAAGATGATTGGGCGTATAGAGGAGGTTACACCGCTCCCGCATGATGGTTGCAGGCGCCCTGGAGGACGCAGGGGTAGGAGGGTGTAATTATATTTTTATTGAGTTTTCGCTGAGGAAAGAAAGATTGAAATACTTCCCTTATCTCTTATGTGGGGAGCGTAGTGCCAGTCAACATTATTGGTAGAGGATTGGGCTATGCGTGTAACGCTGCTTGAAAAGACTGATTTAACGGCGCGTTTTATAGTTGAGGGTATAAACCCTCCATTAGCCAATACCCTAAGAAGGATAATTCTCTCAGAAGTCCCAACGATGGCTATAGATGACATCGTTATATATGAGAATTCATCGGTCCTGCATGATGAGATTCTGGCGCTTAGACTCGGTTTAATCCCCCTCAAAACAGATCTAGACACATATAATCTTCCGGAAAAATGCAGTTGTAGGAGTGAGCTGGGGTGCCCCCTATGCAGGGTTGTCCTGACGCTTAATGTTGAGGCGAAAGGCGGTGTTCGCACAGTTTACTCAGGCGATCTCGTCTCAGAAAACCCGAATATTGTTCCCGTAAGTGAAAAGATACCAATAGTTAAGCTTGCATCCGGACAGAAAATAATGCTTGAGGCCTACGCTAGGCTTGGGAGGGGTAAGGATCATGCTAAGTGGCAGCCAGTTTCAGCCTGTACCTATAGATATAAACCGATAATAAAGATAGATTATGCTAGATGTGATGGGTGCGGAAGGTGTGCTGAAATATGTCCGAGAAGGGTTCTGGCTAAGGAGGGAAACAAGATAGTTATTGTTAGGGAGATGGAGTGCACCTTATGTATGGATTGCGTTAGGGCTTGCGAAGTTAAGCCTCCGCCAATACAGATAAGCTGGGATAACACCACATTCATCTTTTATGTTGAGTCAACGGGATCCTTACCGGTTGAGCGCATAATCCTTGAAGCCCTGAAAATCTATGAGGAAAAGTTTACCGAGTTTATGAGGCTACTTGAGGGATTGGGGGTATGAGGAGAGTAAAGTCAACAAACCCTAATCTAATAAGACTATTATATATTCTGAGGAAGGCTGCCATAAAGAATAAGGCTGCAGTATGGAGGGCTATAGCCGAATACCTCTCTAAGCCACGGAGGAAGCGTATAGCGGTTAACCTTAGCCGCATAAACCGCTACACTCAAGAGGGGGATGTGGTAGTTGTCCCCGGGAAAGTTTTAGGCTCCGGGGTTCTCACGCATCCAGTCACGATTGCAGCCTTCGCCTTCTCCAGGCAAGCCCGCCAAAAAATAATCAGCGTTAAGGGGAAATGTTTATCCATACCTGAGCTCATAGAATTGAACCCTAAAGGCTCAAATGTTAAAATAATTGGGTGATGGTGCTGTTGGGAGCGCAAATCGGTGAAAGAGTAACCATAATTGACGCTAAGGGCTTAATTCTTGGGAGGATGGCTAGCATCCTTGCTAAAAGGCTGCTCAATGGGGAGAGGATTATAGTTGTGAATGCTGGAGACGCTGTGATATCCGGTGATAAGCATATGTTGATAAGGCAATACCATGAGTATCTCCAAATAGGTCATCCTGGTAAGGGACCGTTACATGCTAGGAGACCCGACCGAATAGTTAAGCGTGCCATACGCGGCATGCTGCCATACAAGCAGCCTCGTGGGAGGGAAGCCCTGAAGAGGCTGAGGGTTTATGTCGGTGTTCCAGATGAGCTTAAGGGTAAGCCTATGGAGACTATTCCTGAAGCCGATGCTAGCAGGCTTAGGGGGCCACGTATAACAGTATCCGAGCTATCTAAACATATTATGGGTTAGTGGGAGGCGTATATGATGCCAGCTCCAGTAACTAAAAAGATTTTGGTCGTGAGCGGTAAGAGGAAGACGGCTATAGCCAGAGCTGTTGTTAAGCCTGGAATGGGTAGAATCCGCATCAATAATATACCATTAGAAATATATGAGCCTGAGATTGCGCGCCTAAAGATTCTTGAGCCGCTCATAGAGGCGGGGGAGGAGGTTTGGAAGGAGTTAGATATAAATGTTGATGTTAGGGGAGGGGGTTTTATGGGCCAAGCTGAGGCTGCTAGGATGGCAATTGCGAGGGCGCTTGTAAAGTGGACTAAAAGTGCGGCGCTGAAATCTGCTTTCCTCAGGCTTGACAGGACATTGTTGGCTGGCGATCCGAGGAGGAAGGAGCCCAAAAAGTATGGTGGGCCGGGAGCTAGAGCTAGAGACCAGAAGAGTTATAGGTGAAATATCATCTTATTTATTTCTCAAGAAGGAATGATTATATGATAATACCGGTCAGATGCTTCACATGTGGCAAACTTATAGGGGATAAGTGGGAGGAGTTCGCTAGAAGAGTTAAGAGTGGAGAGCATCCTGGAAAAGTTTTAGATAGTTTAGGCCTAACACGCTACTGCTGTAGACGTATGCTCCTCTCACACGTCGAGATAATAGACGATATAATAAAGTTTTATGAGAAGATGGCTGAATTTAAGGAGGAGTAATGCGTATGTCGACAGTAATTGAGGATGTTAAAGCCAGAAAAATATTTAATAGTAGAGGGGAGGCGACAATAGAGGTTGAGATAACGACGGCAGACGGCTTCGGCGTGGCTTCAGCACCTAGCGGCGCAAGTAAGGGTAAGGCTGAGGCCATAGCGTATCCGCCAGGCGGTGTTGACGAAGCCATAAGGAAAGTTGAGGAGCTCATAGCACCCGAGCTCATAGGGATGAACGCCGATGACCAGGAGGAGATAGACAACCTCCTACGCGAGGTAGATGGTACTAAAAACTTCGCGAACATTGGCGGAAATACGGCTTATGCGGTCTCGCTGGCAGCTGCCGACGCCGCAGCCAACTCTTATAATATGCCGCTCTTTCAGTATCTAGGCGGCTACTTTGCATGTCAACTGCCATATCCGCTTGGAAACGTCCTCGGGGGCGGGAGGCACGCTCTAGGGAAGGCCCCAGACATACAGGAGTTCCTCGTCTTGCCGGTTGGAGCCCCAAACTTCATGGCTGCGGCTGAGGCTAACGTTAGGGTTCATAGAAAGGTTAGGGATATACTTGCCAAGGTGGATCCATATTTCACTGGTGGGAAGGGAGATGAGGGCGCGTGGGCTCCAACATTAACTAATGAGAAGGCGCTTGAGGTTGTTGTGAGGGCTTGTGAGGAGGTTTCGAGCGAGGTTGGCTTTGAGTGTAGAGTTGGGCTTGACGTTGCATCATCATCGCTATGGGATCCTGAAAAGCAGCGGTACATTTACGTTAATGAGGGTGTTGAGAGGGATTCTGGTGAGCAGCTTGAGTACATACTGAGCCTTATCAGCAAGTATAGGTTGATTTATGTTGAAGACCCGTTCCATGAGGAGGACTTTGAAAGCTTTAGGGAGCTCACATCTAAGGTTAGGGGCTGTCTTATATGTGGGGATGACCTCTTCGTCACTAGCGAGGAGCGCCTTAAAGTCGGCATAGAAAAGGGTGCGGGAAACGCCATAATAATCAAGGTTAACCAGGTTGGAACGTTAACAGACACTTGGAGGACTATTAGGCTCGCTAAGGAGAATAACTATGTGCCAATAGTCTCACATAGATCTGGTGAGACAACATCCTTCCACATAGCGCATATAGCGGTAGGCCTAGGATGCCCAATTATAAAAACTGGTGTTGTGGGCGGGGAGCGCATAGCTAAGATCAACGAGCTAATCTATATTGAGGAGATCCTGGGAGAGAAGGCTAAGATGGCTAGGCTGAAGATTTAAAGTTTATGGGGATGATGTGTATTGGCATCCGAGGATAAGGTTAAGGATGAGGTTGGAGCTGCTGTTGAAGGCCTCCTTATACCGCAAGAGGTTCTCCTCTCAGCTGGGGTACATATTGGAACAAAAATTAAGACGAGGGATATGGAGCAATTCATTTATAAGGTTAGGGGAGACGGCCTATTCGTCCTAGACATAAAGAAGATTGATGAGCGGATAAGAATAGCTGCAAAGTTTCTGAGCAGATTCGACCCACCGAAGATCGTGGCCACGGCTGCTAGACTCTATGCCCGCGAACCAGTCGCCAAGTTCTGCGAGTTCACGAAGGCAACACCCGTACTTGGAAGGTTTGTTCCAGGCCTATTCCTGAACCCACTTTATCCCGAGAGGATTGAGCCTGATGTAGTGCTGGTCTCAGACCCCCGCGCCGACGTCCAAGCCATTAGGGAAGCTGTTAAAATTGGTATACCAGTGGTGGCTTTATGTAGCACGGATAACGACTTTACAAACATCGATTTAGTTATACCAACAAATAATAAGGGTAGGAAAGCCCTAGCAGTCATATATTGGCTTCTGGCCAGGCAGATTCTGCGGGAGAGGGGTGAGCTCCCACCCAACGGCGACCTACCAGTGCCAATAGAGGAGTTTGAGGTTAAGCTCGTTGAGAAGCCCCAGCAGGCAACCAGCTAACCAGAATCAATCTAATCAGTTGATTTTTCTTCACCATCCTGAAGCTAATATTATTATAATCCCTTTAGTAAAAGTCTATTTTAGGATTTAGCCTATGGTGAAGAGATTTGTCGCCTAAAGTTAGGTACGCTAAATATGCTGGCAGCTTCTATGCTGGTTCTAGGGAGTCGCTTAAGAGGCAGATAGAGGAGTGCTTTAAGCATAGTTTTGGCCCCGGAGTTATTCCAGCTTTATCTGAGAGGGGCCCCAGATCGATAATTGGCTTAATATGCCCACATGCCGGATACATGTACTCCGGCCCAATAGCAGCTAACGCATATCATCGCCTAGCCTTAGATGGCAGGGTTGATACATTCGTGATTCTAGGCCCAAATCATCAGGGTATTGGTAGTGGCGTTGCGATAATGGATCAGGGCGTGTGGCGCACACCTCTCGGAGACATTGAGGTGGATGGCGACTTGGCTAGGGAGATTCTTAAGCACTCCGATATTATTGATATTGATGAATCGGCGCATGCATATGAGCATTCAATAGAGGTTCAGCTTCCATTCATACAATACATTTATAGTTTAGCCAACATGCCTTTCAAGTTCGTCCCCATCTGCTTTCTAATGCAGGATTTGGAGACTGCGCGTGAGGTTGGTAGGGCACTGGCCGAGGCCCTGAAGAATAGGAATTCTGTGATAATCGCTTCAACAGACTGGACGCACTATGAGCCTCATAGCAGGGCATATGAGAAGGATATGGAGGCGATAAACGCTGTCATACGGCTCGATGAGGATCGATTTTACTCTATTTTAGAGTCACGTAATGTTACGGCGTGCGGCTACGGTCCAGTGGCAGCATTAATGACAGCGGCTAAGATTATTGGCGCTAGGAGTGTTGAGCTGCTAAGCTATAAGACCAGCGGGGATATAACTGGAGATAAAATGGCAGTTGTTGGATATGCTGCCATAGTTGTAAGCAGGTAAAAAAGGGGCTAACTGTTGAAGAGGCTCTCCGTTGCCTCGGCGCCAGCGAAAGTGATCCTATTCGGCGAGCACTTTGTTGTCTACAATAAGCCAGCTATAGTTATGGCGATAAATATGAGGGCTTATGCAAAGTCCAAGCCTGAGGAGAGTCAGAAGATAATTATTGAGTCTAAGTCAATGAATATTTCCGGAGCCTTTACTATTAGCGGCGATTATCAGCCGATCATTGGCGGGTTTGAGGGAAAGGAGAAACTTCTACCAATATATGTTGCCATTAAGAGCATTTTGGAGCGTGCTGGTGAGGAGCGTGGGGTTAGGGTGGAGATTGACTCAACAATCCCTGTGGCTGCTGGTTTAGGCTCATCGGCAGCCGTCTCTGTTGCGTCTGCAGCAGCTGTAAGCAGCCTCCTCGAGCTGAATATTAGTAGGGAGGATATTTTTATGGCTGCGCTTGAGGCTGAGAGGATTGTTCACGAGAATCCCTCCGGGGTTGACCCAGCCATATCAACCTATGGCGGGCTCATAGTTTACCGTAAAGGTGATGGAATAAGGCGCCTTAGCGTTGATGCGAGATTACCTCTCGTTGTCGGCGATACTGGCATTAAGCGGGTGACGGGTGAAATGGTTCTTCTAGTTGGGGAGATGAGGAGACGTTACCCGCTGGTTGTGGATAGAATCATGGATTCAGGCGAGGCTATAGTTGATGTGGGGGTTGAGGCGCTACGGAGAGGCGATCTAAAGACCATAGGGGACCTAATGAACATTAACCACGCCCTCCTATGCGCCCTAGGCCTCTCTAATGAAACTATTGAGAGGCTTATCCACGCGGCCAGGAGGGCTGGAGCATTTGGGGCGAAGCTTACGGGGGCTGGTGGTGGAGGATGTATGATTGCGTTGTCCCCACCAGATAGGATTAATTATGTTGTAAGAGCTATTGAGAATGCTGGTGGGAGAGCTTTCATAACTGATATTAGCTTGGAGGGCGTTAGGGTTGAGGTGCAGCAGCCCAACAGTGCTTAAGATAGGCGGCTCAGTCATAACCTTTAAAGACAGGGCGCTGACGCCGAACTTACCTGCAATTGAGCGGCTTGCCAGAGAAATATCTGAGTCGCAGGTCTCGCCACTTATAATAGTTCATGGCGGAGGAAGCTTCGGCCATCCTATAGCCGCCGAGTACAAGATAGCTGACGGGTTTAGGGAGTCGGGCCAGAGGGTAGGTTTCTCTAAAACTCATAACGCCATGGTCTCACTAAACTCCCTTGTGATTGAAGCTTTGCTCAATAATGGTCTCCCGGCGTTTAGCATCGCTCCATCTTCATTTATAGTTACGAGAAGTGGGAGGATCCATTACCTTTGTATGGATGTTTTGGGGCAGGCAATTAAGCTCGGCTTCATTCCAGTTCTATATGGAGACGCCGTCTTCGACTACAGTTATGGCTTCACAATACTGTCAGGCGACCAGATAGTTTCAAGGTTGGCTGTTGAGCTTAACGCTAGCAGAATTATTGTTGGCGTTGATGTCGACGGCCTATACACGTCGGATCCAAAGATGGATCCTCACGCCCAGCTTATAACTAAGGTAACTGTTAGCGAGTTGAAGGATCTTCTCAGCAGGATTGGCGGCTCAAGTTTCACCGACGTGACTGGCGGGATGGTGAAGAAGGTGATTGAGTTAATGGTTCCGGCATCGGCCGGCATCGAGGTCCTCATAATAAATGCTTTAAAGCCCAATAATGTTTATAGAGCCTTAAAGGGTGAAGAGGTCGTTGGGACAAGGATTATTAAGGGGTGAGGGCACCGCTAAGAGGACTGCGAATAGGAAGGAGGATCATTTGAGAATATGCCTTGAGAAGGATGTTGAGGCAAAGAAGATAACTGCCGGGTTTGAGGACGTCTTCCTAATCCATAAGGCCCTGCCGGAAATAAATTTGGAGGACATAAGGACTGAGACGTTCTTCCTTAACCATAAGTTTTCAGCCCCAATAATAGTTGAGGGAATGACGGGCGGGACTGAAAAGTCTGTCACCATAAACGCCGCCATAGCCCAAGCGGTTGAGGAGCTAGGCTTAGGGATGGGCGTTGGAAGCCAGAGGGCTGCTTTAGAAGACCCGAGCCTTGAGCGGACATATAAAATTGTTAGGGAGAAGGCTCCAAAAGCCTTCCTAGTCTCCAATATAGGTGGACCCCAGCTATTAATGGAAGACAGCATCTCTAAGATTAAGCGTGCGGTTGAAATGATTGAGGCTGACGCCCTAGCAATACATTTAAACCCACTTCAAGAGGTTGTTCAGCCTGAAGGTGAAAAATTCTATGCTGGGATAATAGATAGGATAAGGAGGGTTACTGAGAGGTTGGATGTTCCTATAATAGTTAAGGAGACCGGTGGAGGAATATCAGCTGAGGTTGCTGGGATGCTTGAGGATGCGGGCGTCGCCTGCATAGATGTTGCTGGGGCTGGTGGAACAAGCTGGGCGGCTGTCGAATATTATAGGGCTGTTGAGCAGGGGATAGCCTTCAGCAGGGATCTTGGGTTAATGCTCTGGGACTGGGGTATACCAACCGTTATAAGCTTAATTGAGGTCACACGCTCAACAAGCCTACCAGTTATAGCGTCCGGCGGCGTGAGGTCCAGCCTAGACATAGCCAAGAGTATAGCTCTTGGAGCCTCCTTAGCTGGGATTGCTAGGCCAGTCCTCCTATCAGCCTCTAGAGGATACGAAGATGTTAAGAGGATGCTGAGCTCACTCATAGCGCAGCTGAGGAGCGTAATGTTTTTGGTTGGGGCTGACTCAATAGAGAGGTTGAGGAAGGCGCCTCTAGTAATATTAGGTAGGACGGCTGAATGGCTCAGGGCAAGGGGTTTCAACCCAGATGAGTATGCTAGGAGGAGCTGGGCGTGAGCATTGAAGTCTATCTTGAGGAGAAGGCTAAAGTTATAGATGAGCGGATTGAAAAATATCTGCCGAGAATATTGTCAAGAGAATCATTAATCTTCAGGATTGTTCCGCCAAAATATAGTCTTGACTTTGAGGCGCTAAATAAGGCTGTAAGTATACCGCTATGGGACTTCCTAGATAGGGGCGGAAAGCGTTGGCGTCCAGCTCTATTCCTGCTGGTTTATGAAGCTTTAGGTGGAAAGGACTTTGAAGATGCCCTAGACTTCGCAATAATTCCTGAAGTGATCCATAACGGTACGCTGATAGCCGACGACATTGAGGATTCATCAGAGATGAGGAGGGGAAAACCATGCACATACAAGATCTTTGGGGTTGACGTAGCCATAAACCTCTCACAGTCAATGTACTTCCTTCCAATGATAGTCTTAAGCGAGAAGGGCGGTAAGATACCGGCTGAAAAGGCTAGAAGAATATATGAGATATATGTGCATGAGATGATTAACCTGAGCCTCGGACAAGCAATCGACATAGCATGGCATAGAGGTTTAGTTCAAATAGATAGGCTCTCAGAGGAACATTATCTACAGATGTGCGCCTATAAGACTGGCACCTTGGCTAGAATGGCCGCTAAGATGGCTGCAGTTTTAGCTGGCGCCGAGGAGGAGGTTGTCGAGAAAATAGGGGCCTTCGCAGAGTCTATAGGCGTCTCCTTTCAGATTCAAGACGACATCCTGGATATTGTTGGTGAAGAGTTCGCTAGGGGGAAGGGCGGCTTAGGCATGGATATAACGGAGGGAAAGATAACTTTAATGGTTCTTTATACTCTGAAGAGAGCTGAGAAGAGCGATAGGGAGGAGCTCCTAAAGATACTTGGTATGCATACAAGCGATGAGGGTTTAAGAAGGAGGGCTATTGAGATAATCAAGAAGTATGGTGCCGTTGAGTATGCTAGGCATGTTGCCACGAGAATTGTTGACGAGAGCTGGAGGAATATTGAGGGGCTTCTGCCTGAATCAGATGCGAAGAAAAAGATTAAGATGCTCGCTGAGTATCTTATCCAGAGAAGAATTTAGCAGCAACAGGATTTAAGAGGCTGCCCATATTGAGTGCCCCCGCAAGGGATCTAAGCGAGGTAAGGGAGACGATAAGGAAGCTGGCGTTACTGAATGCCATTCAATACGATGGAAAGGCGCAGAGTAAGCCAGTTTTAGGTAAACTCTTCAGCGAGAGACCTGAGCTTAAGGGCATAGCCAAGGAGATAGTAGCATTAGTGGATTCCATAGTCCAAGAAGTTAATAGCATGTCTCTGGAAGAGCAGAGGAGACTGCTGGAGACTTTATGGCCTGAGGCCCTCGCCAAGGAGAGGATGCGTGAGAAGGGTTGGGAGAAAACGCTTCCACCGCTGCCAAATGTTGAGAAGTATGGCCGTGTTGTAACACGCTTTGCGCCTAACCCCGACTGTGTTCTTCATCTTGGCTCAGCTAGGGCGATAGTGCTATGCTATGAGTATGCGAGAATGTATAATGGGCGCTTTATACTGAGGTTTGAGGATACTGATCCTAGACTTAAGAGATCCTCGCTTCAGTTTATGGACATGATTAGGAAGGATTTAGAGTGGTTGGGTTGTATTCCAGATGAAGAGTATATTCAGAGCGATAGGATAGAGATATACTATGAGCATGCCGAGAAGCTTCTTAGAGACGGATATGCCTATATCTGTACATGTAAGCCTGAGAGCTTCCATAGAAGGGTTATGGCTTGTGAACCATGCGAATGCAGGAATTTAGCGCCAGAGGAGAATCTGCGCAGATGGGAGCGTATGCAGGATGGGACTTATGGCGAGGGCGAGGCCGTTATGCGCATAAAGACCGACTTAAGCCACCCGAACCCGGCTGTTAGGGATTGGCCAGCCTTCAGAATAATAGACACCAAGAAGCATCCTCACCCAAGGGTTGGGTCAAAGTATAGGGTCTGGCCGCTATATAATTTCGCATGCGGGGTGGACGATCACTTAATGGGCATAACCCATATTATACGTGGAAAGGAGCATTTAACGAACCAGGAGAGGCAGAAGTACTTATATAAATATTTCGGCTGGGATTACCCTGAGGCTATACATTATGGGAGACTTAAGATTGAAGGAGCCTCGCTAAGCAAGTCTAAGATTCTTAGGGGCGTTAGGGATGGGCTCTACACAGGCTGGGATGATCCTAGGCTGGCAACGTTCCTAGCGCTTAAGCGTAGGGGGATATTGCCTGAAGCCATAAAGAGGCTGATGATAGATATAGGGCCTGGGGCAGCAGACATAACTATAAGCTGGGATAATCTCTACGCATATAATAGGAAGATGGTTGATCCGATAGCTAACAGATACTTCTTTGTTTGGAGTCCAGTGAGGCTCCTTGTTAAGGGTGTTGAGAAGGAGTTTACCGCACGAATACCCTTTCACCCAGATTACCCTGAAAGGGGGAGTAGGGTCTTCCATATAAGGCCTGTTGAGGGCTCCTTCACCTTCCTCATATCTGGGAGAGATGCTGAGCAAATGAAGGCTGGTAGCATTGTCCGCCTAATAGAGCTGTTTAATGTGAGGGTTGAGCATACTGGTAGAGATAGCATAGTTGCCTCATTCTACAGTGAACCATATTATGATGCGAAGAAGATGGGTGCGCCCCTCATACATTGGCTTCCTGAAGGGGATGGATTACCCTGCGAGGTCTTCATGCCTGATGGCTCCACTGTAAGTGGGCTCGTTGAGAGGTCTTTTGGCTCGGTCCCAATCGATAGAGTTGTGCAGTTTGAGCGCTTTGGCTTTGTTAGAGTTGACAGCGTCGGCGAGAAAATAATCGTTTTCTTCACCCATAGATGACTTCGACAGGCGGGCTTAAATTAAAGCTTATTAGCCTCTTGACAAAAGATTTTTCGTTAGAGGTGTTTGTGGTGAAGGTGGCTATATGCGGTTATCTAGGTTCGGGGTGCACTGAGGTTGCTGAGATACTTGCCGGAAAGTTTGGGCTAGAGATTTTTAATACCAGCAGAATACTTACGATGATAAAGGATTTTGAGCCGCTTAGTAGGTCTGGTGAAGTTGACGTTGATCTAATAATAAAGAATAAGCTTGAGGAGATATTGCAGCAAAGGGATAATATAATTATTGAGGGTAGATCAGCTTTCTTCCTGCTTGATAGGAAGGATGTTATAAAAGTTTTCCTGAACTCCTCACTTGAAGAGAGGATTAGACATGTGGCTAGTAGGAGAGGTATACCCTTGGATGAGGCACGTGAGGACGTTGAGAGGAGCGATAGGGATAGGAACGGGATCGTCAAGAGGTTCTTCAATAAAGATGAGGTGACCCCTGAAGACTTTGACTTCTCAATAAAGACCAATGCTAAGACCTTCGCTAAAGTGGCTGATATAATAGCTGACGTCATTAAGGGCCTGTCAGCCATGCGTCCATGATTATAGGCATATTAAGAATATTTGCAACGCTCCGGAGCTCAAATATGATCGTCAATATACCATATGGTAAAACCTCAGTCAGCTTAGATCTGCCGGATGATAGGGTTGTGGCTGTTTTACAGTCTATAGATTTTAATGTACGCCTAGATGAGAAGAGAATTATACAGGATGCTCTGGATAACCCTATTGGGCATAGTCGATTAGCCGATCTATCGCTTGGTGGGCGGAGAGTCTGCGTGGTGGTTAGCGACTACACTAGGGCTACACCGAATGGCATCCTCCTCCCGCCAATAATTGAGTCGCTTAAGGAAGCTGGCGTAAAACCAGGCGAAATAAAAATTTTGGTGGCCTATGGCTTACATAAGCCAGCTCCAAGAGAACTGCTTAAAGAGTTTCTTGGCGGAGAGGTTATGGAGGAGCTGGAGGTTATAGACCATGATGCTGAGAGCGAGAGAGATCTCACCTATGTTGGCATGACATCTTTTGGAACAAGATTGTCCATTAACAGGCATATAATTGGCTCAGACCTCATTATATTAACTGGCCTTATAGAGCCTCACTTCTTCGCCGGCTACAGCGGCGGGAGGAAATCAATATTGCCAGGGGTAGCTGGCAGGGAGGCTATCTTCAATAACCACAGCTATAAGATGATAATGCATCCGCTGGCGCGTTATGGTATTCTTAAGGGTAACCCTATACATGAGGATATGGTTGAGGCTGTGAAGATGATAAAGAGAGAGATGTATGTGGTTAACGTCGCTATTGATAAGAGCCACAAGGTTGTGGGCGCCTTCGCGGGCGATGTATTCGAAGCCCATTTGGAGGGTGTTCGCTTCCTCGATAGATATATTAAAGTTAAGTCGCCTATGAGGGCGGATATAGTTGTGACGAGCAATGGCGGCTACCCGCTAGACAGGGATCTATATCAGGCTGTTAAGGGCATGGCTACTGGAGAACTCGTTGTCAGGGAAGGTGGGGTTATAGTGATTTTCGCCGAATGTATTGATGGTATCGGTAGAGGCCATGAAGAGTTCTATTGGCTTATGGCTGAGGCTAAATCGCCCGAAGAGGTTTTAGAGCGTATAAGGCGGGAAGAGCCCATTAAGGATCAATGGGAGGCGCAGATACTTGCCAGAATACTGAGGACCGCGAAAGTTATTCTAGTGACAAAAAATATTAAACACAGCGTGGTTGAGGAGATGCATATGATACCGGCATCAAGCCCGGAGGAGGCTGTTGAGGAGGCATATAGAATTGCTGGAAACAAACCGAATATAATCGCCATACCCGAGGGGCCATATGTTATACCATATGTTGAGGGCTAGTCAACCTCGACAGTGAATAGCGCTGGCAAACTACATCAACCCTATAAACTTTAACCGTAACATATATAGGGAGAAACTTATAGTTTTTAGGGTTAAAAGTATATGAGGCTGAATCTGAGTTGATGAGGTTGATAGTGTATGCCGAAACCATTTTACGTTAAGTTTGACGTTCCAAGCGAGCTGGTAAATGCTGTTTACGAAGCCGTCCAAATATCGAATAGAACTGGTAAGGTTAGAAGAGGGACTAATGAGACAACTAAGGCTGTTGAGAGGGGGCTGGCGAAGCTCGTTGTGATAGCTGAGGATGTTGACCCACCTGAAGTTGTGGCACACCTCCCACTACTATGCGATGAGCGGAAGGTGCCATACGTCTATGTTCCAAGTAAGGCTAAGCTTGGGTCCGCTGCTGGGATAGAGGTTGCAGCAGCGTCGGTATGCATTGTTGATCCGGGCGAGGCAGGCGACCTAGTTAAAGAGATTATAAATCGAGTCCAGAAAATTAGAGGAGGCTAAGATGAGTGAGCCGCAGGGCTGCTAGAGAGCGGGAGGAAGCGGAGGAAGCTGGCGAAGAGATCCCAACCCCAGCTGAGGTAATACAGATAATTGGGCGTACAGGCGTAACAGGCGAGATAGAGCAGGTTAGGGTCCGCATACTTGAGGGGCCGGATAAGGGTCGAATAATTACGAGGAACGTTAAGGGTCCCGTTAGGTTAGGCGACATACTTATGCTTAGGGAGACTGAGAGGGAGGCGAGGAAGATAAAGTAGGCTTTAGCCCCATTTTCGCCCTCTAGGATGGTTTGAGACGATGCCTAAACCCAGAAGATGCTCATTCTGCGGGCATGAGTTCAATCCTGGAACAGGAATAATGTACGTTAATAATGATGGCACCATATTCTGGTTCTGCTCAAGCAAATGTAGAAAGAATCATCTGTATCTGGGCAGGGATCCGCGTAAGCTTAAGTGGACAGCCTATTATGGGCAGGAGGAGAGGGCTGGCAGGGAAAAGGCTTCAACCGCAAAATCCTAACTTACTTATCCCCTTTTCTATTGCCTAGAAGAGTGGCGGAACAAAGATAGTTAATAGTGTTATAGGCTCGATAATCTTAACTAGACTATGCTTCACGCCTCTAGGCACATAGATGAATGTGCCCTTACATATTTCTCTTTCACCCAGCCCCTCAACAAACATTATAGCCTTTCCTTCAATGCAATACTCTATTTGATCGTTCTCCTCATGAGTATGCATATCGAGCTTACTGCTCTGGCTAAGCATGCTTAGCCTAACGCTGGCAGCAGCCCCATCACATTTAGATAGAAGTATTTTTGTTGGGAATGGCATATTGGGGCTGATGGGTATTTCGCTCTCATGTTTAATTATTGGTTTCACATAAACCCCTCCATATCTCTAAATGTTTAGCTCAGCCCTTAAAAGGCTTCTCCCATAAAACTATTCTCCCACGCTTAATTTAACCTCCTCAAACCTTTCAAGGGATATGTCGCCGGGCTTCTGTGGAATAACCTTTATTATCGGCTTTGATGGAAATAGGTAGAGCGACAGTCTGACAGGCTTGCCGTTAAGCCTAAATGTCACATTTGAGCTATCAGCTAGATGCATGCCATCCGAAATTGACCTTATTGATCCTATGGTCTTGCCTAGAAGTTTCACCCTCTCTCCGAGCTTTGGCGTGAAGTCTGCGTGTACTCCGAAGAATCCATAATGTGGTATGCCCCCATCTATTAGCCCAACTCCATCGCCTAAGCTGACAGGTATACCGTGCTTAAAATCTCCATCCGGAGAGATTAGGGAGTATTCATGCTTAACTTCTATAACAACTCCTCTAATCCAATCTAGGCTTAACATTTCCCTACACCCCTCACTTATTCTAATTACCCTCCTAATTCTATACCCGCCTCTTGCACGGATTGGGTCGCTTGGCTTCCTAACCTCAACATGGATATGTGGATCTGTCCAAAAGTCAAAGAAGCCTGACCTTATAAGCGTCCCTATGCGTTCGCCCACCATTACTCTGTCGCCAATATTAACTGAGGGTTTGACGTGAAGGATTTTTATGAGGCGATCCTTGTTCTCTATGCTTCTCAGTATAATTAAGTAGTCTACTTTGGAATGCTCAAAGCCCCTATTCTCAAAGTAATTAACCTCCTTTATGAACATGACTTTGCCGGAGACTGGTGATGGAGCATCCCCCTCAAATTTAGAGTTAGAGCCTGGATAAATATCTATGCCGGTGAAGTTGCGGTGAGCAAAGTAGGGGCTGTTGAAGAATGAGAACCTTCCATCTATAGGACAGTAAATGTTTACACCTTCGGAGTATGCTGCAGCAATCATGCTTGGCATAAAATCGAGATAGTAATTAATTATTAATAATTCTTCTCACCTCCCATTTATATTAGAAGGGGCTGAGTTGTTATGAGTCTAGATTTAATCAGTAGGTTTAAGAGTGTTAGGGTTGCGGATGTTGTGGACGCTCTAGATAGATTCGGTTTCCACGAGAAGACATTAGTTTCGAGGGATATACGCCCAGTTTATTCGGGAATAAGGGTCGCTGGTTTCGCCTTGACTGTTCAGGCTAGAAGGGTTCAGGAAGAGATTCCGTCAATGAGCCCTGAAGAGTACGATAAGTATGCTGAGGAGTGGTATAAAATTAGAGCTAACTATAACCACTTTATGAAAGATGCTGGTCCAGGAACAGTTATAGCCATTAACTGTGACGGGTGCTTGGACGTTGGCTTCTGGGGTTCAATGATAGCCTTAGTCGCTAAGGCTAAGGGGGTTGAGGGTGTTGTTCTGGATGGCGGCTGCAGGGACACCTGGGAGATCCAGCGCATGAGGTTTCCAGTTTTCTGTAGGGCGATCGGTAGGACGGAGGTTGTGGGTAGGCTTGAAATAAAACAGGAGTTCATTAACATCCCTATTTCGATAGGTGGTGTGACAGTTAATCCTGGAGACGTAATTGTCGGCGATGATGATGGGGTTGTAGTTGTTCCGAGGAAATTGGCTTTACAAGTGGTTGAGAGGGCGGAGAGGCAGATGGCTATGGATAGAGCCTCACAGAAACCCTATCTAGATATGCTTGGCTTAACCCTTTAAGCACAATGGTGGTATATATGGGGTTTAGGAGAATTGTACAGATAGGCATAGTTGTAAGCAATATTGAGGAGACTAGCGAAAAGTGGGCTAAGCTGCTCGGATTAGAGCCGCAGCCCATTATTGAGACTGAGGACTGGAAGCATACGCAGATGACCTTTAGAGGCAACCCTTCCCCTGGAAAAGCTAAGCTAACCTTTTTCAGGCTTGAGAACATAGTTATAGAGCTGATTCAACCGATAGGTGGCCCAAGCACCTGGAGCAATTTCCTAGAAAAGCATGGCTGTGGAATTCATCACATAGCGTTCACAACTGATGATGTCAATGAATCTACTAGGGTGCTCCTTGATCTTGGGGCTGTTGAGGAGCAGAAAGGGCTATTTAAGGGCGGCGGATACGTCTATTTAGACGCTAGAGAAAGTCTCGGAGCCATCTTAGAGCTCCTATATTATAGGAGAGATTAAGGGCAGAGTTCCTAGAGGGGTGTAACCATGGAGTATTTTGTGGCTGAAAAAATAGGTAGAGTTTTTCTTTTAAGACTTGATCCAGGGGACTATGTTTTAGAGAGCATAAACGAGCTTATAAGGAGGGAGGGGGTAAAGGACGCAGTCGTCTTTTCGGCTATTGGAACGCTGGACGAATGCGTATTACATATGGTTACGACAATAGGCTATCCGCCGAAAGAGTTCTTTAAGCGTTGGAAGGATGCGCCACTAGAGCTAGTGTCCATAATGGGTATAATAGCTGATGGAAAGCCACATCTGCACGCCGTAGTATCGGATAAAGACTACGCCTACGCCGGACACCTGGAGGAGGGGTGCAGAACATTGTATTTGGCTGAAATAGCGATAATAGAGTTGATCGGAGCAAACCTGACGAGAAAACGGGATGAAAGGGGTATCTTAAAGCTAAAGAGCCAGCCCGATGCCCATGAAACTTAAAATCTTCTCATTCCTCCCTATGCTAAAAATTATGGAGGCTTTTTCTGAATTAGGCTTAAAGAGAAAGCTTTTATATTCGTCTCGTCCTCTAGAACTTGGGCGTCCTTTATGGAGTACGCAGTGAAGACTGTTGGCCTGACGAAGATTTATGGGGGCAGGATTAAAGCCTTAGATGGTGTGGACTTAAATGTTGAGTCTGGCAAGGTTTTTGCTCTCCTGGGGCCTAATGGCGCTGGCAAAACGACCCTCATGAGGATTCTGACAACCCAGATTAAGCCGACATCTGGTGAGGCCTACGTGTTTGGGTTGAGTGTTGTCCGTGAAGGAGCTAAGGTTAGGGAGATGGTGAGCTATGTTCCACAGGAGATGAGCGTTTGGACTGATATAAGCGGATATGAGAACCTGCTAATCTACGCTAAAATCTATGGTATTCCACCGAGCAGGAGAAATAAGCTCATATGGGAGGCCTTAGAGAATATGGGCTTAAGCGAGTTCGCGAACAACCTTGTTAAAACTTATTCCGGCGGTATGATTAGGAGGCTTGAGTGCGCATGTGCCCTGCTAACCAGACCTAAAATATTATTTTTAGATGAGCCGACAATAGGTTTAGACCCATCAGCTAGGAAGGCTGTATGGGAAAGATTATCTATTTTTCGGAAGGAGAATGGTGCAACAATTTTCTTTAATACACATTATATGGATGAGGCTGATCTTTACGCGGACGAGATCGCTATAATTAATAGGGGTAGGATAGTGGCTTTGGGAACCCCGGAAAGCCTTAAGCATTCGCTTGGAGGTGAGATAATATCTCTTGAGGTCGAAGACTCAGCTTTTGGCTCGAAGGTTCTGGAAGCGATTAAGGGGTTAGATGTGGTTAGCGACATAATCATGGGTGGAAATGAGGTAAATATAGTGTCCCGGGATGCAGAGCATTCTCTGCCGGAGATCATGGATATTTTAAGGCTTAATGGTGTTTCCGTTAGGAGAGTTTCTATAACTAAGCCAACTCTGGATGATGTCTTCCTGAAGTATGCTGGTGTTAGGCTTGAGCCGGTGGCTGCTGGAAGGATCAGCGAAGTTAGACATGTTAGAAGCATGATTAGGAGGGGTTAGGCTTGAGGGGCTTCATGAGGAATGCATTCGCAATGATTGAGCTTGAGATGAGGAGGCTTAAGCATGACAGGACTGAGCTTTATTCTAGGGCTGTTCAGCCGATTCTATGGATAGCCGTTTTCGGCCCAATAATGGGCAGCGTTAGAGCTATACCGACCGGGGGAATACCATACACAGACTACATAACTCCCGGCGCCCTCATTCAGTCTACGACTTTTGTTTCAATCTTTTATGGATTAACGATCGTTTGGGAGAGGGAATCCGGAATCTTAAAGAAGCTTCTAGTCGCCCCAGCCTCACGGTACTCAATAGTTATTGGAAGGGCTATGGCATCCGGCGTTAGAGCCATTTTCCAAGCACTTATAATTATTCCGGTGGCGCTTCTCATGGGTGTGAGGTTCACGCCAAGCGTGTTAAACTTTATTCTAGCGCTGCTCGTGATATTTGTTTCATCTGGCGGCTTCGCTGCAACATCGATACTTGTGGCTTCATTTATGAAGACTAGAGAGCGTTTTATGGGTATAGGGCAGGCGCTAACAATGCCGCTATTCTTCGCTAGCAATGCCCTATATCCGGTTGCAATGATGCCTGAAATAATGCAGTGGATAGCGCACTTCAATCCGATGAGCTATGTTGTGGATGCCGTGAGGTCGCTGATGATAACTGGAAACTTAGCTAACCTGCCAATTGACTTGGCGGCAATATTTATATTTGATGCAGTAATGTTTGTGGTTGCTTCAATAAACTTTAGGAGGATAATAGAGTAGGAGAACTAAAAAATAGTGGGGATTTAATGGAGTATTCAGTATCTTCCGTACTCCTCGACAGCATCTATCAGAGCCCTTAAATTCTCTGGTGGAACGGGCATCGGAATATCCGCCACGCCGGGTGATAATATGAAGCCTCCGCCCGGCTTCACCTCGCTGAGAATATCCTTTATGTATCCCTTAATTTTATCCGGCGTGGCTTCAAGTAATAGTGATGGTGGAACCCCACCCATTATGCAAGTGTGTCCGCCTAAAATCTTCTTTGCTTTCCTAACATCGGTCTTCTCAAAGTAAGCTATGCCCCAGCCTCTTGGCAGCTCCAGTATAGTTTCTAGATGCGGGTCATGCCACCCCTCAAAGAATACTAGTGACTTTATCCCCTGCTCGTAGAGTGCTACTATAATCTTCTTGAGTGTTGGCCAGTAGAACTCATTGTATAATTTGGGCGATAGGTACTCGTTGAGGTGTAGTGGTATAAATGCATATTTTGCTCCAGCCGGCTTAAGGGATAATGCAACCTTAAGTATGGGCTCAACCAGTGCCTCGCATGCCCGCTTAACGTCATCCGGGTGCCTGCGTACATCTAATAGTGCCCCGGTTGGGTATCTGAGGAAGTCGCCTATGAAGTCTAGCGGAGCGTAGGCGAACGTTAGGGGGAGCGATGGCACGCCAACTTTAGCCAGATCTGCGGCCGAATCGCCTAGAAACTTGAGGTATCTGGAGACTTCGACTCCAAGCCTTATTAGGGCGACATTAGCCTTTTCTGAATTAGGCTTCTCTAGGTTTAAGCATGATCTTGGGAGTATCACTTCATTCAAGAATGTTATTGGGTCATCGGAGAGCTTGCAATATTCCTTGGCTTCCATGAACTGTCCGCCAATAAACTGGAATATGCTGTCTTCTGGGAGTTCTCTACCGGGCCACCTAGTATACTTGTCCCCCAGCGCGTCGTGCATCGGCCCGGTCCAGAATCTAACTGATGGTGCTATATCCGGGTAGTCTGAGAAGGCTAGGGCGAATATAAATCCCTCAGCGGCTAGGGCTGCGAGGAATACGTCTACTGGATATTCGGTTGCGAACCTTACGGATACTTCACGAGCCCTATCATAATTGAAGTATAATTCGTAGCCCTTCGCATATTTGCGTAGAATATCCCCGCAGGTAAATATTATTAATGGCACTCTATCGGGTTCGCCTAGCTCTATAGCCTTCTCAACCCTTCCAAACCTCTCTTTTAGGAGATCTTCCGGAGATTTTAATTCGGCTCCAGTCATAATTTCACCCTCCTAACCCCAGCATCTCCTTACATTTTCTTATGCCCAGCATTGCGTTATCCGCCCATTCATCTGCGCCGACATACCGCTTTACATGCTCATCCATCCTTCCACCACCAACTATAACTCTAACCCTATCCCTTAAGCCGGCTTCCTTGAGGGCGTTAACAGTCTTCTTCATCGACTCGTAGCTTATAGTTAAGAGCCCGCTCATGCCAACGATGTCTGGATTATGGGTCCTAACAGCATCAACGAATCTCTCTGGCGGGACATCAACGCCCAAATCTATAACCTTGAAGCCGGCAGCTTCGGCGAATGCTTTAAAAATGTTTTTACCTATATCATGAATATCTCCCTGAACTGTGCCTAAAACTATTGTTCCGAGGGGTTTAGTCTCCCTCTTAAGCTCTGGGAGAACAACCCTCATAACGCTATTAAATATTTCGCTGGCGAAAACAAGTTCTGAGAGGAAGTATTCGCCCCTTTCAAACCTTTCGCCAATAATTGTTGTCGCTTTCCTGCAAGCCTCAAGAATCTCGGATGGATCCGTACCCTCCCTGAGAAGTTTCTCAACAATTCCGAGAACCCTATTCTCATCGAGATTAACAAATGCGTCAATAAGATCCGCTAGAGACAAGTACTCCACCCATCAGAAAATAGGGTTAGCGGTGTATTAAAACCTTCCTGTCTCCATAAAATAAAGATTTCTTGGGATTTATTCTTTTAAGTCGGCTAGTTTTTGCTTCTAGGAAGGCTTTTATGGGTTCTCTATCCACTGTGAGCCTTTATCGGTTACCTCCTTCTTCCATATTGGGGTTTCATGCTTAAGCCTCTCGATCAACTCAACTATGGATTTGAAGCCCTCCTCCCTGTGCTTTGAGGCAACCAGTGCGTATACTGTGTCTTCGCCTACGCTGGCGGATCCAACCTTATGCTCAACTATGGCGTCGATTATGCCGTACTTTGCCTTTAGATCCTCAATTATCTTCTCCAGAGAATCCTTGGCAGCCTCCTCGTAGGCTTCGTATTCAAGCCTCAAAACCCTTCCCCCATCTCTGCCAGTACCCCTAACAGCCCCAACAAAGATTACCACAGCGCCTATCTCGCTTGACGCCCCCTTAATTTCACTCAATAAACTATTTAGATCGTCAAGCTTCTCGGATATTTTAACCTTCATTTTTCATCCACCGCCAACTGGTGGTAGAATCGCAACTTCATCGCCGTCCTTGAGCCTGTAAGTTATCTCTGGGCTCTTACCGCCAACTAGCACATAGTAGTTTCTAAGTATTGGGGTTCCATCCCTATTTACGGCAACCTCGCCCCTAATCGTCATGAATACTGATTGTTTCCACTCCTCGGCTACCTCACCATGTCTTTCAGGTATATGTTTTAGGAGGAGGTCTGCAAGCGTCGTCTCTCCAACCTCGTACTCCTCCTCCTTAACGCCAAGCAGCTCACGCAGCCTGCCGAAGTACTTAACTTTAACCTTGGCCATGTCTTTCCACAATCTCCTTTAAGGTAACCTAACTATAATAATTGAGCTCAAAAATTAATTTTTCCTATGTCTAGAAAAACCATTTTTTATAGTATTTCGGAGTAGATTTCCTACCTAGCCCTCCTCCTCTCTCCAGATTGTCTTGCACGCTCAATATTCTTTAAGCGTGCCTGGAGGATCGCTATCTTTGTTTTAGAGATCTTTCTCGGCTTTCTGATGCTGGCTCTAGCCTTAAAGGCTAGCGTCTTAAACTGCTTTGACTTTCCAGGTGAGCGTTTAACTTCATCGCTATTAGCGTTGTCGTCTTCGCTCCCTGCGCTTCTCTCCCTGATGAACGTGACTCTTCCCTCCTCTAGGTCAACCTCCTTAACCATCCAGCCCACGGTTAACCAAGCCTCTGATGGCATGCGCCCCCTGATGTTGCTCCACCACCCCTTCTGCTTACGGGCTGATTCTGGAAGCCTATCGCCTATGATCTCCTCAATCTCCTGGAAGGAAAGCGTGGTCTCGCTTAGGAATCTAGCCTTCTTGGCTAGGAATATGCTGAGGTTCATGTATTTGCTCCTTGAGGATCTTGGGGACACTTCCTTAACAGCGCATTTTAGGCATATTATTCCGTCTCCTCTCGGCAGGATGCAGTTTCCACAGTAAATCATCCCGCAGCGGCTGCATGTGTAAAGTGCGCTCCTTGGATAGGTTTCCTCACAGAGTGCGCAGACATTACCGACCTGAATTATCTTTCTAGCCTTCAAGCTTCTCCATCCTGAAACATAGATTATCTCTGGATGGATTATTTATCTTTTCAGTTCACACCCAGCTTTAGGCTGCTGGGTGTGAAGATGTGGCGATGTCAAAGGATCAAAGTTTTAAGGCGTTAATAGCATCGATATTGGGTGGCTGTGTGGTTATGGGGAGATGCCAAGTATTTCGAGAGCATCTCTATTTATGATCTCCTCGATTTTTCTCTCAGGTATTCTCGGCAGATTCGTGCCCTCAACAATTAGATTTATCCTCCTCAAATTATTGATTGTCTCCTCAGGAGTGGTGACAGGCCAGTCTGAGCCAAGGAGGAGCTTGTGCATCTGGTCATACTCATTTGCGAGGACTAACGCATTATAGAATTGCCATGGTCTATAGAACAGGGCTGATATATCGGCGTAGACGTTAGGGTGCTTCCGGATCAAGATTATTGTATCCGGTATCCATGGGTGTCCCATATGTGCCACAACCATTTTCAGGTCTGGGAAGGCTATGGCAACCTTCTCTAATATTAGCGGGTAAGAGTACTCCATTGGGTCATATTTGCCGGGTGTCGCCCCCATATGGAAGATTATGGGTAGCCCGAGATCAACAGCCTTTGAGTAGATTGCGCATGCCCTCTCACTATAAGGATGAAAGTTCTGGTAGGCTGGCCCAAGCTTAATGCCTTTAAGCTTCAGCTCATTAACGCAGCGCTCAACCTCCTCAAGAGCATCCTCCCCATTGGGATCCACAGTTAAGAAGCCTATGAATTTTCCGCCATACATCCTCACGTACTCCGCAACATTATCATTCTCATGCTTATCCCTCCCAAAAGATAGCCCAAAAACTATCGCCCTATCGACATTTCTCATGGCTTTGTAGTGATCATCCCAGCAGAGAGCATCCATATCTATTGGGTGACCTGGCCGTGCAGTATAATACTTTGGCTTCTCAGATTTAGCTGGCTGCCTATTTCTTGGAAGGTGAGTGTGTACGTCAACTATCATTCTCACCACAAGCACTATTTTATTCCAGTAACCCTAATAACTTTGGTTGGAGCGTTTTGGAGTTTCGCTAGGGTAACTATATATTTTTAGTCGCTTAATCATATTCTGGGGGTGCTTATGAAGACAACTCCAATAGGAATAGCCTTAATTAATGATGAGAGGGAGCATGTTTGGAGGGCTAATAGGGATGAGTGCATGGAGGTCGTTCATAGGTGGGCTGAGATTATTAGGAGGGGGGTTAAGAACGTTGATGGGTCTTCGCCTGAGGTTGTTGTCGGCTCGGATACGATAACCTCTGTTAGGGTTGCTCAGAGGGTTGGCGAGGAGCTTGCTAAGGCGAACTGTAAACAAATAATATTATGCTTCTACGTCTGGAACTTCCCATATCTAGTCTGGCCATTCATCAACAGCGTCGGCAGAGATAAGCCTATCCTCTGCTTATCAAATAACAGCGGAAAATATCCTGGAAACGTCGGCCTATTGGCGACGGACGGCGCCCTAAGACAGGCTGGGTTGAGGACCCATAGGATAATTGGAGACATGAATGATCCTGAGGTTCAGGCCGAGGTTATAGATTGGGTTAGGGCTGCTCAGGCATATACGGCTATCCAAAATGAGGTTTATGGCATGTATGGCGGCCACTCCATGGGCATGGAGACAGGCTACTTCCACCTAATCCCAATAATAAAGACTTTCGGAGTAACCGTCTGCCAGATAGATCAATTTCTTCTAGTTGAGAGGATGAAGGATGTTGATGAGAGGGAAGTTGAAAAGGCCATGAAGTGGTTCACCGAGATGCTTGGGGACAGAATAAGATATGATGGTAAGATGCTCACGCCTGAAACTCTGAAGAGGCAGATACGGCTATACTTGGCGATGAAGATGATTAATGAGGAGATGGGCTTCGACTTCTGCGGCATAAAGGGGCAGAGGGAGCTCTCTGAGCACGTATGCATAACAGACGTCGCCGAGATGCTCATGAACGACCCATACGACTGGAATGGGCCTAAAGAGCCTACGGTCTGCGCCACTGAGGCCGACTCGCTGGCGGCGGTAACAATGCAGCTCCTAAAATATGTTAGCGGGGGCCTCCCAGTCCTATTTATGGATGTCCGCCTATACCACCCGGACAAGGACATATGGGACTTCTGCAACTCAGGAAACCATGCAAGCTGGTACGCTTCAAGGAGTATGGATCCAAAGGAAAACTTAAAGAAGGTGACCTTCCACCCAGCCCTAGAATTCTACTTTAAGGCTGGCGGCGCATCCGTTGAGTTTGATGCCGCACCAGGGCCGATAACATTCGCCAGGCTCGGGCTCCTTGAGGATAGGCTCTACATGGTTATAGTACAGGGCGAGGCTGTCGAGCTGCCGCCTGAGGAGCGCAGAAGGATAAATGAGCAGACGAACCCAACATGGCCGCATGTTCACGCTAAGCTAAACTGCGGCTTCGAGGAGTTCATTGAAGTTTTTCCAAGCAATCATATACTTGGGGTTGCCGGGAACCATGTGAGGGCGCTAAAGTATCTCTGCGAAATAGCTGGCATAGAGCCTATAATCCTAGGCCCAGAAGGCCAAAAGTACACTAAGCCCATCTGGAAGCGAGTATAAGTTGGTGTAGCCGAGCTTTCTCAGCCCTCCAGCCCCTATTTTTTAACCTATTTAATTACCGAGGGTTGGGGCATTAAAAGACCAAATCTTCCGGAGTACATGTTCAACATCCCTAGCAAAGCTTGTTTCGAGAAGTTTCTCTACACTCCCAAGCGCATCCTCTAGGCTAGTGTCGAAGCGTATGCTTCCAAGGAAGCATATGCCTAGGGCTTCAACCTCGAGTTTAATGTTCTCTGAGTTATCCATCTTCATGTTCTCTATAACGCCAACTATGGGGGCCTTAAGGCCCTTAAGCAGGCTGAGCAGTCTCCTAACAGTCTCGAAAGCCATCTTAGATGGCGTTGTAATGAGGAGGAAGTTTGCGCCCCTAACATACTTAAGTATGTCCAGCGTTAGGTCGCTTATGCCGGGAGGCATATCGATCAGTAGAATATCTAGGCTACCCCAGCGGGTGATCGCCAGCATCTCGAGAAGGGCGTTGGATAATTCTTCTCCTCTGAGCGGTGTGGTTTCATCCCCAATATAGAAGATTAAGGACATATATTTTACGCCGTGCACTTCGGGTGGGATAATTCCCCTATCTTCAGTAGGCTTTAAGCCTATTGCGTTCAGAACAACATGCGTTGTTGGACTTGTGAAGTCTAGGTCTAGTAGACCCGTTTTAAAGCCTCTTCTTGCTAGGAGTAAGGCTAATGTTGATGCTATTACGCTCTTCCCAACACCACCCTTACCGCTTAGGACAACAATTATTCTCTTTATGCCGCTTAACCTCTCATCTATAATGCTTCTCCTTGGATCTATCATCCTACTTAACACCCCTAATGCTAGATATCCAGACACCCCTCCCACCTGAGAGATCGAAGTCTGGGCTTCCACATTTTGGGCACCTTATGTATGCGTGGGCTACCTCCGGAATAAAATGGATAGCTTCCATAATGTCGCTTGAAGCTCTAATGTCTCTGAAAAGCCATCTATGGCCGCAAACCCTACATTTAAAGGCTGCCTTAGACACCCTTATAACAAATTTTGTATTTGCGAGCTTGCCGGATCTAAGCTCCCTGAGGGCGAAGTCTAAAATTTCTCTGTCAACCTGCTGTAGCTCGCCGACCTTTAAGTGAACCTCGCTGACCTCCCTCAAACCCTCCCTCTCGGCAGCTTGGGAGACAGCCAATATTATAGCCTCGGCCAGAGCCCACTCATGCATAGGAAAAGTTTAGATGGCCCATGATTTAAGAATATCTAATGCAGCCGGTGTTAGAGATGGATGTTGGCGGCGAATATATAACTATGCTACACGGTGCAGGCGGCTCAGTCATGCATGAGCTCGTAAGAAAATACATTCTTAAGTTTTTCGGAGACCTTGAAAGCGGCAGCCTAGAGGTTCCACTTAAAGCCCTCGATGACGCCGCAGTCATTAACGGCATAGTTTTTAAGAGCGACTCACACGCGGTTAAACCAATATTTTTCCCAGGAGGAGATATTGGTAGGCTGGCGGTTTCAGGAACCATCAATGATATTGCGGTTATGGGGGCTGAGCCAGCAGCCCTAGCATGCGGCCTCATACTTGAGGAGGGCTTGGCTTTAAGAGATTTGGAGCGCATACTGAGGAGTATGCGTGAGACCTGCATTGAGGCCGGAGTTGCCATCGTCACAGGCGATACCAAGGTTGTTGAGAAGGGTTCACTTGGCGGATGCGTAATAAACACATCCGGCATAGGGTTTGAGACCGAAGCCCTGAAAAAGAATATCAGCATCGTCAGGAGATATCGCGCCGACTTTAGGGCTAAGTGGCTTCTCGACTCAAACCTGAGGGCTGGAGATAAAATAATAGTCTCCGGAACTATAGGCGATCATGGCATAGCAGTCCTATCAGCTCAGGAGGGCTTGAGCTTTTATGGTGAGATAAGGTCTGATGTTAGGCCGTTGAACAGAATGATCCAGCGCATGCTCGGCGAGGTTGGCGGGGTTGTCGCCATGAAGGATCCTACGCGGGGTGGGCTTGCAGACGCTTTAAATGAGTTTAGCGAGAAATCCAATTTAGGCATACTCATATATGAGGACAGGATACCGATAAGGGGGCCTGTTAAGGCCGCCTGCGATATGCTTGGTCTGGATCCGCTTGAGATAGGTAATGAGGGTAAGGTCGTGATCGGCGTAGTTAGGGAGAAGGCTGAGGAGGTTCTAGAGTTTCTCAGGGCAACCGATGAGGGCAGGGATGCTGCAATAATAGGTGAGGTCACAGATAAGTTTAATGGGGTGGCAATGGAGACAATTATAGGCGGAAAAAGGATTATTCCGAGACCCCTAGGAGACCCGATTCCAAGAATATGTTAGCACTATTCCTCATACCAAGCCTTCCTAATGGTTTTAGGCCTTAAAGCAGTTATGCCTTCCAGAGCCTCTAGGAGTATCCTGGTTTTCTCAAGCTTCGGCTCCGGGAGCCTGTTCCCATAATTATCGTAGCCCACGTAGACTATCTCCGGCGAAATATTATAAATCCAATCTATGAACTCCTCATCGAAGTCTAAGATCGGCTCGATGACAACAGCCTTCCACCTCCAGTTGAGCCTAACCATGGCTTCGTACCGCTCCCTTGGCGGCGGAGCCCTAGTAAGCTTATAGTCCCGGTTAGTCTCCAACGTTACGCCGAGCACAACATTACCGCTGAACTTGTCCTCAAACTCCAAGTACCTCTTCGGATTCTTTGTTAGGAAGAAGAATTTTGATCTGGGCTTCAACCTAACAACCCTCAGAACCTTATCAATCCATTCTACTGGAATCCAGTCGCCCCACATGTCACTCATATCGCAGTTATGAGACACAATTCCATTTGATATATAATTATGGGTTGTTGTTGTTAAATCATAGAGCACTTCTCCAGAACCCTCAACCTCGACTTCTCTAACCCTCTCCCAGCCAAGTTTAATGTCTCGGCATCTTAGGCGGCTTTCACAGTCTCCTTTATCGTTTTTCCTCTGCTTATTGAGGCGGACACAAACGCCGTCCCCCACTTTTAAGTCTTTTGCCGCCACATATCCTCTGAGCGTTAACATCCTATGTGTTGGCGAGCAGATTATCTCTGTAGAGTCCGTAACTATCCTGTAAGCGACCTCCGTCTCAACCACTGTTTTAGCAATAACAGTGCTTGGCGTAATAAAGCCTCCATGTAATCCCAGAATTACATCGCCAACGCCAACATCTTTAACTTCAGAAGGACCGTTAATAGTATCAATTAGCGTTTCTCCTGCTACACACACAAAGATAAATCTGCCGTTTGGAATCCTCTGCCTAAGCCTCCACTCAGCGAGAGCAGGGCTGAAGCCGTGTGTTTTATAGGGTTCAACACCCATGGAAGCAAGCCTCTTAGCGAACTTCCTAGCCCAACAGTAGGAGCACATGTGTAGACAGCCCGTGATAGGGTTCCACGAATAATTTATCTCCTCAAACTTCACGTTAACTTCCCGCATCCGATCACATCTATAAAGTAATCTCACTAACCCGCATATATTTATGAGCCAATAGTCTTAATCCTCAAAAAATAAGCCTGGAAAATTACCATTAGTAAACTTCTTTAGGATATGCACCTGCTCTTATCCTGAAATATTCATGTATATTTTTCTGATGGTGACATTTTTATTGGCTGAACGCAATTTACTTTTTGGGCGTAGGGTTATTATGGGGGATCCATTAGCTAAGAAGCACTATTCAAGTGAGGTTGTTAGGCGTGAGATAGCGGATTATTGCAGGGGTAGGTGGGTTGCCCTTGAAGGCGGCGCCTTGAGCAGCAGGGTTTTCCTCAGATATTGGAGGGATGGCAGACCCTTAACGGTTAACGATGCCAACGATGTCAAGATTTTGCTAGAGCAGTTTGGAGGCTTGAACCCGAGAACAATATATGGCTCAGTCAACATTTACAGGAGCATCTCGGCGAAAGAGAGTTTAGAGGACCCTAGAAACATAGCTTACGCCTCCCCAATATGGGATATTGACGGCGAGCTTAGTGAATGGAGGGGTGTGATCGAGGCCGCCAGAATAATAGTTGACGATCTTGAGAAGCTTGGCATCTCAGAGTCCGTCTTCATCAAGTGGAGTGGCGAGGGAGCACATGTCCACGTCCATGAGCGCTGCTTCTCAAACGACGTTCTCTCAAAACATAATCCCCTAGACATAGCCTACTCGCTTGTGGGCTTCGTCCTTGAGAGATGTAGGGAGAAGATAATGGATGTTGTAGCGAGGTATAACAGCGTTAAAGTTGAGAATGAAATAGACATGAAAAGGGTCTTCACAGCACCATTATCACTACATAGGAGGCGCCCCCTCTGCTGCATATGCATTAAGCCAGGTGAAATAGACAGGTTCGAGGTGGAATGGGCTAACCCCGAAAGCTTTAGGCATAATGTTGAGTGGAGGCGATATAGTGAAGGCGAGGGCGATGAGGCGGCATTTAAGGCGATTGAGAGTATTGGCGGTTATGGGGGCTGGCTCAACGCCGCAAACACAGCAATTAGAGCAGTGATATCAGCTGAAGGATTTGCGGAGGCCAAACAAAAACATGAAGTTAAGGGCGGCGGCAGGTTAGGACGCTTCCAAGTTATGGGGCTGCTCCAGGCGGCCAGATTTTACCTGC
The DNA here is from genome assembly GCA_018396635.1 of Candidatus Bathyarchaeota archaeon. Taxonomy (GTDB): domain Archaea; phylum Thermoproteota; class Bathyarchaeia; order Bathyarchaeales; family DTEX01; genus DTEX01. The sequence continues at coordinate 55,347 of JAGTQE010000006.1, forward strand.
TGACCGGTGATCTGGAGAGGGCTAAATCCTTCGGGTTAAATAGGGCTATATTCTATGCGTGGGCGAAGAGGTATAAAGGTGAGGTCTCTTCAAGGAGGATGATGGGCGCTAGGGGTGGGCCCTCTAAGATATTATATGGGGAGAGGGCTTTTCAGCTCGGGGATGAGGTGGCTTTCACCTCTGATAATGGTTGGTTCATGATAGGCGGTCAGGTACAGAGGCCTGAAGACTACGATAACCAGATAGCTAGGAGGATAGATAGCGTGGTCAGCTATGAGAGGGCGTGGCAGTCTGCAATAGAATATCTGCAGAAGTTTAGTAGAGACGTACTCCTCAACCAGCAGAAATTCTTTAAGCAGGTTTACGAGCCAGTTAGGGATAAGTTTCTTGAAATTGTTCTGGCTAGGGGTGAGCGGGATGAACGCAGAGATTTGGCCAGATGGCTCTAAGAATGTGGGCCGCCGTGGTTAAGATAACCCCTGTCATATTGAATTAGGATAAGCGCCAGAGCCTAGCTTTCGATTTAGACTAGGTATGATTTTATCGCTAAAAGATGCGAGAATGAAAAGGGTTTAAACATTGTGTCAGGTAACCCTTAAATTCTCAACAGCTATTCTTATTCACTTTAGTTTGAAGGGAAGGGGTTGTAAATTTGAGAATAATTCGCTTTTCATCCCCCTCTGGAGAACGCATCGGCGTTTGGATGAATGAGAAGGTAATTGATATAACTGAAGCATTCGAAAGCCCCCTCCGCTCCATATTAGATTTAGCGTCTAAAGCAAACGAGGCCGGCAAATCTATTGACGATCTTCTCACAGATATTCTCGAACAAAAATCTGGGCATCTTCCAGTATACTTGTACAAGAAGATTGAGAGGGGTGAAGATAATCTTCGGCTTCTAATACCCATTGTTCCACCAGAGGTTTGGGGTTGCGGTGTAACATATAGGCGGAGTAGGGAGGCAAGAGAACGGGAAACTAACGTGAAGAGCGTTTATGACTTAGTTTATAATGCCGCAAGACCGGAAATCTTCTTTAAGGCTACGGCTCATCGTTGCGTAGGGCCTGGAGAGGAAATATATTTAAGAGGAGATTCAAAACGAAATATTCCAGAAGCGGAGCTCGCATTTATCTTAGGATTTAACCAAGAGATCCTCGGCTTCACAGCTGGCAACGACGTCTCTTCAAGGGATATAGAGAGCGAGAACCCGCTTTATCTCCCCCAGGCAAAAATATTTGATAGATGTTGCGCTCTAGGCCCATCGATTCTAACGATTAATGAAGCTGGAAAGGAGCCTAAGCTGCGGGTGGAATGTAGGGTTTTCAGGTCTGGAAAAATAGTTTTTGAGGGTACGACAAGTACGGCGGAAATGAAGCGGAGCATAGAAGAGCTTAAATCATATCTCTGCAGATATAACACTATCCCACCGGGTTCCGTATGCTTAACTGGAACTGGAATAATTCCTCCAGATGAATTCTCTTTAATTGATGGAGACATCGTTGAAATCACTATTGAAAAAATTGGGTCTTTAAGAAACCCGGTTAAACAGCTCAAACCCATAATATAATCCTGGGCTGAAGAGTGTGGAAAATTGAAAAATTTGGGCTCTTGCCAACACATATGAAGACATAATTAAGGTGTAGATGATGTTTATGTGAAAGAATAGGCATAGATTACGTGGGTCCATTTAAGATTCCATTGAAAGTTCTCTATTGCGATATATTCGCCAGAGATATCTAAGATTTCAGCATGCCTGTGAGGGAAAGAATTAGGCATATATATTAGGAGCTTTAAGAAGTTGCAGGCGAGCTAGGGTGATGCCTGCTTCGCTTTAGTCTCCCGCAGAGCATAGGTTATGGCTTCGGATGGGCATAGCGAGGAGCATAGGCCACAATTGTCGCATCTCCTCATATTAATCTCAGCTTTTCCGAGGGGGCTCAAATCTATTGCGTGGTAAGGGCAGACTTTTACGCATATTCCGCACCCGGTACATTTATCGGTCACTAAAAACCTGTAAATCCTTCTTCTGTTTAGATCTTCGAGCTTAATGATCTTGCTGAGGATCATCCCCCTAAAGTCGCTTATCTTTGAGAAGCCATGCTTATTCATCCAATCCTTAAGTTCAGAGATCATCTTTGAAATGGCCTCGTGCCCCCTAAGCATTATTGCTGTACAGCATTGCGTCGCATCGGCCCCAACAAGTATAAATCTCGCTATGTCCTCGCCTGACGATATGCCGCCTGAACCTATCACTGGAACCCCGAGGTTCTCACTAACTATTTTAGCGGTCCATGAGAGGCTTATGGGTAGCTGCCATGGGCCGCCGTACCCCCCATACCCACCCCAGGAGACTACGCAGAGTTTTTCAGCATCTATCACCAGCCCCTGAAATCTTGCCGTCGAGACTAAAGAGTCTACGCCAGCGGAAACCATGATTTTAGCAAGCTCGAGTGGATTTGCGCCGTGAGGCGTTAGTTTTCCAATAACTGGGAGGCTTGAATTCTCCTTCACGGCTTTTATTACGTTTCTTATAGCCTCCGGTCTGCTTGCCACGGCCCTTCCCATAAGCTCCTCGCCCTCTATGTGGGGGCACGAGAGGTTTATTTCTATTGCGTCTGCGCCAGCATCCTCCATCATGCCGGCGAGTTTCCCCCACTCCTCATAGCTTCTCCCAGCTATGCTTGCAATCAATCCTCCTCTAATCCCACGCCTACTCATCTCCCTCTTCACATCCCTTATAAACTTCACCCACCTCTCGGGCTCATACTCCGACATCAGATCCACGGAGTAAAAAGAGTATAGCTTGCCAGCGAAGAGTTCCCTCTTCCCAATAAGGTACATGCGGGGCTTGGGTTGGAGCTGCTGCATGGGATCGTACGTTATCGTCTTTGTTACAACCCCCCCAGCATTATTCTCAAAACACTTCATTATTGCTTTAGGGTTTAGTGTTGATGGGCCTGATGCGACTATCAGGGGATTTGGGTATGAAATGCCGTTTATTGTTACAGTTAAATCAACATCCACCATTTTAATAGTCCCTCAAATCATCTTAAGGTTTTTTAGTATTCTACGGATCCTTTCACGCTCCTCCTCGGATATAGGCATCAGCGGAGGCCTAACATATGCTGTCTTGAGTACGCCCATCATGACTAAAGCCTCCTTTAAACGCGCCCTATAATTCCTGACTGGAGGGGCGAATATGGCTTCCTCCAGAGGTAAAATTCTATCCCATATTTGGCGGGCTTCCTCATACCTCCCCCTACCTACTAGATCAAACATCTCCACCTGCTCCTTAACGGCTATAGTGCCGAAGCCTAGCAGACCGCCTTCAGCCCCAAGTATCAGCGACTCATATATGAAGTTATCATTTCCAGTCAGCAGAGTTATCTTTCTAGGGAGAACCCTCAGCGTCCTAACAATCTCAACAAACTTTCTTGCATCAAACGACGCCTCCTTTATGGCAACAACCTTCCCTATTTCGGATAGCCTTCGCAGAGCCTCCTTCGTATATTCGACGCCGCCCAAGGCTGGCTGCAGATTAAAAAGTATCAATTGAATGTCTACATTTACTGCTATCGCATTATGATACTCATATATGACGTCTTCTGAGGGGTACCCTATGAAGGCTGGGTGCGGAAAGACCAGTAGGCCGTTGGCTCCAGCCTCTTTATATCTTCCCGCTGAATCTATCGCCTCCCTAGTATTTCTGGAGTGTAGGCCGGCGACTATCGGAACCCTGCCCTTAACAATCTCAGAAACAAGCCTTATTACTTTAACCTTCTCATCCTCATAGAGCTGTGGGCCTTCGCCTGTATCAACGTTCACCGCCAAGCCGCCTATATCGAACGAGAGAAGCCACCTGATATAATCCTCAAGCTGCTCATAGTCAACGTTGAAGTTCTTATCCATGGGTGTTAAAGTTGCTGGAATTAGGCCGAAAGGGCGGCAAGGTATCATGGCCAATACACCATCACCTCAACTAAAAGATATGTGAAACATTAAAAATTCTTTTTGTGGAAAAGGGGGCTAGGTATTAACTAAAATCTTCAGGTAAAATATTTTAGAATCTATGAGCGTAATGATTAATTGGCGATGAAGAAGGTATTACTCCCGGCGCTGACTAAAATGGATGAAGAGACCGGAACCAATGAGCCAAGCAACCTGAAATTTTCCCTTACCCCTCCTCAAAGCGATTGCCCCTGCTTAATTGTTGCCTCGTCACGGCCCATATCCTACAGGTTCCCTCTATGCCTACCATGCATGGCCCTACGGGCTTCTGTGGTGTACACGCCCTCATGAATAGCGGGCACTCTGTGGGCTTAATCTTACCAACTATGACCAAGTGACATTGGCATCCGGGCCTAACATCCCTTCCAGATAGAATTTTAATCCCATACTTTTCACGGGCGTCATATTTCGCATACTCCTCCCTAAGAGTTAATGTTGAGTCCGGCACCCTTCCGATCCCACGCCAGCTTCCGCCCACAACATTGAATACCCTTCTCATGAGATCCTTAGCCCTAACATTTCCCTCCCGCCTAACAGCCCTATTATACTCGTTCTCCAGCGCTGCTCTACCATCCCTAATCTGCTTTAAGGCCATATATATTGCCAAGAGTACGTCAACCGGCTCAAACCCCGCGATAATGGTGGGCATCCTATAGGCTTTGGGAAATATCTCATAGGGCTCTAAACCTATAATTGTGCTGACATGTCCTGGAGCTATGAAGGCATCTATCTGGAGATCGCCAATGCCGAGCATAAGCTCCATCACCGGCGGAATAAGCCTATGAGACACAAGGAAGCTAAGGTTTCTCGGAGACCCTTTAAGTATCTCGGCTGCGGTTGAGGGCGCCGTCGTCTCGAAGCCTATCGCAAAGAAAACAAAATCTTTATTAGGCTCCCTCTCAGCCATCTTAACGGCATCAGTAACACTATAGACGACGCGTACCTCAGCTCCCTTAACTTTAGCCTCCATGGGAGACATGTTTGAGCCGGGGACTCGGATAACATCTCCAAAGCACGCTAGTACGGCGCCTCTCAGAGCCGCCTCAATAGCCTCATCTACCTCTGCGGCTGGGGTGACGCAGACAGGGCACCCCGGTCCAGCCACGACGTCAACAGTTTCTGGTAGTAGGCTTCTTATGCCATAATGCGATATAACCCATTCGTGTGTTCCGCAGACATGACATATCTTCACAACATCCCTTTTAGGCGCAGCCTCACGAATCTTCTCAATGATCCTCTTTACGAGATGTGGATCTCTAAAGCCTCTCTCCCAGAACATGGTTCATCATCCTTCGCTCTCTCCCTCCTCAAGCTCCAGAATCTTCCTCCAAAGTTCTAAGGTTTCTTCAGCCTCAGCCTCATCTATAACCTGTATGGCATAGCCTGCGTGAACGAGGACATAGTCGCCAACCTTAACGTCAACAAGGGAGACATTAACCTCCCTAACAATTCCGCCAAAATCAACTCTAGCCAAATCGCCACTAATCTCAATAACCTTCGCTGGTATCGCTAGACACATGCTGCTCATCTCTCAAGATTAGAGAAGCCAAATAAATACTTTTCAAGAAAATTTCAGGGTTCTTAAGTTAAGCGGTATGCGCATTACCAGCAAATAGAGAAGCGCTAAATCTTAAATTTAATTGCTGCTCAATTATTTATGGTGATCTGCGTTGAGTAAAGATCAGGTTGTAGGAGTATTGCTTCTGGTGGTTGGGGTTCTCGGCATAATTGTTTATGGTTGGCTTGTCTTTCTAACAGAGTGGTCTATGCTAATCCTCCAGATAACGGGCTTCGTAGCCGTCTCCGCCATCCTAGCCATAATCGCCTGGATAGGCTACACTCTCGCAACAACACCCCCACCCAAACCAATAGAAGAAATAGAGAAAGAGATTGAAGAGGAGCTCAAAAAGATTGAGGAACCATCTAAGTCTGAGAGTGAAAAGGCTGGCGGTGAAGAGCGAAAAGAATAAGATCTGAAGTTGAAATTGACCCGGCTGGACAGCAACAGCATGGGTTGCCTTAATGGCTACTGTGGTAAAAAGCCGTATGGAGGGACTCTGAGCGTGGAGGTTGGCGGCGGCTGGAAAGGCAAGGTAAGGTTTTTCACGAGCTGGATTTTTAATCCAGAAAACGAGCCGTTTTCTGAGCTTGGTCTCCTCGGCCAGCTGGGAAGATAGGTGGCTATCCAAAAGATATTACTGCGGGCTCACCAATCATACTGAACATTTATGTTAGGAATCATGGGGATGGGGCGATGTATTGCAAGATCCTCATAAAGTTGGGAATAAACCATCAATTATAAACGCCTTAACGCCTCCCTCAGTAGAGCTAATAATGGATATCAGAGCCGATATGCGGTAGCTGGATTGCTAGGCTTGGAGGATGCTCCACACCGGCCTTAAAAGGAGATATGCTGATCCTTTCATCAACCATAATCCAAACGCTCTCATTTAAGCATCTCGGCCTTTTGTGATATGAAGCCAATAATGGTTGTTGGAACCAAGCCTGAGATTATAAAGCCGGCTCCGGTTATTAAATGGCTTCAGAGGCTTAGTCTCGACTATGTTTTTAGCGATATATGTGAGTTTTAGTGGAGTTCAAAGAAGGTCCTCTTAGCTTGGATGAGAATGACTTTATTGTATAGGTGTGGTCACTTAATTATTGCCCTCAAATTATTTATGCATCTTCTAACGCACTCTAACGGTGGATAGGCGTATGATTCCTGTTCGATTATAAACCATTCTGTTCCACCAACCTCTCTACATAAATCTATGAACTCCTTCCACTTCATTTCTCCCTCACCCAACAGCGCCTTCTCGTTTTTCGACGAATACTCCTTCAGATGAACTGTCTTAGCTCTGCCTGGATAACGCCTAATAATATTCAGTACGTCGTCTGGGCTTACACCGCCACGCATAGCGTTTCCAGTATCAAGCTGCATCACAACATCAGGCTTGGTTGCATCGAAGAATATATACCACGGGATCTCCCCATTCATTGGCTGGAATTCAATCATGTGGTTATGGTATCCTACAAACATCCCCTCAGACCTAACTCTATCAGAGATCTCATTCATTATTTCGGCAGTTTTAAGCCACGCTGCCTTCGATCTCCTCATCTCCTCCGGCAATGAGGGCACTATGAGATATTTATTGCCAAGGACACGATTAAACTCTATAGTTTCCTTCAGCTTTTCTCCCAATAAAGTATTTATACTTATATGTGTCCCGGCAACCTTAAGCCCAAGATCATCTAGAATCTTTCTGAGATTCTCCGCGGTTCTACCATAATATCCGGCGAACTCAACACCCTCGTAGCCCATTTCAGCAATAGCTTTAAGGGTGCCTTCCAGGTCACGGGCGCAGTCTTCACGGACTGACCATAATTGTAAGGCAATCTTTATTTCAACCAAATACACCACCCCTAATTGCCTATATAATCGGAAAGATTAAATATTTATGGTTTTATGAAGGATTTTTTCAGAGTAGAGTGTGAGGTTTATGGGCGCTGTTTTAAATATTGGCGTTATTGGCGTGGGCGTTATAGGTAAGTCGCATGTCCAGGCTATTATGAGCCAGAAGAATGCGAGAGTTTCAGCGATAGCCGATATAAATGAGAAGACACTTAAATCCGTGGCGGAAACATTCAAGATCGAGAAATGCTTCACTAACTACCATGATCTCTTAGCCCTAAAAGATATAGATGCTGTTATAATCGCAACGCCGCCATTTAACCACGCCGAAATAACATGCGATGCTGCAGCAGCCGGAAAGCATGTTCTATGCGAGAAACCCATGGCCATGAACTCTAAAGAGGCTGCTAGAATGGTTGAGTCATGCAGGAAAGCTGGCGTAAAGCTTGGCATTTGCAGTGCAAGGAGCAGATTAACAGCGCAATCCGAGCTAGCTAAAAAGTATATTTCTGAGGGGAAGCTGGGCGACATATATTATGCCAGGTTTACGACGATACGCAGGAGAGGTAGGCCGGGCATAGATATATTGAAAGAGTCTAAATGGTTTCTAGACTCATTAAAGGCTGGCGGAGGGGCGTTAATTGATATAGGCTGCTACGACATAGACCTAGCCCTCTACCTATTGGGAGGTTTACAGCCTCTATCCGTAAGCGCTATGACATTTAGAGGTATCGCTGACGGCATTGAGATAGAGACAAAATACGATGTTGAGGAGCACTCTACAGCATTCGTTAGATTTAAGGGTGGGCCGAACGTACTGTTTGAAACAGCCTGGGCTGCAAATCTAAACCCCTACCAGGAGGCGATACTGCTCGGCTCAAAAGGAGGGCTGAGGCTCAATCCATTCACATATTTCAGCGAGGAAAATGGGAGAGGTGTAGCTATCTCCTATGATTTCGGCGGCGAGAGACCTCCAATACAAAGCCTTTTAATAGAGGATTTTGTGAGGGCATGTCTAGAAGACAGGCCGCCTAAAACTCCGGGCGAAGATGGATTAAAGGTCATGCAAATAATTGACATGGCATATAAGTCGGCCAAGCTGGGTAGAGAAGTGAAGATAGACGAGATTTAGCCGATCTTTTCAGAAAAATACGTTAAATTATGCCGGCACGATAACCCTCGGAAATGCTCCTTTTCATCTTTCTCTTCAGCCACGCAATTATAAAGTCTTCTATTCTGCCCTTATTGTATGGGTCTTCCCAAGCTCGTTCGAGGGCTTCACAAATATTAAGTCCTCCAGCCAGCCCGAAGTAATTTAAGGCCTCCCTATAAATCTGGTCTTTCTCAGCCTCACTCAGCCTAATTTTAATCCTGTTTTTATTGAGAACCTCGTTCAGTATTAGCATGAAAATTGTCCTGCTCATTTTTACCTCAACTCAATTAAAAATTATGTGAGAGGAAGGTTAAAAGTTTAGTTGAAAGTTTAAATAACATTAGTTTTACTCTTCTTCAAATTTGTCTGGCGGGATATAATCGCCAAATCGATCCCGTGCCTTAATTAATCGCTCAGCCTGCTCGTCCAAGATTCGGAATATCTCCTCTGGAGCACTAGAAACCTTGTTCCTCCAGAAGCTTTTCACGCGCTCAATTTTACGGAGGTTTTCCGGCACACGTATAGTAAATTGTCTCTTATAATCCTCAAAATTATAGTCCTTACATAAGACTTGATTGAAGAGTTTAGCTAGATCCTCGTATCTTGGAATCAAACCCGTAGGAGTCTTGATTGCTTTCACATCACCATGCACACGCAGCTCTATCCACTTTATCCACACATGCTTATCACGTCTGCTATTTAGAAAAGCTCCGGTCTTCAGGTCGCGTAAGAAATAGTTGACCCCAAAGACTAGTGGAGGTTTTCTAAGCCTCCTACCGAACTCAAGATAATTTTTAATGTACTGGCCGAGCGGTATGGATATAAAGTCTTGGTTGCTCATCACGTTTATTTCATATTTTCCCTGTTCCTCAGTTATAGCGAATGTGGTTTCAGTTTCAAGCGATGCCCCATAGGCTATGATTCCGTGCTCCCAGCTATATCCCTGCTGCACTGGCACATAGGCCCTATAGTCACGTCCACCATAAAGTATTGCGCCTATCTCCACGCCTAAGGGGTCATCTATGTTTGGATCGCAGTTCGGTAATGCCCTGATGGATATTGTGTAGCGGGCATTTTCGCTCGCCGGCGGTATCTCCTTCCCGTCAACACCAATTTTCCCCTTCCACCACTTTCCTGAAAAGTTTATGCCTTCGTTTGGGAGATCGCAGCCCATCCCAAGCCACCAAGGCTTTGCATCCTTAACCAGAACATTGGAGAATATTATCTCATTTGGACTGGTTAACACCTGGTAGATTAGCGGATCATCTTGCGGATTAACATCCTTCAGAATACCAAATATCCCTATCTCCGGATTTACTGCACGGCAGATGCCATTAATGTTACGCAAGTACACTATATCGTCAGCTAATATAGTTTCTCCTGGAAGCATGGCGGTCGATGTCTTACCGCAGGCGCTTGGAAAGGCGCCAGCTATATACGTTTTTCGCCCACCTGGACCCTTTACTCCCATCACCATGAAGTGTTCAGCTAACCATCCCTCCCTATGAGCCTTACGTATCGCTAGGCGGAGCGCCAGCTTCTTAAACCCTAAGGAGTTTCCAGCATACTGCGTATTAACGCTATAAATCGTATTAGTAATATAGTCGATGTAGATGCGCTTCTTCTCCGGCTCAGCGCTAATCATCCTTTCATCCAATTTCCCGCTGGAGTGCAGGGTCTTAAAGATCTCGGCCTCTGGGCTCATTTCAAGGAACGTTTCATAGCCGCTTCTATATAGGAGGCTTGCTGAATGGGCTACATACCATGAGTCAGTACACTCTATGCATGGAATTGTGAAGACTGATCTTGGCGGCCCTAATATTAAAAAGCGGACTATCATAGTTCTACCAGTCATCGCCTCCTTAAGCAGCTCAAAGATCTCCCTTAGACCTTCGTCCCTATCTATCTGATTTAAAGACGGGTCTAAGTAGTCTCCCTTTGGAACTAGAAACTTTGTCGCCTGTCGATCCCTTCCCTGATCATAGATTCCATCGAAGTGAAACGTGTGCCCGGGAGTCGCCAGGGCTGCGCATTCCTCTCCACTAGCAATTGCCATATGCTTGATGTAGGCGATTTCATCTGGTGTGTCGCTACAAATGAAGATTTCTCTTGGATTGCAGAGTTCGGCTGCCTCAGCTATGAACCTGTGAACCTCTACACTAGGTATTGCGCACAGCTTCATGTAATTCTCGTAGCTCATCCTCCGCTTCAACATAACGAGATACTTGTTATCTTCAACTGCTTCACTTACGCTTACCTTCTTTTTCAGCGTGTACATGCTGATGTATCCACCACAATAGCGGCATATAAATATATTTTCCTTATAAACTTTACTCAAATCGGCAAACAATTACGAAAAACGTAAATAAATCAGTAACCTAGAATATAAGGTGTTCGGGTCCATTTAATGCAATCCACGCTATCTTTTCTTTAATAGGCGTTTCAGCTATCTTAGTGCTGCTTATCCTTATTCTTAAGGGGCTATTATAGCAACCTTGACCTCTTTAACGCCCTTCTTGGCCATCAGCTCTTCTGCAAGCCTTCTTATTTTACTAGCCTCGCCGTTGACCGCTATTATCTCTAAGCACTTATCTTCTTCAATATGTATATGCGTTGTTGAGGATATTATGTCCCTAAATTTATGCTGGGCCTCGGTTATCTTTTCTAGAAGCCTAGGCTTATCTAAATAATATAGGACTAGAACAGCCCCCGCAACATAATCTTCCCCCTGAGTCCACTTAAAATCGCTTATGAAGGCCCTTATAGCATCGTGGACAGCTTTAGAGCGGTTCTCGTAACCCATTCTCTTCCAGACATCATCAAACTCCTCGACAAGCGATGGTGGAAGTGATACGCTAAAACGAATCACTCCTGTTTTACATTGCATCATGAACACCAACAGTCTAATCTCTTAAAGGGGATATTAAAGCGTAAGTTCTTGCTGGAGCGATAAGTAAATCTTAAATAGTGTTACGATATATTTTTCTAGTAACATTACGGGTTTGCGATATGGTGCTGGCAATAAAACTCGATAACGTATCCACAGTATATGAGGGCGAAAAGAGGCCGGCGATCAGGGACATAACCCTCTCCATAAGGGAGGGAGAAATAGTTTATGTTGTGGGTCCAAACGCTGCTGGAAAGACAACGCTTCTTGAAACAATAAATGGGCTGCTGCCAGTCTTTAGGGGTAGCGTTCGTGTCCTCGGGCTGGATGTGCGTAAGCATGGTAGAAAGGTTAGATGCCAGATAGGGTATGTGCCGCAGGACTTTATGGTTAACTCTAATGAACCATATCGCACCATAGATGTTGTTTTGATGGGTAGGTGTGGGAAGGTTGGTGTTCTGCGTAGGCTCAGCAAGGTGGATAAAGAGAAGGCCATTGAAGCCATGAAGCTCTTAGGGATCGAAGACCTCGCTAACAGACCGATTGGGAAGCTCTCAGGCGGCCAACAGCAAAAGGCTATGATTGCTAGAGCATTAGCCAAAGATCCAAAAATACTGCTGCTAGACGAGCCATTCAGCAACTTAGATCCCGAGTCCAGAGAACGCCTATCTGAGCTGATAAGTCGCCTAAATAAGGAGCGCAACGTGACCGTTGTAGTTGTTACGCATGATGTGCAGCAGATTAATAACTCATGTAGCAGGATCGTGGTTATGAATAATGGGAGAATAATTGCAGATGGAAAATTAGAGGATATTGTGGAGGCTGCTGAAAAGATACTTCCTATCAATTTTTGGAGGAGCTTGTAGTGATCTGGCTAAACTACACCATATTCCAGAGGGTTATTATAGGCTGCATATTTACTGGGCTGCTTACAGGTTTGCTGGGCGTATTCGTTGTAAAAATGAGGCTTACTGCAATAGGCTACTCAATAGCGCACAGCGCCTTCGCCGGAGCGGCTCTAGGTTTGGCTCTTTTAGCAGACCCGCTGATGACAGCGCTGCTATTTTCCATAGCTACGGCACTTCTCATAGGTCCGGCTGCCGATAAAGCTAAGCTGCCAATCGACACAATAACCAGCATAGCGTTCTCGCTTAACATGGCCTTAGCATTCATATTTTTGACGCTCGCCCCTACGGTCGGCTTATCTAGTGAGGTTGCCAGCGTTTTGTGGGGAAGTATAGTGGCCATAACCAACAGGGATTTATTCTTTCTGGTGGTGTTAACTTCGATTGTCATAGCTCTGGTTTACCTCTTCTGGAAGGAGATTTTCACAATAATGTTTGACAGAAGGATGGCTGAAGCTGATGGAATAAATACGAAGCCGTTCATCTACTTCACAATCCTTATGGTTGGGGTGGTCATAGCGTTCTCGCTGAGGCTTGTTGGCGGGATTCTCGTATATGCGCTTCTCTTCAACCCAGCATCCTCAGCACTCCAATTTTCACATGATATGAGGAAAATAATTGTTCTGTCCCCCATTCTAGGAGTGATCTCATGCATATCCGGGTTCTTCTTATCTCTTGTATTTAATGTGCCAATTGGCTCATCTATAGTTCTAATCTCGACAATAATGTTTGCCATCTCAGTCATAATCTCACCCAAAAAGAGGAGGGAGGTGAGAACCTGATAGAAAAAAGATACGAGCTGCGCCTAGCGTCAATATTGATGCTCTTAGCGCTACTTGGACTTCAAATTGGAGCTGTAATGGGACAGGGAGATCAGGAGAAGCCAATAGTTGTGTGCACAACAAATGTTCTTGGATCAATAGTTAGGGATCTTATGGGAGACTCCGTAGACATAACGGTCCTAGTTAACCCAAGCTTATGCCCAGCCGACTACGACATTAAACCAGGAGACATATATGCTCTCAGCAAGGCGAAGGTGCTCTTCTATCACGGCATACCTGGAGAAAATCCTTGGCTAAACAACCTATTAGAGGCTGCTGGAAACAAACAGCTAATACTAGTTAAAGTTGCGGGAACATATAATACGCCGGAGGGAGCTAAAAACTGCATAAAGATAATCGCTGGAAACCTAAGCCAAATATTTGGCGTAGATCTGAGCAGCAGAATGAGTGAGCTGCTGAATGAAATAGATTCTGTGGCGGGCCAAATACAGTATAGGGCTCATTCTCTCAGGGTGGGTAACTTCAGCATTATATGTATGCATTGGCAGAAGGCGTTTGTCGAATGGGTTGGATTCAAGGTTGCTGCCACATATCGGCCGCCAGAACAGCTGTCGGCCAGTGAAATAGCGAGCCTAATTGACGTCGCTCGAAAGAATAATGTTGCCTTAATAATCGACAACCTTCAGGTTAGTGCGGAGTTCGGGGCCTCGATAGCCTCAGAGGTTGGAGCAATCCATGTCGTCCTAACAAACTTCCCTGGAGCAATACCCGGAACGGAGAATCTGGCAAAGATGTTCCGCTATAACGCTGACCTCCTCTTCAGCGCCTTAGAGAGATGGAGCCTTATGAAGAAAACTGAGACCGAGTTAGAGGCCTTAAGATCGCAGGTGGAGAATTTAAGGTCTATGCTGGAATCTTTAATTGCGGAAAATGAGAGTTTAAAGAACCAAGCGTTTGTCTATCAATCGGTGCTCGCTGTGATCGCTGTGGCTGCTATCGTAGAGCTAATAATGCTGCTGGTGAAGAAGTCGTCTTAGCAGGTTCTCAAATATTTATCTCCTCACATAACCTTTTTATTTCACAGGTCAGTCAAGCACCTCTTCCACTCAAGCTGTTTCTTAAAGTCTCTGTGAGGCTTGAAGGTTGTTGCAACCGCGCTTATATTCTCCCCTATAATGTTTATTTTGCTTGGGTCTATCTCGCCATAACCCCATTTGGATAAAAGATAAAGGTATCCGATATCGCTTGGATTGAAGCCCATGGCAAACGCCACAACAGAATCTAAGGATACTGGGTTAGTCGATGCAAAATATGCGCCCCATCTCTTAGGGCTGCCGTAAACCGGCCCATTACCTTCCATAGAATTATAACCATCCACAACAGCTAGGTGCGGCATAACTTTCGTAGCAATCTTGGCAATGCAATAATTCATTTGCCAATACCCACGATGAATGGCCCGCCTATACTCCCTCCTAATCGAGCCCACAACAATGTTCTTTATGGTTAACGTCACAACCACAAAGTCATGTGTTTTCGGCCTGACAGGCGAAACCCTAAAGTCAGATTCAAGCACGAGCTTAGATACCGGTATTGAAAGAGGCAGGTCACCAAAACCTGAAATCTCAACAACCTCATGGCCGTAGTCATCAAGATCGCATAGTTCGACACCATATTCACTCTTTAATCTCATGAAACCATACGATCTTATTGCTTCGCTAAAGCTCCCTATAGCCGGGGATTCAGCAACTATTACCTCCCTTGGATTCGAAATATCTAATAAAAACTTCAGGATCTCCTCGACACATTCTACTGGAGTCGCCGATAAGGGCTCATATGCGCTCACAAAGTTTGGCTTAATGAGCACTCTAGCTTTGCTTGGAATAATCCTGCAAATATCCTCTCTAATGAGATTAACCGCCCTCCTGACGCCGCTGCGCTCATCCTCCGAATCTTTCACCACAGACACACTCATAATCCTTCCACCACATAAACTATAGAGATCACAAATCTTAAAACTCTTAAAAGGACAGCAGACGAAAAGAGCAGAATGTCTAATTGAGAAGGGATACATAAACAATAAATTGTCAGCCTGTGGATATATGAAGCGCCCTCCCTCTTTTAATGTATTCACTCTTTTCTTTTGTGGGTAAGGCTCTCCATTGGAGCAACCCTAGCTCTTTACGTACGAGATCAAAGAATCTAGGGTTGGAGGCAAGCCATACCTGCTCGAAACCTGAAAGTCTTTTTGTATATATCTCAACACCATAGAAGTCTCCCTGAGGCAAAGGACAGAACCTTATTTCAACCAACTGTATAACGCCCATATCAAAGAGCGCCAGCTGAACTTCTGACCAGCTGCTTCTTGGCTATTCTAGCACGTCTATTCCAAGTAAGCTCTTCTAAGATAAACAGTCGCAGTCAGCAGAGACTTGGCAGCCAAAATTATCAAACCAGCGTCTCACATCCTCGTCCTAAAGCAAATAACCGTACTTAGCCCTAAACATCAAGAAAAACTAAGTAATATAAGAATTCGATTAAAAAATTTGGTGGACCGGGCGGGATTCGAACCCGCGACCTCCGCCGTTCTCGGAATACTGTTTCATGCGAGGGCGGCATTCATGCCACTAAACTACCGGCCCATTTTTCAATATCAATAATCCTTACTGAGGTTATAGATTTATTTTTTGCGAATTATCGTTCAATAAAGCTTAAAATTATGTGTTTGCTTCTTCCTAGTTGAGAGGGATGGGTTAGGAGAAGGGTATGGGGCTCCTTGAGGTTATATCTAAGGTTTTCGAGGATGGCGTATATTTTGGTGTTCTTCCGGAGGGCGTTATGGGTATTGAGCTGGTTACACCTGAGATAGTTAGGATCACGTTTGTTGATAGGGTTGATCAGAACCTTTTTTGTAAGATAGCTATTGAGGAGGGCTATTCTATCGATGCTCGGGGCTATGCTCCAAGGGCTGTTGATAAGGGTAATATTGTTGCTAGGGTGGGCAGCAAATCTGATCCTGGCGCCGACCGCAGCATTTTCCTCTACCTTTTCCCGAAGTCCGCTGAGGCGATGAGCACGTATATGAGAGCTATAGCCACAAGGCTAGGCATCCTTAATCCCGACAGTGGAAGGATAAATGCTGAGAAGCTCCTAAAATATAACTTGAGGATTATAAGGCTGGTTGAAAGATATAGAAAGAGCCGCTACAAAAACCTGATTAAAGGTAGCGAAAACGTGAAGATCGCCTAAAAGAGACAAAAGGACTAGGTTTTTCTCCGAATTGAAAGACGAAAAGCATATATTTCATTTCTGTCTATTTTTGATTTTGGTCGGGCGGTAGCTCAGCCTGGTAGAGCTTCCGAGCCAGCCAGCACACGGCTGGCGGAGAGGCTGTAGGCGCCTACTGTTAGTGTGGTGGGCGCTTCGCAGCCTACCAGGCGCACATGCAGATACCGGAGTGTCGCAGGTTCAAATCCTGCCCGCCCGACCAAACCTTTTATTCTTTCATCGCTATTTTGGCATGTTTTATGGCTTAAACATTTTTTGTAAAAACTTTATTTGTGTAGGATCCGAAGTTTATACAAAAACATATGTTTAAGTAGGCAAATAGTCTATTGCCCTGAGCTTGGTTTTAGCATTGATATGCTTTTTATTCAGCACACGCCTTACTAGGAGTTGTGCACACGAAAAGTCGTTTACACAAGTCTAGTCATGACTAGACTTGGTCAAGAGGGCATAAAAAGAAGAGGATATCGTTTTAAGGGCTGCCCTCATGATTTTTTGTTAGATACGTAGACTTCTATGGTTACGCTGATGCTGTTTTCATGCGTATCGTAGGCTTTAATCGTTATTGTATGCCATCCATCCTTAACAGACCTGCTATTCCAGCGGTAGGAGTATGGCTCAGATGTACTTGTTGCAACTAGCTTCTCATTAATGTAGAACTCAACACGGCTCACGCCTGAATTATCATAGGCTGAGACAACGATGTTAACGAAGCCGGATACAGTAGATCCGTTAGATGGGCTAATTATGCTAAGTGTAGGCGGGTTGGCCACCTTAACCGTAACCGGTTTTGACTCTCCAACGTTACCGGCAGAATCATAAGCCTTAGCAACAAACGTGTACTCGCCATCAGGGTCAGCTGTTGTATCCCAGTAGAACTCGTAGGGCTCATCGTAATCTGTAGCGAATAATATGCCATTCCTATATAACTCAACTTTAGCGACGCCGACATTATCGCTGGCGCCGACAGAAACGATGACTGCGCCGGAGACTATGTCGCCGCCCCTCGGATAAATTATCTCAACGCTTGGCGGGGTGATATCGCGTGGAGGCTGAGCTATCCCGACAGCAACCTTCAGCGCCTCGTAGGCATTAACTCTACCCCAACCATAATAGACATCGTAGCCAGCGCTGCCTAAATCAATGGAGGTAGACTCAAGTATCTGCTCGACCTGAGGCGGCGTAAGATATGGATTGGCGGAGAAGATTAGGGCGATAAGCCCGGCAACGATGGGAGCGGAGAAGGATGTTCCAGAAGCTGAGCCATAGCTGCCACCCATAATGGTCGTATAGATGCTTACGCCTGGAGCCGACAGGTCTATGTAAGGCCCATAAGAAGAGAAGCTGGCAATCATGTCGCCGCTATCTGTGGCGCTCACGGAAATAATGTATGGATTTTCGCTGTAATTCTCGTAGGTTCCGGTATTGCCGCCGGCGGCGACGGCTAAACCACCCTTCTCCATAAGATATTTTGCGGCGCTCGTAAGCGTGGCTGAACCATTAAATATCCGGAAGCTCATAATAGCGGCCTTGGCGCCGCAATCGGCTGCGTATATTAGACCCTTACTTAGAAGCGAGTAGGTGGTGTAGCCATTGGGATCAGTAACCCTAACTGGCAGAATCAGGCAGTCCCATGCAACGCCCGCCACGCCGATTCCATTATTTGTTATAGCGGCTGCAGTTCCAGCAACCTTGGTGCCATGTCCATAAACATCGCTGGTGTCAGGGTTATCGTCATAGAAGTTCCATCCTGAGAGCAGTCTGCCAGCTAGATCTGGGTGAGATTGGTCGACGCCGCTGTCGAGAACAGCGATGATAATGCTTGGGCTACCTTTTGAAAGATCCCATGCGTTTGGGGCGTCTATTTTTGGCAGATGCCACTGCTTATAATAGTATGGGTCGTCGGGTATCTCAGAGGGCTTGAGTAAGCGGTTCTCCTCAACAAAATCAATGATGGGGTTCCTAGCCAAAGCAGACTTAATATTCTCTGCATCTTGTATGGGAATGGATATTACCAGAACCCTTATCTGAGGTATCTCATCAATAATGCGAGCGCCAAATGAGCGCAGTAGGCTTTCTCCAGCAAGCCTATCTACGCCGGGCTTAAACCTCAGCAATAGATCAATGTTAACTGGCTCGGTGAAGGCGGCGTATGATAGGGGCATAGCGGAGCATACTAGCGACAAAAACAGAATTATAAGCATAATTTTACCGCTTAAAGAAAGCCCCATGGGACTAAAGCCTCCAAAGTCTGCTTAAATTAAAAAAAGTTAAAGTTTATGATCCAAAAAACTGTGTTAATAATAAAGATTTTATCTCCATAAAAAGAAAGGATTGTTAGAAAAAGATGGTTGGTTTTGTTAACCTTCTCCTATTTGGTTTCCTTTATGTCGGTCCCTAGAACTGTTCATATCTCCACATTATGATGTCGCCTTCGCTCAAGACGTATTTATCGGATGCTACCGGCCCCCAATCCCAATCTTTCTTATCTTTGCTCCATATATACCATATCCAGTATCTATTGCCCTCGTTCTTAACGCCATTTATGCTGGTTACAAAGGTGCCCTCAACTCCCGGAAATGTTGTGCCCTCAACCCTCGCAACGATCTTGGTTGCCATTAAAACGTTTGTTTCTCTGGGAACAGCAGTGTTATTGTACCAGACTTTAGTCCCATTTCCATAGTCGATTAGAATGTTCACTGGCATTGTAAATCTTTTCAGGTCGGCGGCAGCTCTCTCATAGAGACTCTTATAATTTAAGCTCTCGTTATAGTAGTATATTGCGAGATACGCAACCACTATTAATAGACAGACAAGCCCTAACGATATCCACATCCACGCACTCTTTCCATCCATATTTTTCTCACCTCCCTATGAGCGCAAATCTTTTAACCGCCCTAATAAGTGGGCTGCACCCAAAGAAAAAGAAGGAGAAATTGGATACTTCATGGGCTATGGAGAAGGGCGCACCCGATATTATAGCCATAATAGGCGATAGCCCAACTATAACAGTAGAAACTATATTTGTAAGTAGGTCATAGAAGAAGGTTGCAAAAAAGCCTATAACACCAAACTTTAAGTTAATTAGCCAAGCTTCTTTTTCCAATGGCTCTTCCAGAAAATTGATATCCGAGTATAAATTCAGCTTTGATGATAACCAGCCAGCTATGGCGTAAAAGGTTTCGCAAGTACATGTGGCAGCGAGTATAATGACATTGAAACCATATGGATTCAAAGTCCCATATACAAGCCAGATTAAAACCCCGACAATCATGCCCGGAATAAGCCCCATCATATACCCGCTAATAAAAACAAAGAGATCCATTAGCTTAACATTAAGTATCCAGAACATAGCATAATTAGATGCCAAACTGATAGAGGTCATAAAGACAATTAAACTTAGGTTCCTTGTCGAAAATATCTGTCTGTTTTTATTCAAGATTTTCATATATTGGATGGATAATCCATCCAATATATTAAGTTTTTGTTCAACTAACAATACTTTTAAATTTAGGTTGAGGGGGCGTTAGAGTCTTGGGCGAGAATTTAAGGCGTAGGCTCGCCGATTTAGAGCAGGAGGCATCATCTCTAATTGCTGAAATAGAGAGGAATGATGCTGAGGCGCGTAAGCTTGCTGGTGAGAGGAGGGTTCTCCTTGATAAATTAAGGAGTCTTAGGGCTGAGGCATTGGAGTATAAAAGTAGACGTGATGGCTTGAACGATGAGGTTAGAAACCTTAAGATCATCTTAGCCGAGCTTAAGCGGGAATATGCTGAGAAGCTGGACTCTTTGAGAAAATTGAGGCGTGGCATTAAGGAGCATTTGAGGTTTAAGCCAGCTAAGAGTGAGGAGGCTTTGGCGAGAGAAATTAATAATTTAGATTGGAAGATTCAAACCACCCCAATGCCGGTTATAGAGGAGCAGAAGATAATTGAGCAGATTAAAATGTTGGAGAGGCAGATGGAATTTTACCGTAAATTGGGGTCTATGAAGGATGAGATTAAGGAGATTGAGGTCCGCCTAAATGAAATTAAGGATAAGATTACGTTTTATAGGAAAATGATCGCTGAAAAAGTTTCTGAAAGCAAGATTTTTCATGAAAAAATGATTAAAGCTTTCGGTGAGGTTAATGAGCTTAAAAGTAAGCTGAATGAAGTTACTAACAAGTATTTGGAGATTCGGAATGAGGCTGCAAAGCTCCGTCTTAAGCGTAAAGATCTACTTGATCAAATTCACGCTATAAGAAATCTTATTAGAAAGGAGGAAGAGAGGAAGAGGCGTGAGGTCATCTCCACACTTAAGGAGAAGATAAAAAGAGAGACGTTAGAGAAAATTAGGCGCGGTGAGAAGGTTTCCTTCGAAGAATTTAGGATTTTGGTTGAAGAAGATGAGGGGAAATTTTAGGATAACACATATTTAATCAAAATATATTGAAATCTATATTTTGCGCTAAACTTTATTTCTAAGGATAACTATAATTACTTAAGGCTATATTATGGGAAGAGCGATGCCAGCTCAAGGGGAGCAAGGCTTAAAGGAGGGGGATAAGGAGCGCATACTAATCGTCTGCGTCGATAGGGATAACGATGTTGGAAGAAAGGCTGGTGTTAAGACCCCCATTATTGGAAAGGAGGAGAACATTGATGCTGCGCTTAAGCTACTGCTTGCGGATCCTGAAGAGGCTGATGCGAACGCCATGTTTGAGGCTGTGAGGATATGCAATAACTTGGAGCGAGATATTTCAGATGGAATTATATGCCAAGTTGCCACAATTGCCGGCTCCGAGCTCGGCGGAATCGCCTCTGATAGGAAACTTATCTCGGAGCTTAATGAAGTTTTAAAGAAATTTAATCCAAGCAGTTTAATCCTTGTTACAGATGGTTTCTCAGATGAAGATATCATACCGCTGATACAGTCCAGAATACCGATATCGTCAGTGAGACGTATTGTAGTTAAACACAGCGAGACGATAGAGGAGACCGCTGCCCTTTTCTCAAGATACTTAAAAAAGATACTTGAGGAACCGAGGTATTCACGCGTCTTTCTGGGCCTGCCCGGTATTCTGCTTGTGATGCTTGGGATTCTCTCATTTCTAGCAATCTTTATAAGGTATGATATTGGGACGTGGGCTTGGATTATAGGGCTGGTGATAGTCGGCAGCTATCTTATAGGTAAAGGTTACGGTTTGGATAAGAAGCTATCGGCTACCCTCTCAAAACTCTCGTCGCCGCCTGGGTTGGTTATTGCTTCATCGTTAATATTTGGGCTTCTGCTGATATTTGTTGGAGTCTATCAGGCAACGTCTCAAGTGCTGTCAAGCCCGGAGATTCTGCCAAGGCCTCCTCCCACAGACCCAAATGCTTGGCTTAACATTATGCCAAAGCTGCTTGGCGCAATTATTTCGACGTCAATCACAATAATTATTATAGGCGCATCCATAATATTCTTTGGCAGAGGACTTGGGCTTCTCCTTGAACATGACCCGAGGTTTTGGAGGACAATAGTCTTCACCGCTGTATGCGCTTGGTCATGGAAAATCTTTAATGAGATAGCGAGAATACTAATTGATCCGACAATACCCCTAGATAGCCTTATAGCATCAATAGTAGTTGGCATAATTATAGCGGCTGTATCAACGCCGATAGCTCACATACTGAGTAAAAAGTATGGGGGCTTCTTTAAGGAGGAGGGTGGAGCGAAGAGTGATGGAAAGGGGGAGGAATCTAAAGAGATTTCCAAGCGATGATGTGGTTCGCATAGCAATTATAGGTGGATCTGGCTTAGAGGAATTGTTCAGCAGTTCAGAAAAGATTTATGTTGGGACACCATACGGCATATCGCATGAAATATCGGTCTGCGAGCTTCAGGGTAAGACTGTTGCCTTCCTACCGAGACATGGACGTGGGCACACTGTTCCACCACATAAAATTAATTACAGGGCCAATATATACGCGCTATACAAGCTTGGAGTTGAGAGGATTATAGCGACGAATGCTGTGGGCGCAATAAATTTAGACTTTAAGCCCGGCGACCTCGTCGTCCCGCATGATTTAATAGACTTTACAAGGCAGCGTCATCTAACATTTTTCGACCAGCCCCCGGTCACGCACATTGACTTCACTGAACCATATTGTCCGGAGATTCGCAGGATTCTTTTAGAGAAGGCTAAAAAGGTAGGCGTTGTGCACGAGAGGGCGATCTACGTTTGCACCGAGGGCCCACGGTTCGAGACTCCGGCCGAGATAAGAATGTTTAGGATGTTGGGCTGTGATGTTGTCGGCATGACCGGTATGCCTGAAGCTGCCCTTGCAAGGGAGCTTGGCATCTGCTATGCAACTCTATGCTTTGTCTCCAATATGGCTGCCGGGATATCTGGTAGGCTTACATATGAAGAGGTTTCTGAGGTTTCTAGGGTTGTCATGCCAAAGGTTCGGAATGTTATAATGGAGGCTGTTTCCTCCATGCCTGAGACTAGGAGCTGCCAGTGCGCTCTATCACCGGAATTGGGGAGGAAGAAGGGCGTTTAGGGGAGAATCCATATGCTTAGGACGCTTCTGTCCCTCCTAGGAGCATATAAAATCTATGAGAAGTGGCTTTTGCATCAGATAAAGGGTAAGAGCATCCCTGAACATATAGCCATAATATTAGATGGCAATCGCAGATGGGCTCTGGAGAACAATCTTGAGCCTTGGGCTGGCCACCGACATGGCGCGAATAAAACCAAAGATGTCTTAAAATGGTGTCTTGACCTTGGGGTTAAGAGCGTTACTCTTTATGCATTCTCAATGGAGAACTTTCGGCGACCTAAAGAGGAAGTTGAGAATTTAATGCAGATATTTAGGGAGAAGCTTCAAGAGACCCTGAAGAGCGACGTGATTCATCAATATAAGGTTAGGGTTAAAGTTATTGGGCGAACCCACCTCCTCCCAGAAGACCTTCAGGAGATGATTCGCAGAGTTGAAGATGAAACCAAAAATTATAATGAGCGTTACCTGAATTTGGCAATAGCTTACGGTGGCAGGGCGGAAATAGTTGATGCCGCTAAAAAGATTGCTATGGAGGTTGCTTCAGGCAGGGTTAAGCCTGAGGAGATAGACGAAAAGACTTTTGAGCGATATCTATATACTGCTTTCCTGCCAAAGCAAGATCCAGACTTAATTATTAGGACTTCGGGCGAGGAGCGGCTGAGCGGCTTCCTGCTTTACCAGTCAGCCTATAGTGAACTATGCTTTTTAGATGTGTATTGGCCTGAGTTTAGGCGTATAGATCTCTTGAGGGCTATTAGAACTTATCAGAGGCGTAGGAGAAGGTTTGGCGCGTAAAAGCTGAAGTATGCTTAAGGCATGTTTAGGCTCTCTTCTTGGCGCTGACAATAGATATAATATCCTTGTCCTTAAGCACGTAACCCTCGCCAAGCCTTCTCTTCGTCCTAGCGTCCACAGCATATATAAAGCTCTCCCCCAGCTCAGTGTGGATCATGTAGGCCAAGTCTCTTGCAGTTGTGCCGCTTGGAACTAACCTGGCCTCAGGTAGAACCCTTCCATAATGGTCTGTTAGCTTATCTGGGTCCTCAACGGGGTAAACTGTTATCATCTTCAGAAGCTCGCTGAAGGCTGCGTTTATAGCGTCTTGGACACCTGTCGACCCATACTTGTCAAGTATCTTGGTTTTAATTGCTTTAAGGGCTTCAGCCTGCTTACCAGTAATCTTTGTTGAATCCTTTATCTCAAACTCTGGGTCTCCGGGAATATATTTGATTAAATTCTTTTCAGCAGCCCTTCTTAGGGCTAGTTCTGCTTCAGCACAGCATGGCACAACTATATAGCCCGTATCCTTAAGCCTCTTTAAATTGTCCTCAGCGAAGGGCAGATCCATTTTATTTGCGGCTATAAGCATGGGCTTAGAGACCTTCCTTAAAGCGTCAACAAAGCTGAGGAATTCGTCCTCACTCCACCTCGTCGGCTTCTCACCGCTCAAATCCGCCATTTTAAGGGCTTCAATTATATGTCTCCTCTTTATCGCTAGGCCGCTCAGCCTCTCCTCCAGAAGTGACGGTAGGTCTGCTGCCCCAGCCTCAACAGTTCTAGCGATTCTAGGCCAATCTCTCCTAATAATTTGAGCAAACCACATTGTAAGCTCTCGCTCAAGAAACTTTACGTCCTCCAGCGGATCGTGCATTCCAGGCTTCACAAGCCTGCCCTCGATGTCTGTTGAACCTGATGCGTCAACGACATGTATAAGTGCATCAGCTTTCCTTATCTCGTCGAGGAACTGGTTTCCTAACCCTCTACCACGCCAAGCATCTGGAACTAGCCCGGCGCAGTCAATTAGCTCGATGGGGATTAGTCTGATGCCATCTATGCAGACAGAGTTCACCGGGCTGTCTTTGACATTAAATTCTTTACAAACACACTGTGCCCTAAAGTATCCTATCCCTTTATTCGGTTTTATTGTCGTAAAGGGGTAGCTTGCTATTTCAACTGTCGCTAAGGTTGCGGCGCTGAAGAACGTAGACTTGCCGACATTCGGCTTACCAACAATGCCAACCATCATTATTCTCAACTTCCTTTAAAAGAATAAGCGTTTACAGTAAAATGAGCCTTATGGTAACTGGCCGCCATTCACAGCAATATAAAGACTTGAGGAAGAACTTTCTCTTCAATATAATGTTATTTTTCGTGGAGTAGTGTATCTAGTAGAGTAAGATTATTAAGGTGAGAGTTTTCTGAAGTAGTGTATATGTCTAGTAGGCTGCTTTTCATAGGCGACAGCCGAGATATAGATAACCTTGAAGGCAACATTAACGCTAAAGAAATGGCTGAGTACATGGCCAGTGTGGGCGTAACATGGCAGCACTTCACCGGAATTTCAGGATTTATACATGGTGGGCAAAGAAAGCTGCACGCTTACTTTTCAATCGATGATGAAAATATCATTGTAAAGCGTGATGCGCTGGTTGAATATCTCCGTGAAGCTCATAAGAGGGGAATAAAGATTTTCCTCTACTTGAATGTTCACTGGTATCCTGAAGGCTTCCTTGAGAGCCACCCTAATTGGCTTCAGGTTAAGGTTAACGGTGAGCCAAAAACCGGCCTATATAATCTTCCTGGCAGCGTCACGCCATGCCCAAATAGTTCATGGAGAGATTGGATATTCAGCATATCCACCAAGATTGCAGGTAAATATGATATTGACGGCTTCTTCCTCGATGGGCCGGTCTTCTTTCAAGACACCTGTTACTGTAAATCATGCAGAGAGAAGTTTCGCTCAATGTTCGGTGAGGATTTAATATACGAGAAGATTGAAAACCCTAAATATAAGCATAAGTTCATAGAGTTTAAATATAGAAGCCTAGGGGACTTCCTTAAAGACTTTAAAAGTGAGATCTCTAGGGTTAAGCCAAACATCTTAGTATACATGAATGGCGGGCATCCACAAGCTAATTGGCACAATGGTAGAGATAATGCTTTACACGTAGACTACCAGGATCTTATTGGGGCTGAGGGCGGCTTCATTGGCGGTAGGCTGATAGATCCAGATAATAATTTTAGGAGAACCAGTATAACCTCGAAGTTTCTTGAAGCTGCCGCTAGGGGTAAGCCTTCAGTAGTCTTTAGTGATGTGGCGTTTAAGCCGTGGAGCGCTTATCCGCTGACCAAAGCTGAAGTCGACCTTATGGTTGCCTCCATAGTGGCGAATGGCTCAAGCCCGCACTTCGTGTATCATTATCCAAATCTGAAGGAGAAATACTATGAATATGTCAAGGAGAATTACATGTTTTTTAGGGGAATAAGCGGCATTGATGATAGCGAATCAATGGCTAAAGCAGCGATCCTATTCTCCCAGACAACTGCAGATATGCTCACCGGGGAGCAGATACCAACCGACTTGACGCTTTTCAAGAGTACTGGCGAGATGCGTAGGCTCTTTTCGTACTCCCTCTATGGAGCCTCAGAAGTATTGTACCGCCTCCACATCCCATTCGACATAATTCATGAGAGAACTGCCGCAGATAACCTTTTAAGCAAATATAGCGTAATAATACTGCCAGCTGTAATCTTTATGAGCGATAGGATCGCTGAGAATATAAGAAACTTCTCTTTAGAGGAGGGATCTATAATCGCTGACTCAGAGACATCGCTTTTCACCGAGGATGGAGAATTTAGGGGAAATTTTGGGCTGGCAGATGTATTTCGATCAACCTTCCTAGTTACGGAAGAACTACCATTCTACGACTACCTCTATGTGCCCGACTCCTCATTTAATAAGTACATTCCAACAATGCCTAGAAAGGTGAGGGTAAAGTCTGATGGGAAAGCTTTGGCCTACTTCACGAGAAGAAGACAAGGTGTTTACGATAAGCTGACGGAGCCCAATGATCCAGCCATCCTAATGAATAGGGGTAACGTTTACATTGCGGGAAACTTCTTCGAGACCTACTGGGCTTACCGCTTCCCGGAATACCTCAGCTTATTTAGGAAACTGATGCCTGAAGAGGCTTTCATACTCTCTGAGTCAAATCTTCCCGGAAGTGTTGAGGTTAGCTTCCGGAGAAGCCGAGAAAAAGTATTCATGTTCCTAATAAATTATACTGGTGGAATGGAGAGGCCGATAAGGGAGATTGTAAGGCTTACGGACATTAAGTGTATAGTGAAGCTCAAGGATGTTTCCAAAGCGTTCTCACATGTTCTAAATGAGACTTTAGATCTTAGGGAAATGGATAATGCAGTGGAGGTAAGAATACCAACCCTAAAAAGCTATGACGTTATAGAATTTACTTAGAGCTTAACCATCCCCATACTCTCACTAAATCTTTTTATAGATCTAGCCTTTAAAGATTGTTAGCTGCACTTATGGTGAAAAATCTTCTGTGGGCTCCCTATAAATTGTTGGCTTCATGGAACCCCTGATATTTTCAATACGATCAATAGCTTCTTTAACAGAGGATTTGCCTAGGTGAACTGATATATTTAGCTTTACGTGGTATTTTTCTCTGGGTCCAAGCCTGATAACTCTGCCCCTATTCCTCTCAAACATCTTTGTGTTTGGGAAGCCGGTTCCGGGTTCAAGCCCAACCACGTAGCCGTCTTCCTCTGCAGCAGTATTCTTCCATAGGGTAAAGTATGGAAGCTCCTTAACTGAGAAGGTGTGGAGCACAGCCTTATCTAGACTCTTGTTTACGAGCATAGCTCCAGTATATCCATCTTTATCGCTGAGGAGCTCCATAAAGTAGACTTGCTCAACAAAACCCTTCTCCGGTGGGCCGAAGATGTCAAATGACTCTATGCCCTTCATGGCCATCTCATCCCTAGGGGCGACACGCTTTATTGGCGCTATAAAGCGTGATCCTTCTTCGAGGAAGGGTCTGCCATAGTTGCAGTGATATAAAATTTGAACTTCGTCCGGCATGCTTCTAAGATTCTCTATAATATCTAAGATCTCTATGCTGTTGCTCCCCGGAGTGGTCATTATTGTGCTCGTTAACTTGAGATTTGAGCCGAACATCGAACTCTCATAGACTATGCCCTCAACGCCCATTCTGAATGGAGGCCATAGCTCAACCTTAACCTTGAGGTGGCTAGCTGGGATATTCGCTATTTTTCCGTGGAGCGTTAAGAATACTTCTATCTCACGACCCATATTGTCCCTAACTATGTCCGGCCCAGGTGCGCCAAAGTTTCCTAATCCGCATCTGACGATCCACTCATTAAAGCCTTTCAGCCAGCCAAGTCCCCTCCGCTCTTCAAGGTTTATGTAGCATGGATTGACGGGATGCTTTACTGGAGAATTCCAGCCTAAAGATGCGCCCTTAAATTCACCTCTCCATATGCCCATTCCCCTAGTCGGCACAACTGTGAAAGATAGTGCGCCATTATTGACGGTTACTATGTCTACGCCGTCTGATGGGCCCCCATAGAGCCTGCGCTTCTCTATACGCCAGTCCCCACCAATTCCGAGCTCATCGCCACTTATACTCCATCTCTCCACATAAATCTCCCTGTCGACATCCATCAAAACTCTAGAATACGTGCGCATTTCTCTCTCAGAAGAGCCCATCTCGGACACCACGAGCCATACTGGAAATGAAGATTCTAATAAGTTTATGGGTGTACCGCTCAGCCCACCCAACTATATTTCCCATATTTCATGAATGCTCTATACATGGCTTCCACATTCTCTAGTGGGACATCTATATTCACTTCCCCGCGACCTATTAACCCCCCATTATTCCCATACCCGAAGAGGTCTATAACTCTCTTGACATAGTCTTCCACGTCCTTTGGTGAACCCCTCGGCAGAATATATTGCCTGTCTATATCGCTGGATATGCAGAGTTTACCCCTGACGCTATCAGCCAACGCCTCGAGATTATGGCATGAGAACTGCGGATTTAAAATATTCACACCTATCTCTGTCAGGTCGGGTATTATGTCAATTATGTACCCGTCACTATGAAAGTAAACGTAGGCGCCGTGATCACGGACGAGTTTAAACATAGATTTGTACCGAGGTTTAAAGAAGCTTCTCCATAGACTCGTTTTTATCATGAGCCTACTCTGGGTTCCCCAATCGTCTGAGAAGGATACGGCATCCGGCTTAGCTTCAAGCACAATTTGCAGTGAGGAGATGCAGTATTCTAGAAGCCTATCTGCAAAGTTTTCAAGTTCCCTACGCCCCTTAATCAGGTCAACCATAAGATTCCTAAAGCCCCTAAGCCACTGTAGCCTTTCAAAGAAGTTTCCGGGCTCGAAACCCAATATTACGAAGAAGCCTTTAGCCCTAAGATCTTCCACATGCTTCTTAAGCCTATCCTTATACTTTTCAGGTTCCTGCAGCTGTGGGAACTCATATGTTAAATAATCTTCAATGGTTTTAATTGGGTAGTCTACAACTTGGCCGTGAATGCCGTTAATAGTGGAAGCCCATGTAGTCCCCCATTTATCCCTATGGACTCCAGCCCTATAGTCGGGCGGCAGATCCTCAGGCTTAGGTATGGTGAATTCCGATGGACCGAAGTCTTGGGGATATTCTCTAAAAATTCTTATTAATTGTTCGCCGTACTTTATGAGGGCTCCCGGAAGGGGTGAGTGTAGCAACGGCACTCTATCTGGCTTAGAGAGGTTTACCGCCGCTAAAACTCTCTCCCTACTATTCATGCTTATCCCAACTAAGTAGCCCATTAAATATTACAACAATACTTTTGATTCTCCTTCGCCAAATTTTAGATTTATGGGCCCTTTAAGCAATTTGATGACTGTTTTTCGCGGGGAGAAGCCGTCTTCAATACCGTGGTTTGTGGACTTAATCTATTGGTATGAGGCTGAGAAGGGTAGAGGGACCCTGCCCGAGAAATATGTGGGGCTTGAGGGCTATCGGAGGCTCTGTGAGGATCTTGGCTGCGGAACATATGGTGGGCTCATATCCTTTCCTGGTGAGGTTAAATATGGCGGAAATGTTGTTATCCGTCGCTTTGAGGAGGAGACTGCTGAGGGAAGATTTAGGCGCACGATTTACGAGACTTCTCTTGGCAATTTGACGACCATAGAGAAGTTTTCTAGGGTGAGCTACAGTTGGAGGACAATTAAATATCCTGTTGAGGGCGGAGAGGACTTTAAGGTTTACCGCCATATTCTCAGAAATATTGAGGTTAAGCCGGACTACAGCCTCCAAGAAAAGCAGATTAAAGTTATGGGTGAGTGGGGTGCCGTGAGCTCTCTACCCCCAAGAGTGCCCTTCGCCCGCCTCCTAATAGAGGTTTGCGGGGTATCCAAACTCTACTCCATGATGCTTAGAATGAGGGAGGAGATTGAAGAAACCATTCAACTAATGGAGGAGGCGGATGATCAGTTCTATGAGGCGATATTGGGTTCGCCGACTCCACTAGTCTGCTTCGGCGACAACATATCTAGTGAGCTCATCAGCCCGACAATATTTAGGAGATATTATGCTCCATATTATAGGAGGCGTTTTTCACAGCTACACTCCAAGAAAATGTATGGCTACATACATATTGACGGAGCTTTAAGAGGAGTTCTACCATTGGTAGACGAGACTGGAGCGGACTGCGTTGAGTCTGTGACGCCAGCGCCAGTAGGAGACGTCCCTCTCGAGATGCTTCGGATGCTCGCGGGAGAGCGTATAGTTTTGTGGGGAGGTATACCTGGGGCATACCTGAGCACAGCCTATGCGGATGATAGTCTAAGGCACCTATTCTATAAGATAATTGCTTTGCTTCCGGAGCTTGGGAGATTCATACTTGGATCTGCAGATCAGCTTCCACCAAACGGGGATCTGGCGAGGGTGAAATGGATATCTGAGGAATTAAGGAAAATTGAGGGGTAGGCTGTGGAGGGAGCCTTATATCTCTATTAGGGAGCCTTTCTCCACTTTGGCTTCGTTGAAAGCTCCTTTAGCATAGTATAGGAGTGTACCTGAGGATAATGTTTCAACCAAGATTTTCCCGCTAGGCAACTTGAAAGCTCTTATTGGGAAACGCGGAAGAATATACTCTTTTAGACCTATGACTGCTCTATCATCCTCAACTGGTACCAGGTTGATCACTTCCACTTCAAGTTCGCCTAGCGATATCTTGAGATCTTCATTCTCTTTCAAGAGGCCGGATTCGCCGCTAAACGCCTTATGGTAGGCGTAGTCTCCACGCTTAACAGGGAACGGTAGACCGCTGAGCGATATACAATCCTCTATTACTCCCCCCAATCTATTGACGTTGAATGCGGCGATAGATATGCTACCATTTGTCTCGGAGGCGATTTTCAATAGAACTCGATTATTATAGGGGTCGCTGAATAGGGAGTCTATGGTGGGCGAAGCCGGCCTATCAACTTTAACAAGTCTTCCGTCTGGCAGAACAAAACGCTTCAGGAGATTAATATCGGTTTTATCCGCATGCCTATCTGTTATATATATTGGCCCCCCACTAAATATTCTAGCTACGGCATGGATCTTCGCATACGGGTCATAGGACATGAACATATCGTAGTCTGGATGCGCAATGTGACTGAACAATATCGCGTTGTATACGCTGAAGAGCGTGTGGAGCTTGGCGTCACCCTTCCAGAAAGGCACATAATCCATGGACACCCTCATAACATTGCTGAATAGGAAGTTGCTATAGTTTTCGGGAGCCATGCTCATACAATTCAATATATCTAAACCATTAGCATACGCAGCCGCCTGCATAGCCACCTCAACATTCTTGGCGGCTTCACCAACCATGACGGCGTCGCTATACAGCGCATGTAAAACCCATTGATTGTCTATTTTAACGAAATCTATGCGGTTATCTTTCACCCATGAGAAGAACTTATCATACAAGTTGAATGCGTCCTCCATGCTTGGCGGAGGAACATAGTTTCCAACGAACCTTGAGAAGAAGCCGCTACCGCCAAGTTCCCTTAGAACTTCATCTTCGAAGCCGCCCCAATGAATATTTATCGTATGCCAGAGCCCAACCAATTCAACGCCCATATCTTTCAGGGCTCTAGACACGCCGCCTATACCTTCGGGGAAGCGTTTATTTGCGGCTAGCCTCTTTAAGGCTCTCCGCGGCCAGCCCTCCCGGCTCACCTCCTCCTGCCATCCATCATCTATTATAACCCATCCTAGGCGGAGTCCCCTATTAATCAGTCCGCCGACAATTTTAACGATGTTCTCATGGGATAAATCCTCGGTTAGTAGTGCGTTCCAAGAGCACCATCCAATCTTATCCATGATAATAGGCTTCCTCTTCAAGATTCTGGGCTTAAATCTAACGAATGATGCTGCAGCATTAACGCATTCCTTAATGGCTTCGTAAGGATCATTACTTACGGCCAGCGAGGCAACATAGCTCTCATAAATATTTCTAGAGGCCTTGCCTGAAAAGATGCTCAGCTTTGGGCCTGGCCATAAATATGCCGTCGTTTTATCTGAGAGTGTAAGTAGGGCTAGGTACTTATTGCCGTAATCGGCTAGGAGAAAGATGCTGTAGCAAGGTATTTCTTCGAAGCCCTTTAAAAATACTGGATAGGTCCAGCATGGGTAGCCGCGCACATAATCCTCATGCTCAATAAAGCCTAGCGCCGGCGGATACTCTGGGTCGTCCGGCGGCTTCGGGCCTTTAGGCTCCTTGTCGACTGCAATCTGATTGTAGTATCCGAATGCGCTTGAATAGTACTTGGCAGCTTCCCTATGTGTTGTTAAAGCCAAGACCCTGTTTGGCTTATCGGTGCATATATTTATTTCAAGCGGAAACTTGTAGCTTAGATCTCTCAGTGATGATGCTGAAAAGCTGATAACTCTGCAAAGTCCCCTTCCAGATATCCCTATGTTCACGAAAGCATCCTCACAACTGAACTTATAAACCTCCCGTCCATCTGCCTTGGAGGTCTTTGCCTGTTCACATGTTGCCTTAGACCCGTCGGCGAAGATTACGGTAAGTGGACTCAGCTCTATTGCTAAATCTCCCACAATAAAACATGGCTTACCCATAATCCATACGCGCCGTTAAGTGATCCATGCTCATAGATTAACTGGAGGCTTTAGGCTAATAAGATTACTGGTTCATTATGGACTCTGAATTAGCCACATTACATGATAGTCGTCTTGGAGAAATTTAAGGAGCGGGGCTTCATCGAGAACATAGAATTACTTAGCAGGCTCTGGAACGGCTCATTCACAATAGAGGTGTTCCCATGCACGCCAGAACGAATAAAGAAATACAATGGCAGAAAGGTTGTCATAATGGAAGCGCTTGAAAAGGGCATAAAGATAGACCTAGAAAGATATATAAAAAGGCGTAGCTTGGACTGATAAGAACACTTCTATAGAGGTTTATTAAGCAACAGCTCCTATGTTTTAATTGAGTCTTTCTCTAATAATGGTAAATTCTTTTTCTTGTGTCTATTACTATGATTTTCTCTTGCTCATAAACTTTGAATAGCGCCCTATATTTTCCAACGCGTAGTCTGGATGTGTTTGCTTCGCCAGCGATCTTAACTATATCGAGTTGAATGTTTGGGAAGTCCTAAATTTCGTCAATGGGCTTCAGCTCGCTGAAGCGCTTATCCTTAACTCTTAACTATTTCGTCAATCTCTTTTAGTAGGTATTCTTCGGTTGTTAGGAATATGTCTTCGAGAAAGCCCTTAAGCTCATCAATCTTCTTACTAATCTCCTCGATCTTCTCAAGAACAGTCTCGCCCAAAAAGTTTTACCTTAAACAATGAAAATAAACATTACCCTAATAACATTTACCTCTCATTACCACTTCAACTTTCTTACAGGGATAACGCCACTTTTCCGAGTTGAGAGAACTGTTTTCCCATGGTTTATGTGGGGATTAAGCGCAAGAGGATCTCTCCCATATCAATAATGCTTGAATCCCCTTTGCTCAACCATGATTTCCTCTAAGCACTGGGAGTGATTTTCTAAATAATTTTCGCTTGAATTTAAAGTCTATGCTAATCTATTTTATTGTTTCTACTATAGCTGGCTTTTGCATCTTAGCTTTTTCTTTTTCCGCTATTTGTAGGGAGAGTTGCCTCTCATACTCAATGAGCATTTTTATGATTGGGTTCTCAAGGTTGACCTTATATAAGGTGGCGCGTCCAATTTTTCTTGATGCTACGACTAGGCCGAGCTCCTCTAAATCTTTAAAGTACTTATAAAATGTGAGCTTGCTCATTCCTAGGGCTTCCACTATTTCCTTCTTGGTGAAGTCGTTTAGCTTAAAGTCTAATAGGTAGTCTAGGATCCTAAGCTTTGGTGAGTTGCCTAAGGCTTTGATTAAGAGCGATTCACACTCCATTCTCTATCAAGTT
>JAGTQE010000007.1 GCA_018396635.1 Candidatus Bathyarchaeota archaeon
AAAGAGCGCAGCGTTAAGTAGAATATTGATTGAGTAGTGGAGAGGTATTGTGAAGGGCGTTATGCTGCTTAGAAACTTAGAAAATAATTCTAGAGTAATGGGTATAGTGAATAAACATAGCAATGCCGAAAATAATCCAAGGATAACCAGCTTAAAGACCATAAGTAGAATACATCTTGATCTGTCTAAACCTAAAGCTCTGAGAATGGCGATTATAAACCTCTCTTCAATAATATCCTGCCCCGAAACAGCAAATATGAGCAGAACAGAAGTCATCCACGTGAAAATTGTCATCATTATTGCCGCAGATTGAAATGTTTTTGTCAAAATATCGGAGAGAATGTTTATGACCCCCGGCTTATTAATGTCCCATAAGTACCCTCTTATGCTTCTCCTAAGGGCTCTCGCCAAATTGTTTGTGTCCGCGTCCTTTCTGAATCTTATCGCTAGAGCGTTAATTTTACCTTCAGACATATCTAAGTTGCGTACCAAGCATATAGGAGCAATTGCAGCATTAAATATCGGATCCCTTCTAATGCCTACAACTGATATATTTATGTTCAAGTATTCTGTTAATAATGTCAAATTATCTCCAACTTTGACGTTTAAGAATCTCGCTAGGTTCTCTGGTAATATTATGCCGTTTTCCCCTTCATTCGGACGCCTACCGGCAATCAGCGGGTAGTTGAAGCACGTAGCATTCGCTGGCAATCCTATAAATAGAACTGTATATTTGCCTATCTTAATGTATCTATAATAAGCTGGCTCTAAGATTTCTATATTATCCATCAGATGGCTTATGCTGCTCATTACCATCAATTCATCGTAGGGTTTATTCAAACACAGGATTAGATCGAAGTCTAATGCCTGCGAAGTCTCACTCACAATGTTTGATTGGGTTTCATAGGCCGCTATTAGAGTTGAGTTAATTGTGACACTTACAACTATTATCGCCACTATTATGAACTCGCGCCCTTTCCTCCTAACAAAATTCCTCAGAGTATATTTTATAAAATATGGATAATCTCTGCCGCCAACCTTTAGTCCCATATTGGAAATAGACAAGCCTGGAAAACTTCTTAAAGCCTGCGTAACAGGGATTCTTACGGCTGATAGTACTGGAGGAATTGCTGAAATAATTGAGCACGTGATTCCGGACGCCGCGTAAAGTATAATTATCCACCTATTTTGACTCATTATTTCCGGTAGATTTTTCATCGCAAAATATATTCCTTCTACGACCAAGCTTATATTAGCGAAGCCATTTAAGATAGCTGTCGCTGCAACTACGCCTAGAAGAGCTCCTATCACGCTTCCAATTGCTCCCAATATTAATCCTCTGAGACCGTAGGCTAACAGGATTGATTTCGTCGAGGAGCCTAAAGCCCTTAATATTCCTATATCCCTAAATTCTCTTGTTACCATGAGACTTATTGAAGTATATATTAGCGCTAAGCTGATCACGAAAAATGAGAGCCCTATTAGAGATAGCAGTGAGACTAGATAACTATAATACGGCTTGGTTTCTATAAATGGTATAACGTTTCCCTCGATAGATCCAAACACTGGTACTCCATATGCCTTAATCTCTTTGTCTAATTCCTTCATAGCTTCAAAAACATCACATTCAGCTTCAACCTTTACCAGAATCTGATTCACCATGCCCCATGCGTTTAATATGCGCCATAGAACGCTGATAGGCATGATTGCGTATACTACCGAGCTTCCATACCATCTCGGCATCCAGATGGCTCTACATGTGCCAACCACAGTCACTGTCAAATTTCCAGACCTGGTTTCAATCGATATCTGCTTGTCCAGCAAATTCTCCCCATAATCATGTTCCGCAACTATTGCTTCTTCATCCTCTAAAGGTAATCTTCCCTTAACTACAATTATGTTATTCACTTTCAGTGGTAGATTCGCACCTATAAGTATGATCTCGGCTTCTCTTGGAAACCCTCTAACATTATATGCGGTAGTTCTATACGTTAGTCTAAGCTCGTATTCTTTGACATAACTCTTTTTACTCAATATTTGCTCAGCAATCTTTGTTGGCAGCAATCCTGTGGTGAACGAGCAATCAGCCATATTTGTTTCTTCTAGCGTTGCCTCAATTAATGGCGGAATATTTTTAAGAGCTATTGTAGCCCCACACATTAGCATGACAGCAATAATTAACATTAATATTGTTAATAGTGACTTTATAGGATTCTTTGCTAATCCCCTTATAGAATAGCGGAGATAGAGATGCATACTCACTCCTTCACAATCTGCCCATCTATAAGGTTGATTATTCGGTCGGCAGCCGCAGCTATACGTTGATCATGAGTAACCACAATTAAGGTTATTCCATGCTCCGCGTTTACCTCACCTAAAAGCTCAATTATTTCCGCACCAGTTTTAGTGTCTAAATTACCTGTAGGCTCATCACACAAGAGTAATGGCGGATCATTAATTAGAGCTCTCGCTATTGCCACTCGTTGCTGCTCTCCCCCCGATAAGCTACTTGGGAAATGGTTAAGCCTATCCTTTAAGCCAACCCTTGTCAGGAGCATCTCAGCTCTCCTCCTAGCCTCTCTAGTTTTTAAACCTATTTATCTCAGCTGGAACCATAACGTTCTCAAGGGCTGTGAATGTTGGTATTAGATTGAAGAACTGAAAAACAAATCCTATCTTCTCCGCCCTAAAGCGAGATAGTTTCCCTTCGCTTAATTTTCCTAAGTCCATACCATCTACATATATTCTGCCTGAAGTTGGCTTATCTAATCCACCAATAATATTGAGCAGTGTAGATTTGCCGGAACCACTTGGACCGAGAATAGCCACGTACTCTCCCCTCTCAATTTTTAGATTTATATTCTTTAGTGCTGTAACCTTCGTCTGACCGACCTCGTACACCTTACTAAGATTATCAGCAATGACGATCCAATTCAATAAGCATCTCTCCAGTCTCTTATTTTAATGAGCATTATCTTCCTTAAAATTTTAGTACTACTATCCCCTTTAATTTTTTGAGATTAAGTAATGGCTATTTGGGACTGGTGTGGAGGACCAAACATGTTTTCCAAAACCTTTAAGGTTAGACTTAAAAGCGGGGAGCCGCTATTAGGCACGGTCATATCAACCCCTGAGCCAGACATTGCGGAGTTCATGAGCACTCTGGGCTTCGACTGGTTCTGGATAGATATGGAGCATTGCCCGCTTGAGATAAAATCTGTGCAAACAATACTGCAAGCTATCCGCGGATCTGACGTTGCGTCGCTTGTCAGGGTTCCGTGGAACGACCCTGTGTATATAAAGAGGGTTCTTGACCTTGGACCGGATGGCGTGATAATTCCATGGGTTAATAGTAGAACTGATGCTGAGAATGCCATTAGATATTGCATGTATCCGCCAAAGGGAATTAGGGGCTGCGGTCCCAGAAGACCGGTATGGTTTAGGGGTTTCACCGAATATGTTACGAGGGCCGATGAAGAGGTGGTGATAGTTACTCAGATTGAGACTAGAGAGGCTTTGGAAAACATTGGGGGGATCCTCTCAGTCAAGGGTTTAGATGCTACAATGATAGGGCCAGCTGATCTTTCGGCTTCACTAGGCTTCCTCGGGAATCCAAAAAGTCCGGTAGTTACCGAAGCAATAAAACGTATTCTGGAGGCCCATAAGGGAACAGATGTCGTACCAGGCATATTTTCTAGCGCAGATGACGCTGGTAAATACTTAGAGATGGGCTTTAAGCTCATATGTATTGGAAGTGACCTAGACTTTTTGGCAAGAGGCGCAAAAGAAGCCCTAAATAAGATTAAGAAAGCGTAAGTTTAAGCCAAATAAAACTGAACTTTGAGTTATTGCCTAGTTAGTGAGATGGTTATGGCAAAGATTCTTTCTCATCAAACAATTGTCAGAGATGGGTGGCATAACGCCTTCACTGATATATGCTTTTGGCGCGGCGCCTACTGGCTTACATATCGGCGTGGGTCCGCACATGTTTCATATGATGGTGAAATAATTGTTATGCGCTCTGAAGATCTGAAAAGATGGCGATTGGCAGCTCGATTAAAGACGATTGGTGATGATAGGGATCCAAAGTTTTGCGCTGTAAAAGATAAGCTATATGTTTACTTCGGCACGTGGCTTCCCAAACCCGAAGGGTGGCCTGATAGGTATTATGGTCCCCTTGTTACTCATGTATCATTTACAAGCGATGGCGTCAACTGGTCCAGTCCAATCCAAGTGTATAGGGAGAATTACTGGCTATGGAGAGTTCGCTATTATAATGGAGCCTTCTATTCGCCAGCTTACGGCTGGAGTAAACCTCAAGAGAAGCATAAGTCCTTCTTAGATCTACTTGTGAGTGAAGATGGCTTAAACTGGAGGTGTCTCTCTAGAATTGCAGGGGAGGAGGATCAGCCCAATGAAGCTGACATACTTTTCTTAGAGGGTGGTGAAGTATGGTGTATAGCCCGTTCCAGCAGAAGCCCAGATCATAGTCTCTTTTATTACTCTAAGCCGCCATACGACGAATGGCGTAAAATCGACTTGAAAGTAACTATTCATTGCCCAGTCTTCTGCAGATGTGGTGATAAAATACTTGTTGCAGGGCGAAGGAGAATGGAATCTCAATGGATGCCGCAAACTATGCCAGCTGGCAATACTGGCATATTTATTGTAAGAGAGCCTGGTGTTGTGGAGCCATTCTTTGCGTTACCTTCATGCGGAGATGCTGCCTATCCTGGAGTAATATCCCTTGAAAGTGATAAAATTATAGTAAGCTACTATTCTCAGCATGCCTACTTAACTGGCGTGGTTAGCGAGACACAACCATTAAATGTAGCCGACATATACTTGGCTGAACTCGCCGTAAACGATAATATTTTGGTCTCCGACATTTCTTCCCTCTAAAAGGGTAGTAGTCATTTTTATATTTTCAAACCTTGGATAATTAAATAGTCCTGTAATTAAGGATTAAGGCTGGGATGGCGAGGTATGCTTGATTTAAGATATCAAAGAGTAAGGAGGAGTAGGGAGGATCTTATTGATCATCTTTACAAGTTTAACCTAGACATGAAATTTACTGTCGGAATATGGTATTTTAATCCGGCACCAAGCAGGTTTCATGAGCCCTATGGTAAATCATATACTATAGAGGAGAGGCTGAATATTATTGCTGAAACAGCAGAATATGGCGTTAAGGGCATTGAAGCGCACTATCCAAATGAGATTAATGAGGACAATATAGACTTGTATAGGCGGTTGGAGAAAGAGACTGGAATAAAGCTCGTTAACATTGGGCCGAACATATTTTATAGTAGGGACTTTGAGTTCGGATCCCTCTCAAATCCCATTGAAAAGTATCGGAAGAAAGCTAAAGAAATATTGGTTAATTGCCTAAAACTGGTTAAGGAGTCGGGTGCATCTCACTGTGGAATATGGCCTGGAATTGACGGCTACACGTATTCTTTCGGCACGCCGTTCTACCAGATGTGGGATCTATTTGAGGAGACCGTGGCTGAAGCAATGGATGAGGTCCCAGGAGTTACTGTAGCTATCGAGCCCAAACCCTACGAGCCTGTACCAAACAATATTTACAGGACTACAGCTGATGGCATACTGGCTGCTAGGGATATAGAATCCAGGTTAAGGTCTGATGTTAACCGCCGACTGCTTGAGGAAGGGTATACTTTAGTTGGTCTCCAGCCCGAGATTGGGCATATCCTTATGGGCTTTGAGGACCCAGCCTATGCTTTAAGCCGCATAGCTAGAGATGGGCGGCTGGTTCATGTCCACTGGAATAGTCAGCCGTTAGGCAATTATGACCAAGACTTAAATGTTGGTGTTGTTGGATGGGAGCAAGCTGAGGCTGCTCTTTACGCCTTGAAAATGATAGGTTATCGAGGATATATTGGTATAGATATAAATCCCGAAAGGATTCCACCAAAGAAGGCGGTTGAAATCAACACTACAGTGCTTAGAATAATGAATGAGAGAATAAATAGTCTTCCACACGAGAAAATAATTGACTGCTACTACAACCCAGAGGAGCATAGGGGTGACTTAGAGTTAATACTAGCTGAAGCGAGGAGATTCTTTAGGCAGTAAAGTTTTTCTGCCGAGCACAATTAATATCTCCTAAACGATGCCGCATAAAGCTGGGTTTAAAGTATGTCATTAAACGCTGCGCTCTTAGTCTGGATTGTGATCGCAGTCTCCATCTTAGTCTTCTTAGCTTTCTTTCTATTCATCATACTCTCCATCTTTAAGTGGCTTAAAGCTCCAAGAGCCTACTATTATCCGCCTATTCGGGTTGAAGATTACATGTGCCCTAAATGCGGATCAAAGGAGCTTGATGCTATAGGTCTGAGGACTTTAAAATGTAGAAAATGTGGAACAATATTCTCTTTAGGAGGAGCATTATATGGAGCTCGATGGATAACCTGGCCATTTTTCTGGTGGTTTCCAATAATCCTCTCAATCCTCTTTATGGAAAAAGACTAAAGTACTGTCGATTGAGAGCGTCTAGCGCCTAGTTTCTCTTTTATGAGGCGCTCATAGGCTTCTCTATCTATAGGGATACTAACACTTCTTCCCTCAAACGATGAAAGTATTATTGCGTTAACTATCTCCAATGAAACTTTACCCTCTTCCCCAGGTATCATGGGATCTCTGTCATCAACAATTGCCCGAACAAAATCCTCTATTATTTTTCTATGACCAGGCATCGTTGAGTCTCTTTTAATCTCAATCCTATTCCATTGATATGTTGGCTTAAGGCTCGTTGTTTCGCTAAATATGTACTCTTTAACGGATTTATCTAGAATTGCATATTTGATCTCGTTTCTTCCATCCTCACCCACTATTTTACCCTTCTCCCCGCATATCTCAAATCTCTCAAAATTAATCGGATCTATTGTAGTCACTTGAATTACCCCATGAGCTTCATTCTCAAATTTTATAACTGCGCTAGCTATATCCTCAACCTCTACATTGTGGTAAAATGTTCCAATCTTTCCACAGACCTCCACGGGTTTGCCGACAAGCCACTGGAGAATGTCAATTTGATGGATTGTCTGATTTATTAGGACGCCACCACCTTCCGTAGCCCATTTGCCGCGCCAGGCGTCGCGGTCATAATATGCTTGGCTCCTAAAGGTGCATACTTCCATACAAGCCCTATAGATCCTTCCAATCTCCCCCTGAGATATCATCTCTTTAATCTTCTGATAGGTTGGATCAGTCCTTCTTTGATATACTACCCCGAGCTTTAAGCCTCTCCTTCTAGCCTCCTCAATCATCTGGTCAGCTTCCTTCACAGTTATAGCCATTGGTTTTTCAACCAACACGTGTTTACCATAATTAAGGGCTTTCATGACCATTGGAAAATGCAGGAAATGTGGAGTGCATATTGAAATAGCATCTAAGTCTTCCATAGCCAACATATCTTCATAGTTCTTATACCACTTAACGTTATACTTTGAAGATACGAATTTTCCGACCTCCTCATTTATATCCGCTACAGCGGTGAGCTCGGCGCCCTCAATATTAGCTATTTCATTGATGTGCGTCTGCCCCACACCTTTCAGTCCGATAACGCCAAACTTTATCTTACGCATACTCCGTCTCACCCACTAATATATGCGATTTAGGAAAAATTATATTTAAGTAACGTGGATGGAGCCTATCACTAATTTAAGTCTTCTCATTAGATTAGGTTAAATAGGTCTTCCTGAAGAATTTTTATTAGATGCCTAAATAATATGGCTTAACTCTTTGGGGTGGTTGTAAAGATTGAAGAAACTTGAGTCGGGTCTTCTGACTGAGGATGATTTATTTCTCTTTGTGGACTATTATGAGTTGACATCTGGTAAGTGTAATTTTGATCATGGAGTGAATAATACAATAACTGAGACATACTTTTTCCGTGAGGTTCCAAGGCACTTAGGTTCTTATATTATTGCAGCCGGCTTGGAACAGTTCATCAGCTACATTCAGATTTTAAATAGGGGGTTGAGTAGAAAGCATAGAGAGTGGCTTGAAAAAGCTGCTGGGAGAGATTTAAGTAGCGACTTCTTAGATTACCTAGAGAATTTTGAGTTCAAGGGCGATATTTACGCTGTTCCGGAAGGCACACCGGTCTTCCCAAATGAGCCGGTAATAAATATCACCGGCCCCTCCATAGACGTTCAGCTATTGGAAACCTACCTACTTAATATAATAAACTTCGAGAGCCTGGTTGCCACAAAAGCTTCTAGAGTCGTCTACGCGGCTAAGGGAAAGAACATTTTCTTCTCGCCTAAGACCGTTGTTGATTTTGGTGCTAGAAGGGCGCATGGAAGAGATGCGGCAGTCTTGGCAGCGAGGGCGGCTTATATCGGTGGTTTTGATGGTACATCGCTTGTCATAGCCGCTATGAAGTGGGGTATACCATTCGTTGGGACAATACCACATAAATTTATCGAGGAGCGCTATAGAAAGACACGTTCCTTTAAAGAGACGGAATTATCCGCCTTCATGGATTATGCTGAAAGTTTTCCGCACAACGCTGTCCTTCTGGTAGATACATATGAGAGTGTTGAGGGCATAAAGAATGCCATAAAAGTGGGCTTAGAGCTTAAGAAGAGAGGATATAAGCTTGCTGGTATAAGGCTTGACAGCGGGGATCCTGTGGAATTAAGTAAGATAGCACGTAGGATGCTCGATGAAGCTGGCTTAACGGATGCGAAGATTTTTGTAAGCGATCGTCTTGACGAGTTTGTAATCGAGGATGCCTTGATGAGAGGTGCTCCAATAGATGGATTTGGCGTTGGGACAAAGCTTGTGACTGGCGCAAATTATAACTCGCTGACGAGTGAGGGCGGTGTTTCAGCCCTTGACGGAATATTCAAGATAGCTGAGACGAGCGATGAGAAGGGGAATCTTATACCAGTAACTAAATTCACCAGCAATATAGTTAAGGCGACGCTTCCTGGCAGGAAGCAGGTTTGGAGAAGGATTGAGAATGGGCAGTTTGTGGAGGACATAATTGCTCTATGGGATGAGGAGATTAATGATGCGAAGCCGCTGCTTGTCCCAATAATTATTAAAGGTGAAGTGGTCTACGATTTCCCAGAGCTTAAGGAAATAAGGAGGTACTGCGCTGAGCAGCTAGCTGCTTTACCCGATAAATATAGGCGTATAAGGGGAAGCGAATCATATCCTGTGAGAATAAGCGAGAAGCTGAGAAAACTTAGGGATGAGATGTTTGAGAAGTATTATAGGGAGTACTTTGGGGAGAATATAAAGGTGTACGCCAGAAGCGTTTAAGATATTTAGACTCTCAGAGGAATACTATTGGCGGTCTCTTAATACTTTTATTAAGACTCTTAAGTTCCTTCATTGTCTCAGGATACCTTGTTAGATCTGCATATGGTATTAGATGCGAGTTAAAGAATTCTGCCTGAAAATCCCGCTCGGCCCCTAGCTCAATATACTTAACGCTTTTTGATATCTCTTCAGCTTCTTTCCGCTTCGAGTTTGAGACCAGAGCCATTCTGGCACCAGTTCCAGCAGCGTTGCCAACAACCTTAACCCTCTCTAATGGTATTTCTGGATACATGCCTATTGTTCTTGCGCTTGCCGGGTTTAGGTAGGAGCCGAAGGCCCCAGCAATAAATAGTGTGCTGATGTCTGCTTCCTTCACGCCCATCTTCCTCATTAATATCATACATCCAGTATGTATTGCAGCCTTAGCCAGCTGAATTTCCCTTATATCTCTCTGAGTGATGACAATATCTCTATCTATAGCGGTTTCATGTTTCCAAGCTAATACAAACTCGTATCCATCGCTCCCCAGACGTAGCCTTGGTGAAGAAATATTCTTGTTAAATGTTCCAAAAATGTCAATCACTCCAGCCCTAAACATCTCCGCAATGGCGTCGACTATTGCCGATCCGCATAGGCCGCGAGGCTTAATTCCATCTACAGTTTTATACTCAACATCAAGGTTTTCTGGGTTTATCTTAACTTTTTCGATGGCCCCGCTGGCGGCTCTCATGCCATACTTTATATGTGCGCCTTCAAAAGCTGGGCCGGAGGCGCATGAACATGCTAAAATTTCACGTTTATTTCCTAAAACAACTTCAGTGTTTGTTCCGATGTCTAGTGCCATGCAGATCTCATCTCTCTCATGTATTCTTGTCGCCAGTATAACCGCAACGGTATCTGCTCCGACAAAACCGCCTATTAATGGCAGTAGATGGATATTTCCATTCTGATTTACTTCGACCCCCAGCTCTCTAGCCCTAACGTTTATACTGCGCTTTATGGCTGGCGCGTATGGGGATAGGGCTACATATTTTGGGCATATGCCTAGAAATAAGTGATGCATTGCTGTGTTACCGACAACGGTCATCTCATAAATCTCACTGGATTTTACGCCAGTTTTATCAATAAGGCTCTTCAAAATTTTATTTACTCCGTCAATAACCGCCCTTTGAATATCGGACAGCTCGTTACTACCCCTAGATGCATAGGCGATCCTTGAGATTACATCCTCACCATATAGTATCTGCGGGTTCACTAGCGAATCCACGGCTAACACTCTTCCGGTATTCAAGTCTAATAGGTAGCCGGCGATCTTAGTTGTGCCTATGTCAAAGGCGCATCCAAACATTCTATTGGTGGTATCTCCCGGCTCAACGCCAATTATATTTTT
Organism: Candidatus Bathyarchaeota archaeon; assembly: GCA_018396635.1. Classification (GTDB taxonomy): domain Archaea; phylum Thermoproteota; class Bathyarchaeia; order Bathyarchaeales; family DTEX01; genus DTEX01. The sequence goes on from JAGTQE010000007.1 coordinate 10,691, forward strand.
CCCATCCCATACGACAACGGTCACCTTCCATCCACTCTCCCTTAAAACCAACGGTAAATCCTTGAGGATCGCATATTCGATGGCTAAGTTTTCTAGACCATACTTCTCCCTTAGAGTATCTATTAGTCTATCAACATCTGATCTAATGTCTTGGAGGTTTGGGGGTGGCACCTCAATAAAGTATTTTTTGACAGATGGCTCAAGGTAGACTGGGGTCTCAATGCCCTCTATCTGGAGTCTCTGCCTACCTGTCCTACTCTCCTCCGGTATCCTGACGGGGAGGGGGCCTTTAATAATAGCTTGACATGCAAGCCTATAACCCAAAGAAATCTCATGGTCTGAAAGAAGCCTATGCTCAATTTCAGTTAGGGGGCTGACATTCTCTCCTTTATCTTCAACAATAACCCGACATTTTCCACATCTACCCATACCGCCACAAATTGAAATTAGATCGACGCCAGCGGCTTTTGCAGCATCTAAAATAGTATTTCCGGGCGGAACTTCCACGCGTTTACCTTCCGGCTGAAAAGTGATGCTGACGCCCATCTCAAGTTCCCCGCGATCTTTAGATGGGAATCGGTTTTTAGAGCGTTGGAATGGTTTAATAAGATTTGCGGTTATGATGCCTTAAAGAAGAGCCACCCATCCTTCTGCTTTTTAAATCTGAGTAAACAATATCGCCCCTTAAGTTTCTCTCCGTGGATGTGGATTACTATTTTCTCTTCGCTCCACTCTTCAATGTCAAATGTTCCCCTATCCCATATCTCGACAGTTCCTGCCCCATACTCGCCCTCAGGAATAATTCCCTCAAAATCAGCATACTCTATTGGATGATCCTCGGTTTGGATAGCTAACCTCTTGACGCCTTTAACTGTCGGTGGATCCTTTGGTATGGCCCAGCTCTTCAATACCCCATCCTTCTCAAGCCTAAGATCATAGTGAAGATGGCTAGCGTCATGTTTTTGAATTACATATATTCTCTCTTTCCCGCTCCTATGAGAGAGCTCAGCATCCACCTGACCACGCGGTTCTGGCGTTCTGCTGAAATTCCTCTTCTTTAAATACTCTTCTAAGGACATTTGAGCGCCTCCTTTACGTTAATTCACATTCAAAACTTATAGCATTAACTCTTCTAGTGGTTTGAGGAAGATTAAATAGGGTGATTGCTGAATATAATCTTGGAATGATGTGTGGCGACGGCTTGGAACCCATCCCAAGGATGGGTTATGACGCCCTGTGACTAACCTCCGCTGACCAAAAATGCTTTATTTTTCCTCTAGTTTACTAAATCTGTTTATGATGGAGGGTTTATTTTAATGAAGCCGAAGGTTATGGTTTCACCAGGCGTGAGGGATGATAATCCCGGATTACTTGAAGAGAAGCTATCGGATATAGCTGAGGTGGTTTATGGCACCTTCAGAGACCCGAAAAATATTCCTAGCGACATAAAAGATTCGGAGGCGATGATACTCGCTCTTGAGCCGATAAATGACGAGGTTCTCGATAACTTTCCAAAGCTGAAAATTATCGCCAGATACGGCGTCGGATATGATACCGTTGATGTTAATGCATGTACCAAAAGGGGGATTTACGTGACGCATACGCCGGGAATTTTGTCTCATGCGGTTGCAGAGCTAACTATCGGCTTAATGCTTTGTCTCTCAAGAGCGTTGATAGAGGCAGATAGGTACGTGAGGACCGAATGGGCTGGCCCCAAGGGATCTAGGCTGAAGATGGGAATAGACCTCTATGGTAAAACCCTTGGAATAATTGGTTTGGGCAGAATAGGGTATGAGGTTGCTGTCAGGGCAAGGTCCTTTGGCATGAAAATAATTTACTACGATGTAGAGAGAAAATATGAAGCTGAGAAAACTCTGGGAGCGCAGTACGTTGATTTAGAGACCCTACTGAGAGAATCTGATTTTGTATCGATCCATGTTCCTTTAACGCCCCAAACAAGGAGGCTCATAGGTGAGAAGGAACTGAGGATGATGAAGCCAACGGCATATTTAATAAATACTTCAAGGGGCGCGGTTGTAGATGAGGAGGCTCTATGTAGGGCCCTTAAAGAAGGGTGGATAGCTGGCGCTGGGCTTGACGTATTCGTCAAGGAGCCTCTTCCACTTGATAGTCCGCTTATAGGTATGAGGAACGTCGTATTATCTCCGCATATCGGTACATACACTGTTGAGACTAGGAGGAGTATGGCCCTAATGTGCATAGAGAATGTTCGTGCAGCATTAATGGGCATGGTTCCTCCCAACCTTGTTCCGGAGCAGAGAGGGATGGTCTTTAAGCGAGGTGCGTTCTCTTAGACCTCAGGCGTAGTCAAGTATATATCAGCGCCATTTAAATCTTATTTTAGGGGTTTGTTTATGGTCATGGAGGATTTTAACCTGCTTGTCTCAACGTCTAAAGGTAATGAGAATAATGCATGCTCCGAGATATGGTTTCTTTTGGGCGAGCTAGGTGACAGAGAGGCCTTAGTTGATAGGACTGAAGTTGCGGGGTTGGTTGTTGCTAAAACTAAGCTGAATCCATTTGAGGCAATAGAGGGCTTGAGGAACATTCTCAGGGAGAGGCCTTGGGAGTTCCGTTATGTTCTAAAAGTTGTCCCAATAGAGGTTGTTGTAAGGACTAGGATAGATGAGATAAAGAGGGCTGCGGCCTCCCTCCATCACAAAATATTAGAGAATGAAACTTTCCGCGTTACCGTTGAGAAGCGGCATACGGAGATGCCGACAAAAGATATAATAGAGGCCGCTGTAGAGAATCTAAACCGCAAAGTAGACCTAAACAACCCGGATAAGATAATTCTTATTGAGGTTTTAGGGAGGCTAACTGGCATATCGGTAATAAGACCAAAAGATATACTATCCGTCACTAAGGAGCGTCCTCAGCCATCCTGACGTGTTTGCCGCTAACGCTGCGTAACCAAGAGAGCCGCCCTCTCGATCAGAACATTCTTTATGGCGTCTTCTATTGAGTCCCTCATGGAGGATTCTATCTCCTCACGAGATATTTTGAACGCGTTTATTATAGCGGGTATTTTTTCCTTGTTTAGATCGATGACGCTATGGTCAGGTTCTCCACCCACAATCTCTGAGATCGCATTTAGCGTGGATAAAGCCTGCTCTCGGCTATCAGATACTATCACAACCGCTATTTTGTGGGAAGATTGTTTAACGCCCAAAACTTCAATGGCCCTTTTAATTTGATCCTGCCCGGAAGCAAACAATAGGATTTCGATCTCAAGGTTTTTAGAGATGTTTATGCCGGCTTCAAAGGCCTTTAACGCATTTAGGACAGCGAAGTAAATATGTTCAAATCCGGCTATCAGGTTAGCATCCAAAATTTGGATGTGGGAAGACTTCAGCCTAGACCCGATCGAGTTGAAAAGATCATCTATGTCCTTTATCTTAACATTTTTAAAGCCCTCAACGACTAAATATTTGCCTAAAACCTCAGATTCCCTCATCCAATCTCCCTCAGGATTTCGTCTATGAATTTATCGAGTAGGCGCTTATCCATTCCACACTCAATAAGCTTTCTCCTCATCTCTTCGATTGGTGTGCCGCTCTTCCTGCATTTGTCTATAAGGTTCTTCACGGTCTCCCTCCTCTCCCATGGAAAGACTATCCAGCGCCTCGTGACTTTCACATAGTAGTCTGGGACGATTATGCTCCAGGGCTTATAATATATTGTTGCAGTCCTAATAGTTTTGGCGCCATTCTCCCTGACATGGGAATAGACTACTTTCAGGCTTTTCCCGGTATCGGCGACGTCATCCATTATGAGAACGTTCTTCTCCTTCACTGATACTGAGAGAGGCTGAGTTATGACTGGCTCTTCTCCTGTCTCGGCAACTCCACGATAAAACTCAACTCGAACGCTGGCCAACTCAACATTTCCAAGGAGATCTGACATAACCCTTGCCGGAGGCAATCCTCCACGTGATATGCCAATAATAAAGTCTGGTTTAAACCCATCCCTTCTAATCATGTCCGCTAGCGAGAGCAGCATCTCATAAATTTCATCCCACGAGGGAACCTCGAACTCTATATCCAACCGCATATTGTCTCAAGAAAGAGATTGAAATCTCACAATAAAAATGTTAAAGTTCTCTTCTCTTAAGAAGGTTGGGAAATATTTTGGGCACTTACATTAACTCTTGTAGTGCCCTTAATCTTTTGATGATGTTTGGGTGTGTTGAGAAGAGTTCAGCCAGCTGCTCCGCAAATGTAACTCTCCGCCTCGTATATTCATAGATTAAGTCGCTTTCACTTCTTAATATGCCTTCCCTCGAAAGCGTTATTGTTTCCTTTTCAGAATTCTCTGGATCAGAGATGAATAGGGCTCTAAATGAGCTTAAGCTTCCCAGATTGCCATATCTTCTACGCAGTCTGGTCGTTGACTCAACTATTTTTATTAAGCCTAATGCGAGTTTTCTTGCTCCTCCAGGTACAACCGTTGCACTATGCCTATCGGCGTAATACTCTCTTAACCTGCTTAGATAAAGCGTGAAGAGCGTCAGTATCCAGTAGACGGCTATGCTAAGCAGGCCTATTAACGCAAGCAATCCGCCATTTCCACCCCTATCCCTTCTACCGCCGCCATAGCCATAGTACATTGACGACCACATCAGCGAGTATCCGATGTAATAGAATATTGCTGGTAGAAGTGAAACGAACATCATAACTTGGACGTCACGATGCTTTAGGTGTCCAATCTCATGGCCTATAACTGCTTCAACCTCATCTAGGTTTAATGTTTTGAGTAAGCCTGTTGTAACGGCCACTCTATTGCCGGTTAAAGGTGAGCCGTATGCGAAAGCGTTCGGTATCTGTATATTTGCTATCCTCAGCTCCGGCGTCTTTATGCCGCTTTTAGCGCTGAGCCTCTCCACAATCTCATATAGCTCCGGCTCCTCAACCCTAGAAACCTTCTTAGTATTATATATTGCGTCGATTATGTATGGTGCTATAAGCCACTGGAGCAGGTTCACGAAAAGCACGGATACGCCTAGGGTTATGAGGTTTAGCGCTCCAAGCAACGACAGTATTATTGTTATGAAGAGCGTTGATAGGCCTATTATTGCAGCTAACGTTGTGAGCATAGCGAATTTAAGTTTAAAGGCGCTCATATATATCACCAAAGATAAGTGATGAATGCTCAAATATATTTTTTATCCAGAATCTTTACAACCCTTTAATTGGTTGTCCCCCTACTTATAATTAGGCCAGCTTCCCTCTCAACCTGTGGGTTCAAGTTAGCGATAACTTCTTCGATAACCTTTGAGGCCAACTCCCTTAACCTTTCAGATATATAACCTAGCTGCACAGCCCTCTCAAGTTTATCAAAATCTATCTTTTGAATTCTTCCATCAGGCCACATGCATACGTCTACTTCTAGGTCGACATACCTTATTTTTCCTGGATAGATCTCTATCGGAGTATTTATGTTTACATATGTTCCCTTATAGTTGCCGTCCTTAGAGAAGTAGGATGTGTGAAAATATAATCCGCCAATCTTCATCCTTGTAATGGCGTAGTCTCCAGGCTCCTTGGTTATCTTTAGCCCATCGTAAATCCCTTGAGTTGAAAAGACTCTCATAAGAATGATGTGCTGTTTATCTTCATTAAACTCTAGTATTTGGGCCTCGCCCAGCTGGAAGACTCTTCCATTCACCTTTACATGCTCTATGTTTATTTTAGATCCCTTATATGGATATTCTCGTAGCATGCACTCCCTGAACAATTCCTCAACTTCTCTAATTGGGTAGCCCTTTTCGAGGAGCTTCTCAGCCATCTCAACTATGGATGCGGCTCTCCCGCCATATGCCTTATAGTAGTGATGGCCGCTTAAAGTTGGAACTATAGCACTTCTAATTTCATCTAGTTTTCTTTTAGAGAGCCCTGGAAACTCAACATCAATGCGTATAATTTGGTGAGAGGTTGAGGAGTTAACTTCTCTTAAAATCTCGGGTAGGTTAAGAGAATCTTCCATGCTATTAGATTGTGGCGATGCGAAGATTGAGTGTGTCCTCCTAATTATCACGTCATCGAGGTAATTAAGTAGGATTGCCGCAACCTTTTCGACGGCTGCTGAATCACCAACAACGTTAACTCCCTGCTTATCGAACCTGTCGTTTATCTCTAGATCAGGCTGGGAGCAATCTTCTGGAGAGGGAACTAGCTTAAACCTCTCCCTTATCGTCGCTGAGGGCTGAACTATCTTGAAGCCATTTTCAAGCAGTAGGCGAGTTAATGCGGTACTGTAAATTCCTCTCACTTTAGCCTTAAACATTGTGGCTCACCATTAAGCCTAAATCTTTACAATCCTGTATAACCCGTTCACCTTATCTATTTGGAATTTCACCCCCAGTATCTCCTCTGCAAGCCATATGTTGGATTCTAGATGATCGGATATTATTCTAGTTAAGTAAACTGACTCGCCCTTGGCTAAAGCCACGTATGGAATAAGCATGTCGGCCAAATGGATATCAACAGTCGCTTTTGCATTGATCTCCTCAAGCAGCCCTTTAACAGCCTCTTGTGCAACTTCTTCGCTAGTCTTTCCAATCTCGCCTATGGAGTCGCTTCCGAGAAGCGCTCCCTTATCTGTTTCAGCCCATAAGACTAGGGAGCTCCCCTTCTGCAATGGGTTTGAGAAATCGTTTATTACTTGAATCCTCGGGGTTAAACCATTTGTCTGTAGTAGTCTCTCAGCCTCCTTAGCCTGTCTCTCAGCAACCTTCCTATCAGCTAGGAACGTGCATACTGACACGCCTCTAACATCCGCTATCTCACCGAACTCCTCAAGCCTTATGGGTTTGAGCTCCCTACATGGCTGAACTCTCAACATAACTTCGCCCATTCCCTTAGGATAGTAGCCATATCTTTTAACTTCTATCTGAGCCCTCAGCCCCATCCTCTCAAGGATCCTAAGGTAGACATTTATCAGGTAGTTTATTGTCGGCGAGTGTCGGACATCGGTTCCGCCCTTCGAGATCCTTAAAGAGACTGGCTGCTTGGCAAACGCACAGATGGGTAATATCGTCATTATTAGCATAGGTATGCTTCCAGCTGTGCCGATCTCAGCGGTGAGCTCCCCACCAGATATTTCTCCAGGCTCAAACCAGAGCTCCTGAGATCCGATGAAGGCGCCTTTAACCTTCGCATTACATAGTTTGGCTGCCGTTAGAACCGACTCAAGGTGTTGTGGTCTGAGGCCGGGCTCGCTTCTCTTCTTCCTGATATTGTAGATATGTAGCGGCTCATTTATTATGCTGGCTAAGGCTATTGAGAGGCGCAGTATTGTGCCGCTTCCGCTCTTCTGGCTGCCGTCGATCTCAAGCATGTAAGAATCCTCTCTGCTATAATGCTAGGATAAAATAAATACTGTTATGGGGAAAATTAAGTTTAACTCAGCATATTTTGTTGGAAATGGTTAAATAGGCTGGAATTTATAGGAGGGCATAGAATATAACCCCTAAATTTTACATTTATTATTTGGGGCGTTAGGTTATGAGCGATGAGGATGTCGATGCCAAAGAGATTCTTAAGCGTCTAGAAGATTTAACGAGGGTTCTTAAGATAATTAGCGACGATCTCGCTGAGATAACTAAGATGCTGAGAATTTATGTTACCTCACGTACTGAAAGGTTGCCGGCAAATATTGGATCTATTGGTCAGCCTCAAAAGCCGAAGACTATTGATGATATCCAAAAGGTTTTTCCGCAAGATCTGCTGGGTCTGCTACTTTTTGAGGTCACAGATGACTATATAATTATTAAGCCTAGACAATATCTCGGCCCAGAAAATTTTGCTAGGGTCGCTTCAATAGTGCGTGATTACCTTAAGGGGGAATATGTTAGTCAAGGAAAGGATTCCCATTTCAGAGTTCTGAGAAGAACCTGAAAATAAAAGGTTGCCTTTTGATGCTATTCTCTAAATGTAGAATGTTTCGCCTGCTCCTCTTCCAGTCCTCTCTTCAGCCTCACGCCTAGCCTCTAGGGCAGCGCTTCCTTTTCTGGCACCCTGCTTCGTCACTTCAATATCATATTTTATGAATTCTTGAACGAACTCCCCTAGGCGCCTATTCATTTCAGCGAGTTCTTCTTTACTGAACGCAACCATGATATCCGGGTTGTTGACCCAATTCATCCAGCCGAGCAGGCTCCTATGTAGGGACAGTAGGATGAAGCGCATTGATTGAACAATCTCAAGTCTATCCATATCTTTCCTTTCAAGGAATCTTCTTATCTGCTCTAGGGCCCTTTCAGATGCTTGTATCCAGCCCTCGCTCAATATTTCCCACCCCGACAACTCTTTTCTTCTCCTGCTAATTAACTCGGATTTCCGGCTAAGTATAAGTGCACATTCACTAATATTCCTTTTGGTTGCGAAGGAGAAAGTTTAAATACCTTAATAGAGGATTTTAAAGCCTTTAAACTCGCCCGTTGGATTCTCCCATATAACCTCAACATTCTTGACAACGGCGCCGGGAGGCCCCCTACGGCAGAACTCTATCATGGCTTCAACGTTCTCTTTTTCACCCTCGAAAACCGCTTCAACTCTGCCATCAGGAAGGTTGCGAACCCACCCGCTAACATTGTTGCGTAAAGCCCTTAGGCGTGTCTCATGCCTAAAGAAGACTCCTTGAACCCTCCCGCTGACAAAGACATGTGCCCTAACCTTCACTAGACATCACCCTTCCAGATGAAGGGAGGCTTTTCAGCAGCTACAATACTTTTCTGAACCTTATGGTTTGGTTATGAAGCTCGACATCATATATCTGATTGACGTCGAAGTCGACGCCTAAATCTTCGTACTCCCGCTCAGTTAAGAATAATATTATTTTTGGCATGCTGATTTGGGATTGAATGTTAAGTATTGGGATCTGCTGTTGTAACACTTTAATCATGTCTTGAACCATTCTAGCCTCTTCACTCATCGGCATTATGGCGAATCTGGGCGTAGTCTCCTCTTGAACAAGCTCTATGCGTTTTCCCAAGTTTCCCTCAAAATCCCTAAAGGACTCTATCCTCTGAACCCTAACCCTCATAATTTGACACCATAAAGAGATAATAATGTAATATGCCTATAAAAGGTAGATGGATGATGTTAACCCTACTCCATCTCTATCGTTGCTGGAGGCTTAGGAGTTACGTCGAAGTAGATTGAGGAGACTTCTGGGCAAGTGTTTAGGATCCCCTCAGCTGTCTCCCTGAGGCAGCTCCACGGTATCTCTGCGACTTCAGCTGTAAGGAAGTCCTCGGTCTTAACGGCTCTTATAGCGATCGAGTACAATCCCGCTCTTTCAGCTTCAGAGACCAGATATAATATTCTTGCAATGTGCTGGTTCTCCTCCAATATAGCCTTCTGAACTTCGAGCAGCTTGTTTAAGGGAGGCATGTAAACCTCGCCGCTAATGGAGCATTTAATGGCGAGTATGTCGCCATATTTACGTGCCCCCCCTCTAATGCCAGTCGCTTTATCCTCAAAAACCCTCAATGAAATGCTCTCAGGGCTGACTCCCAGAATTAGTGACGCAGCCTTAATTATTCTCTCGACCTCAGTAACCGGCTTAAAACTGTTGTCTATTATAGCCGCAAAGTATTGGCTTGGCTTGTAGGGAGCCATCTTCTCTTCGACGATGTTTGTCGCCTTCTTCAACGCTGCAAGCTTATCCTCCTTAATTTCGCCGACAACTCTAACTGAGAGCCCTGGACCTGGGAATGGCTGGCGTTCACTTATTTCGGGCGGTATCTTCAAGTATCTTGCAACCTCTCTAACCTGCCACTTAAGTAGGCTGGCCAGGGGCTCAACAACCTTAAAGCCGTAGAGGTCACGTGTGTTCAGACCTATTTGCTCTAGGACATTATGCTGAGTTTTTATCCCACCCTTTGTTTCAATTATGTCGGCTAGAATAGTCCCCTGAACAAGGTATTCGCACCCTTCCCTCTTCGCTATCTCACTTAAAACTCTATAGAACGTCTCCCTGAAAGCCTTTCTCTTCTCCTCGGCTTCTCTGAGACCTTTAAGCGCTTTTAGAAAGCGATCCTGAACCCGCTCAATTCTTATTGGAAGGTTTAGTGGGGGATTAGAGAGGGTCTCGGCAACCCTTTCAGGCTCATTCAGCCTCATGAAGGCGTCGTCGAGGATAACGCAAATTAGATTATCTCCTATAGCCATATGCGTTAAAACAGCGCATGTTGAGCTGTCAACTCCTCCAGAGACGGCTATGAGTGCCCTGCCGTCACCTATGATCCGTCTAATCTCCCTGATCTGTCTCTCAACAAAGTCTTTAGGGTTAAACACGTCCAACTCAAACACACCTCTATTCTAGTGCCGATGAGTAATGATGCTTAGTTTCAGGTAAATAAGTTTTCCTTTAGGTTTATAGATAAAACCTTGGTTTTTAATTTGCGGGGAAGGTTTTGTAACTTCGATAAGATAAGTTTTATCTCTAATTTATATATTTAAATATTCATTAAATATTCATTGGAGGGCACTATTCCGTTAGATCAGAGTAGCAAAGCATTTTTGAAATTTTGGCGAGAGGATCCTCAAATTTTTAATGTTCATGTGAAATTTAAGTTACGCTATGATATCTCTAAGTCATTTTCAACCCCGCTTCACTATGTCAGGTCACAATTTAAGATTTAAATCTCCTCATAATATACAGATATTAGGCGTGATTGTTGAGGGTGTATTGTAATGAAGCTCGTAACGGTCTTGCTCCCGGAAGCCTATCTCGAAGGTTTAGATGAGCTCGTTAGGCAGAACATGTATCCGAGCAGAAGTGCTGCCATAAGGACTGCTGTAAGGGATTTACTTAAGCGTGAGCTATGGTCTAAACAGCGGGGTTAAAATGTGAAGGGTAAAATTTTAATCTAACCTATAGAAACTTAAATGTTGCAGCTGACCGATGAGGAGGCCTGTTGCTGGGGACATTTAATGACTGATGGACGGACATCTAAGGTCGGCTGCCTCTGCCTTTACGCGTCAAACCATCAATAATTTTATTGGAGATATCCCGAAGCCTTCTGGCAGCTTCAGCTGGCGCTTCGGACTCAACTATCGACCTTCCAATAATCAGATAGTGTGCGCCAGCAGATAGAGCTCTCTCAATATCTCCGCCCTGTACACCAACTCCAGGGGAATATATTGGCACTCTTTCTCCCAGAATAGCATATACTTCGCCTATTTTCTCAGGGTATGTTGCGCCGACAACTGCGCCATCAGCTCCCCATGCCAGGGCCTTCTCCGCAAAAATGATGTATTGTGGTTTAATTGTTCCAGTAAATGGGTCGTAGACCTTCTGTCCATAGCCCTCCCAAGCGGCTTTATGGCTCATGTAGACTAATAATATTACGCCGCGCTCCATTCTCTTAGCTGTCTCAAAGATCGGTTGAAGCCCGTCCTCCCAGCCCACAAAGGGGTTGGCGATTAGGGCGTCAAACCCGGCCTTAAAGTAGTTTTCGGCTATCACACGGTTTGTGCTTCCGATATCGTTGGCTTTACAATCTATTATTGTTGGCAGCTCCAGATCCTTCGCTTTTTCAATAATTTTCTTAACGCCATCAAAGAGCCCTAGCGGTAGGATGAGGTGATGATTTATTTTTAGTGCGCATATATACTTATGGGTCTCCTCCAGTATCTGCATGCTCTTCAGAAGGATTTTTTCTTTGCTCTCAGCGATAACATCGAGGGCTAGAACTATCCTTGAGCCTCTCCTCCTCTCAGACTCCTCTAGGGTGGATCTGAATTGCCCAACCATATTATTCGACCTCTAATTGTTTAGGTGATCCCCCACAAAATTTAGATACTAATTCTATGGTTATACTCATCGCCCTTCTAAGCATATCTACGTCTACGCCTGGAACCCCGCAGAAAATTAATATGGCTCTTCTAGTGGCCTCGGTTATTTTTGTGCGCTCGGAGTCTCTATGCGGGTAAATTGCTATTGGACCCATCGCATCCGAGAGAATTATCTCTGACCCATTAAGGACTATTGGCTTGCCCATACCTATACCGTGGAAAACCTCGCCCCTGTTTGAGTATCTCATTATGATGGTCTCCTTAGAAATCTTATCTGCATCAAATGACCCTATAGCGACTTCGGACTTCATGGAGGCTATGTTGAGCGAGTCAACGAATGTGTTAATTTTAGGTATAGGGTTGCCTAAGAGAACCCTTCTAATGAGGGCCTCTGCAGCTGGTCTATTCTTAGTTGGGTCTATTCCAATCCTCCAGAAGAACTCCCTATAGGCTCTTACACTTGGCGTATCTTTAAGCGACTCAATATTATACTTAGACTTAATCTCAGCGAAAACATTTGCCTTCAGGGTCTCAAGGTCTGGGTCTTCACCCCTCACCTTTAAGTTCTCCATGAGTGTAGCTAAGATTTCTAGGTCTGGAAAGTCCTCCCTAACTTTCTTGTCGATATATATGCGCATGACCTATACCACCATGTTGGCATGTCCAATATTGCCCATCTTATCTACAATTGTTAGAAGATTATATGAGTCTAAAGGTGATTATGTAAGTATTTGCGGTTAGTAGAGGAAGGGGAATCGCCTCCTCACCCACTCCTTCTCTGGGAAGCGTGACCAATGCTCGTGGACGATCTTCCATTCATCGCTAACCTTAGCTAGAACCATTGTTACTCTTGATCTCACATTAAAATCTAATTCCCTTATCCTACCACGATATCTTATTATGAATGATGCCAACGCGGTGTTGCCGAAAATATCTATTCTTAAGTCACTTATCTCATAGTTATATTCTTTCAAGACTTTTAGAGCATCAGCCTCCCTCTTTAAGCCGTCTAGCCCCTGCCTCTCGAATGGTGGCCAATCATCAAACTTCGTGTAATTATCTATGTCGATTAGCTTCCGTATGGCTTCGGCGTCCCTCATCCTTATCCCCTCAATCCTCTGAATTATGACTGATTTAACGGCTTCCTGCTCTTTAGGCGACTCCAAAGCCCCTCTTATTTGGGCTATATTGAAGCCGCATCTCCTACAGAACGCATCTGCCTCATCGATCTGGCTTCCACAGTTGGGGCAGTATATCAATGCCTATTCCTCCCAGATTAATGATGTGATGCGCATATAAATGGATAGTTTTTGCTTAGATCTTGGTTTTAGCATCCATTAATGTATTGAGGATCTGTTTGCATGCATATATGGTTCTCTCGATGTTAGTGAATGTGTCGCCCTTCAAATTCGTAAAATTCTCTTTAGCTATATTTAGAACCATGCTGGATATGTTCTTTGGTAGATGGCTTAAGCTATCCTTTAGGTAACACTCTATCTCACCCTGAAGATTCCTATCTGAGAGCAGTGCTATTGCGCATCCAATAGACTTTAAGAGCCCGATTACATGCAGGGCTTCGAGGAGTGGGTTGCCCTCTGCAAGTCTCCATGAAAGCAAGTCCTCCTCCTCGGTTTTAAGCAGAAACTTTACGTAGGCGGCTTGATCCTCAACGTAGCCGTGCTCATATAGGAGTCGGGTCACTTCATAATCCTTCACAGCTATCGATATTAGGTAGAGTATGTCGGCGGCAACTTTCTCTGATAAATTGAACTGGTTCATTAATTTGAGCATGGATTCTGGGAATGTGAAAAGATAGTACTCTAAGCTTCCATGGAGAACTGTATGTGCAACTTCATGCCTTACTCCGCCAATCATAACGAGATCTGGCAGCTTCATCATCCTATCTAGGCAGAGGATTATTCTCGGTATGCCCCTCCAGGCGTCGTGCATGGCGAAGAACCCTTCATGGAATGGCGATGTCCCCACGCCAAGTTCCCTACGCTCAGCCGATAGGAAGGCTTCGGCTGCTGAGGACTTCTCGAAAACATATAGGTCGACAATAGTTACGTTATGGGGACTAAGCCTTCCATAACACTCCTCCATAAGCCCTGTAATGAACTTGACTTGAGAATCGTTAATCTTACCGAACTTTGAGATAACTATGTGAACCATCAATCAATTAAAGTATTTTTAACCCATAAAAATTATTTAAATAATCTCCTTAAACGCTGTGAATCAGGCTATACCCTCTCCCTCCTAGAGGGTTGGTTGAGTTAGTGTGGGCAGAGCAGACTTTGAACCTAACAGATTTATTTCTCCACGCGCCTATCTTGTAGCTGGATAGTGATGATGCATGGTTGGTAAAATTCCGCCTAAGCTCATGGAGAAAATAGTTTATATGAGGCTCGGCGCTTTAGATCCAAGCGTTATTGTTGGCCCAGCGGTGGGAGAAGACGCAGCAATAATTGATCTTAATGATGGAAGAGTTCTTGTCGTGCATAATGATGCTATAACTGGCGCAGGTAAAAGTCTGGGTTGGCTGGCGGTTCACATAGTTGCCAACGACATAGCGGTTAGAGGCGCGAAGCCGAGGTGGTTTTTGATGTCCCTCTTCCTTCCGGAAGGGTCTTCAGAGGGTCTTTTAGAGGAGATAATGGGTCAGGTTGATGGGGCTGCAAAGGATCTGGAGATGATGGTGATAGGTGGACATACTGAAATAACATCGGGCATAGATAGGCCTATAGTTGGCACAACGGCCATTGGGGTCGCTGATAAAAGCAAGGTTGTGAGGACGTCTGGCGCAAGGGCTGGCGACTACTTAATTATGACTAAAACTGCTGCAATTGAGGGGACTGCAATACTTTGCACAGACTTCGCCGAGATTCTGGTTAAGAGGGGTGTTGACGATGGCACGCTTAAGAGGGGTTCAGTTTTCTTAGCAAATGTTAGTGTTGTGAGGGAGGCGCTCACATTGGCTGAAGAAGGCTTAGCTACAGCCATGCATGATCCAACTGAGGGCGGCCTGCTTGGAGGTGTTGCGGAGATGGCTTACGCATCACATAAGACTGTTGAGCTATGGGCTGATAAGGTACCCATAGCTGAGGAAACCAAAATTGTAACTGATAAGCTTGAGGTTGACGTGCTAAGGTTGATAAGTTCAGGCACACTCATAGCAAGTGTCCCGCCAAGTAAAGTGGATAGAGCTCTCAGCGTCCTGCAGGAGGCGGGGATCAGGTCCACTGTTATTGGAAGGGTTAAGGATTATGCGGGCCACTTGGTTGAGGTAATTAAAGGCTCCTCAACAATTCTTCTGAACGATGTATACGTAACTGACGAAATATTTCGTTTATGGGAGAAATTTAAGTGTAATGCGTAATTATTAGCGTCCTTCCACTCAAATATAATATTTCGCTTCCCGGAAAATTTTCAGTGATCTTAAAGGGGTTAATGAAGATGAGGAGCCTTCATCCTTCATAGGAAATGCATTTCCCATGAAGAATGGAAAGAATTAAAAGCATTTTAGTCTTAAGAGAAAATTGCATAGGAGGTTTGTGTTTTGAGGGTGGATAAATCTAGCTTAGCAAAGCTCGAATCTGAGTATAAAGGTTATCTTGAAGGTGAGAGGCTTAATAGATTCTTTAAGGAGTTTGATATAAAATTTGCTGCTGGACATTGGTCTGCCGGCGACTTCTTAGATAGATTCGCCACTAAAGGATACTTTCCAAACTTAGACTCAAGCATTGAGGCTCAGCTTAAGAGGGTGGCTGAGGCTGGCATAGAGGGTGTGGAGTTTCATGACGTGCTGTTTTTAGATGAGAACCTTAAGGTCTTAGAGGAGCGGGTGGCGAAGGTTAAGGAGACCCTTGAGAAGCTCAATCTAAAAACATCTAATGTGAACGTTAACATGTTCACAGATCCAAGATGGAAGCTTGGGAGCGTAACGCATCCTGATAGAAGCGTTAGAGAGAAGGCTTTCGAAGTTCTAATTCAGGCAGCGGACATAGCTAAAGAGCTAGGTAGTCCAAGCTTGAACTTCTGGCCGGGCCAGGATGGGTGGGACTATAATTTTGAGTCTAATTATGGGTTGAAGTTTGAGTGGTTTCTAGATGCATGCATTAAGGCTGCAAGGCGCTGTAGGGAGCTTGGGTTAAAGTTTGGTGTCGAGGCAAAGCTTAAGGAGCCGAAAGAGGGCAACATGATAGTCCCAACAACGCACCTCGCCGGCTGGCTGGCCTATAAAGTTAATGAGGAGATCGGCTCAAAGGTTATGGGCGTAACAATAGATTATGGGCATGAAATGATGTATGGTGTTGAACCGGCTTTCACCGTCTATACGTTACATAGGATGGGGGTTCCGATAATAGGGTTCCATGTTAACTCGGCCAAATATAGGAGTAACGATGAGGATAGGGTCTTTGGAACCGGCGACGTCTGGTGCTTCATCGATTACCTCTACGCGGCCATAGATGTTGGCTACGATGGGTGGTTTGGCGAGGATCAATTCACGTATCGAATGGATCCTGTGGAAGCAATGAAGCTCAGCAAGGAGATCTTTGGGAACATGATGAAGAAGGCTCTTCTAATATACGCTAGGAAAGACGAGTTGGAAAGGGCTAGGGAGATAGGGGACCAAGCGAAAATAATCAATGTGGTGAAGAGAATAATATTCATTGAATAAGATGCTCCAGCATCCCAAATCTTTCCCATTTTTGCCGATGAAATTAGTATTGGAGGTGGAATAAGAGGGCATTAACTATGCGCAAGGACACGCCGCCCATTTTAGATAGTCCTTTTTTGAGACTGGAAGTTTTTAGAGACGGCTCATATCAGATACTAGATAAGCAGACTCAAGTTATGTGGCGCTCTAATCCATATATTGCACGCTTCGGCTCGGCGTCGCTCTACGTTGATGGTAAAATGCTTAATATCTCCCTCAGCAACTTTGACCTCGTTGAGGGTGATGGCAGAAACATAAGGATGGTTTATCGCCTAAGGGGGATGGATGCTGATATCGGGCTTAATATAAGACTGCTAGATGACGATAGGTCTCTGGAGTTTTCCTACGAGGTGAGAGGGAAAATATCTGTAGATGGCTTAAGGCTGCTCGACGACAGCTTTTGGATAACGGATGCTGATAAAGGATACATTATTGTTCCCGTTCGGGAGGGTTTGCTCGTCAGGTCAGATAGCGGCATACCGTTCATCCATCGTTTCGGAACATTTGATTACGAAGGCTGCCACATGGAGATGCTTGGTCTCGTAAAGAATAAGTCAGCAGTCTTGGTTACTTGGCACAATCCATACGTAACCGCGGAGATTAAGAGCACATTAAATGAAGGGGTTGCGGACGCAAGACAGATACTATCATTATCTATGTATTTGAGGAAGACTGCAAAATCGTTGAGGGTGTCTTTTCTAGGCGAGGGGGACTATGTCTCCATAGCCAAGGCATATAGAAAGGTAGCCCAGGAGAAGGGGTGGCTTGTCACCTTAAGGGAGAAGGCTGAGAAAAACCCGGAGGTTGCTAAGCTCATTGGCGCCTCAAACTTTAAGCTCTGGAGCTGCCTAACTAGGCTCATAGACTACAAAATGCGGGAAGAGAGTGTTCAGGTTAACTGGACATTTAGGGAGGTTGCCGAGGTAGCGGAGCATTTGAGGAAAGATCTGGGGATAGAGAAGGCTCTCTTCATTATAGGCGGCTGGATCCATAGAGGGTATGATAACCAACATCCAGACATTCTCCCAGCGGCGCCGGAATGCGGTGGGAATGAAGAGCTGGCGAAAACATCTAGGCGGGTGAAAGATCTAGGATACTTGTTCTGCCTCCACGATAACTACCAAGACATTTATAGGGATTCGCCTTCTTGGAGCGAGGATCTAATAATGAAGGGGACTGATGGTCGGCTGGTTAAGGGAGGCTTCTGGGCTGGTGGGCAGGCGTGGCTGGTTTGCTCCAAAATGGGGTTGAATATGGCTAAGCGAAACATGCCTGAGGTTAAGGCGCTCTTCGATCCAAACGCATATTTTGTTGATACAACTACTGCTTCACCACTATTCGAGTGCTATGATGAGAAGCATCCGCTAACAAAGATGGATGACATGGAATATAAGCAGAGGCTTCTGGAATATACTGCATCGGTTTTCGGCATATCTGGCTCAGAGTGCGGGAGGGAGTGGGCAATACCCTACAGCCACTTCTTTGAGGGGTTAGTTGGGGTTAGCGGAAGATACTACCATTCTCTAAATCCAGAATCTATCGGCGCAAAGGTTATCCCGCTCTTCGAGATGGTTTATAGGGATTGTGTTGCAGCTTATGGCAAGTACGGCTACAATCCAAGCGAAGCTGCCGAATATGTTTTACACCACATTGTTATGGGTAGACCATTACATTACCACTTCTTCGATCAGCTTGGTAGAGGAACGTATTGGAAGAATGCGCCTAAAGATGAGCCGAAGGGACACCCCTTTAGCTCAAGCTGCTTTATTAGGGCGGATGAGGGGTGGGCTGAGGGACTATGTATGCTAGATAGATTCATTAAAAACACCCATGAGATTTTATCGCCGCTATACGAGATTACAGCCGACAAGCTTATCACAAAACATGAGTTTCTAACATCTGACTTCAGCGTTGAGCGCGTGGTTTTCGGTGAAGATGTTGAGGTTGTTGTCAATAAATCTCTTAGCTTCGTTAGATGGGGAGCGAGGCATAAGGATTACGTCTACAACTCAAAGATGGGCGGCGAAGTTATTCTCCCAACCTTCGGCTTCCTAATTGAATCGCCCACCTTCATAGCCTTCCACGCAATGAAATGGAATGGCGTAGAATATGGGAAGCCCGCTCTATTCACCATTAGAAGCCTAGACGAAAAGCCGATTCCTGAATCAAGGAAGATAAGGGTGTTCCATGGATTTGGGGATCAAAGGATAAGGATAGGTCAAAGAATCTATACTGTGCCTAAGGAGGAAGTCCTCTACCTCTAAAGCGTGCTGCATAAATCACCCCCTCCACTTTTATTGAAGTGGTTAGATAGAAAATGGAAGTATACCTCCGATATGGAAACGCTTTCCAGAAAGTAGATCTACCCTCAAGCAGCCGCGTATATATTGCCAAGGGATTCATCTCTAAAAGACAGGTAAATCTAGAGGAAACTTTATCAAATTCATTAGATGAACCTGTCGGGACTGACTCGCTGGAGAAGATGGTTTCCCCCGGTTCACGGGTCGCATTAATCGTTGACGATACGACGAGGCCAACTCCAATAAAGAGTTTACTGCCGCTGGTTATTGCTCGCTTATTGAAGAGGGGCCTCAGTAAAGATGATATAAGCATTATTATGGCGACAGGCGCGCATAAGAGGCCAACATGGGATGAGGTGGGGGCGAAGATAGGGAGGCTGGTGCTGGACAGCGGTATAAGAGTTTACGTTCATGACCCCCTCGATAAGAAGGAATTGAAATTGATAGGCTTCACTTCTAGAGGTACGCCAATATGGATTAATAGTAAAGCCCTAGATGCCGATGTTAAGATAGGCATTGGATTAATTAAGCCGCATCCATGGGCTGGCTTCACCGGGGGAGCGAAGATAATTCTTCCCGGCATATCGGCTTGGGAGGCTATAGGGAAGAACCACTTCCTCGCAGTATCTGAGGAGGCTAGGATCGGAAATATTGAGGGCAATCCTGTTAGAGGAGACATGGAGGAGGCTGCTCAGAAGACTGAATTAGACATGATAATTAATACAATCTTAGATGATCGCGGCCGCCCCATTGATTGTGTTGTTGGGGATCCGATTGAGGCTCATAGGAAGGGTGTTGAGGTGGTACGGACCCTATTCGAGACTAGTATAGATGAGGAGGTAGATGTTGCGATATGGGCCTTCGGACCAGGGGACAATGATCTATGGGATGTTATTGGCGGGAAGTTCATTGGCGCTCACAAGAAGATTCTTAAGGATGGTGGTACACTGATTCTTGTGGCGGAGTGCTCTAATGGCATATATAAATACAATGAGTATGGGCTAAGGCACGTTGATTACAGTGGCAGGGTTGCCGATTATAGTAGGGTTATAGAGATGTTGAGGTCTGGCGCTAGTCCAGACGAAATAATTTCTGAGACCCTTAGAGGTAATATGCCATACATGGAGGTTGGTGTAAAAGCGTATATTATTTCGACGCTGATTAGAAGGAGCAATATAATTATTGTCTCACATAACTTGAGGAAGGAGGATGTTAAGTGGCTTGGCTCCCTCGCAAGGACGGCAACCGAGGCTGTTTCTCAGGCCATTCAACTAGAGGGTGAGGATGCTAGGATTGCCGTGGTGCCAGAGGCTTATGCATCAGACGGCTACATATTTAGAAGAGCATAGCCTAAAGTCACCTAGAGGTCTCATATTTGCCCTGTAACCCCTTCACAACCCATGGCACACCTATTCTATGAAAGTATAGCCCATAATACGAGGAGAGCGAAGCCGCCACATCCGCCCTACTATCTATCAAATTATTCCTCTCCCTCGGATCCACGGTTAAATTATATAGCTCGTCAGGCTGCCCTTCAGGCCTCTTTATGTAGCTCCACTCCTTGTTCCTTATACATCGGTCGGCTGCTTCATGGTATCCCGCGATAATATGGGTTCTATGCTCCTCCCTCACGCCATCAATAACCTCTAGAAAGCTCCATCCCTGCATGCATCGGGCTTCAGATACAAGGCCAAGCATCTCTAGGGCCGTTGGGAGGATATCTGGGAACTGTATGAGCGCATAGAAGTCCCTATGCTTATAGCCTGGCACATGCATGATGAATGGAACTTTTAGGAGCTCACTATACATTCTATCCGGCCCCTTAAGGAACTTCCCATGGTCAGCTAGGGGATGGCCGTGATCGGCAACAACAATAATAATTGAATCATCGTAATATCCAAGGTCTTTTAATGCTTCTAGGAGGAGTCCGAAGCAGTAATCTACGAATGAAGCCTCGCCGGCATACAGCCCCCTAATATAATCTATTTGCTCCCTCGTAGCCCACTTCTCAGCGTGTCCTCCCATCGGCAGTATAAGCCTAGGCCCCTCATAGGATGGGTCAGTGTAGGTGTCAAACCTTGGGGGCGGATCCCAAGGCTCATGTGGATCGAAGCAGTCAACCCAGAGGAATATTCGCTTATGTACCCGGTTATCCTTCAGCCACTTAATTGCTTCATTGAAAACTTTTGCTGGAAAATAGTCCTCCTCCGACTTGAAGTCATCAGTGTTCGCTAGGAATTTGGCTACGAGACCTCTCCAATTCTCCGGGTAATTCTCGTTTACGTAGTCCTCTACCCTCCTCTTTGGCGGAGAAGAGACGTATGCATCATACTCCTGCCCCCTAATCCACCTAAAGCAGTGGAAGCTCCTATGAAAATTCATGTCTGGCCTGAATAGGTGATAGGTGTCAGATATAAGCCCACATATGAACCCACGCCTAGAGAGTATGTCGGCCGCAGTTATATCCTTTGGATATGGGTGGAGAGGCTGCCAAGGTCTATAGGGCAGGGAGAACATGCCAGTCAAAATCTCATATCTGACTGGTATAGTTGGTAGACCCGAGGGGTAAACGTTATGGAAGACGAGGCTATCCTTAGCGAAAGAGTCTAAGTTAGGGGTTTTACATGCCGGAATATTCTCAAAAACCCTCTCCCCCTTATTATAGTAGCTTATGTGATCCTGCCTGAAGCTATCTAGAACAATCAATATTAAGTTTTTAATCTCGCCCAAAGACCTCACCTCTAGATTTGATGGGGGTTCTCTAACCCCCTACATCCTATCCGTTAATATGCATAGACGCTTATAATACTTAGTTTTATTCGGCGTAATTAGACGCCTTTATCCTCTCTAAATCCAGCTTTATGAGCCCAAGGTTCTTAATTAGGCCCCTTAAACCCTCATAGTCAATAACTTTAAAGAGATGGCTTTTGCACCTGCAATCTGAAGAGCCAAAGCCGTCAACTGGTTCGCCGACTCCCTTAATAAACCAAGCTATTTTACACTCGTCTCCCTTCGGCGCATCTTTGAAGTGAACTTCAAGAACCCTAACGTGCCCATCGCTCAGCAGATAGTCTATGTGCCAAAAGAGAGACTTATGCCTTCTAAGGTGCCTAGCAACTCTCCTCTCCACATTATTTTGGGCTGAGCCAACATAGGCGTAAAGCCCACGATCAAACCTTAAATTGCCAAGTGAACCAACATTTATGGAGATAGCTTCTTCAACGTAGATTAGCAGCAAATATATGCCCTTCGTTTATGGGTCACCCCAGCATCCCTAAATTTAAGGGTCACTTAATGTAGATAAAGTATTACTATGTAAAAAAGTTGGGGTTCCACAGAACCCCTCATCATTTCTAGTGTGTGCTTCAAAAATGTCTTCGCAGAGTGTTCTCTCTGCCCTACTCCAGGGAGACTTCAGCTATCTCGCTGAGATCGACGAGGCTGTTCGCCTTTATCTTCCCATCACTTATGGTATAAAGTACATCATCTATATACAATGCTCTTCTAACCTCGTAGCATGACAAAATTTCACTACCTGCCATATGGCTTATCCTACCCCTCAACACTAAACCTTCCTCCGGCGAAACATGGAATACATAGGCTCCCTGAAATACTGGCCTACCGTAAGCCCAGGGAGGTCTCCCTCTCCCTTCGGGGTAATCTTCATCGGGTATCCTCGCTTCCAGGATAGGGATCACGAGAAGCCCTCTCCCTCTATTGAAGAGTAGGGCGTGATGATCTCTTAAAACTGGGGAATCCGTACCCCTATCGCCTATAATTATCTTGGCAACCTCCCTCGGTTTCTCAACCTCAGAGATGTTAAAGAGCGATATTTTTAGACCTTGATACCAGGCGAAGTCGCCCTCCTCAGCCGGAACAGCCTCCTTCCCTATCCCTATCAAGTAGTTTTCATCGTATGGATGGAGATAATCACTGTATCCCGGTATTTTAAGTGCGCCTAGAACCCTCGGGTTTGCTGGATCCGATAAATCTATTGTAAATAATGGGTCAACCTTCTTGAATGTCACGAGGTAGCATCTATTGCCCATGAAGCGCGCTGCATAGATCTGCTCTCCAGGAGCTAACCCCTCGATCCCCCCAATAAGCCTTAGACTTTTCGCGTCTAAAACATATACATTGTTTTGGGATGTAAAGCTGCCAGTACGATAATCGTAAAAGATTAAGGTTGTAGCCACCCTAAAGCATCCATTATACTCGTCCATAGAGAATTGGTTTAACACCATGCCTGAAACTTTACCGCTCGCCTCACACTCGATCCTCAATCCATCCACGGCGAATCTATAGATCTCTGTTTCGCTCCAGCCTCCCAGAAATCTATCTAATACTGGGAAAGCCGCATAGAGGTTGCTCCTAGACATATATACGCATGAGGCATATCCCGTTAGAATGGACTTCAGGGTTAATCGGCTAGCATTTAAGATATCTAAGGACGCTATAAGCGTGTAGCTTGACGGCAGCTCCACGGAGTCTGAGTAGTATATGTCGGATGGAGATATCTCCCTCCAAACGCCATCAGCAGACCATCTTGGAAGTATTGTTAGATTCTCGGCCAAAGATATAGCTGGATATGTTAGGACAAGATAAACATAGTCGCCCACCATTCTTGAGGATACATAACTACCCTCAAAGATGACCTCGCCGACATTAACTGGTTTCTCAGGCGTGGATACATCAAAGATCTTAACAATCACCCTAAACGGGAAGTAGGGTTTAGGCTGTAGCGTAGTATTCCTCTTCTCTTCCTCAGGAAGCATATTAACCCAAACAAATTCATTAACGAGAACTATGAGCCTCTCTCCGCCTATAAATAGGCCGATGATCCCCCCGCCAACATCGATCTTTGAGAGAACCCTCATATCCTCGGGCGGATAAGCCTTAACTATGCTTATTGTCCCACCTGATGAGGCTGCGTAAATTATTCGGCCATCGGTCTTAACTATATCGGCTTCATCAACCCCCTCAACTTGTATATTTGTTGTCGAGTAATCAGTAGCCTTGGGAGTGGAAACTGATTCAGCAAATATACCTACAGTTGTCCTAACAAAGGGGCCCGCAAACTTCGCTAGAAGGGGATCATTCTCCGTGGCTTTAATTTTCGCAGTGATGAAGCTGGCGATCTCAGCCTTCGAGCTGAAGGTTTTCAGATTACCCACCCTCTCGCTGCCCATCTGAAAGATCACGATTGCCGCCCATGCTGCGGCTACGACTACTAAAGCCAGCAGTATTGCAGCCAAGTATTTATCGATCTTCAATCTCAATCACCATAAGAATATTTGGGAGTTGCTGCTCATTATCCTATGCTTTAGTACAGCTGTTCAATTATGCTGAACAATATTAAACCTTAAAATCATTCGCCAACTAAATTATTCTGTGTTGTGAAACACTATATGAAGGAGAAGGAGCCTGATTTAGAGTCGAGCCTCAGAGGTAAGACCTTAAAGGTCTATATGTACCTGTTAGAGAGGTCTGGTTCTAAAGTGGGCGTCAGAGAGGTTCAGAGAAAACTGAAGTTTTCTAGTCCAAGCCTAGCAGCATACCACCTCGATAAGCTTGTTTCTCTTGGTCTAGCGGGTAAAACAGCCGCCGGTGAATACTTCCTAGCTCAAGAGGTTAAGGTTGGAGTTCTAAAGTTCTTCGTTAAATTAGGCAGGTATATGATACCCAGGTTCATGTTCTACGCTGTGTGGATGACAAGCATGCTTATAACATATATAATACTTTACGAGCATACATGGAGTGTCCACAATGTTGTGGCTTTGATTTTCGGTCTATTAGCTTCAATAATTCTATGGGCTGAGACAATTAAACTGATAATGGAGACCCGTTCAAAAACATAGAATAATTAAGTGGAGCCCGAATAAAATAATTTGTGAGATGAGATGAATGATGAGAAAAATACTCTCCAGCGCAATAATCGCAATAATTCTCGGCGTAGTCATGATGCTAATACCATTAACCCTCCCCTATGCGGATATAAGGGCATCTGGTGAGATAAGACCCAAAGCATCTAAAAATGCGACGCTTGTGGAGAGAAGCGATAGTGCCGAAACGACATACGGAGCTCTGGCCGCAGAGACCAACTGGTTTAACATTGCGCTAACGATCTCCTTAGGGGCGATATCTGCGGCAGCTGCCTCTTTAACGATCAAGAGAAAATTAAGGGTTTAAAGATAGATTGTGTGACGTTCTCCTGAATCTGACCCAGTTATTTCAGACACGGCTCTGCGGATCATATCCGCATTTTGATCGCTAAATCCCGATAAATCGAAGTTTAAAGCGCTAATTAGATCTCCCCCGAAAACTATAGTTGGCGATAGTTGAACTGAACAATTATCAATTTTCCGTTTATTTTATTAGGACAAGCAAAAAAGCAAATGTATGAAGGGTAAAGTGGTCATCACATAGGTGATTTTAATATGCGGATCCTTTTCGCTGGGACGGGAGCCGCTGAGGGTTGGCCAGCCTTATTCTGCGAGTGCGATGTATGCATGAAGGCTAGAGCTTTAAGAGGTAAAAACATAAGAACAAGAAGCTCCATCCACATTGATGAGGAGTTAAAAGTCGATTGGCCTCCGGACACATATTTACATGTTTTACAATATAACCTTAATCTTGCGAAAATTAAATATCTTTTCATAACTCATAGCCACTATGATCATCTTCACCCAGATGATCTGCTTATGAGACAGGCGCCCTTTGCCCACATGCGATCTTCAAATCCCCTAAATATATATGGCAGCCAAGATGTGATAAACTGCATCCTTAAAGCCGTAGGCGAACCGTCAAAAATAGGCTTAATTCTTAAGGTTTTAGAGCCTTTTGAGACCATAAAAGCAGGAAGTTTTAGAATTATGTCTCTTCCAGCTAATCATGACCCTAAACAAACATGTCTCCTTTATCTTCTCGAATCCAAGGGTAACGTAATATTGTATGGTCATGATTCAGGCTGGTTTCCAGAGGAAATATGGAGAAGACTGGAAAGTTGGAGGCTGGACCTAGTAATCTTAGACTGCACAACCGGAGCCTTTTCTTCAAGAGGATATCATATGGGCTTAAAGGAAGTAATAGAAATGAGGAGGCAGATGCTTTCAAAAAACATGGCTGACAAAGACACGATCTTTGTAGCCACCCACTTCTCCCATAACGGCCTTCTTTTACATGAAGAGTTATCCTCCAAACTTATTTCAGAGGGTATAGAGGCTGCGTATGATGGACTAACAATTGAACTTTAACTTTAAAAACCTTACACTACACTCTTAAGTAAATGAAAGGCTCGCTAGATAAAAGAAACTAGAGCCTTATATTGAGGTGAGAACCTTGGCATTACACATAACCCTGAACCGCTGCTTGAGAAGATCTCAGCAGAATGGTTTTTCAGGAAAGCAGCAATTTTCTTGGAGCCCCGGGCGGGATTCGAACCCGCGACCCGCGGCTTACAAGGCCGCTGCTCTAACCGCTAAGCCACCGGGGCTATCTAAGGATTGATCTGGTTGAGCATTTTATTAATTTTACTTTTGCGATAAGCAAATTTATTTCTTATGTAAGAGTTTTTTAAAGGATGTTTAGGAGGAGAGGTTTATTCGGATAGCTGTTGTGGATGCCGATAAATGTAAGCCTGAAAAGTGTGATAGGGCATGTTATCGATTTTGTCCCCAGGTTAGGAGTAAGGTTGAAGCTATAAGGTTTGAGGGTGGCAGACCTATTATTTCAGAGGTTCTATGTAGCGGTTGTGGTATATGCGTTAAGAAGTGTCCGTTTAAGGCGATATCAATAGTTAATGTTCCAGAGGAGCTTAAGGGACAGTGTGTACATAGGTTTGGGCCAAACGCTTTTAAGCTCTTCCGCCTACCTGTCCCATCCCCCGGCATGGTTTTAGGTTTAGTTGGACAGAATGGCATTGGGAAGTCCACAGCCATAAAAATACTCTCTGGAGAGATAAAACCTAACCTTGAGCGTTACGATTGCCCACCAGACTGGCCTGAAATCATACAATATTTTAGAGGCTCAACTCTTCAAGCATACTTCCAGAAGCTGAGCGAGAAAAAGCTTAGGGTCGTCCATAAGCCACAGTATGTTGATAAAATCCCGCGTGTTGTGAGGGGTAAGGTTGGCGAGGTTCTTGAACGCGTTGACGAGAAAGGAAGGCTGAACTATGTTGTTGAGAAGCTTCAGCTCAAGACAGTTTTGGATAGACCATTAGATGTTTTGAGCGGCGGCGAGCTTCAGAGGGTTGCTATAGCGGCAGCGGTTTGCCGTGAGGCGGATGTATACCTCTTCGATGAACCATCCAGCTACTTGGATGTTAAGCAGAGGCTTGAGGCGGCTAAAGTTATAAGGGGCCTTAAGGAGGAGAATAAGATTATTGTTGTTGCCGAGCACGATCTTGCGGTGCTAGATTATCTTTCGGATCAAGTATGCGTCTTCTATGGTAAGCCGGGAGTATATGGGATAGTGTCCAACGTTCACGGCGTTAGGGTTGGAATAAACATATATCTAGATGGCTTCATCCCAGATGAGAATATGCGCTTCAGGAAGGAGCCAATAGTATTTCATGTTAAGCCACCCATATCTAACCCATTAACCGATGTTCCAGTTTTAAGATGGCCTGAAATGAGCAAGAGTTATGGCGGCTTCACGCTGAAGATTGAGCCTGGGGAGATTAAGCTTGGCGAGGTTGTGGGCATACTTGGCCCGAACGGGATTGGTAAGACTACGTTTATTAAAATATTGGCTGGCATAGAGAAGCCAGATCAAGGATCTTCCCCCACGGAGGATAGGCTTAGAGTCAGCTATAAGCCCCAATACATATCCACGGATTATGAGGGGACGGTTGAAGAGCTCCTTAGGCAGATCGCTAAGGAGAAGTTTACCTCAAGCTGGTATCAGACTGAGATAATTAATCCCCTCAATCTTGGCCCGCTGTTTGATAGGGATGTTAAGAGTTTAAGTGGCGGTGAACTCCAGAAGGTTGCTATAGCCGCATGCTTGTCGCGCGAAGCCGAGCTATATCTTCTGGATGAGCCAAGTGCATATTTAGATGTTGAAGAGAGACTAGCTATGGCGAGGATTATACGTAGGGTTGTTGAGGACAGATGCGTAACAGCCTTCGTTGTTGAACATGATATTATTGCCCAAGACTTTATAGCGGATAGGCTTATGATATTTACTGGAACCCCTGGCATATATGGTGTGGCGAAATCTCCAACAACCCTACTTGACGGAATGAATATGTTCCTTAAGGAGATGGGCATAACATTTAGGAGGGATCCTGACACAAAGAGACCTAGGGTGAATAAGGAGGATTCGAGACTAGATAGGCTCCAGAAGAGTATTGGACAATATTACTATGTAGAGTAGCTAGCCTATGTTTTATTGACCAACTAGGCTGGACGTTAAGAGCTATTAATTCGCAATTATAGGGAAACCTTTATTAGTATAAGGATCCCTTAAAATTAACTTAACGGCGGGTGAGTGGGGCCCACCTCCACCCGTTCCGCCATATAAACCCCGGTGTAGGAGGTGGAATACTGAAAATTGATAGTAGGGATATATCTTTAATATGTTTATTTGCAGCCGCTTATGCTATCGGCGTAATAGTCTTTGCTTCAATAAGCTTTAACCCATTCCAAGTGAGAGTTGCTGATGCAATGCTTCCGCTTTCAATAATCTTTGGCCCGCCGGCAGCCATAGGTTTTAGTTTGGGTTGCTTCATTGCAAACCTCTATGGTGGTTATGGTGCCATAAATGTTGCAGTGATAGCGACGTCATTGGTGGTAGTATTGCGAACTTCATTGCGTGCATGCTAGCGTGGCTCATAGGTGGAAGCAGTGTAAAACGTAGATTTATAGGCTGTCTAGCTGAAACTGCAACCATAACTGTTATTGTTGGAGGCTACCTATCGCTCACATATAATATGCCGATCGAGATTAGCTTGCTAGGGATATTTATAGGCTCACTAATTTCAATAAACATTTTAGGGCTAATCCTCTTGGAGGCTGTCTATAGGAGGGGCATAGCGAAAAGGTATATTAGAACCGGGTGAAAGGGAATAATTTTAATAGTAACTAGTGCTTAGTAGTTTTGTGAACCAGCATGTCAGAGGAAGCAAAAAAATGGGATATTGAGACTGGCAGGGACTTCATCTATTTTGAGTATGGCAAAAAATACTTCATTCTCAGGGATATTGGGCAGGGAAAATATCAGATCATGCTGCCGGAGAGCGCTGAGGAGATAAAGGCAAGCGAAATCTTCAGCAAGCTCAAGCAATACCTAGAGATGCTGAGTGGAGTAAAAAGCGAAGTTTAACGTTAAGTCTAAGGGTTCCCGTAACTGCAATCTTTAATTTTTTAGTCTTCTCTCCCCAACATCTCCTAGAAAGGCGTCTGGAATAAGGCTTGTCGCTAACATAACCATGTTAATGTCTTTATGCTCTAACCATGTTCGGCTTTTCCTATTTTCAGGGCTAAGCCAGAACCCATCTATCTTCTCAGATAGCCAAGCATAACCTAATAGATCTTTAGTGATCGAAGCGATCTCAGCGCTCTTTAATAGCTTACATTTATCCCCCAGTATCTCTCTAAGTTTAACGGCTGCCTTAAGCCCAATAGAAAGACCCAGCTCCCGAAAAGCTAAGCGCATAGTAGCTGGTAGTCTCATCGGTTCATTGGCCAAATATAGTTCGAGGCTTAGGAGAGCATCATTCATAATGTTTGTCAACAATTCTGGCCTATTGAAATGCCCGCCAACAATTAATCTAGCAAGCCTATAGGAGCATACAAGCAGCTCGCCAATGCCAAGCGGGTCGTCAGTCACCCAGCTCATCTCATCACATATGCTCTCCATATCCCTAATCTCCTCAGCGAGACCTGGGAGAGACGGGTTCCCTAGTGCCGACGCTTGTAGCTCCATGTATGTGACCAACCCGTCAAGCGGATCATGTTGGCCCATGGATGGGACTAGTGGCCGCGATAAGTCTATGCTCATTTTCCAGTAAATGCGTTTTCTCCCATTGGGCATCTCATAAACGAAGGCTTTGTGTGCCCGCTTAGCAAGTTCTATAGCCCATAAATGATAGTTTAGGCAGCCGGTAGATCTTCCAACAATGTTGAGTGCATGCATCCATTTGGTCAAATAATGGTAATATTGTCCATCCCGCTCCCACTCTAAGACTTCATCGAATGGTTCATTCGGCCCCCTCTCCGGTAAGGGTTTACCTATTCTTAAGCCGCCTATAGTCGGATGCTTCCACCCTTCTTCCTCGCTTAGACCACTTATCCACCCGGATCTAGGGTCATCTTCACGATGTCTTCCGAGCGTAAAGTGCACTTGATCAATGAGCTTAAGCGCCATCCGGATAAATTTTTCATCCGCCTTCCTATAATAGAGCTCAATGAAATTGCATACGGCGAATGAATCAGTCCATAAATAGCGTCTAGGCTTCAGATCCGATATTAATCCGGTTTGATGGGCGAAATCGCACATAAGATTTTCAGCAATATTTACGGCGTTTTCCATACTATTTCACCCAAACTTTTCCTTAAAATTTTACATTAGCCAGGGGATGACGATGGATTTTAGATTGATTATGGCCCTATGTGGCCGATCACTGTCTGAACAATTACGCATTTTAATCCCACACCATTTAATATATCCTTAACCTTAAGCATCTCTTTATAGTCCGGTCTTCTTATTTCTCTCCTCCTGAAAGTTGGAAAGTAGTCTAGCACGCATACTTGGATTGAAGGGTCTATTGAAGCTATTTTCTCACCAATTTCGAATAGTTCATCCAGCCCCATGAAAGCTGAGTTGTAGGGTATGCCTACACCAATGTAAACCTTATCCTTATAATTGTCTGCAAGGTACTTTACAGCCTCCCAGCTTGTCCTCAGATACCGTTCAGCTATCGCTTTATCCACTATACCGCTTATATTCATAAAGGTCTCTAGGCGAATACCCTTCGGCTCAACGCCTATATTATTTGCTCCAGCCTCAACGAGATCATCGATATACGATGGTGTCAGCAAAGTCCCATTACTGTCAAGGTGTAACCTGACCTTCTTATCGGGATTAAGTCTTCTCAGCTCCGCAAAATACTCTATGAGCCATCGCCTATTTAATGTGGGCTCTCCGCCACTAATCGCTAAACCATTAACGCCATAAAGTCTCCTATAATACGTCAATATTCTAGCAGCTTCCTTTGGCGTTAGGGGCTCTGAAGAATTATCATACGTCACGCTATAATTTTGGCAGCTTCTACATCTAAGATTGCATCCAGCTGTCCATATGGCAGCTTCAATATACCTTCTTCCTTTACCTTCAGTCCAAGGAGTTGCCTTACCGCCAACAGCATGCGGTTCAGGTCCATGAATTATTCTCAGTGGCGGAGCCGAGCCGACATCAGTTTCGATAACCATGCCGCTCTCTACGCCCGTTATACATGATCTTATCGGTTCCCCATCAGCTATAACCATACATGCCCAGCATCCGCCTAAGCCGCATGGCGCCTGTATGCGCCCCTCATTAGGGTAAATCCCAACCTCATATCCAATTAATCTTAAAGCCTCCTTAACCGTTATATTCTCTGGGACATTGTATTCAGCGCCATCAACTGTAATTTTCACTAACTGCTTACCCTCATCCTTAACAATATTTTTCGCCTCGTAGGGACATGCGAAATAGCATGATAGGCAGCCAACACAGCGAGAGTTCACGCATCTATTGACTGTTTTACAAAAGTTGCATTTTCTACATAAGGATTCATTGGTAAGAACTCTAAAATACATTTGTATCAGCCAGTAACAAAATAAAAGATGTGTTGACACATATTTTTACTTTACTTTCAAATCTATAGATACATGCCACTTATATGGTGCAACCTCCTTCACAATCCTCTCTGAAAGCAGCGCATCTACGCTTCTCCCATACCTCATTACCGCCTCAACAAGCCTCCTCTTCACATTCTCCATAATGTCAGCTCCACCAGCAATCTCATAGTAGTGGATTATGCCGCCTGAAGGCTTAAGCGCCGCACACGCGGCATCAACATACTCTATAGCTCTTTCTGGAAGATCCATTATAACACGGTCGGCAACTCCACGAAGCCTGCTCTCGATTACCTCTCGAGCATCCCCAAGGATAGGAATAACCTTTCCATAAACACCATTGGCATAAATATTCTTTTTCAAGTATTCTATGGCATCTGGATTTACGTCGATCGAATAGACTTTCACTTTTCCCCGCATTTTAGCTATAAGGATTGAGAATGGTCCAACCCCAGCAAACATATCTACGACTGTTTCGCCATCTGAAACTTGAGAGGCTACCCTATAATGCTCATAGGATAATCTAGGCGAGAAGTAAACTTTTCTTGGGTCGAGAAAATACTTGCATCCATGCTCCTTATGCACTGTCTCCGTATTTTCAGAGCCAGCTATAAGCTCATACTCCCTAACGCGATAAACCCCCTTAACAGCACTGGATTTAGCAAGAACAGACCTCACACGCTTAAACACTCTCAAAACGGCTTCTCCAATCAGCGGCTTAAATCTTTCAAGCTCTTCGGGTACCTCTAGAATCGCCACATCGCCTATAAAGTCTATCGATTTTGGGAGACTTGCTAGAAGATGCGGTGGCAGCTTATCCTCCAGAAAATCAACAATGCTTTTATACTGTTTTTCTCGTTCCGGAAAATCGTGGATCAAAATCTCAAATTCCTTAACCTCTCTAGAAATGCTGGCGAAGTGCTCTTCAGACGGCCTATCTTTAAGCGGTATGAGTAAATGCTCTCCAACTCTAAGTACCTTTAACTCCCTATTAAGTAGCCCAAACCTGGCTACCACGTCTATTGTCTTTTCTCCTAAACTTTTAGGAACCCTAATGCAGTAAGCTCTAATTAGCCTTCCTTCCACATCCATAGTCGATATGATTATTTCAGGTAGAATAGACTTTAATATTACGCCTTAAGTTCTCCCCCTGCTCTTCAAGAATCCTCCTAA
Organism: Candidatus Bathyarchaeota archaeon; assembly: GCA_018396635.1. Classification (GTDB taxonomy): domain Archaea; phylum Thermoproteota; class Bathyarchaeia; order Bathyarchaeales; family DTEX01; genus DTEX01. The sequence goes on from JAGTQE010000007.1 coordinate 43,548, forward strand.
CGTTCTCTCTAGTTACAGCTGTCGTAGTCCCAACCATTGTTACGCAGGCAGCCCCAGCCGCCTCACCAATTAAAAGAATGTCTATAATATCGTCTACTGGTAGGCTTGATATATCGCATTTCTTATATCCAGATTTCTCCACAAGCCCGCTTATTATTCCAGCGCAGAGCGCATCGCCAGCTCCTGTTGGATCAACAGTTGGAACCCTGAAGGCCGGCAATTCAAAAATATTCCTCTTCGTTCTCGCAATAAGCCCCTTCTCTCCCATGCTAACAACCACCATGTTAGCGCCCATCTTTATTAGGAGGTCGCAGGCCTTATAGAGATCTTTTGTCCCAGTTATTTGCTCAGCTTCATAGGCATTACAATGAAATATATCAGCACGCTTAATTGAAGGGATTATTAAGCTCCATTCACGCATATAGGGGGCAACCGGGTCAACGAAAGTTAGGGCACCCATATCCTTTGCTCTCTCCAATACTTCTGGTAGGCGCTCGTCCAAAGCGCCAGTGAGGCCAACCCCGCCCACATAAAATATTGAGGGCTTCTCTTCATCGAGCACTGAAACGACAAATTCTGGGCTCAAGAATAGGTTAGCTCCACAATCAGCATGGTATCTTCTATCCTCGCCTCTAACTACAAGTATTAAATCTTTTGATGTTCCTACGCCAGGAACCCTCTGAAGATGAGCTATCACACCATTTTTTCTGAGCTCACCCTCAATAAAGTCGCCGAAGATATCGTCGCCAACCGCGCCCACAGAACTTACTTCGCCTTTCTTCAAGCCTAGCTTCCTCAAGTCTATGGAGACATTACCGCAATGTCCTCCTAAATGCACCTCTATTCCCTTAGGGGCGAAGGTCAACTCTCCTGGGCTGGAGACTTTTGGTAAATCAGCAGCTATTATATCAACAACTAATATGCCTGCGCATGTTACGATCAAAGTGAACCCCAAAAGAAACTTTATAATCTAAGGGTTCAAAGCATTTTTGGTTCAAGCGCTATAGCCCTTATCCAGGATGAATCTAGATGGGCAATTTTTAATGGCAGCCCTATAAAGAAGAATCGTTCAGATGTGATTTTATCTAGATTAGTAAGCCCCTCAATTATCGGTATATCATTTTCCAGCATAAGGGTATGTGTAGCTGGCTTAACTCCCGACCCCCTCTGATAAGCTCTGGGATCATCTGGATGGACTCCCTGAACCCCAATCATCTTTATCCGCTTCCTAACGAGGAGCTCAGCAGCCTCAGGCGTTATGTATGCTCCTCCAGGGCTCCAAACAAGCACGATGTCGCCCTCTTTAACTTTATCTAAATGTTCAGGCCTTATTGGCATGTTAGCTTCAAATTTTAGAACAATTGCCTCACCCATAAATTTATCTAGTGGAAGATCTGTAAGCGACTTTAGACCATCTCTAAGATGTAGTGGTCCCTCGACATGAGTGCCTATGTGGGATTCAGCCTCAATAAAATTCATGTAAGTTCCATCTTCAGCATTTATGAATTGCTGAAGGTTAAATCTTCGAATCTGATCACCACGTATATATTCGCCGTTAACCTTTAAGACATTCGGTCTAATTTCACTGGACAAATCAATAATTCTACAGTTCTTAAAGGCTTCAACAATATCTTTAACCATATCGGATCAAAAGTAATGTTATTTTTCAACCTTAATATTATATTTTCGTTTTCAACTACCTATATTAGCCAAGGCTAGCTTAAAATTTCGGATGGAGGGATAATATTGGTTAAACTTGCTATAGCGGGTGGGGAGCCTGTCAGAAGCAAGCCTTTCCCAAAGTGGCCTATATTCGATGAGAGAGAAGCTAAAGCGCTTATTAGCGCTTTAAATAGCGGTCTTTGGGGAATAGGTGGATCGAGGAAGAGAGAGTTTGAAGAGAAGTTTGCAAGATATCAGCATGCAAAATACGGCGTTGCTGTTACAAGCGGCACAGCAGCCCTAGAGATCTCACTTAGAGCCCTTGGGATAGGTTGTGGTGATGAGGTTATAGTCCCATCTTATACATTCATGGCCACCGCAATGGCCGTCCTCTATGTGAACGCTATCCCAATTTTCGCGGATATTGATCCCGAAACATATAATATTGATCCAAAGAGCGTTGAATCACTAATCTCGGACAGAACTAAGGCTATACTACCAGTACATATTGGCGGCAGGCCGGCAGATATGGATGCACTCCTATCTATAGCCGAAAAGAACAATCTACATATTATTGAGGATGCATGTCAAGCTTGGGGCGCTGAATGGAAAGGAAGAAGGGTTGGTGCGATAGGCGACATGGGAGCATTCAGCTTTCAATCCAGCAAAAATATCACTAGCGGAGAAGGCGGCATCATAGTTACAAACAATGAGGAATTATATATTAAGGCCTGGTCTTTACACAACTGCGGTAGACTGCCCGAAAAAGCTTGGTATGAGCATTATCTTCCAGGAGCAAATTATAGGATGACCGAGTTTCAGGCAGCCGTACTTTTGGCTCAAATGGAGAGGCTTGATGAGCAGACTGAAAAGAGGATGGAGAACGCACGATACTTGAATAGCAAGCTCTCCAAAATAGATGGCGTAAGACCTCTTAAAGAGGATGATCGCGTAACTAGACACGCCTATCACCTCTATATATTTAGAGTTGATCTGGAAGCGTTTGGCGGAGTATCTAAGGCTGCTCTCGCAAAGGCTTTGCAAGCTGAAGGCATACCTGCAAGCGTAGGCTACTCAAAACCATTATACAAAGAACTCTTCTTGGAATACTTCAAGAAGTGCCCTCTTTCATGCCCACACTACGGCAAACATATCGACTACTCTAGCATTAAAATGCCAGTAACTGAAAAGGCCTGCTATCAAGAAGGGCTATGGTTCCCACAATACGTACTCTTAGGTTCAAAAGAAGACATGGACGATATAGTAGCAGCCTTTGAAAAGATAAGAGATAACTTAGAAGATCTCATAAAGGTATCCAAGTCTCACTAAGTTACACTATTGCCAGCTCTCAAGATAGAAACGCTAAAAAAGGAAGGACTCGTATATTTCAATAATTGGGGCCGGTAGTCTAGTTGGCCAGGACGTCGCCCTCACAAACAGCAGGTTAAAGAAAAACTTGAATTGAGAGCGGCGAAGATCGCCGGTTCGAATCCGGCCCGGCCCACCACTCATTTTATAGCCTTTCAGGTTAGGAGAAACCGAAATCGCAGGAGAATTTTTGCGGCTGTTCGAAAATAATATTTTATTTCTAAGAAATGCTTGGCTAGAGAAGAAGTTTGATTTAATCTTTGCTGATCCGCCATTTGGCATAGGGTTTAGGGAACCCCGGGATTCTCCTGAAAATCATTTGGCATCCGCTTTCAATACTATCAACCCTTTAAGAGGATTCTCGCATATGGAGAGGGAATTATTTAACTCTAAGTTTTAGACGCTTACGCATGAAATATGCGAGTGCTTTAAAGTTAAAGTGTTCTGGATATATAGCATTGTCTTTTAAATTTTTTCAAAGAAATCTCTCGTAAATCTTTCCAATAGTGGTTTTAACCTGCTTTAATTGGCTGTTAGACATAGTTCTTATGGAAAGTCTCTTCTAAAACTTTAATTTCTTTTTGAGCATCATCTTTATCTAGAACCTTTGGCTTCCAATGTGCGCTCAGGAGTATCTTAACCTTAAAGTGACCTTTTCCACAATAATAGCTCCTAAATGGTTCAGGATGATCCCTCTTATGGCTCTCTGCCAATGGTAACTCTCACCCTAAATTTTCTTAGATCCCGGACTATCGCCGCCTCACACTCGCATCCTGGCGTCTTCTTAGATAGGATCTCTTGTAAGTCTTCCATTCTATCTATTCTCTTGCCATCGAACTCAACTATTATGTCCCCGCTCTCTATTCCAGCCCTGTCAGCTGGGCTGCCCGGGACGATCCTAACCACAAGGACTCCGTGCTCGACGGGTAGGTCATATTGTAGGGCTATTTGCCTATTCAGGCTTATGCCGGCTATCCCAAGCCACGGCTTAGCGTAGTATCCATATTGTAGTATTTCGTTGGCCACTTCCTTGGCTGCGTTTATTGGTATGGCGAAGCCTATGCCTTGAGCAAATGGGATTATGGCGGTATTTATCCCAATAACCTCACCATTAACATTGACTAATGGGCCGCCTGAGTTCCCCGGATTTATTGCGGCATCAGTTTGAATAAGATCTCTAAAGATGCCCCTCTCAGAATATATCGTCCTTTTAACGGCGCTTATTATGCCAGAGGTCACCGTTGGCCCGCCCGCTAGACCGAAGGGATTTCCGATGGCGAAGACCCTCTGCCCGACTTTAACCTTATCTGAGTCGCCTAGATCTGTGGCAACCAATTTATCCGCCTCTATCTTTAGTATGGCTATGTCCAGACCCACATATCCACCGACAAACTTAGTCTCAAATGTCCGTCCATCCGTCAACGTGACAATTATCCTTTCAGCGTCCTCAACAACATGGTAATTGGTTAAGATATATCCTCTCTCATCAAATATGAAGCCAGACCCAATGCCCTTAACTGGAATAATCTGATAAAAGAAGTCTTGGAAAACCCTCAAAGTGTTAACGTTCACAACGCTTTTACTAACTCTCTCAAGCATCCTAATAATCTCATCTTCACTCATAGAATCACCAGTCAATTTAAAAATCTGCATCTCAAAAGATAAAGCTTACATTCTATTGCGAGATCTTCTGTTAGTGGAAGGCTTGTGTAATCGGTGATCCTCTATTGTTAGGGGTTCATCGCAAGATATTTACTATTCCAGTAGAGCCTTCAAACTCCAGCTTTATGTGGAAAATTGTAAGGATTAAATATAGTTGATGTTTATTAATATTGGCGGTATGGTGATCTATGGCTGTTAGAGTTGGCGTGATAGGCTGTGGCGCTGTTCTTGAATACTATCATCTACCAGCCGTCCGCAGCCTTTCGGATATTGAGATTAAAGCCTTAGCCGACATTAACGAGAAACGTGTCGAGAGGATTACTAGAAAGTTTGGTTTAAGGAATGTCAGTATATATGGAGATTATCGGCAGCTTCTGAAGAATGCAGATATAGACGCTGTTTGGATATTGACTCCGCCAGACACACATGTCCGCATAGTCATGGAGGCCTTAAATAATGAGAAGCATGCTCTATGCGAGAAGCCTATTGCAACATCTTCTAGTGAAGCGCAACTCATTAAAGATGCTTTAGAGCAGGGTTCTAGGAGCAAGCATCAAGTTTTGATGCCCGCCCACAACTTCATATTTACACCATGCTTCGAGCTGGCGCTCAAATACATCGGGGAGGGCGCTATAGGCGACATAAAGGAGATTTATGGTAGGGCTGTGTCAAACCTCATGTTTTATAGGGCTGTCACAGACTTCCGCCTGCGGGCTAAGGGTGGCGTAGCCGAGGATCAGCTTCCACATGTAATCTACTTATCCCAAGACCTCTGCGGGCAAATCAGGAGGATCACTTCTATTAGCCCGCACTCAGAGAAGAGACCAATATATGAGGATATAGAAGTTGAAGTTGAATTTGAGGGCGGCGTTAAGGGCAAACTTTCAGCAGCGTGGTCGAGTGGGGTCCCATATTTCAAGCTTAGCGTTAAGGGTAGCTCAGGCTCTATATACATGGATCTGCTCAGGGAACCCTTCACATTAACCTTAATTAAGGGCGGTGAGGGGAGAGTTATTCGTTTAAAGCCCCGCATAACTCAATATTTAGATGTCTTCTTAGGTAGGCACCCGTCGTATAGGAATGAGCATGAGCACTTCGTTAGGGTGGTGAAGGGGCTGGAGGAGCAGAGGGTTCGCGTTGAGGATGGATTAAACCTTGCCAGGGCATTGGAGATGGTGATTAATGCTATTGAGGAGAGGCCCCATGTCGGGTTGAGGGGCGGTGAGAGGGTATCGATAGTCCGAGTGAATGGCGACATAAAATCCTCTGTTAGGCGGGCCATCGAGCTCCTGGGGGGCTTGAATATCCCTAGGGGTGCTAGGGTTATTGTTAAGCCAAATGTCTGCTTCTGGAAGAACACGAGTGGCATGATAATAACTGATCCCCGTCTGCTTGAAGCGGTTCTAAGCATCGTTAAGGAGAAGAGTGACAGAATTACTGTTGTTGAGTCTGATAACAATTCTGGGACCGCTGAGAGGAGGCTGGAGAGAAGCGGAGTCATGGAGGTTATAGAGCGATGCGGCGTGGAGTTTGTTAATCTGAGCCGCGATGAGTGTGAGGAGCATGAGGTTGCAGGCTTCAAGATGCATATACCGAAAACGGTTCTGGAAGCGGATTTCCTCATAAACCTTCCGAAGATCAAGACTTGCAGTGTTGCCAACACTGTGATCTCGATATCCATGAAAAACATGTTTGGCGTGATCTCGGACAGGAGGAAAACTGTTTTCCATGAGAAGCTTCTGGATATACTGCTCTATGTAAATAGGATTGTCCGCCAAGACCTAATAATAGTTGACGGGATAATTGGCATGGAGGGGCTTGGCCCAGTTTGGGGTAAACCAGTAAACCTTAATATTATAGTTTCAGGCCTAAACCCTGTGACCGTTGACGCTGTATGCTGTAGGATTATTGGCATCAATCCGTATTCTGTTAGTCTCCTATGGAGGGCGTATAAGATGGGTATGGGTGAAATAGACCCTAAGAGGATTGAGGTTTTAGGTGAGAGAATAGAGGATGTTGAGAGAAGTTTCTCACGCCCAACGCTGCTGGCAGATAATATAGTTGGCATGATTAGGGCGGCGCTGAAAACATACCTATAGGCGGCGAAGGAAAGGCTAAAGATAAAGAGATGACATTTTAGGAGATTTGGTGGCGTCTCGATGGAGGTTAACATAAGGTCCACTAAGAGGGTTGTCATCCTTGGCTTAGATAGGCGTGAGCCAGAGAACATTGGCTTCTGCGCCATAACTTTCGGGGCGACCCGCCTCTTCTGGGTTGACGGATACATACTATGCCTAGAAGTTTATGAGAAGGCTATTGAGCATGAGATGGAGAAGGGGGAGTTCTATATAAGCCAATTATGTTATGCTAGCTTCCCAAAATACACTAAGGTTCTAGAGATTGAGAAGGGTACTCAGATACCGATAGTGAACGCTTCAGACATGAGGATTTATAGGGAGATAATTAGAGCAATTTTGGGCAGGGAGTCTAACAGCAGCTAGATTTCGTCTATCTTAGCCAGTAGGCTCTTCAGGTATTCTACGGCTTCAGCCTGCAGATCCCTTTCCCCTCCAGATTCTCCTAGATGCTCTGGGCATATAACCCCGTTATATCCCACAATCTTCAGAAGACCTAAAACTCTAGCCATATCTATGTCCCCCCTATCCAATGGAACCTCCTCAAATCTTGGGTGAGGCCATATTTTCCTAAGGTTTCTTGCGTGGGCGAAGAATATTTTCTCCTTGAATATTATTATGGCCTCATAGGGGTCGTCCCCCATCTGATATAATCCTGGACAATATGTAACCCCATTATATGGGCTTGGGGCCTCGCTTATAAGCCTATATAAGGTTTTCATGTTCCTTATCATGCTCCATGGATGATAGAAGGCGTGGTTCGCAAGCTTAACCTTAAACCTTTCAGCCGAGTCAACTAGGAAGTCATAGAACTTAATGATCTTCCTCCAACACTCTTCCCGCCTAAGTTTACTTATGGGTCTCTCAACCAGCGGGTATACAACCGCAACCCCTATCCCGGTCTTTCCGATGTTCTCTAATGTTAATAGGAGTTTTTCTCGCTCCCTCTCTGAGCCAGCCTCGCCTAAAATTGCGTCATGGCTTAGGCCTCTTGTGATAACAATGGCCCCTAGATTAATTCCGAATCCCTCAAGGCCACTCTTATATGCTTTTAAGGGGTCTAGGTCTACGTAGCCCTTTTCATTGTAGCCTTCTATTGATGAGCTAGCTAGACATACTTCGCTGACCCCAATCCTATGACAGTAATGGGCTAATTTTACGTAGTCTCTCTCATATGCAACTATCCCAACCCTCAAACCTAACCCCATGCTTGAATATTTTAAGTTGATGGAGCCCATAGGTCTACGTCAACCCTCTCAACCTTCCCCTCAGCCTCAAGCTCCTCTAATACGCATCCTATCGTGACTGGCTGCGAAACCCCAACCCTCTCATGGATCTGTTTTATGCTCGCTGGCTTAGCTAAGCTTTTAAGGGCCTCTAAGACTAGGCGGGTGAGTTCCTCGATAGCCCTTAAACTCTGGCGGATATGCTCCTTAGCCTCCTCACCCCTAAGCACAGCCTTACTAAATGGTGGGAATGGGTGTCCTATGACCAGAACCTTTATTGGTTCGCTTAAAAGTCGGCGCATGGACTCAGCGTACTCTGACGAGCTATGGAAGAGCAGCGGCCTATTCTCCCCACGCCCTTGAGCCGAATCGCCGCAGATATAGACGCCCTCCTCCTCATCGACTATACATGAGGAGCAGGGTGAGTGCCCTGGCACATGGAGGATTCTGAGATGAGAGCCGTCGGCATCGATTAAATCGCCGTCCCTAAACAATATGTCTGGGCTAACTGGCTTAAACGAAAAGTCCCTTCCAGAGAATAGTGTCGGAAATCTGCTGTTAAGCTGCTTTATGAGGAGACCCGGATCCCTGAGAAACGGCCCCCCAAGCTCATGCACTCCAATCGAGCATTTTGTCTCATCCTTCATTGGAGCAGCCCCGCCGCAATGATCAAAGTGGGCGTGTGTAAGTAGCAGGTGGGAGATTTTAGAGATTTCTCTGCCTAGGCTACTAATATATGGGTAGATGGCGTTCTTCGGGGAATCCTCAACTCCAGCATCGACAACAACTATGCTCCTTCTGACAATAATGCAGGAACTAACGAAATATCCGGGCCTAGCCCAGGGGCACTCAACAAAATATATGCTATCTGTAATCTTCATATTTAAACCCCTGAATAACTTTGAAATTTGAGGCTATTTAAAGCTGGTTGTCCCCCTCCTTGGCGTAATCCCTCATATTCACATTATGGGTTCCTAGATCTAGAATGCGGCGCCATCATCTTTCCTCCCAGAAGCGTATTGGCGGCTTATGATCGGCTGGTAATGGAGACTTATACTTCCTATCCCCAATCCTCGCTCTATGCTCATCCTTCGCCTTAGCGAGGAGATCCTTCCTTGTTAAGAGATCTAATACTGTTGAGGCGATAACCTTCGCACCGAAAATAGCTGATTTATGTCCTAAGCCGACCCCGCTCTGGGCTGCGGCCTGCCATGAGTGGCCTGGGGTGCCTAGAACCCAGGCTGCCGTGCTGAACTCGACTGTGGGTGTCTGCCAGCTTACGTCCGCAAGATCAGTACTTCCGTGAGATATTCCTCCTTCGCCGGAAGGATCTGGAACTCCATCATCGATAAGCTTATCGACTAGCTTATCCCAATCTGGCCGCTTAGAAGCCTTTAACATCGCTATCTTCTCATCTCTTGATGAAAAAATGGTTTTTGATATTTCTTCAGCAAATTTTAACTCCTCTTGATCATATTTTGGTGTGCCTATCTCCCGCATATTTTGAATAATTATCTCCGCTATTGTTCTGTTTTGGATGAGGTTATAGCAGCCTTGAATGAACTCTACTTCCAGGCTTGTTCTAGTCATCATGGCTGCTCCTTTAGCTATGTCGAGAACCCACTCATATATTTCGTCTAGCTGATCCCTCTCGGGCGCCCGTATATAATACCAGCTTCTAGCGTAAGCTGGAACAATATTCGGTTGGTCGCCACCCCTCTCAACAATATAATGTATCCTCGCGTCTTGGATTATATGCTCCCTCAGATAATTTACGCCAATATTCATGAGCTCTACGGCGTCTAGGGCGCTCCTACCGCGTTCGGGAGAACCGCCGGCATGTGAAGATTTGCCGTAAAAATGGAATCTAACCGAGTTAAAAGCCAAGGTGCTGGCTAACGAAACCCCATTCGTGGATCCTGGGTGATGCCCAATAACAGCATCCACGTCATTGAAGAGCCCCTCTCTAACCATGAAAACCTTACCACCGAAGTTCTCTTCGGCTGGGCAACCGTAAAATCTGATTGTTCCCTGAATCTTACCCTTATCCATGGCATATCTAATAGCTATGGATGCAGCGGCCCCACTCGCACCATAAATGTTGTGGCCACAACCATGACCAGGTTTTCCAGGCTCTAGAGGCTCCCGGTAAGGAACCTTCTTTTGGGATAGGCCTGGTAGGGCGTCGTATTCGCCTATTATTCCTATAATCGGTTTACCCTCACCATAACTTGCTATGAAAGCTGTTGGCATTCCAGCAACTCCTCGATCAACTTTAAAACCATGTTTTTCGAGCTCATCGGATAGGATCTTTGATGACTTGTATTCCATTAAGCCTAGCTCAGCGTACTCCCATATCTTGTCGCAGAGCTCAATTATTCTCTCCTCATTCTCCCTAATCCAGTCTATGGCGATAGCCTTCAGGCTAGACATCCTCTATCACCACAAACATTCATTGGCCATTGCATGGCTTAACTTTTACCATATAATTGCCTTACCAAAAAGTATTTATTCGATTTTCTGAATCATTTCAGTGCGCTGGTGATGTGCCCTATGCCGACTGAGATCTTTGACGTAGAGAAGTTTGTGGAGCTCTCTGAGAAGGCTGAGCAGTGTAGGGTTAAGAGGCTGAAGGATGTTGTCAAGCTTAAGCTCAGAACTCGAAAGATGCTTTATACGTTGAAGGTTGATCCAGCTAAGGCTGAGGAGGTACTTAAGAGGATCAAGTGTGAGGTAGTTGAGGTTTAGGGGCAGCCAGATTTTCCCGCCGCCTAAAGGTCTAGCGTGCTTAGAATTGACTCGAAGTTCTCCCTGGAGCGTTTCTCCTTATATCTCTTTAGCGTCTGGAGCAGCTTCTCAACGTTAACCGCCTTTATAAATTCGCTGATGGTTTTGGCTATGGGGCTTCTGATAAAGAGGTATTGGCTTACGGATGTGACGTTTGAGGGTCTCCTTCTATTGCTCGCCGTCTCAAAGTCCACTATATATGCGCGGCCCCCTTCATCGACTATTATATGTTTATCGGCCCTGCTGAGCTCCCCATGATCTAGGCCGATTGAGTCAAGCCTCCAGCACTGCTCTAAGATGTCCCTGAGAACCATCCTAAGCCTTGGGATAGCGTCACCGCCGCCTAGGCTCTTAACCCAATCTGCTATTAACTTGCCATCAATGTATTCCATTAGGAGTAGCCTGTCTGTGTAGCCTAGAAGTTTAGGTCCAACCCCGACGCTATTGGCTATCTGGAGCATTTCGGCCTCATGGCGAATCCTCCCCATGCTTGAGTCCACCCTACTGATTTTTAGGGCTGCCCTGCTACCATCGTTGAGGACTGCGAGGACAGCTATGCCTGTGCAACCCTTACCTAAAACTTGCAAGTTTGCGATGCTCTTCCTCCCAGTGAAGCATAGGGCTTTTACCCCAAGTCTCCCCATCTCAATTATCCTTTTCTCGGCCTCAGCCACATCGTATTTTGGATAGCATATGACCTGCCCATACTTAACGTCCCTGAGATTTTCTAGAGGGATAATGGTGCACATTTTAGGCGAGCCAGCTAGGCCTGCCAATTAAATATTTTGTTAGGAATGATGCGAAGCTGCCCTCGGTTAAATAGAAGTCCCTTATCTCCTCATTGACAAGTATCTCTAGGTTGTTGAGGAAGGCCTCTGAAACTAGGCTGGCCACACCGATGCTCCCCCCACCATCCCTAAGCTTATCTTTTAGTAGGGCGACTGCATCCGAGTATTTTCTTCGCTTCTCAACGATGAGCCTATTGCCCTCAAACCTCGGGCCTGAGAATACGTCCCTAGAATTCAGGTGCTTCTTCAGAAACCTCTCACACTCAGCAGCCTTCTCTATTGGTGGGCCTATATGCTTCTCTATGCTCGGTAGGAGGCGTGTTGATACCTCCAGCAGAAATATGTTTCCAGCTTTATCATCGCTCCATATATCGCTCCGTATGACCTCAAAGCCAAACTGCTCAAGCAGCTTTACGATGGCCCTCTGCGACCTGAAGAGCTGGCCCCAGAGTATATCTGGAACGGCTTTTATGGGCTTGGTCTTAATGAAGATTAATGCTGAGCCCCTAGACCCTATTATTCGGAGAGCCTCCTCAACCGGATATGTTTTCGGCTCCTCCGGATAAAAGAACTTTATGTCTGGGTTTTTGAGGAATAGTCTTGATGCCATAATAAACTCGCTCAGCCTCTCGATTCTAACGGCCGACGCAACGTTCCGGCTCTTATCCACTGGGTCGACAACTATTAGTAGGTCATTGCGAAATATCTTTCTGGCTTCACCTGGGTCTCTATAATATTTCTCAATGTCTACGACTTCGCCAATACGCCACCTCGATGCCGCCTTTAAAACATTTATGAATGAACCGTAGTGAATCGTTAGGAGCTCGCATAGGTATCCGCTGAAGCCGCCGACCTTAATCTCCGCCCCATATACGCCTATGCCGTGCATGAAGGCCTTCAGTAGGCGCACTTCGTCCCTAACTCTATTATTCAGTTTGCCCTTAACGTAGATTGTGTGGAATGGTGTTCTATCAACAGAGGACTTGGCATAACTGGCATCTGAGACCTTGAAGCATGGAACGAAGTTCACTGTGAAGCCGCTTATGTAAGCCTCTATATATGGGTGCTCAGCGTAGTTTTCAAGGTAGTTTCCGCCTGAAACCCTTTTGGCAGCATCTAAAACCTTGGAGAACGCCTCCCTGCCATATTCGGGGGGAAGGAGCACAAATATATCTATGTCCTTCTCTCCGGCCAGCCAAGTATCCTTGGCTATCGAACCCTCTATCCGAACATCAGCCTCCAACCCATCCCTAAGAAGCTCGCTTCTGAGAGCTTCAACTAGATGCATTGAGAATTTTATGGTTCTCTCCCTCTCAGCGTCATCTGGAGCCGCCCTGCGGAGAACCTCCGCACATATTTCCCTAATCTTCTCCTCATCGATCTCCAACAATTCAATGCCTCCAAGATGCGGCTACTAAGTTACCTGCAAACCTCCCTCAAAGTCGAGTATATTGGGCCTTTAGGCGTTAAGACGCTCTTCTTCAGCCTCAGACACCTAGCCTTTATGACCCCAAAACTGTGATCCTCAAACTCCCTGATAACTTTTATTAGTTCTTCCCTCTTTCTGCCGGTCTTAACTCGGGCTATCGTTATATGTGGGCTGAAGCCCTTATCATCCGGCCTTAATCCCAGCCTCTGGAGGTTCGGTTCGAGCTGATAATATATATTTCTCAGCTCGTTAATCCCCTTCCTCACGCCTGCCCAAATGACGTTTATATGTCTCATATCTGGGAAGGCTCCTAAACCCCTGATCTCAATATCGAATGGTGTAAAGGAGACTTTAACCATCTCATTATAAACCCTATCGACCATCACTGGGGTTATCTCCCCAAGAAACCTGATGGTTATGTGAATGTTTTCTGGCTCAACTAGTTTAATGTCTGCTCCGGTCTCAGCTAGAGTAGACTGAACTCTGCAAAGCTCTCTGAGAACCCCCTCATCCTCAATATCAAAGGCTATGAAGCTGCGTATCATCTCCAAATCAATCAAACTCCTACGACACCTACGCTATAAATTTGGATTCAGGGAATAAATCTTTGCGCTCCAGAAGATTGAGGCCGTAACCATACGCAACCAATATTATCATTTCGGGGTCTAGGTGGATAGCTTAATTTTCCTGAGCTGGGCTAGTATTGGTATTTCCTTAATGCGTTCCTCAGATAACTTATCCCATATTATGCCTTTAGGCCTCTCACCCACATCCCCTACCCTAATAATTTTTGTGGGAGTTATTATTGCATTAACCGTTAAATCAAAGGCTTCCTTAGGCACAAAATCAACTATTTGAACATCGTGGACAGTCGTTAATATTGGCGTATCCTCGTCAACGGCGCCTACCTCACGTAGTACGCCATACTCTATCTCGCTGTAGCCTCCACCCTTACCGACTCGCACACCATCTCTAGAGACGGCAACCGAGCCTGCGACGATGAGGTCTACGCTGGGTATTTCATCGATCCCGCAAACCCTGCCATATCTAAATGCTCCGCTTATCGACGAGGCTTCACTATACGCCCTCCTAGGAATTTTATGCGGGTCTAGGATTAGGAAGCCGGACCTAAGCCTTGGCGTTGGCATGATTAGCAGTTTACCGTTCAGGAGGGTTAGGTATCTAACCATGCTCTGCGGTGCGTCGGGGTTAACCTTAATAACCCTCGCCAGCCTAAACTCCTCCTGCTCAGAGAGTTTGCGGGCAGCAATATCCGATCCAACAAAGTTCGGGATCCTACCATAAACTGGCCTAGGGAACCTTGCAATATTATTTTCCTCCATAATTGACCAGATTCTTCTCCGGATCTCCTCCTTACTTAACCCGGCCTCTCCTGCCTGCATGAATAGACCTCTACACCTCTAAACCTTCGGCCGCAAAATAAATTCTATTTAATCCTTTATTTTTATGCTATTATGCTATAGTGTGGAAGTGGATTTGACGTGCAGGGTGAGCGGTCTCTGATTGTTATAGGGATAACGGGTATGCCCGGTGCTGGAAAGGATACCGTTAGGGAAATTGTCCGAGAATATGGCTTCCCGGTGATTGTTATGGGGGATGAGGTTAGAGCTGAGGCTGCCAGAAGGAATATTGAGCCAACCCCTGAAAATCTCGGCAGGCTTATGCTGCAGATTAGGGCTGAGGAGGGCCCTGAGGTTATAGCTAAAAGGTGCATATCGAAGATTATGGCCCTTAACGCTAGAGTTGTCATAGTTGATGGCGTACGTAGCCCATATGAGGTTAGGGAGTTTAAGCGCTCCTTCCCCAACTTTAAAGTTATAGCCATACACGCTTCACCCGAGACGAGGTTTAAGCGCCTACTTAAGAGGGGTAGGAGTGACGACCCAAAAGACTGGGAGACCTTCCATGCGCGTGACCAGAGGGAGCTGAGCGTGGGTATAGGTGAGGTTATAGCGACGGCAGACTATATGATTGTTAATGAGGGTACATTAGAGCAGTTGAAAAAGGAGATTAGACGCGTAATAAGGAGGGTGATTAGAGGTGAGTAAGCCCACAGGTAAAGTTGAGGTTAGGGTTGAGGCAGAGGTTAACCCGACAGAGGACGCTGAGAAAGTTAGGGTTGCAATCCAGAAGGTTTTTGGAAGCATAAGCCTAGAGCTCGTTGAAGAGGGCGAGTATAGGAGGCTTATTGGGAGGGCTGAGGGGCTAGAAGCGCTATCAAGATTCTATGATCTTCTGAGGAGGGAGCGCATACTCGACGCCGCTAGAACCGTGCTATTAAAAGGCGTCCAAGGAAACAGAATAGTCTTCTATCTAAATAAACAAGTTGCCTATGTGGGCCACATATCGTTCTCAGAGCCATATGGAGAGTCGCCGCTAGGCCCAATACATGTGGAGATAGAGTGCGACGACCCTAAGAGCCTCATAGATTGGCTAACGCCAAAAACTGCGAGATGAATAACCTACGCCAAAAGTGGAGGAATAATTGGTGCGCCTAGGAATATCAACACTGTTCTGCTTGAGCAAACCCCTTCCAGATGCTATTAAACGCCTAGAGCATTTGAATAGGATTGGCGTTAGTCACGTGGAGGTTGTTGATGATGGGCCTCATGAGCTAAGTGTACGTAGGGTTGGCATGCTTAGAAGAGCTTTCCTTGACAGGAATATAAGCCTATCAGTCCACGCCCCGTTCACCGACATAAACATTGCCTCGATATCTCCAGTTATAAGGAGCGCTGTAATGAAGAGGCTTAGGAAGTCAATAGAGATATCGGTGCAGCTAGACCCTGAATGCTGGGTCTTCCATCCGGGCATCAGAAGCGCCATAGGTGACGCTCTTAAGGGCTTAGACTGGAAGATTAACTTGAAGTCTACATGTGAGCTACTGGACTTAGCTGGAAAGTATGGGTTGAGGATAGCTATAGAGAATGTTCCAGACCCATTCCCATTCCTACTTAAGAGGGTTGAGGACTTCGAGAGGTTTTATGGAGTCTTAAATGCGTATGGATCTGAGCTTGGCATAGCATTTGATATTGGTCATGCCCACATAAATGGACAGGTAGACAAATTCATAGAGAGATTTGGAAGCAGAATAATTCACATACACGTCCACGATAATGATGGGAGCGCCGACACCCATCTAGGCATAGGCTTCGGGAGCATAGATTGGGCTGATGTTATCAGAGCCATTAAGGAGATAAATTACAGAGGCGCACTAGTGATAGAATCCAAAGACAATATTGAGGGGAGCATCCAAACCCTAAAGAGATTAATTTAAGAGGTGTGCGTAGACGATTAGACGCAAGCATCCGATCCGCCGTAAACCCCAACGTCAATAAAACCAGCGCAGCCAGGCATATGACAGTTAAAGATTGGGCGCCATAACATAAAACAAACTCAACATCATGTGACTAGGGAGAGGGTATTCACTGATTGTAGACGAATTAAAAAATTCTAATCCTCAATAAATAATCCTAAAAAATTAAAAAAATATTATTTTAGGGACCGCAATAATGGTAATCTGGGCAAACCTGCACATAGTGGTGCTATGAGCCTGGAATCTCTTGTAATCAATCCGAGCATTAACGTCAGCCCATACTGCTATTCTATCCTAAGAGTTGAGCCATATTCAAGTTGCTGGCACAGATGCATATACTGTTTTGGGCGCTGGTATAGGGCTGATTCGGCAGACGAAAGTATTGTCGAGCCGAACAGCATCGGAAACTTTAGGAGAACCCTGAAATTTCTTGGTAGGAGGAGCCTAAAAACTATGCCCTTCAGGCTCTCAACGCTAGTAGATCCCTTCCAGCCCATTGAGGAAAAATATCATGTGAGCAGGCATATAATGTCCCTATGCCTAAAATATCGTGCTCCGCTGATAATTAATACTAAGGCGGTGCTCCTCTCTAGAGGTGAGCTACAGAATATTCTTAAGAAATTAAATAGCGAGGGGCTTGTTATAGTGCAGATCTCTATATCAACCGTTAATGCTGAAATAGCTAAGATGCTTGAGCCTAATGCGCCACCGCCATCGGATAGGCTTGATATGGCTGAGAAACTCTCAAAGGAGAACATTCCAGTCATAATACGTCTACAACCATTCATGCCAGGAATAACCGATTATGAGATCGACGAGATCATTAAACAATCCCACTATGCTGGAGCTAGACAGATAATTGTTGAGGCACTGAGAGATGAGGTGGAAAACCTGAAGATTTATGAGGGGCTGGCATACGAGAAGGATGCCTATAGGGATCTAGACTCATGGATCCATTATTCACCATCAGTTGAGGTCTCCTCAAAAATAATTCGGCCTAGCGTAAAATGGAGGCTTAAGGCATACGCAAGGGTTAAAGAGCTATGTGATAGATATGGGTTAGAGTTCTCCACATGTAAGGAAGGCTTCTACAATTATCATACTGCAAGAAACTGCTGCGGCATGCACCACCTAGAGGACGGAAAGTATCTCTTGAGACCGACCCTAAGTGAGGCATGGGCATATTATGAGAAGAGGGGTGTAATTCCGAGATTCGATGAGTTCGCCAGCGAGCTTGCAGATATCTATCTATTTGGGGAGAGAATTAGGCAGTATCCTAGAGAGTTGAGGAAGAAGATTCTTTCACACGAGAAGATATTAAGGGAGGTTCTGGATGAGAGAAGGGACATGATTAAGGCTCTACTTCCAACCCTAACATAGCGTAAATGCTGTTTCAACCTCAATCATTTTTGGAGTGGTATCTCAATAACCTCCAGATCACTCGGTATATGGGTGTTTGGAAATATTTTCCTAGCCTGCTCCAGCAGAACTTTAGGGTCGCTGTACCTTGCGCTTATATGCGTTAAGACTAAGAGCTTAACATTCGCCTTAAGCGCTATTCCAGCAGCCTCACTTGGAGTTGAATGCCCATCTTCAGCAGCCTTCTCAGCCAGCTCATCACCGAGAGTCGCCTCATGAATGAGGACATCCGCCCCCCTCGCCAAATCAGCAACCCTGTCCGAAGGCCTAGTATCACCACTATAAACAATCTTCCTCCCAGGTCTAGGAGGCTCCATAACTTCTAGGGATCTAACAACCCTCCCATCTGGGAGGGTTACATCAACCCCCCTCTGTAGGGCTGACCATAAAGGCCCCTTAGGAACACCTAAAGCCATAGCCCTCTCAGGGTGGAATCTTCCCGGCCTAGGCTTCTCAATGAAGGCGTATGCGAGCGACTGTACGGAGTGCTCCGCCCAGGCTGCCTGAACCTCATAATCTCTACTCTCGTAAACTAAGCCTTCTCTCTCAACCTCAAAGACCTCCACTGGGAAGCCTAGCCAAAACTTAACAGTCCTAAAGGTTGACTCTAAGAAGTCTCTGATTCCAGGGGGCCCATAGATTTTTAGAGGCTTATCCCTTCCAAAGAGCGACATTGTCTGTATTACGCCCGGCAAACCTAAGACATGGTCTCCATGCATATGCGTTATGAATATTACCATGTTTCTATTTAATCCGATTTTAGCCTTAATCATCTGCCTCTGCGTCCCCTCACCGCAGTCAAACATTATTATATCGCCCTCACGCTGCACAACTATGGAGGGGAGTGAGCGGTCATTCGTTGGAACGCTTGCAGCGGTCCCCAAAAATACGATCCTAAGACTCAAACTTTCAATCACTCCCCACAATACCTGAAGACCGCAACCTCACGCGTGAGCCTCCTGTGAACGTAAATGAAGTGTGACTCCAAATGCTTAAACCCATACCTCTGCCCAATCTCATGCACCCTAATATCCTTCGGCGCCGCGATGCACATCATGCCTCCCTCCCTAATAATATCGCTGGCGGAGGAGAAAAAGCTCTCTAGGAGCTCTCTTGTTGTGAGACCCATGGTTGTTGCAGCCGTACCATATGGGGGGTCGGTAACGATGCGGTCTACGCTGTTGGGTGAGATTGGTGGTAGGCGGGCGTCGGCAACGATTAAAGCCTCTGGTTCAATCCCAAAGAACCTCAAGTTCTTCATGCTCCCCTCGGCCATAAACCTCTTAATATCGAAGCCTATTGTTCGGCATCCTATTAAGCCAGCCTCAATTAATATGCCTCCTGTCCCACAGAATGGGTCTAAAAGGAGTTCCCCGGCTCTAGCCTGAGCCAAGTTCACCATACACCTGGCAATTTTAGCCGTGAGTGCAGATGGATGGAAGAAGACCCTTCTTCTAGGCCTACGCTCCGATAGATCTTTATGCTTTATTTCAGCTAACCTCAGCCCAAAGAAAAACATGTTATCAGTTAATATGCCAACAAATGTTTTGTTAGGATTCTTAAGGTATACCTTGGTGTCCCTAACGCCTCTAAATATTATCCCCCCAATTATCCGTTCTAATGCAAGGCAGCTGATGTGTGGAGAAGCCCCTCTAACCCTGAAAACCCTAACTGCGAAGGTCTCTCCGCTACTGAGGAACTCTGCGAAGTCAACTCTCTCCGCGCTAGAGATTATTTCATTAACCACCGCTCCGCAGCAAAAAATCTCTAGGCAGCATTCCCTAGCCAAGGCGGATCTAAATTTAACTGCCTCAGCACATTTAGCGTCCGCCTCAACCCTTAAAAGTTGGCTCAGCTCTCCCAAAATATGGTAGCCATATCCCTCAGCGCTGAGAATAGACTTGACTTCAGAAAAAGGTAGCGTTGGATTTTCGCCGGAAACTAGGAAGAATAGTCTGGCCACACTAATTATCCTCTCGTCCCAGGCAGCCCTAAGCTTTCAACATCTTCTTCCTATACTCTTCTAGAAGCTCCTTAGCCCTATCCATCCTAATCTTCCTCTCCCTAACCATCTGCTCAGCTATAATGTCTACTAGCTCCCCAGTAGCCCCAGCCATAATTGCTATGTTCCTCGCATGAAGCTCCATATGACCCCTCTGTATGCCCTCAGCGGCCAGAGCCCTTAGAGCAGCTAGGTTTTGGACTAAGCCGACTGCCGCCATAACCTCAGCCAGCTCCCGCGCCGACTTAACCCCCAGAATCTTCAGGGCTATTTTAGCTATTGGGTGAACTTTTGTCGCCCCACCTATTATGCCAACAGCCATAGGCATCTCTATAGAGCCAACTAAGTCGCCATTCTCATTCTTCTCCCAAACGGAGAGCGGCATATATCGTCCAGACCTTGCGGCATATGCATGCGCCCCAGCCTCGATAGCCCTATGATCGTTACAGGTCGCCAAGGCAACTGCAATTACGCCATTCAAAATGCCTTTATTATGCGTCGCAGCCCTATATGGGTCTGCTGCGGCGAATGCATAGGCATCAACTATGCCGTCAACAACCTCCTCTCCTCCAACAGCATTCTTATCAATAATCGTCCAGGCCCTTGCAAGTCTCTCAGTTGCGAGGTTTGAGACTATTCTAAGAAGCACCTTCCCGCCAGTTATCCGCTCTATAAGCGGGGCCACAGCCTCACACATCGTGTTGACCGCATTAGCTCCCATAGCGTCCCTACAATCTACCAGGAGCTCTGTTATAACCATTGGTCCCCTAACCGTATCTATAACCTTAACCCTCAAATCCTTAGCCCCGCCTCCAACCGAGACGAGCATTGGATCCTGCTCATTGGCCTTCTTTAAGATGTCGTCCTTCGCCTCTAGGATAGCCATCCTAGCCCTATGGGGATCCCTAACCTTCACGGTCTGTATCTGTCCTATCATTATTGGCTCGGTGCTGCTTGCGAATATCCCGCCTTTACTCCTCGCCATTTTAGCACCGTAGCTTGCGGCGGCCACAACAGACGGCTCCTCAATAACCATCGGTATCAAGTAGTCTCTGCCATTAATTAGGAAGTTTACGGCTATCCCCATGGGCATTGGAAAAACGCCTATAACATTCTCAATCATGCGGTCGGCTAGATCTAGGCTTAGGGAGCTCGAAGCCTTAAGCATATTAACCTCCTCGTCAGTTAAGTTGGCAAACTCTTTAACGATCTTAAGCCTCTCATCGATACTCAACTTATAGAATCCCGAAATTGCGGACGTTCTCATAGAATTTCCCCTCAAACCTACTATTACAGTTAAACTCTTATAATAATAACACACTGCGCCTAAAAATTTATGAAATTTATATTCTTCCATATGCTTCCGGAGTTACATCTGCTTCCTCAACTAAGCCCTTCCTCTTCAGCCTCGCCAATGCTGCGGTAACCTCCCATAAGTGGCAGTTAAGTCTTCTCCATATTTCTGAGAGGGGCATCGGCCCATGCTCCCTTAAAATATCGTAGACTTCGCTCTCAATTCTATCAAGCGGCTGCTTCCTAACGAGGTAATAATGTGGACCTTTAATGACCCCTTCTTCATCCTCTAAACTGACCCTTTCCACCATGAAGCCCACTCTTCAAAAACATTTACCACATCCAATATATTAAACTATTCTGTTTAGTCACCGTTCGCTACTGTCCCTCTCCGCCACCCTTAATCTTCTCTTCAGAAATTGGCAGGGATGGCGGAGTTGTTGCCAACGCCCATCCTATCCACGCTATAACGAACAGGAATAGGTAGACGAACGCTAAGACGGGTATAATTATAGCCCACTCGCTTATCGAGCGGTCAAGGAACTTAACGTTTGACGG
The DNA here is from genome assembly GCA_018396635.1 of Candidatus Bathyarchaeota archaeon. Lineage (GTDB taxonomy): Archaea > Thermoproteota > Bathyarchaeia > Bathyarchaeales > DTEX01 > DTEX01. The sequence continues at coordinate 65,214 of JAGTQE010000007.1, forward strand.
CGATAGAAACAGCGCCCAAAAGTAAATAACCATAGCCGTTATGCTCAGCGCCATCAACAAGATCCCCCAAACCACATCGCGCATCCTCTTCTTCCTCCAAAAATCATTTAAGCCTATAAGCTCTAAATAAAAGTAATTGGGTTTCAGCCCTTTAGGTGGTGTGAGATGAGTGTTAGGAAGCTGCAGGGGATTGTTGTTGATATTGAGCGGACTGGCGAGTATATTACCGATGAGGAAGGAGAGAAATGGGAGAAATGCATATTCACCATTGAGCTAACTGGCTTCTCAAAACGCACCCCCAACGAGGTTCTCCCAGAAAACCTTAGGGGCAAACGGATAAAAATCGTTCGGTACTGCCTATATGACTGGCACTATAAGCTCGGCGTTAGAAAAACGCTTGAGCCTGATGAGACAGAGGCCGTACTTTCTGGAAAACCTACAGGCACAGTCTTCTGGTGACTTATAACTTTTGAGTCTTTCAGATAGAAATTTATGCTTCCGCCAATTTTGGGATAAAATTAAAGAGTAAACAAAGTCTACATCATCAAAATTAATATTTTCGTCTGTTTTCTCTTTGGATTATATGGTTTCTGTAAATAATGAGTAACTCACAGTTCTCCTTTACACTTGAAAGGAAAAATTAGCTTTTATGGGTTGAAAAGAGTCGTATTAGATACGTATATATATTGATGATTTAAGCGTATTAGCAAGTTTAAACTTCCACGGCTAAGCCCGTTTATTTAGCGCTGAATGGTGAAGAATATGGCGTCGAGGTTCACTAAGAGGTGGGAGGAGGGAGAGCAAAAGGGACTTAAAGCTATGCTTAAGCCATCCGAGCCTCTAAGGACTAAAATTGAGCTTGCCATTAAGCGAGTCGAAGCCCAAATACAATACATTGAGAATACGCTGAACAGGTTGAGTGAGAGGGATAAGTACCTGTTTTCGAAGATCGTTGAAGCATACTCTAAACATCAGATCCAACGCGCCCACGTCCTAGCAAACGAGCTCGCTGAGCTTAGGAAAATGGCCAACTTCATGATGAATGCTGAGCTGGCGTTAGAGAGGGTTGCTTTAAGGCTTAGAACCGTTACACAGCTCGGTAATGTTGTGTCAACGTTGGCTCCAGCCACGCAGGTTCTGCAGAATGTTCGTGTAGGTTTGAGCGGGCTGCTGCCGAACGCTGAGAAAGAGATTGAGCAGATTGGAGCTATGCTCAATGACTTAATAGTTGAAGCTGGCGAGGTAACTGGAGTAGCACCGAACTTTGAGATTGCCAGCGATGACGCCCAGAAGATCCTTAATGAAGCGGCTCTGATAGCTGAGCAGAGGATGAAAGAGAAGTTCCCGGAGCTGCCATCATTGAAGTCGGCGGAAGGAGCTGGTGAGGACTCAGGCTTCTCGCAATAAATGAGTTATTAGAGGTGTCATGAGATGCAGGCAAATATTTTCCCAGCATTAATTGGCAGAATGCTGAAAGATGATGGTGGTAGAGAGGTCGGTAAAATACTGTCATTTATAATAGATTCTTCAGGCGAGGTTAGAGAGGTTTTAGTTGAGAGTAAGGGTGAAGAGCTTGTTAGGTACCCGATTGAAAGGCTGAAGATTAGTCAAGATGAAATTTTCCTTATTTCTGAAATTGATAGGCAGGCTGATGAGATTTGCGAGAAGCTCCCAGTTCTCTTAAAAAAGCGCGAGATTCTTGAATCCTTATTCAAAAATAAGGAGATAATGCCTGAAGTTTACGAGAATATAAGTGCTGAGTTTGATAAGTCTATAGATGCCATGAGGGTTAAAGCTCAAAGCGTTTTAAACGACATAGAGCGTCAAATACAGCTTCAGGAGAACACTATTAAAATGCTCCATATAGCTAGGGCTTTCCTTGAGATGGAGCATGGCATAGGTAACGTGAAGGATGACGTGTTTCGGCAGTCTCTACTTTCAATTCTAAGAGAAATAAAGTATGCGTCGTATAGGAAGATGAATCTATTGAAGACTAAGGAGAGGGTTTCTAATGTTTCCCTTCGAGCAGATATAAGCGTTGCAGCAGATAGATATGTTGAGCAAAAGCCAGTAATAAATGTACGCATAACAAACGAATAGTTTTCCCATAGGCTCTTTAAGGGTGCTTCCCGATGATTAAGGAGGTTCTTGGAAGAGCTAAGAAGCCCCTTAATGAGGTTCTCCTAGAGGCGATAAGCGACTTAGGGAAATATTATTCTAGGCTTGAGCTTGCATACCTGAAGCTAGCCAAGAGAGATAAGGAGCTATTTGAGGAGTGCGCTTCATATCTTAGTAGGGGGATGAAAAACAGGGCGATAATCTACGCTAATGAAATCGCTGAGATAAGGAAGATTATGTGTTTCATACAGCGGCTCCAGATATCTATTGAGAGGGCCATATTAAGACTTGAAACCCTAAAGGCTGTGACGCCGACGATAGAGGATATTAGGGGGGTTTTCAATGAGGTTAAAGGTGCCCTTGGAGACATAGCCAAGATAATGCCATCATTAACGCCAGAGCTGAATGGCTTAATGAACTCCATAAATGAGCTGATTACGGCAACTGAGATGAACATAGCTGTGTCAGAGCCCATTGTAATTAAGGATGAGGCTACCGACGCCATACTTAAAGAAGCATCGGAATTCATTAGGGAGGAGATTGAGAGAAAGATTCCTGAGCCTCCTGAGGAGACACGTGCCCCAGAGCCCCCGAAGGAGGTGGCAATTAAGCCCCGCATAGCCCTGACCGTTGACGGGTCAGAGTTTTATGTTGGCGCAGATGGTTCAATAATAGGTGAGAGCGAGAGGAGCGCCTCATATAATGCTTTGGCCGAAGAAATAGTCTTGGATTATCTTGAGCGGAATAATGGTGAGCTGAATATCTCTAAATGCGCTAAGGAGCTAAATATGCCTCCAACAAAGATAATGGCTGTCCTGGAATCTCTGGGTAGAAAGGGTAAAATAAGGATTGAATAGGTGTAGGGAGGTATGAGCGCAGTCCAAGAGCTAGAGCAGATCGCATTGAAGTACGCTGAGCAAGCGGTGATGCTTGACCGTCAGGGTAAGAAGGAGATGGCTATTGAGGCCTATCAGAAGGCCATAGATAGCCTATTGAAGATAGCTAAGCTAAACCCGAGCTACGAGCTTAATAGAATATACTTGCAGAGGGCCGAGGCGTATAAGAGAAGGGTTGCTGCGCTCAAATCCTCCCTATACCTAAGCCCAGCAACGGCTGAGGACTCAAGTGAGGGGAGGACTCATTTCGAAGACCTCATTATAAAGGAGCCTCCCAAAGTCGCTTGGGAAGACGTTGTTGGTCTCGAAGATGCAAAGAGAGCTATCAGGGAGGCTATAGTTTATCCATCGCTTAGACCAGACTTGTTCCCATTAGGATGGCCGAGGGGGATCCTTCTTTTCGGTCCGCCTGGATGCGGGAAAACCCTCCTGGCAGCAGCTGTCGCTAACGAGATCAGTGCCAAGTTCATTCCAGTAGACGCTGCAAGTATAATGTCTAAGTGGCTCGGCGAGGCTGAGCAGAATGTTGCCAGACTATTTAATTTAGCCAGGAGGGAGGCGAAGAACTCTCCAGTGATAATCTTCATTGATGAGATCGACTCGCTGATAGGCACACGGAGGTTTGAGGTTGGCGGCGAGATAAGGGTTAAAAACCAGTTCCTTAAGGAGATGGATGGCATAATTGATAAGAAGAACCCGCTTAGGGTTTACGTCATCGGCGCAACAAATAAGCCTTGGGATCTAGATCCACCATTTATAAGGAGGTTCCAGAAGAGGATATACGTTCCTCCTCCAGACTACAAGCAGCGCTTAGAGACATTTAGGTTATATACAAAGCCGCTTAAGCTGGCGCCAGACGTCGACTTAGATAGGTTGGCGCGATTAACGGAAGGCTTCTCTGGAAGCGATATTATGGATATATGCCAATCAGTCCAGCTAAAAGTCAACAGCGAAATATTCGAGAACTGTGTAGATTATAGCAAAGCTGAACCCAGAGCTATTTCAATGAATGACTTTTTAGAAGTCTTAAAAATGAGAAAGCCAAGTATAACAAAGGAAATGATAGCCCAGTATGAGAGATGGTTTAACGAGTTCAAAGCCCTATAAAAATTGGAGGCCAGCGTTAAAGTTATTACCAAGTTTCTACTTTCTTTATTCCTGAAGCCCGGTGGTGTAGTGGACAAGCATAGCGGGCTTTGGAGGCAAACTTCTCAGTAGTATAAAATGCCGTGGAAACCCGCTGACGGGAGTTCGAATCTCCCCCGGGCTACCAAATCCTACTTTATATCTTGATTTCAACATCCACGCGGCCACAATACATTAAGCTTCGAAGCTTGCCTGGGAGAGTGTATTCTATTTCTAGATGCTTTGGTTCAAGGAGTAGTGGGTTAATGCCATAAATTTTAGCGAACTCTTCATGTATTATTCTCTCATAGTCTGTAATCTCCTTTAGTGGAAGGTTAATCTTTACACCGCCGTGGAGTGCAGATTCCCTAATGGCCATTAATAGCTCTAGATCTCTCCTCGCATTCTCGGCTCCATAAGTAAGTGGCTTACCATACTTTATGGCGTTGTAGAGGCTTAGCCAAGCATCGGCAATCGCTATTTCATCAACATTATCAAGCGGATACTCCTCCAAATGGTTTCTAACATAGATTTCTGGTAGAGCATCGAGTTTTGCGCCAAGTATTCTCGGCTTCTCTTGTTGCCCGCTACTAATATCGATCTGAATTTTAAATTTTCTATAGCCATCATACATGTATAATTCGCTGCCGCGTAAAGCACCTTTTGTCCCTATAATCTCCCAGTAATTTCCTTTCTCCCGATTAAACTCATATAAGCCTTTTACGCCATTCAGTAGCAGTATTTCAGCTCTCTCAAGAACTGAGTCTTTTGGGGGATGTTCGCCTATGACGCTCTCCGCCTCAGCCCCAATTATGCTTCTTATGGCAGCTATGCCATGATAAGACCCAGATACATATGAGAGGTAAAATCCCCTCACCTCGCCTAGGAGCCCGGATGACACTATTTTCTGCTTCAGCCTCTCATTAAGCCATCTTGGAACATTCTCCGAGACTTCTAGAAGAACTCCGCTATCCCTAGCCGCTTCAATCATTTGGTTAGCGCAGGCCAGGGTTATAGCTAATGGTGTTTCAGTAATAAAATGGACTCCCCTTTCAGCCAGAGTTTTCGCTATGACGTGATGCCCCTCAGCTTGTATGGCGATTAAGCACACATCAATCCTCTCATTACTAAGCATCTTCAATAGATTTGTATATGGCTTAGCCTCAGCCATCCTTGCGGCGCTCTCAGCACGCTCCCCATTAATATCGCATACAGCAGTTATCTTAAACTTATCTCTGAGCTTTAGAAGAGTGTTTATATGGGCCATAGACCTTTTTCCAGCGCCAATTATGCCAGCATTCAGGGCATCCATTCTCATCACGCTATGAAACATAAATATGCATGGATTAAAATAATCTTAACTTATTAAATTAAGATTTGTGAGCTGACTGATGGTGAATTTAAGGTGTTATTTATGGGCTTGAATACCTCCCCCACCATGTCTTCAAGATACTTCATTTATAGGGGGAATAAGGCTAAGGAGATCTCTTTTCCCATTGGCGGAATCGGGACAGGCTCTATAGGGCTTTCGGGAAATGGTAGGCTAATAGACTGGGAAATATTCAATAGACCAAATAAGGGAAGCGTGAACGGCTTCTCACACTTCGCGATAAGAGCTGAGCGAGAGGAGCAGGTATTAGATGCGAGGGTCTTGAATAGCGATCTGCCGCCTCCTTATATGGGTGAGTTCAGCCAGACGGCATTCGGCTTCGGCCCCTCAAGGAGCTATATGGCCGGGCTACCACACTTCAGAAGTTCAGAGTTTGAGGGAACATATCCAATAGCAAAAATAAGGTTTATTGATGATAGTTTTCCGGGAGAAGTCCAGATGATAGCTTTCAACCCCTTCATTCCACTTAACGACCTAGATTCAAGCATACCGGCAGCTTTCTTTGAGATAGAAGTTAGGAATACGGGCAATTACGAAGTAACTTATACTATAGGTTTATCTGTTCAAAATCCCCTTCCAGCGGGTACAACGGTTAACAAGTATGAGAGGATTGAAGACTGCCTCCACATCATAAGAATGTATTCGATGGGTATTCCTGAGGATGATCCTCAATATGGCGATCTAACAATAGCGACCGATGCGGAGGACATTAGCTATCAAGAGTATTGGTTTAGGGGAGGATGGTTTGACAGCCTCCAGGTTTACTGGAGGGACTTCACAACCCCGGGTAAGCTAAAGAATCGCTACTACCAGTCTCCCCAAAAGGGGATTAGAGACCATGCAACCCTGGCGGCCCATTTAAAAGTCAAGCCCAAGTCGTCTGGAAAGGTTAGGTTTATAATAGCGTGGAACTTCCCAAACTGTTACGCTTACTGGAAGCCTGAATCTGATAAGCCGAAAATATGGAAGAACTATTATGCTAAGGTTTTCAGGGACTCGGCTGATACAGCCCTCTATTGTCTGAAGAACTGGAGCCGCCTATATGAGGAGACTGCGGCATTTAGAGATAGCCTCTTCTCGTCAACGCTGCCACCCTACATTTTAGACGCAATCTCAGCTAATATCTCAATCCTCAAGTCGCCCACAGTCCTACGCCTAGAGGATGGCTCACTATACGGCTTTGAGGGCTGCCGCCAGAATTCAGGCTGCTGCGAGGGGAGCTGCATGCATGTTTGGAGCTATGCGTATGCCCCCCTCCTCCTATTCCCAAATCTTGATAGGTCAATGTGGGATCTTCACTATCAGTATAGCCAGCGTGAAGATGGACATATAGCCTTCCGCCTACAGCTACCGCTGGGTCGAGGGAGATGGGACTTCCCCCACGCAGCTGTGGATGGGCAGTTTGGTGGCGTGATCAGATCTTATGCCTACTGGAAGCTTACAGGTGATCATGAGTGGCTTAAAAGAAATTGGCAGTCAATAAAGAGGTCAATTGAGTATGCGTGGTCTGAGACTAATGAGGATATGTGGGATATTAATAAAGATGGGGTCATTGAGGGGCGACAACATAATACGCTTGACGTAGAGCTCTTTGGACCGAATTCTTGGCTAACAGGAATGTATCTGGCAGCCCTTAAAGCTGGAGCTGAGATGGCTGAATATTTGGGCGAAGTCGAGAAAGCTAGAGAGTACAGGGAGCTCTTCATTAAGGGTAAAAGGTGGGTTGAGGAGAACCTATTCAACGGCGAGTATTTCTATCACCTAATCGACTTGAATGATAGGTCTATTCTTGAGAAGTATAAGTCTGTAGACCCGAATGTTGTGAACGCTTACTGGGATGAGGAGCATGGGGAAATAAAGTATCAGGTTGGCGAGGGATGCGCAATTGATCAAGTTTTGGCTCAATGGCATGCCAACATATGTGGGCTTGGCGAAATATTAGATAGGGAGAAGGTTAAGAGCGCACTAAAATCAATCTATAAATATAATTTCAAGAGGAGCATGCGCAACCATTTCAACCCATGCAGAGTATTCAGCCTAAACGATGAGGCCGGAGTAGTAATATGCGAGTGGCCTCCCGGAAGGAGAAAACCAATCATACCGGTTCCATATGCTGAGGAAGCGTGGTGCGGAACAGAGTACGCCGTTGCATCACATATGATCCAGGAGGGGCTTATTGATGAGGGGCTGGAGATAGTTAAGGCTGTTAGAGATCGATATGACGGCGAGAAGAGGAACCCCTGGAATGAGATAGAATGTGGAAGTAACTATGCGCGGTCTATGTCATCGTATGCGTTGCTGCTGGCTCTCAGCGGGTTTAGAATTGATATGACGAAAGGCGAGATAGAGTTCAATCCACCGAGAATGCAAGATGGAGAGTTTAAGTGTTTCTGGTCGGCTGGGACGGGTTGGGGAACATTTGAAGTAAACTCTGAAAGAGTGCTGTTGACCATAAAATACGGAAGCCTTAAAATTAAAGCTCTCAGTTTGCCTTTTCTACGAGGCAAAAGAATAGCTTCCATAACAATTGACGGTGAAGAAGTTAAGTGTGAGCTGCGTGAGGACAAGGTGCTCTTTGCCAAGCCGATTCTCTTTGAGAGAGGGGCAAGATTAATGATTTCGATCTCATAAAGTCTTTTTTGGCTCCATTACTAAGATTTATTTGGGTGATTGCCGCATGAATATCGAAAGAATAGTTTTAAAAGTTCTTGAGAGCGGTGATGGCGTTGTCAGGTTAGCTCCAGCATGGGTTCCAAGAGCCTTTCTCGTTCCCGGTAGGCGCCTCAAACTACGTCCAAGCGATATTTATGCTTTAGGCGCCGAAAGGGGAGGGATTGATGAAAGGTGGCTTGCATCCACAACCAGGGCTGATAATCCGGGGGCGCCTGAAGACGAGGGGCTAAGCTATATTGTAGTTCAGGAGGGGTCGAAGGTGAGTAGGGTGCTCCTTAAGGATGCTATCGATGTTTTGGGCGATAGGTTCATCGGTAGGGATGTTATGCGGAAGCATGGCGGCTGGATGGTTTTAGCGAAATTCTTCGATAACGCATGTCCAATACCACTACACCTACACCAAATGGAGGAGCATGCGCGTAGGGTTAATAGGCTTCCTAAGCCAGAGGCCTACTACTTCCCACAGCAGCTAAACGCTTTTGAGGGAAAGTTTCCATATACGTTCTTCGGCCTAGAGCCGGGGACGTCTAAAGAAGACGTTAAAGAATGCCTTAAAAGATGGGGCTCCGGCGATAATGGAATACTATACCTCTCTAGGGCATATAAGCTTAAGCCGGGGACGGGGTGGCTTGTTCCGGCCGGAGTCCTCCACGCCCCAGGTACCCTTGTAACTTATGAGGTGCAAAAGGCTTCTGATGTTGCAGCCATATACCAATCTATGCTTGAGGATAAGCCTATATCATGGGATCTGCTCGTCAAAGATGTTCCAAAGGAGCATCATCAAGACCTAGATTACATAGTTGATATGATAGATTGGAGGGAGAACCTCGATCCAGAGTTTAAGAAACACCATTACATTGAGCCGATCCCGTCAATAGACCCAGAGGAGTCGAGGGAAGCGGGGTATGAAGAGAAGTGGGTGATTTATGGATCTAGGGATTTCAGCGCGAAAGAGCTTACGGTCTATCCGGGTAAATCCGTAAAAATCTATGATAAGGCAGCATATGGCCTAGTGGTCATACAGGGTCATGGGAGGGTGGGCAAGTTTAGGGTTGAGGCGCCAACGATGATAAAATATGGAGAGCTAACTAACGATGAATTATTTGTGACGGTTGAAGCCGCTAGGGACGGCGTAAAAATAGTTAACGAGAGCTCAGCTGAAAACCTTGTGATTCTGAAGCATTTCGGTCCGGATAACCCTGATGCTCCCAAAGAGGTCCCGGCAAATAACATCAGTTAAAGATTCATGAAAAAGATTGTTTAAGGTCTCCCCATGTTCGCTATAAGAGCTGGCATCCTCCTAACACCCCGCAGAGTACTTAGAGATGCATATGTTCTGGTGGAGGGAGAAAAGATAATTGGGGTCTCGGCAGATAGACCTAAAGATGTAAGAGAGATTCATAGATACGATGATTACATTTTAGCTCCAGGGCTGGTGGATATACATAATCACGGCGGGTTTGGCTACGATTTAACATACTCAACAATTAAAGAGATTAGGGAATTTTCTAGGAGGCTACTGGCGACCGGCGTAACATCCTACATGCCATCCACGGTTACCGACTCCAGCGATAGGATAGAGAGTGCAGTTAAGAATATAAGTGAAGCGTCAGAGACGCGCTGCGGCTCAAGGATACTTGGAATCCACCTAGAAGGTCCATATCTTAACCCTGAGAGGAGCGGGGCTCAATCTAAGAAATATATTCGTGAACCGTCCCTCGAAGAGTTTGAGAGGCTCTATAATGCTAGCCACGGGCTTATAAGGAGGGTGACCGTTGCCCCTGAAGTTAAAAATGGCATAGATTTCATAAGAAGCGTTATAGAAAGGTTTAATGTTAAGGTCTCCCTTGGACATACTGATGCAACATACGAGCAGGCATTAAATGCCATTAAAGCTGGCGCAAACATTATAACCCATCTTTTCAATGGCATGCGGGGCTACCATCACCGTGAACCTGGAATAATAGGCGCAGCGTTGACCACAGATGTTTACGCTGAGATAATAGCTGATTTGATTCATCTACATCCAGTAACAATAACTTTAACGTTAAAATGTAAGGGTCCAGGTAGGCTAATCCTGGTGAGCGATGCTACGCCCGGAGCAGGGCTTCCAGACGGCGTATACATGCTTGGGCCGAGTAAAGTTGTAATAAAGGATGGTATAGCGAGAACAGAGGACGGGGTCTTGGCTGGAAGCACCCTAATGCTAATAAACGCCATACGTAATATCATAAAGATCGGGTTCTCCCTGAAAGATGCCTTTAGAATGGCAACGTCCACGCCATGTGAGGCTATGGGCTTCAGGAACATAGGTAGGGTTACTGAGGGCTGTAGGGCCGATCTATTAGTGTTAAATAAGCAGCTGGATGTAATGGAAGTTTATGTTGATGGGGAGAGATACGAGAAACCTCTCTAAGTTACTCAACAGCGTCTGCTCGCTGCTTGGAAGTCTTGGGCTTATTTAGCTCCTGGAATATAAATTGTATGCTTTATCTATTGACTCGGCGATCTTATATAGATTCTCAAATATCCTATTTATGTCGCGGTGAGCCTCCTCAATAGTTGATTTCAAGCTTCTTCCCCTTAGCTTATATGTCCCCTCATGGTATATTACGAGCCCGCTCCTAATCATCTTATTTAAGTGATGAATCATTGTCCCCCTTGTTAGAGATAATTTTGCCGCAAGATCATCGCTCGTAAGCCCCTTATTCTCTCTAGCAGCTTCAAGCAGCAGCTTCAATATTCTGAACGCCGTCTTCTTCTTATCTCTTGGCTCTAGAAAGCCTAAACTCTTACATAACCACTCTAAGTCTTTTTCGGGATCCACTTTTGGTAACGGGCGTATAGCCAATATCCTATATTCTGCAAGTGCACTTTCCTCTAGTGACATGTTAACTAATTTCTCCTCTAAATTAACTTTAAGTCTTCTTGTTTACAATTTTTAGTTTTAGTAAAACTTATATTTTTCGACTTCAGTAATAAATACAAGATCTGTTTAAATGATGAGGGGTGATATATATGGCATACTTGGCTCAGACAGCATCTGGCCAGCCGATCTTGATATTAAAGGAGGGCACGGCTAGAAGTCGCGGCAGAGAGGCCCAGAGAAATAATATTATGGCTGCTAGGGTTATTGCTGAGGCTGTTAGAACGACATTAGGTCCACGCGGCATGGATAAGATGCTCGTTGACAGCTTAGGAGACATAACGATAACGAATGATGGTGCAGCGATCCTTAAGGAGATTGAGGTTGAGCATCCTGCCGCTAAGATGATGGTTGAGGTTGCTAAGGCTCAGGACGACATGGTTGGCGACGGGACGACAACAGTCGTCGTTCTGGCCGGCGAGCTCCTCAAGAAGGCTGAGGAGCTCCTTGAGCAAAATATTCATCCAACCGTTATTGTTAGCGGTTATCGTAAGGCAGCTCAGAAGGCTGTTGAGGTTCTAGACAGGATAAGCATGACCGTCAATGTGGATGACAGGGAGGCATTGAAGAAGGTTGCTTTAACATCCATGGGGAGTAAGGCTGTTGGTACGGCGAGGGACCACTTCGCCGAGATAGCTATCGATGCTGTTAAGCAGATAGCTGAGAAGAGGGGCGATAAATGGGTTGCAGACGTCGATAATATTCAAATAATAAAGAAGGAGGGCGAGAGCCTACGCGACACGGAGCTTGTTAGAGGGATAATTCTCGATAAAGAGGTAGTGCACGCCGGAATGCCTAAGCGCGTAGAGAAGGCTAGGATAGCCCTACTCAATTGTCCGCTCGAAATCGAGAAGACTGAGTTCAGCGCTGAGATTAGGATAAGGGATCCGCTACAGATGAAGGCCTTCCTAGATAAGGAGACGCAGATGCTTAAGGAGATGGTTGAGAAGATTAAGAAGGCTGGAGCGAACGTTGTCATATGCCAGAAGGGCATAGATGACATGGCCCAGCACTTCCTAGCGAAGGAGGGTATATTGGCGGTTAGAAGGGCTAAGGAGTCTGATATGGAGAAGCTCGCTAGGGCTACTGGCGGAAGGATTGTTACGAATCTAGATGACCTTAAGCCCGAGGATCTCGGGTACGCTGAGCTAGTTGAGGAGCGTAAGATAGGCGAGGACAAGATGGTCTTCGTCGAGGGATGCAAGGATCCACGCTCAGTATCGATCCTCATACGCGCCGGCCTAGAGCGAATGGTTGATGAGGCTGAGAGGGCGATGCACGACGCTCTCTCAGTTATAGCCGATGTTATAGAGAAGAATAAGGTTGTTCCGGGTGGAGGTGCGGCGGAGGCTGAGGTAGCTAAGGAGCTGCGTAAATATGCGGCTCAGATTGGAGGTAGAGAGCAGCTGGCTATAGAGGCCTTTGCCGAGGCGCTGGAGATAATTCCGAAGACTTTGGCTGAGAATGCTGGCTTAGAGCCCATAGATGTGATGGTTGAATTAAGGGCGGCTCACGAGAAGCCAGACGGATATGCTTATGGAGTAGATGTTTTCAGCGGCAAGGTTGTAAATATGTTTGAGAAGGGCGTCATAGAGCCCTTGGTTGTTAAGGAGCAGGCAATTAAATCTGCAACTGAGGCAGCCTCAATGATACTGAGAATAGACGATGTGATTGCGGCGGCTAAGCCTAAGGAGGAAGAGAAGGCTAAGGGCGCTGAGAAGAAGGAGGAAGAAGAGGAGACTAAGACCTCAGAGTTCGATTAACCCCCATTTTTAGTTCCATATTCTTCCCCCTCTTAACCTGTTTTTGTGGTGTCGATATGTCCGATATACGTGAGATACCTAATGTTCTTCAGCGTTTTGAGAGAATAGGTGCTCATACCCATATCAGAGGATTAGGTTTAGACGAGAATCTTAGAGCTGTAAAGATTAAGGATGGCATGGTTGGCCAGGAGAAAGCCCGTGAGGCAGCTGGTTTAATCGTCCAAATGATTAAGGAGGGTAAGCTTAGCGGGAGGACTATTATTTTAGCGGGTCCGCCTGGAACAGGTAAGACAGCTATAGCGATGGCTATAGCGAAGGAGCTGGGCCCAAATGTTCCATTCATACAGATGAGCGGTAGCGAAATATATAGCAGCGAGAGGAAGAAGACTGAAGTCCTTATCGAGGCTATGCGTAAGGCTATAGGAGTTGAGATCCATGAGATGCGCAAGGTCTATGAGGGTGAAGTTACAAGTCTAGAGATTAGGACTGCGCCACACCCCTATAATCCATATCAGAGGGTTCCCGAGAGCGTAAGATTAACACTGAAGACAACTAAGGAGGAGAAGACTATTGAGGCTGGCGCATCCATAGCTCAACAGATTATCGCTCAAGGTATAACTGAAGGCTGCGTTATACAAATAGATGCTGAGACTGGTAGGGTTGTAAATCTGGGTCTAAGCCTAGAGAGCAGTAAAGGTAAGATTTATGAGGTTGATACCCGCGAGAAGGTTCCTAGGCCGACAGGCCCGGTCTTGAAGGAGAAGGAGTTTGTTTACTCACTGACATTAGATGACTTGGATAAAATGCATGCTAGGAGCAAGAGCAGCGGCTTCTTCTCGCTCCTCTTTGGCTTCAGCGAGACTAAGGAGATAGATAGCGAGGTTAGAGCCTCGGTTGACGAGATGGTTAAGAAGATGGTTGATGAGGGCAGGGCATTTATACATCCGGGAGTCCTCTTCATAGATGATAGCCACCTATTGGACCTTGAAGCCTTCAGCTTTCTTGGAAGAGCTCTGGAGAGCGAGTTGGTGCCAATAATAATACTTGCAACAAACCGTGGGATAACGACTATACGTGGGACTGACGTTAAGAGCCCTATGGGTTTCCCGCTGGACCTCCTTGACAGGGCGGTTATAATAGCGACCCACGAGTATAGCGCTGAAGAGATAAGGGAGATATTGAAGATAAGGGCGAATGAAGAGAAGATAAAGGTTGAGGAGGATGCCCTCAAAAAGCTAACTGAGATAGGCGAGTCCTCATCGCTTAGATACGCAGTTCAGCTCCTCAGCTTAGCAGCCCAGAACGCTAAGAGCTCAAAACGTGATATCGTTTCGCTTGAGGATGTGGAGAGGGTGCAGTCGCTATTCATGGACATTAACCAAGCGGTTGAGCACCTCAAAAGATATGAGATGAAGATGCTGTACTATTAAGCGCTGCTCTAACAATGCCTACCTTATCTTTAAGCCATCGGAGGTAGGCTTCATCATAATTATAGCTTGTTAGAACATAATCTCTAATGAACTCTGCATGCAGTTTTGCGAGGCTAATTATTTTCTCATCGCTTAAATCCAGCCCCCTACTAAGCATAAGGGCGGCTTCACGCATAAGCACCTCTAGAGGCGTAAAGTAGTACGGGAGAAATATATAGCGTATGGAGACGTCTACACCAATCTCCCTCAACCTCCTTAAAAGGTATCTGCCAGAGAAATCCGATATAATTATGGCTTTTTCTCCCTTAAGCCCCTCTCTGAAGAAAGCTCTAACTATATAATCTGCCTCCTCATCAGCGAAGGCAGCCCCCTCACTTATAGCGCCATATATTATTTTCCTCCACTCCCTAACATCAACCTCCCCGATAGAGTTGATTCTGAGAATCAAGAGAGCTATCTTTTCAGCCCTCTTGATCGCCGAGTTCTCGGAATCTGAGCTCCTATAGCAGAAAATCCTCATGCTAGGCTTCCTAATTTTTAGGCCCCTTAAGGCTAGAAATATAGGTTTAAGCTGATACTCCCATGAGGAAATACTTTCACGTAAAATACCTAGTCTCCTCACCTCATTAATAAACTGCTCATATGGAGCGCCAAGCGCTAGCTCCTCAACCAAATCATTTAGCTCACGCTGCACATTCAAGTAAAGAACTTTAAAATCGTATTCCCTAAGAATGCCTGCAGCCCTCTCTGAAGCAGCCCTTAAATTGTTGGGTAAAACCCATATCTCAAATTTGCCCTGAGCTCTCATGGAATACATGGGCAAAATAAATATGGAAAAGAAAATCGTGGACTAAATCTCCATAGAGGTTTTTAGTCAAATTCTTTGCTCTCAGTCTCCTTAGACTCTTTAGGCGTCTTTGGTGTTTTTGTTTTTCCGGCTGCGATCACATCGTCTATTTTAAGTATCATTGTTGCCGCTTCTGTCGCGGATTTTATAACCTGCTTCTTAACGGCTAGGGGCTCGTAGACGTCTATTTCACGCATGTCCCTAACCTTACCTGTGTTAACGTCTATTCCAGCCCACTTCTCGCCCCTCTCATGCCTAGCCCTAAGCTCAGAGAGTATGTCTATTGGATCTAGCCCAGCGTTCTCGGCTAGGGCTGTAGGTATAACCTCTATTGCATCCGCGAAGCTCTGGGCTGCGAGCTGCTCCCTTCCCGGAAGCGACTGGGCGTATTCTCTTATCGCCCTCGCAACCTCTATTTCAGGCGCCCCTCCGCCTGCGAGTATCTTAGGCTCCTGGACAACGTCCCTGACGACGCATAGAGCGTCATGTATTGAGCGCTCAGCCTCGTCAACGATCCTCTCGCTCCCTCCTCTGACAAGTATTGCAACCGCCCTCGGATCCCTGCATCCCTCGACGAAGACCATCTTGTCCTCGCCTATCTTACGCTCCTCAACTAGCTCAGCGTACCCGAGATCCTCGGGCTTAAGGTCATCTAGATTCGTAACAATCCTTCCGCCAGTGGCCTTGGCTAGCTTCTCCATATCGGACTTCTTTGCGCGTCTAACTGCGAGTATGCCTCTTCTGGCTAGGAAGTGCTGGGCCATGTCATCTATGCCCTTCTGGCATATGACGACGTTTGCGCCTACGCCGGCTATCTTGTCAACCATGCTCCGGAGCATGTTCTCCTCCTCGCGTAGGAACGCCTCCATCTGCTCAGGTGTCTCAATATTTATCTTGGCGTCGAACTCCGTCTTC
>JAGTQE010000008.1 GCA_018396635.1 Candidatus Bathyarchaeota archaeon
GTAGACGTCAACCCCTAAGCGTTGATCTTCAACATTAGTTTGAACGGCGATACCCCCATACTTTCCATCCCAGAACTTCTTAAATGCCTCAACCCTCCTCTTGAGCTCCGCCGAATAAGTAACTTTTCCATTAGTGATCACCGCTTCCGGATCCATGCCGCAAATATTCTCGCCTATAGTGACTATTATTCCGGAGAGAGCTCCGCCTATTGCAAGGCTATCCCAGTTGACCCTGGCAACTTCTGTTGAGCCGTATGCTCCTATTATGACGGGTATCTTGAGCGGTATGCCAGCAACGCTTGTTTCAACATTAACATTCGGGAATAACGCTATGTCTGGATCTGGATCTATGCCTTCAGCGCCTAAAAGTCTAGCCTTAATGTTAAAGTGCGACCAGTCTAATCCATAGTCCTTTAAGGAGCCAGCCGTACTCTTCCCAAACATCTTCGGATCTGGATAAAGTGCCTCACGCCCCCTAAAAGCCGACAATGAAACCTCGCAGACGAAGGGGCACTCTCTAATACATAGAGGGCATAGGCCGCTAGATGGGCAGGTATCCTCAACCCTTGTTCTGGTATCAGTAGTCGACATAGAGTTTAGATATGAGGAGTTCTTCTGCACAGGGTTCGGCATGCATTATCACCTAATTGGCATATGGTTACCTATTACCAGCTACGAAATATAAGTTTTTCTTTGAAATGGATAAAGGGCTGCTTTACTGGGAAAGTTAAGGTTAAGTTTGGATAAGTATGGATTTCTTCCCATGTCTCGGAGGGAGTCTCTAAAAATCTAGGATCTTTTTTATTGGCATTCCGTATGATGGGCATCTACCCTCTTCTAAATCTGTCCTGCAATAAAAGTACTCAATTAGGAAGATGAACCGCGCCAGAACTAAAAATCTAAATCCCGGCAACCGCACCAAAATTTTTGCCCATTCTCAAAAACGAAACTTAAATAAGGTAAAGGTATTGATCTACGCGATTTCTTTTGCTAACTATCATCTGTAAATTATTTTTTAGTCTAAGCATTTTCAACGACTCTAACATTAACCTTCATTTCCGCGGATAAAAAGAGTTTTAATGAACTTTAAAAGAGCAAAACCCTTTTATCCCTAAACCTGAATAGAAAAGTTTAAATTTTTGGCTGGACGCTCATTTCTGCGGTGAGCTGCTTGGCTGGTAATGAGGAGGCTGCCCTTCTGTATCAGTGCGTTAAGTGTGGTGCTATTGTTAAGTCGACTGATCTTGAGCTTGGCATAAGGTGCCCCTACTGTAGATATAGGGTTTTGAAGAAGATAAGGCCGCCGATCGTTAAGCGGGTCTTAGCGAGATGATGGTTGGTGTTTTGACGTGAGCCTTTGATTCTGAGTCTACGCAAAGTTTAGATGGGTGGTAGATTTATGGATTTTAGAGTTAGGGATTTAAGTCTCTCCGAGAAGGGCGAGCTTCTTATTGAGTGGGCTTCCAGGCATATGCCAGTCTTAAATCAGATTGCTGAGCGCTTCAAGAATGAAAGGATCCTTGAGGGCTTGAGGGTAGGAGCATGCTTACATGTGACTAAGGAGACAGCCGTTCTCATTAAGACTCTAGTTGCCGGAGGGGCTGAGGTTGCGTTATGCGGCTCAAACCCTCTTTCAACTCAAGATGAGGTTGCTGCTGCCCTAGCAAAAATGGGTGTAAAGGTTTATGCCTGGCGCGGTGAGACTACTGAGGAGTATTACTGGTGTATAAATCGTGTGATAGATCATCGGCCAAATATAACCCTTGACGATGGAGCAGATCTGGTAACTACAATACATATGTCTAGAAGAGAGGTTCTCCAGAATATCATTGGTGGAACTGAGGAGACTACGACTGGTGTTATGAGGCTTAAGGCTATGGCTGAGAAGGGTGTTCTCCAGTATCCGATAATCGCTGTTAACAACGCCTACACAAAGTATCTGTTTGACAATCGCTATGGGACTGGGCAGAGTACAATAGACGGAATCTTAAGGGCAACAAATATTCTTTTGGCGGGTAAGAGGTTCGTTGTCTGTGGTTATGGGTGGTGCGGCCGCGGCTTAGCTTTGAGGGCTAGGGGTATGGGCGCAAACGTCATAGTTACCGAGGTTGATCCAATAAGGGCTCTCGAAGCCGTTATGGATGGATTCCAAGTTATGCCGCTAAGCGAAGCTGCAGCTGTAGGTGACATATTTGTAACGGCGACAGGCAACATAAACATTATAAGAATGGAGCATATGTTGAAGATGAAGGATGGTGCCATATTAGCTAACAGCGGGCACTTCAACGTCGAGATAAGCATACCAGACCTAGAGAAAATATCCATATCGAAGAGGACTATTAAACCAAACCTAGATGAATACACACTTAAAGACGGAAGGAAAATATATCTTCTAGCTGAGGGGAGACTTGTAAACTTGGCTGCAGCCGAGGGACACCCGCCCGAGGTTATGGATATGTCATTCTCTAACCAGGCTTTATGTGTTGAGTATTTAGCTAAACACCCTAAGATGGAGCCGAAAGTATATGATGTTCCAAGAGAGATTGATGAGACGGTCGCGAGACTAAAGCTTAGAGCGATGGGCATAAAAATAGATGAGATGACTGAAGAGCAGAAGATGTATGTCAAGAGCTGGGAATCTGGAACCATTTGAGCATTAGCCAGCTGCCGGAAGCTTGAAATGAACAATTATTATTTGCCTAGGGGCATGCGCCCTTCAACTCTAGATGAACGGAGAATATTCTATACAAGCGAATTCGACCTTAATAGGGTTAGGGAGTGGTTTAGCGGCTGGAGTGGAAAGATAGTTTTTGCAGTAATAATTGGAAGACACACAAGAATCTATCCTCCAGAATACGAGGAGGACGCATCGACAACAATATTAATAGAGAATTACACAAGCTTAGAGGATATTAGAGAATGGATTCTGGAGTTTCTTCCAGAATCAGTCTACTATGACAGGAACATTTACGATGATCAAGGATGCGTTATTGGCCAAGAGATGGCCTTCGATCTAGACCCAGAAAACTTAACATGCCCAATACACGGGTCGCTTGAGGATAAGATGCGCAGGCGTCAAGGGCTAAGCTTCTGCGAAATAGAGCTCAAAATGGTTAAAGACGAAACTATAAGGCTTTATGATGAGCTCTCTAAAGCATTCTCAAACCTAAAGGTGGTTTACTCTGGTAGAGGATTCCACATACATGTCTTGGATAAGGACGTGTTTAGCTGGAGCCGCGAGAAGCGAGGTGATTTTGCCAGAGAAGTTAAGAATAAAGGTTTCATGATAGATGAGTGGGTTACATCTGGAGATATGAGACTTATTAGGTTACCATATAGTCTTCATGGCATGGTCTCTAGAATCGTAATGCCGATAGATGCATCAGAGCTCATCGACTTTAATCCATTGGAGGATGAAAGGTGCATACCGGGATTCCTGAAGCCAAAAAAGATAACCTCTTAAGCAGAATCTACTTCTTTTTGGTCCTCCCGCATTCCCCCTTCTTCACTTCCTCAGCCTTCTTCTCCCTCTCACCATAGTAATAATACTTCTTTTTCTTCTCCTCCGACATCAAACATTCCTCCAAGAAAGGATTGTGTTCTCCTTAAATATAAGGGTTTGATTTATGGAGAGATTAAGGAAACGCTGGTGGATAGATGGCTCAACCTCTCGATATACTGATCAATATTGCTAAGGAAATTTACTCCCGCGTTAACCCGATGCTTGGAACCCCCATAGCTAGTAGGATAGTTGGTTTTGGATTTGGGGGAGATAGGAGCAGGCTGATTGATGTTGCCGCAGAGAGAGCTGCGATAGACTATCTTGAGAAGAATAACCTCTCATGCATATTTGTTGGCGAGGAGTTTGGTGTTAAAAGGATCGGCTCATCTCCAGAATTCTACCTAGTTGTAGATGGAGTTGATGGTACAAATAACGCTATTAGAGGCATAAAATTCACCTCATCCTCCCTAGCTATATCGCCTACCGAAAGGCTAGGCGATATAGAAGCTGCGGTTGTAATGGACTTGAAGGATGGTGGGATATTTTCCGCGGAGAAGGGTCGTGGCGCCAAATATAATGGTCAGGAAATTAAACCATCGGGCATTAGCAACTTAAAGGATGCTATTGTATCCGTAGATATTTCAAGAAGTATTGAATCAATAGAGAGGACTCTACCGATAATGGGGAGGGTTAAATGTTTAAGGGCGCTTGGAGCAGCCTCCTTAGAGATATGCTATGTTGCATCTGGACTTCTAGATGCATATATTGATTTGCGAGGCATGCTTAGGACGATAGACTTCGCCGCCGGGATGCTTATAATTAGGGAGTCTGGTGGGGTATTCCTACAGCCTAGCGGGGAGGATATACCGCAAGATACTTTATTAACTGAGGTTAAGCGCTTCTCGGTGATAGCCTCAGCCAACAGAAGCCTATTTAATGAGATAATGATGCTAATTAATTCTATTAGGAAAGCCACGTGAATATTTTATGGGTGAAAGAACAACGCTGCTTAAGCCTGTAAGCCCATATGCTGCCCTAATAATAGATGATGGTTCAGAGAAGACCCTAGTTATATCGGATATACATTTAGGCTGGGAGGCATCTTTATCGGAGGAAGGGGTCCACATACCATCGCAGACGAGTAAACTTTTAAGGAGACTTGAGCGCATAATATCGCTTGAGAAGCCAGACTGCCTCCTAGTCCTCGGAGATGTTAAGCACACAATAGAGAAGATTGAGATTGAGGAGTGGCGTGACGTCCCATTCTTCTTTGATAGAATCCGCGAGAAGGTCCCACGCGTGAAGGTTGTGCCGGGAAACCATGATGGAAATATTGAGGTTTTACTACCCGAAGGCGTTGAGGTTGCTCCACAAAATGGCGTGATAATAGGCTCTATTGGATTATTTCATGGGCATACATGGCCGGATATAAAGATGCTTGGGTGCGAAACCCTTGTTATAGGGCACGTTCACCCCACGGTAACCTTCAGAGATTATATAGGCTTCCGTGTAACGAGTCAGGTTTGGGTTAAGGCCCCATGCGATAAACATGCTCTTATAGCCTCAATGCTAAAGCATTATAATGTCAGGTTTAAGAGGGACGAAGACTTGGTGGAGCTCGCTAGAACCAGGTTCTCTGTGGACGCAAAGGTTAAGAGACTAATTATAATGCCCTCATTCAACGACTTCCTTGGCGGAAGAGCAATAAATAAGGTTTCGATATCAAGAGAGGAGGTCTTTAAAGATTTTATTGGGCCGATCCTCAGATCTAGAAGCGTAGTCCTCGAGGAGGCTGAGTTATACCTTTTAGATGGAACATTCCTTGGGCCTGTGAAGACCCTAAGCATGTTAGAGTAGCTTCTCCGGCGATCTCAGCCAGACGGTCATCGGGCCCTCCTCCCTATTCGCCCACGCATAGTATGGTATCGCCGTAAAGTTCACTCTACGAGCCTCGTATTTAACATCCTTCCTTCGCGCATACAACCTTCTCCCAAAAGCATCAGCATTTATTACAAGCCCCTCGCCACGTATAATGACAACCCCGCCCAGCAATTCCGGCGCATAGTGGGCGCTTAGTGGAGCATCATTCGGCAATATTATATCCCAGACATCGAACCCCGGGTTATCGGCCTTTTCAAGGCAATACACTATCGGCCCCCTCTTTAGGGCGACTCTATCATTGTTCTCTATAACGCGCGGATGCGAAACAATTTTTTCAATCGGCATTGCGAGGGATATGTTAATTTTATCGCCGCTCTCCCAGAGGCGGTGAACCCTTATATATCCACGCTCAATGCGCTTAGAAATATCCTCAATCCTCTCTCCGTTAACTCTGACCTGTGCCTCCCCACACCAGCCTGGAATACGGATGAATAGGCTGAACTCCACAGGTTTTTCTGGATTAACTGAAACCTCGATATCGCCGCTCCATGGATAATCCGTCCTCTGAATTAACGTGATGCGTGCACCTTTATACTCTATTTCCGCAGTATTTCCAGCATAAATGTGGATCCATATGCCATCCTCTGACGTGCTATAAAAGTAGCCTGGCAGCGATGCTATTAGACGGGCTATGTTGGGAGGACAGCATGCACACTCAAACCACCTCTGGCGTCTATGCTTCCCCCTGTCTGCAAGCGGGTTAACGTAAAAGTAGTGTTCTCCGTCGAGTGATATGCCAGATAATATGCCATTATAGAGGGCTAGCTCCATTATGTCTGCGAAGCGCCCATCACCCGTCACTAGGAGCATGCGCCAGTTCCACATGAAGCTAGCTATAGCGGCACAAGTTTCAGCATAGGCTCTTGCATTAGGCAGCTCGTAATCCTCGCCGAAGGCCTCGCCCTCATGCCGTGAGCCCACGCCACCAGTTATATACATTTTTCGCTCGGTCATGCTATGCCAAAGGCGCATGAGGGCATCAAACAGTGATTTATCTCCGGTCTCGGCGTAAATGTCGGCTGCGCCACAATTCAAGTATAATGCTCTAACAGCGTGCCCAACTATCTCATCCAGCTCCCTGAAAGGCTTATGATCTACGTGGTATGGGCTGCCGCCGATCACCCCCCTACCTCTACTATCAATGAAGAAGCACGCCAAGTTCAAGTAGTCTAATTTGTCAACAGTTCTATAGAGCTCTACAAGAGCCATCTCGATCTCCGGATGCCCACAAACTCCAATCCTTCTGCCGGGACCAAAAACCCCAGCTATGTGATCCGCGAATCTACATGCAGAATCGAGGAGCTTCCTCTCCCCCGTAGCCCTATAAAAGGCTATTGCAGCCTGTATAAGGTGGCCCGCACAGTAAAGTTCATGCATATCTCTAAGGTTCTTCCATCTATCGCCCCTCCGCTCAAACGTGAAGTACGTGTTGAGGTATCCATCCTCATCCTGGGCTGCAACAACCTCATCGATTACATCCATCGCCATCTTAAGGGTTCTCTCATCCGGTTGATATGCATATGAATAGGCTGAAGCCTCAATCCACTTATAGACATCTGAGTCGTTAAAGTATAGGCCGCGGAAGCTCCCGCTAACCTTACCAGAAGCCCTACGGAAGTTAAATATGCGCCCGGTCTCCTCGAGTAGTGTGTGCTGTGAGGGTATTGTTACCTCCCGGATAATTCTCAGCCTCGGAGCCCAGAAGGCATCCTCTAAGCGAACTCTTTCGATTGGCACCGGTCGCAATAGGGCGTATGGGCTGCGTGTAGTATCAACGATATTAGTCAAGGTATTTTTATTCAAATTATTCACCTCCTCTAATAAGCAAAATTAGCGGAGCGCTTAGTAGATAAAGGGAATCCACCTTATAAGCGTAGTCTAAAGATAAAATAGGGGAGCCCCTATAAAGCTGGATGACTGGCATTTTATCCTCTATGGTATGCATACAGCTGTTTGCGTGTGTCGAACACCCTCTATGGCGTGTATCTGCTTTATAATGTTTTTGAGGGCGTCCAGATTATCTAGCTCAGCATAAACTATTATATCATATTGCCCTGTCACCGTATGCACTGTCTTAACGCTCTCAATCTTCGATATTTTTGATGCTATCTGCCAGGGCTCTCCCTTCTCAACCTCGACCAGAATATAGACACTTATTTGCATTAAGCACACCAATAATATTTTTGTGACAGCAATTAAAAATATATCGCAGTTTCACCAATAAATATTTGGAAGAATTAGTTTTGGGAAGATTAAAGGATGGAGGAAGAAAAACTAAAAAAGGTTGCGGAGCTAAGGGAGATTCTTGAGGAGAGGATAAGAAGCCTTGAATCTGAGGTTGAAGGCCTAAAACTAATATTAGAAATCGTCAATATGATATTACTGGAACGGAGTTTTAAGAGAGCTGAAGAGATTGCCCAGCTAAGGGCTGCTGAAGCCGCCCCATCAGCAACCCCTGCTCCAGCTCCCCCTGCCAGAGAAGCTACAAGGATTATACCATTGAAGACCAGCGCGGGTGAGACGCTAGCAAGCATTTATGTTGAAGATAGAAATCTACGTGTTATACCTGAAGCCGACAAAAAATTCCATACGGACACGCCGCCGTTCGAAGCCTTTCTAATCGAGAAGGTCTTAAATAAGATGCGTGAGGTTGACCAGGAGGCAGTTAAGAGGGGGGAGCTTATGCCGGATGAGGCCTTATCCTATGAGGTTAAGGCTGAAGGAACTCTGATCCGCGAGATAGTGATTAGGAATGTGACGCCTCAGAGGGAGCGTGAGTTGAGATCCGCAATAAGGTGGACCCTAGAGAAAATGTATGAAAAGACGAGGGGAGTTTAGCTCAAATCTACCAGAAACATTCATATCTTTCTAATTGATTTTATTTATTGGACGATGAGGAGATCGAGGTACGTGGATGAAGAGATGACGAGCTTTTCCCGCTCCTGAGTCCGCCTCAACACTTTCTTTCAGAATAAAGACCCCAATGCTCTTATAGTAAACCTTAATAGAGCGTAGAGCCCGGTGAAAAGACACAAGTAAGATTTGGTTGTATTAAAGGTTTGTTGTGAAGGCGGGGAGGGAGAGGGTAAGCCCGTATAATAGGCAAAAATAACGATAATAATGGAGGCAGCATAAAAAATAATTTTAAATTTAAATTCTAAAATAAGCACCACAAAAACACAAAAAAATAGTATGGTGGGCCCGACCGGACTCGAACCGGCGACCCGCGGGTTATGAGCCCGCCGCTCTAACCTAGCTGAGCTACGGGCCCTCACAAACCTCAAAAATATTTCTAGCACATTTTCCTATTTAAGAATATTGCTCAATCCGATATAAAAATGGTTTTAAAAGAAAATCCTCAACTTAAACTTTAAATACCTCGGTGAATATTCAAAAATATGGCGCCGCCAGAAACGGGAAGATGCCGAACGGGCCGCCGTTCACGCGCCCAATGGTGCGTGGACGAGAGCTCAGTTCGGTAGAGCAGCGGGCTTTAAGGGGGTTGAAAGCCCCTTTAAAGGCTGAGGCTGTTAACCCGTTGGTCGACGGTTCGAGTCCGTCCGGCGGCGCCACAACTCTGTCCCCCAATACCTTCCCCCTTACGTAATCTACTTATTGTAAAAGTTATCCGCATTCTCTTCATGTTTTCTGTAGGTCTCAAAAATAATTAGAAATTTTTCAGCTTGAAATGTTTTCACTCCGCACTATAGATCTATGCCCTAAAATGGTACGTTCATGAAAGATCTGAACTATAAATGACCTCTCCTCTTTATTGGCAGAAGGATTAGTGAAGTAGAGACCTTTGGTTGAGCGCAATATAGCATCGTCCTTGGTAATAAATGATTTCTGGCGCAGCGACTGGTAGAGTGCAAATAAAATATTTCTCATCCTGATCGATTCTGAACGTGGCTGGCCTATTAGAATGATAAACACTGGTTTAGGGGTCCTCGCCTTCCCAAGGATAAAGGAGTCGAGCCTTCCCTCTCCACCAGCGGTCGGGTTGCGAAGACAAGCCCAAAGATGCCAGTTCCATCAATGCTTGCCGAATGGCAAAATCAACTATTTCCTGCATTCCTGTAGCATATTTATAATCCATAGGTTACCATCTACTTGCCACCAGTCACGATCAATTTGTGGCATAAAACCCTCTTAAAAATGTAATAAGGGTTGGCACATATAAAGGATGGATTTTATGGCTTTTGGGAGCATGCATTTTGCGTTTTAGCCAGCTTCTTAAGGTCGTTAAGAGGTCTAGTGTTTTGGCGTAATGAGTCTTGATAAACCTTAGAGAATAAAATCTTTAAACCATTAAGCGGAAGATGTTTTAGTGTAACATATTGGAGTAGTGGAGGAGTGATCCCTTAATGAAGATTTCATTCAGCACTTTAGGCTGCCCTGAATGGGATCTTGAGAAGATTATTAGGAGCGCTGCTAAGATGGGCTATGAGGGTATTGAGTTCCGTGGCTTGCTTGAAGATTTGGATATAAGTAGGCGCCAGGAGTTTACGGCAAACCTTAATAAAACAAAGAAACTGTTGGCAGATTATGGTCTCTCGGTCTCCGGCATATCAATATCCGCTAGGTTTGCAGTCGTAGATCCTGATGAAAAGAGGGAGCAGTTCGATGAGACCAGACGAAACATGGCGCTTGCTGCAGATCTAGGAGCCCCAATAGTTCGCATATATGGTGGTAGAATACCGAGGGGCTTCACTCACGAGACAATAATGCCAATAATTGTACAGAATTTAAGGGAGATCGGTGATGAAGCTGAAGACTATGGTGTGACCTTGGCTCTGGAAACTCATGACGACTGGGTTGACACTTCGCTATGCGCCAAACTGATGAGGGAAGTTAATCATAAACGTGTACGGATACTCTGGGACCTTCATCATCCATATCGCATGAGAGGTGAGAAGCCTGAGGAAACCTATAAGAACATCGGCCAATACGCTGTCAGCGTACATATTAAAGACTCCATAGTGGAGAACAATAAAGTAAAGTATGTTCTGTTAGGAGAGGGAGACGTCCCAATAAAAGAGATGCTTGAGCTACTAATAAAAGGGGGCTACGATGGATACGCCATAGTTGAGTGGGAGAAGAGGTGGCATCCAGAACTCTTAGACCCTGAAATAGTTTTCCCACAATACCTGCATAAAATACGGGAATGGCTAAACGAGATCAGATCAGGCATAGTAGTAAAAGGCTAAAAGGCAATAAGGCCCAGAGTTATATCAAGTTCCCGAACAATAGTCAATCTTATCTAACAATACTAAAATAGGGGGAATTTACGGAAAACCTGCTCTGCAAATATATTTCCAGAAATGTTAACTGTTAGAGACATGAAATGAAGATAAGCGAACATAATTTACTTGGGCTGCGCAACTCCCTCTTCTGGTGCCTTTAGTGCTGGTAGCTCTGGGAACCTCTCCTTCATTCTTGTCTCTGCGACTATGGCTGCTTCGTTGAGGATCTTTTGGGCTTCTTCGCTTGCAGCCTCGAAGTCCGGTGTCATCCCCACAGCTTGGCTTGCCTCAATCATTATCTCATCCAACAGCGTCGTTATCTCGCCTAGCTCACGCTCAGCAGCCGGGAATACTCCAGCTATGCCAGTGCGGACGCTCTGCAGGACTCGGCCGACTGGTGCCAGGACTGCAGCGACGTTCCCAACCTCTGTCACGGTTTTAAGCCTTAAGGCAACCCTCTCAAGCGCTAGCTCCGCGTTCATCATGAAGTTAGCCATCTTCCTAATCTCAGCGAGCTCATTAGCATAAACGCTTGCCCTCTTCATGTCATGCTTAGAGTAGGCGTCAACAACCTTCTGGAAAAGCGCCTTATCCCTCTGCGTTAGGAGGCTTATAGCACCATTCAGATACTGGATCTGAGCCTCAATACGCCTAGCAGCCAACTCAATCTTATGCCTAAGCGGAGGACCAGGCCTCAAAGTAGCGGCGATGCCAGTCCTATACTCAGACCACTCCCTATCAAACCTAGACATACACCTTCCACCTCCACTAAGAGGTGCTTAAAAAGCATTTTTAAATGATTGTATCATTCTAATGTTTATCGGTTTATTATGTTGAGTCGAAAGAACCCGTCAAATAATAGTTACAATTAACTTTGCCGCATCAGGTCTATGCATAGTATGGCTAAGATAAAGATCATTTAAAGGCTAAAATATGCGGGGGCTCCAATCTCGGAGATAAACAGAGAAGAATATGCGAAGCGAGGAGCTAAAAAGTTAGATGGGCTTACACGGGATTAAATCAGTCCAATACCTGGATTAAATATATTTTTCTGCAGCCTCAGAAGCTATTCTCGCCCACTCCCATAGACGTTGGGGCTGATAGTTTACTGTGCTTATATCTTTTAGGTGAATTTCAATTATGCAGCCGTACTCTCTGGCCATCTTTAGCTTCTCCTCGATATCTCTCCTAACGGATTCCGGATCCCATATTGAAGTGGCGAGGACCGCCGGATTCGGCTTCCAAGCTATCACAAACTCGTCCCGAATATTTTTAACAGCCTCCTTAAAGTCTGCAAACGGGCTTATGGAGATCTTCCTCAACCTTGGAACATTCCTCCTCAATATATCAACCTTATGATGTAGGGGTTCGCAGCAGCCATAATAGTTATATCCCCACCTCTCATACCATGGCCTCTCATGCTTTAGAGCGAATTCTTCATGCATTGCCGGAGACGTTGCAGCAAAGACTTGAGCTGTTTCCACCCCCCAGAGTCTCATCGGATCATCTCTAAGTAGACCAAGCCTTATGTACTGATCTAGCCGATGTAACCAAGCCTCAACCATCCTATCTATGAGCCTATGAACATACTCTGGTCTACGAAACATGTCTATGAGGATCTCCTTCACTCCAGTCCATTGCACAATTTCATCCCATGGTGCAAACCAGAAGGAGGATACTCCACGTCTCTCCACGGGCAGAATGTCCTCAAATATGTCGCAGAGTATCTGGTAGTCTCTCTCAGCCCCCTCATAATCAAACGTTATTTTTGGCATTTTAATCTTCTCAATATCTTCTTCACTTCTTATCTGCACATGGTAGCGGTGAGACACTATTGGATTCATTTCATCTCTTCTCACGATGTCCTCTTTAACCTGAATGCCGTAACCTGAATCATGAATATAGTCCTGAACTGGCTGTATAATTACTGGCTCTAAGCCGGGATAAGTGAACCTCGGATCATCTATGGGCGCTCCGAGACCGTGATTCCACTTATATATTATACGCTTTAGTCTCTCCTCATATATACGACATAACGGATGCTTCGTCCTGAGATCAAGCTCACCGTAAATGTTCACTTCATGCCATGGGATCTCATAAATGTATACTATTGGCTTAACTATCTCCAATCTATTTATGCTCTTCTGCAACTCAACATATTCCTCATTAACCTTCGATGTAGCGATTTCAAAAATCTTCCTGCCAAGTTCCCGCAGAACTTCCTTATCGCCCTGACTAACTTCTCCGATTTTAGAGTCGTGCAGGCCCCTATTACCTCCAAATTCAGGAAAATTTGCCTTTAGGGTAAATTTTTTAGTCATTTATCTCTCAATCCCGAATCTCTTCTTAACAATGCTTATATACTCCACGTAGTTATGGAATGGCACATCAGCTGAAACTGCGTGATCCACGCTCACTATATACCCTCCGCTCTCAGTAAGCGCGATTTTCCTCTCAACCTCTTTCCTTAGAGCCGATCCGCCAGCCGTGAGGGTACGCTTATCTACATTTCCTATCATCAACAGCTTCTCACCATACTTATCTCTGAGTTTTAGAGCGTCCATGCCAGCAGCAGCCTCAAGCGGATATAGGCAGTTTACGCCGCCCTCTATAAATAGGTCATTTATAATTTCATGGTTCCCATCCGTATCCACCATAATTATTTCAATTCCCTTACTCCTAAGGAAGCCCGTAAGCTTCTTATAACATGGTAGCATGAATTCCTCGAAGAGCTTCGGCGATATTAATGGTCCTCTGCTGTAGCACATATCTTCCCATATGCTGACGTAGTCTAATCTTATCTTCTCCACTATTTCCCTATTGGCCTCTATCAAGAAATCCGCCCAGAAATCCATTATCTCATGAATTAATCCCGGATCCTTATAGAATGATAGGAGGAGCCTCTCTAAACCCATGAAGTGCCTGGCTTGGCCGAAGAATCCGGGCATAGATAAGCCAATAACTCTATCAGTCTCTTTATAATACTCTATAAGTTCAGGGCTCCAGGTTTTGGGATATCTCCTGATGTCTCTAGGATCAAATCTCTCCTTAATCCTAATCCAGTCAGCACGGCCCTTAACCGGAAAATCTATAAATGTGGGCATAGATGTTGAGGTCTTTAGAATCTTCATGGTTATGCCCATATCGTTAACTTCAATTCTATACCTCTCGTTTTCTACAATAGTTTTAGGAATGAACCTTGGTATGGGGCCGTAATCCATGGGGAAGCCTTCACGTTTATCGAAGCCAAAATAATCATATACGTCTACGCCTGCTGGAAGCCCCTCACCCCTCCACCTATTTATTGTCTCAGTCCAGAAGCCTAGAAATTCGTAGAATGGGGGTCTATCAACATCCTTAAACCTCATATACCTATTGAAGCGCTCTCTAAAAGTTAAAGTAGCCAACTCTCATCCCTACCAGCATGCGCTGAAGGTATTATACGGTTTTTCTCTCATAAGTTTTTCCTAATCTTGCAAATGTACTATTATTGCCGAAAATTCTAATTGATGCAATCTGGAAGAAAAATCAAACTCGCCTGTTGTGTGCATCAACAAATATATTGGTAATCAATGCTTTAAAGATTAGGAAGAGTTAAAGAATCTCTAAGGTAAATCATCTCTTATGGAGGTAGCCAGATGTCGTTGAGAGAAGAGAAGCAGGAATATGATATGATAAGAGATATACGAGAAACCCCCGCTGCACTAAGATCAATTACAAGAGCACTTAATAGGATGAATGAGCTAGCCGACCTTGCCCATAAATTCAAAAAGATTTTCTTTATAGGGTGCGGCTCATCCTACTACGCGGCTCTCTTTGGCTCTTGGCCGCTGGCGAAAAGCAGTAAAGTTTTAGCTTATGCGTTACCCTCGTCTGAGCTGATATTCCACTTCGCAGATATCATAGACAGTAATAGTTTGGTTGTTGGAATCTCTAGATCAGGAAGAACTGCAGAAACAATTGCTGCCCTCAATATATGTAGGAAGAAGGGTGCCTATATTATTGGCTTTTCAATTGAAGAAGAAAGTAGCATGTTAGATGTTGTGGACGATCTTGTGGTATTGGATATTGGCGGTGAAAGAAGCATCATTATGACGAAGAGTTTCTCTACCCTCTCTCTAGCCACGTCCGTTTTTTCCAGCATTCTGAATGAGAGGGTTTTCAAGGAGAAACAACCCCTCATAGAGGAGAGTAAAGTAATGCCGAGCTTAGCTGAAAGGCTTCTGAAGAATGAAAGCATGGTCGCAGACATATCAAAGAGGCTTATTGACGAAAATATTGAAAGGTTTATTTTCCTAGGTTCAGGCCCCTCTTATCCAATAGTTCTTGAGGGCGCATTAAAAGTGAAGGAGACATCATATGTTGCGACAGAAGGTTTGCATCTACTCGAGTTTAGACACGGCCCCATGGCGATGGTAGGCGAGAAGTTTTCACTTGTGATCTCATGCTTTCTTAATGAGAATAATGTTCACTTGAAGAATTTCATCTCAGAATTCGCTAATAAGAATGTAGATATGATTCTAATAACAGACACGGCTTTTAACGGGCCTAAAGAAACTGTTATAGAGATGCCTATAGAATATAGCGGTGAGTGCAAAGCGCTTTTATCGATTATACCAATGCAGATTCTGGCATACTATTATGCGGTGGGTAAGGGTAGGAACCCAGATAAACCTAGAAACCTTTCAAGATATGTGCAGAGGTTTTAAAATGTTCATCCTCTGTATGGATATAGGTAAAACGAAGACCTTAGCTGTCGCTTTAAATGATAGGGGAGATGTTCTCGGGAAATTCATTTCTGGACCGTCTGGAATGTGGTTAAAGGAGGAGACCGTAATTAAAAATGTTAGGGAGGCGATTAGCGGCTGCCTCTCTATCTCTAAGCTATCATTGAAGGATATAGGTTTGATTTCAATAAGTTGGGCTGACCTTGACACTCCAGAAGATTGGAAGAATGCTTGGGGGGTCGTAGAGAAAATTGGTATTGAAAGAGATAAGGTTTTAATTGAGCACGATGCCGTTGCAGCATATTACGCCGTGACCCTTGGAGAACCTGGCGTAGCTGTTATAGCTGGAACTGGAA
The DNA here is from genome assembly GCA_018396635.1 of Candidatus Bathyarchaeota archaeon. Classification (GTDB taxonomy): domain Archaea; phylum Thermoproteota; class Bathyarchaeia; order Bathyarchaeales; family DTEX01; genus DTEX01. The sequence continues at coordinate 15,770 of JAGTQE010000008.1, forward strand.
GTATTGGCTTTGGAATTAATAGAAGAGGCGAAAGGATGAGATCAAGCGGCTGGGGATGGCTTATTGGAGATGAAGGGAGCGCATACTGGATAGCTGTGAGGGCGCTAAATGCTGTCTCAAGAGCCTATGATGGTAGAGGCGAAAAAACCATTCTGTCAAAAATGATTTTAGAGTACTTTAACATTGAGAGCGAGCTTGAGATCCTAAATAAGGTTTATAAGGAATTGGGGTGCGATCCGACAGAGATATCTAGAATCGCTAAGATCGTTGATGAAGCAGCTTCTAGAGGCGATAAGGTCGCTAGGCGCATATTAAGGGATGCTGGAAGGGAGCTAGCCTTAACGGCGCTGTGTGTTATTAGGGGGCTTGACATGGAGAATGAGAAGATAATTGTTGGCGGATTGGGAAGCGTCTTTAAATCGAAGATTGTTAAAGATAGCTTTCTTACTTTCATTAGGAAGTGGGCTCCGAATGCTATAGTGAAGGAGCCTTTAGTCGGAGAAGAATCGATTCTCGGACCAATAGTAATAGCCTTTAAAAAGCTTAAATTGAATATTTCAGAGGAAAATTTAAGGGTAATCCTTGATAAAATAATCGCTAACAGTCGCAAGGCATAAATACTATGTTACACATACAGTCTTTCGGGAGGAAAGGGCAGTCTTGCGAGAATTATATAGTAAATTATGTACATTAGTTTTCTCTAGCATAATTCTGCTGTCAATAATTGCTGCATCTATCTATACGGTTGCGTTAATACCGCAGCTCATGGTTTTAGAGTGGTCGACTGAGTGGTCAAACGGCAAAGTAACGCTTAACGTAATCCCGCAAGGAGACAATTCAAACGAAACTGGAGACTTTAAGCTGCTTCCATTTAAATGGAAGATAACGGCGAATTTTTGGATAAATCCATCTAATAAGTATGGTCTCCCAGCAAATAGTGTTATTGAGGCCATAATTACTGCCGCCAATACGTGGGATAGTCAAACATCATTCCAAGTCTTCCAATATATGGGGATAACGACAAGGACTGCTGGTAAATTTGACGGCTATAACGTTATCTCATGGGGGTCTTATAGGGTTGGGGTTATAGCAGTCACGTACATATGGTATATAGATGATACAATCATTGAGACTGACACGAGGCTAAATACATATTATAAGTGGAGTTTAACCGGAGAGCCGAAGAAGATGGATGTTCAGAATATTATGACCCATGAGTTTGGACACTGGTGTGGGCTAGATGACCTATATGATGACAGCGACTACTGGCTCACAATGTATGGATATGCGAGCTACGGTGAAATATATAAGCGGACCCTTGGGCTTGGCGACATCTTAGGACTGCAGGCGAATTATGGCAAATGAAAATAAACAAACTAAAAATATATTCAAAAACAAGTAGGGCAAGTGTTGTTGATCTTGTCTCTCAAATGTCCATTCTGCAACGAGGTTTTCAGTAACTGGGAGACTATAAATGAACATATTAGAGTTAAGCATAGGGATAAAGTTAAGCTCGTTAGACTTGAGCACCCTGAAGCCAAAGGAAAGCGTTACCCCTCTACTTAAGTATTCCGGATCTGTAGGCCTTTAAGTGAGTAGACATCTCACTCCTCTTCTTTAGTAGACTTCTTAAGCTCCTCTAGACGCTTACGCTCACGCTCAATCTTTTCTAGGCAGGCTTCACGTACAAAGGCTGATCGGCTAGGCCAGTATCCCAGTCCCTCAATCAGCTCATCAATCTCCACAAGTATGGATTTAGGTATAGAGACTGCACTAAATTCAACCCTACGCTTGCGCCTTCTCTCACCAGTAAACTTGGAAGCCAATATTCTACAATTCCCCTTAAAGTTTAACTTCAAAGTAATATGAAACTGCAAATATATAAATATTTTTATAAAGATTAATAATTACATATATAAAAAATGAGCCATAATCTGGAGATAATGCAATAGCCTAAGTGTCTTTAAAGCAAGCGTTTTATAGAGACAAATTATAATTCAAAGGCTGGTGAGCTATATGAAAATAATAGATGTGCGCTGTTTTAAATTACGTGAGGAGAAGGGGGTAATTCCTGAGGGCTTCTGGGAAGCCCGTCTCGTCAGACCAGTAGATATCTACGAGAGGTTTAGAAGCGAAGGCCCTGAAGTTATTGGGGGCCGCCATACCTTTGAGCAGCTATTTCTGGAAATCTTATCGGACGATGGATTAAGAGGCGTATTCGGCCCAATTTCCGGCAACATAGCTCATATTATACTTAGAAGTCTTAAGTATCTGATCATAGGGGAGGATCCTTTCGCAGTAGAGAAAATATGGGATATTATGTATAGACATCAGGTTCATGGGCGAAAAGGGGAATGCATGATGGCAATAAGTGCGATTGACTCCGCCATCTGGGATCTTATTGGGAAGGCTAAGGAAGAACCTGTTGTCAGATTGCTTGGGGGGCCAGTTCAAGATAAGGTTCCAGCGTATGCTAGTATGCTCGGCTTCTCCGTGGAACCCGAAAAAGTGTCTGAGAGATGTTTGCAAATGGTTGAAGAAGGCTTTAGGGCTATGAAATGGTTCTTTCAATATGGACCTGAGAGTGGCGTATATGGCATGCAAAAGAATATTGAGCTCGTGAAGACGGTTCGCGATACTGTTGGATATGATATAGATTTAATGCTTGACTGTTGGATGAGCTGGTCATTTGATTATGCAGTTAAAATGGTTAAGAGGCTTGAGAGATATGAACCAAAGTGGATTGAGGAGCCTTTCATGCCCGATGATATTGATAGTTATGTTAGGCTTAAGAGGATGACGGATATACCGATAGCTGGTGGCGAGCATGAATATACTAGATGGGGTGCGAGAGAGATCTTAAAGCGCGGTGCAGTAGATATATTGCAGATGGATGTACTGTGGGCTGGAGGTATAACCGAGATGAGGAAAATTTGTGCATTAGCATCCTCAGAGGGCGTTCCAGTCATCCCACATGCAGGCTGGACTGAACCCTCTCAAGCCATTATATTCTCGCATCCACAGTATGTTTGCCCGATGATCGAATATTTGGTGAAGCATGCCTTCATCCAACAAGCTTTCAATAAGGATAAGCTGAGGCCAATAAAAGGATACTTCTATGCGCCAAGAAAGGTAGGGCTCGGATTCGAGCCAGACATGGAAAAATTGGTTCCAGGAGAGGTATTTGTTTAGACTTCAATCTGCACTTTAATCGGGTTCCCAATCTTATTTATATGCACATTAAAGCCATCCAATATTCTTTCGAGAGGGAAAACATGCGTAACTAAGGACTTTACGTCAACTTTCCCAGACGAGACCAGCCTAATGGCTGTTGGAAAAACATTCGCATACCTGTGTACACCCCTAATGTCCAGCTCCTTCATCAGAATAATGTCAATAAATATTGGGACCTCAGTTAACGGATAACCAACTAGCACTACGCGTCCTCCAGGCTTAACGACATCTAATGCCTGCTGAAGGGCCTTCGGTGAGCCTGAAGCCTCAATAACTACGTCAACTCCCTTATTATTTGTGAGTTCCATGACCCTCCTTACAGGATCCTCTTTTGAAGCGTTTATGGCGAACTCGGCTCCCATTCTTGAGGCGTATTCAAGCCTATATTCTATTACGTCTATAGCGTATGTCTCAATCGCCCCATGGGATTTAGATGCCTGCAGGGCCAGTAACCCTATTGGTCCAGCACCAAACACAGCAACGCTATCATGGACTGAAATATTCCCCCTCTTGGCCGCCATAAGCCCTACGGCTAGAGGCTCTATCATCGCTCCCTCCTCATAAGTCATGTTTTCCGGCATAGGGTAAACGTTCTCAGCCGGAGCCGAAACATATTCTGCGAAGGCGCCATTATATGGAGGAGCACCATAAAAACGGACGCTTGGACATAAATTATAGCGTCCGGATCTGCAATGCTCACATATGCCGCATGTAAAGCCTGGCTCTATTACAACCCTCTCACCGACGCTGACCCCTTTAACATCTTCGCCAACTTTTACAACCTCACCTGAGCACTCATGCCCCAATATTATTGGTCGATCAACAACAAACGCGCCTATCTTACCATGACAATAGAAATGTACATCAGATCCACATATCCCAACGCGCTTCACTTTAACCAAAACTTCTTTAGCGCCAATCTGTGGAGGTTCAACTTCCTCAACTCTCATATCGAATGGTTTGTATAAGACTGCAGCCCTCATAAATCAACCCCAAAATCTTATTGTCAATAAATAGAACACTCAAGATAAATAAAGCTTTAAAATATTATTTTACACTTTATAAAATGCAATGAGTGTCTTAACAATAGGCGAAATGTTAGTTGAGGTTATGCGTAAGGAGAAGAACGTTCCGTTTAATGTTCCAGCAGAGTTTTTAGGTCCTTATCCTAGTGGTGCTCCAGCGATATTTGCTGACGCTGTTGCCAAATTAAGTCTTTCTTCCTCGATAATTGGGGCTGTTGGGGACGATGAATTCGGTATGCTTGTACTTAATAGACTGAAAAGTGACGGTGTCGATGTTAGTCACGTCAAGATTTTAAGGAATTATCTTACTGGCATAGCGTTTATATCGTATTTTTCAGATGGCTCTAGGAAATTTATATTTCATCTTAAGCAATCGGCTTCGTCAAAGATATCTGCAAAGGATATTGACGCGGACTACGTAGCAAGTTTCAAGCATTTACATATTATGGGCTCGGCGCTTCTAATATCCAAGAGCGTCCGTGAAGCATGCTATAAGGCAGCGGAAATAGCTCATGATGCTGGAATAACAATCTCTTTTGACCCTAACGTCAGGTTGGAGCTCATGTCTATACAGAGAGTGAGGAAAATATGTGAGCCGATTATCGAGAAGGCTGATATAGTTATGCCGAACGCTGAAGAGGTAAGGGCGCTCATGGATGAGTACGACCTAGATTTAGCCTGCAGTAAACTATTAGATAGAGGAGTAAGTATTGTTGCTTTAAAGATGGGGAGACTCGGCTCAACGATATACGGGGAAGGCTGGAAAAAGCATATTCCAGCATTTAGCGTGGAAGAAGTTGACCCAACGGGAGCTGGAGATGTTTATGATGCTGCTTTCATAGTAGGGTTGCTTAGGGGCTGGAGCGCTGAAAAATCTGGGCACTACGCCAATGCTGCTGGTGCAATCGCTGTAACAAAGTTTGGACCGATGGAGGGCTGCCCAACCCATAGCGAGATAATGGATTTCATAGGAAAGAAGAATCCCGAGCTCCTGAGGATGTTTTGAGAGCAAACCCGGCATGTACTATCTGATGTCGTCCAGAGAAAGGGAGAAGCCTTTATGTAGTTCATAACATTTTGTGTTATGTGATTTAGAGATGACTGGTTTAGAGGAGGTTGTTGAGGGCTTCACTGTAGCCATATTCGGCTCAGCTAGGATAGAGCGTGGCAGCAAAATATACTGGGAGATATATGAGCTGGCTAGGATGATAGGTGAAGCTGGAATGAATATAGTAACTGGAGGTGGGCCGGGTTTAATGAACGCTGCCAGCGAGGGCCACAAGGCTGGGCGGAAAAGCAGCGAGGCTAAAGTCATAGGCTTAAGAATTAAGCTGCCATTTAAGGAGGTTGAGTCAAGCCACCTAGACATCAAGAAGGAGTTTGATAGATTCTCCCACCGTTTAGATGAATTCATGAGCATAGCAAATGTGGTTGTTGTTGCACCGGGCGGGATTGGAACGCTCCTCGAACTCGCCTACACATGGCAGCTCCTACAAGTCAAGCATATATCAAATATTCCTGTGATATTATTGGGCGATATGTGGCTGGACTTTCTAGAATGGGTTAGAAGGTGGCCTCTAAAGCACAATCTGCTAGACCCAGAAGATGTTGCTCTACTCCATCCGGCCAGAAGCATCCATGAAGCCTTCAAGATAATAATGGAGACGGCCAGAAAATATGCAAATATGAATACTGATGAAAACAAAGTTTAACGCTCAACAAGGCTTATATAATGTTTTCCTAAACACTGTCATGATTAAAGGTTACAGCGAGCTAGATCAAAGAGAGCGAGTATGAAAAGAAAACACTAAAAATCTATCGACAAGATTATGGAAGACCTAAAAGCGATAGAGAAAACTTTCGGAATAAACCTTGGACCCCTAAAACTCTATCACAGAGAAAACATGAAAACTTTGTAAATAATTTTCTCATATCCTATATTGAAACGATGCTCCTAGCGCATCATCCTCCCTTCTGGAGGCGGCTAAAATCAGAAAAAGTCTGGGTAACATTGGGATTTAACATTATCTATGGTTCAAAATTGCTTCTTTAATCGCTCTATGGCTTTCCATAATCGGCGCGGACGTGTTCACAATGTAGATTTCTTCTATTGAGTGGAAGAATTCTCCGAAGAATTTTCTCCTCATGTTTGTTTTACGTTCATCTTTTACAAGTAGATGCGGATTGCAAAAGCTGGCGAATTCCACATATCTTAATGCTTCACTAGGCGAAATCTTACTGATTATTGACCTGTCCTCTGGATCCCGCTTAAGCAGTATAGCCTTCTTCAATGTTGTCATTGGTAGAACCCTCCCTTTCCCCACAATCCATCTTATATTTACGACAGCCCTACCCATAGAGTCGAACTCCGCCTTATCTGCAAGCCTCTGATACTCACCCCAAACATTGGCTATATCCGCCTGAATATAGAAATTCTTTTCAGAGGCGAATGCTATAGCTCTATTGCCCATTAGGCGCACAAAGAACCAGTCGTCTGAGATAACTCTTACGCCTTCAAGCCTCATAAGCCCATATGTATGTGTGGTCTTACCTGTCCCGGATGGAGCAATTAAACATACGCCCCGACCATCTATGTCTACGCATGCGCCGTGAACAGAGTTTATGCCATGCTCATCCTCAAGTATATCTCCCGCAACACTTAACGCTATAGATTTAATCCAACCGTAATAGTCTACATTAACTAGGAAAGCTGTTTTAGAAAACGGGTCATAAAGGATTTGCTGCCCCTCACCAGTCTCGTTTGTGACGATCAGCCTTCCATGGGAGCGGATGCTTGCCGACATGGGATAAAAACTCTCTTCCCAGCGCTCCTTAACATGCTTTATGTCGGTTAGGAGCTTAATGCAGCACCCATATATGTCAGCCCTCTCCTCATAGAGAAATCGGTCACCATACTTCTCCATTAAAGCGTCTTTCTCCTCAATGGAAATCAACTTAACTTCATACTTCAACCCTAAAACTCCCCTAAAATCTTCTATGTTTTAAGACATTTATAGATATGCTTCAGCCAAGTATCCATATATCATTCTATGGAAGCCCCTTACGTGCCAACTAAAGACAATCTACAAAACCCATTCTCACAGAACCCCTCTGCGATTACAATAACCAATAGGTAGCGCTGTCATAACAAGACTTTTAGTTAAGGCTCCAGGCGACGTAGTTATATTTGGGTTATTGACGCTCTTCATGCGGGTCTTGCTCTTACGAAGCAGGTTCTACATAGGATTTATAGCATTATTGCCATTGGCATGCTTCATTTTGGGATAATCGATGTGCCCTATTTATTCTCGCCCCCAAGGTTTCACGCCAACAAGATATGAAGAACACTATTTGTGGCGAGTATGGGCAACATTTTCATACAGCAAAATAATAGAGGTAATATCTGTGATGCGGTCTATTTCCCCTAAACCTTTTAAATAAATGTATTCATCTTTTACCGTAGGATGCTAGATGAATTGTGGTGCCATAATTTATGAGGATTGAGTTTAATGGGGATAAATGCGTTTGGTGCCGTAGCTGTGAGCTTATTTGCTCATTATATCATGAGGGGGGCTGTAGCCCAGAGCTTTCAAGGATAAAAATCTCCCTAAAAATTTTTGAGGCTGAGGCTGAAGCCTACGTATGCAGGCAATGCGCTGACCCTGAGTGTGCTAAAGCCTGTCCAACTGGAGCCATAAAATTTGATGAAAAATCCAGCGTATACTTCATCGATGAAAGTGAATGTAAGGGTTGCGGGCTGTGTGCCGAGGCGTGCCCATATAACGCTAAGAAAAACATAGTTGTCTTTAACCCTATAAGAAAGGTTTACGTGAAATGCGATCTATGCTTCGGCAACCCTCAGTGCGTGCAGATATGCCCCTCCCAAGCCCTTAAAGTAGTCAGGTGATGTGGGTATGGAGATTTATGGCTGGGTTGGAAAAATACTCCGCGTGAATTTGACAACTGGAAGAATAGAAAAGATAGACACGATGAAGTATGCGGAGAAGTTCATAGGTGGGAGGGGCATTGCGGCCGCTATAGCCTGGGAAGAGATGCCCTTCGGAGCCAACCCCCTCAGCCCTGAGAACAAGTTGATAATGATGACGGGGCCATTAACTGGAACAATTGCGCCGACGTCAGGCAGAATGGTCTTTGCGGGCATAGCGCCACAAGCCTATCCCAAACCACACTACACGAGGTCTAATATGGGCGGATATTTCGGAGCTGAGTTGAAGTATGCGGGTTATGATGGAATAATTATTGAGGGGAAAGCCGAGAAGCCAGTATACTTATGGATCAATGACGGAGAAGTCGAGATTAGAGATGCCGTGGATCTTTGGGGGCTTGACACATTTGAAACTCAGAAAAAGTTGATGAAGGAGCATGGAGAAGATTCGCAGACAATATGCATAGGTCCCGCAGGAGAAAACCTGGTTAGAATAGCCACTATTCATCATGGTTTAGAAAGCGCAGCAGGTCAAGGAGGCTTCGGGGCCGTAATGGGGTCGAAAAATCTAAAGGCGGTCACTGTGAAAGGATCTGGGATGGTGAAAGTTGCAAGGCCGAAAGAACTCATGGAAATCTGCAAATACTTTCGGAAAATAAGAAATGAAAGGATCTTAAAGAGGCGTGAGCAAAACCTAAAAGTGTGTAGCTTAGCATGTAATGCGTTACCATGCGGGATGATCGTCTACAGAGATGTTGAAGGCAAGCACCATTCTAAGCGGTACACTGGCGCTGTACACTGCTGCTCCCCAATATATCTGAGGTTTAAGCCTTGGGAAGCTGGCTTCGAGGCAGCTGAGATCGCTGATAGGCTGGGTTTAAATCATTGGGAAATCGTTTTAGGCTTCACCGGCGTCGGCAAATGGCTCGATAACTGCGTTAAGGTGGGGCTAATTACTGAGGAAGATTTAGGCATGCCGATAGACCTCGAAAGCGGAGTTTTCTGGAGCAAGCTGCTTGAGAAGATAGCGTATAGAGAGGGTGTTGGCAAAGTGCTTGCAGAAGGGGTTCCAAGAGCAATAGACATGCTCGGAAAAGGACAAGAGTTCTCACCGCACGTCGCACACGGCTTCGAAACACACTGGGATGGGCGGCTGTTTGGGGCGCCAAAATATCCATACTGGATTGTCGCAGCGCTACAATGGGCTATGGATTCCAGAGACCCGTTAGTGCATTGTTACGCTCAAAATATAACGTATTGGGTTATGAGGCCCGACGCACCTATCTCAGTGGATAAGCTTAAAGCTATCGGCAAACGCCTCTATGGTTCTGAGGTTGCAGTTGACCCTGAAAGCGGCTACGAATATAAAGCACAGCCAACAATATGGCATCAAAATAGGCTTGCTGTTGATGACTCCCTTCTTGTATGTGATCAATCTTTTCCTATAATTTTTAGTCCCTCCTCACCAGATGGCTTTGGCGACACAGGTTTAGAGGCAAAGATGCTTTCAGCAGTAACTGGAATAGACATTACTGAGGAGGAACTGGATTTCATTGGCAGTAGAATATATAACCTTGAAAGGGCAATAATGGTATTGGAGGGAAGAACAAGGAAGGATGATGAAGCAGTAATACCATACTTTCAGAAACCCGACGTGAATGGAATAAGGCTTGACGTGAATAGATTCAAGGAGCTTATGGATGAATTTTATCGTCTTAGAGGATGGGATCCGAAGACAGGCTGGCCTAAAAGAGAAACCCTAGAAAAACACGACTTAAAGGAAGTAGCAGATAAATTAGAGAGCGTTGGAAGGCTTCCTGAATAAAAAACAAGCATCTGGCAAAACCGACCAATCAACCTTTATAGTTCTATTTTTTATCGAGACTGTTGCTTATTGCATATTTTTATGCTATCTTTAAAAGAATTAGTTTTACCGCTTCTTTTCTTTTTGCTAGGTCGAGGAGGGTGTTTATTAGCCTTTTTCTAGATGCGTCCATCACCTCAACATACAGGAGCCATCCCCCCAGACCTCCCGCGGATAATATTCTAGATTTGTTAATCTCCGTTTAATCCTCTGGTTTTAAGCAGGAGGAAGCAGCAGGAAACAGGGAACATTCCCTGTTTCATTCTCTCATCAGTAAAATGGTGCGGGGGGTGGGATTCGAACCCACGAACCCCTACGGGACGGGATACCCCATCTATCTCAGACCTTGAGTCCTACGCGCATATGGTGTGTTCACCATATGCTCCGCGCATTTGGCCGGATTTTTCTATTGACCTGGCTCTGCCACCCCCGCTTTTCATTACTTTTATCGTTTGTTACGTAATTATATCCTTTACTCTCTTTGCGTAGATGGCAAACGCTAATATGTTAATTCCTATTGAGGATATATTTGGTGATAGTGATGCCAATAGATCCTGATTTTCAGAAGAAGAGAAAGGTTGTTGATAACCATAGGGGGCATGCTGTTTGGGGACCTATTGAACCTCCAATAAAGTTTGGGATTCATGGAACAAATGTTGCTGTTGACTGGGATATATGTGAGGGCTGTGGAACGTGTATAGATGTCTGCCCTGTAGGCGTGTATGAGTGGGCTGAGGCTCCAGGCCACCCAGCTTCAGAGAAGAAATCAGACCCTGTAAGGGAGACAGAATGTATACAATGCTTAGCATGCGAGACACAATGCCCAACGCAGGCAATAAAAATCACTCCACCATAAAAACACTTTCAGTGGCAGCCTCAGAGTATTTGTCAATTAAATTAGGGCGAACGCTAAGAGCCTAGTTAAGGCAGCTGCTTATACAAGTATCAGGAATAACACACATATTCGCTTCCCTATTTCTGGTAGTATCTTTTATGCTGCTGGATGAGATTCATTACGTATAAGTTTATCGCCGATGAGCGCAGTACTGCTCATTTCCTATTATAGGATCTACCTTTCAGGAAAAGATTCTTAGAAAAAAGGATTCTTAGAAATGATTATGATGGGTCTTGGAACAGCCCATCTAACTTTCCCTGTAGGCTTTCTTGTGAGAATGTTTCTGAAAATTCAATGTTTTAAGGGAAAAAGGGCTTCATAGTTAGTCACTGATCCTGGACACTTTTGACTATTATCCTTTCCTCATTCCTATAGCGGCAAGTAGCTATTGAGATTTGAGGGCGGGTATGAAATTCGCCGTGAAAACAAGCTTAAAAATTACTGAAATACCCCTCAAAGATTTGCCGTGGTTTAAATCAGCTACCTTTTAGGGATACGATACGAGCTCTTTTACTTTTCTGACCATGCCAGCCGCATCTATTCCCTGCTCAGCCATGAGCTCTTCCGGTCTCCCGGAATGCGGCATCTTTCTAACTGCCAATATATGCGTTTTTATTCCCAATGATGCCACAGCCTCTCCAAGCCCGCCTTCCGGATAATGATCTTCAACTGTTATTATATGTTTTGTCTCCTCAGCGGCTCTGACCAAAGTTTCAACATCTAACGGTTTGACCGAATATAAATCTATAACCCTAACATTGATGCCGTCTGCCTTCAGCTTTTCATAAGCCTTTAGGGCTTCATGGACCGTTATCCCAGCCGCTACAATAGTTGCCTCATCATTCCTGCTACGTCTAAGAACTTTTGAGCCTCCAATATGGAACTCCTCTTGATTATCGTAGATAACAGGGGTTCTAGGTCTAGTTGTTCTAATGTAGGATATGCCCTCATAATTTGCCATAGCGCATGTGAGTTTTTCGCAGCTCACAGCGTCACATGGATATAGGACGATGCTTCCATATATTGCGCGGAATAATGCGAGATCCTCCAGCCCCATCTGGGACGGCCCATCCTCTCCTATCGATACTCCTACATGTGAGCCAGCTATCTTTAGGTTCGCCCTTGAATAGGCAGCCATCCTTATTTGATCATGAGCCCTTGATAGAAAGCATGCGAAGGATGAGAGGAAGACGTCAAAGCCATGTGTCTGGAGCCCTATAGCGATTCCAACCATGTTTTGCTCCGCAATATAGCATTGTAAGCTCCTTTCCGGGAATTTGTTAAAGAAGTATATTGTGAATGTGGAGTTTTTGACATCACCATCCAGGACAATCATCTTCTCGTTCTGTTCACCGAGCTTAACGAGGGCTCTGCCAAAAGCTTCTCTTGTCGCGATCATCTCGCCAACTTTATACTCGGTTCTAATTGAGTACTTTTTACGTGATTCAATCGGAACCTTAGCCTCTATAAAGTTTTGTGGCTTAAAGTTAATGTCTTTTATTTTTGGGAGTATTTCCTTCTCAGCTCTGCTTAGCTCCTCCTCACTAAGAGCAGTTCCATGTCTTCCATCAACATTCTCGAGGAAGCTTACCCCCTTACCTTTAATGGTTTTCGCAATTATAAAGAATGGCTTATCGGATTTCTTCGCCTCGTCGAAAGCCCTCAACAAGTCCTTAACGTCATGTCCATTACACACGGTAACATTCCAGTCAAAGGCTTCAACCCTCTTAGCATATGCCTCCCAATCCCATTGGAACATTGTTGGCTCGCTTTGACCCAGCCTATTCATATCCAGTATGGCAATAAGATTTGATAGTTTAAGCTTACCTGCCAGGTTAAGGGCCTCCCAAACCGAGCCCTCAGCAACCTCCCCGTCGCCGAGAAGGACATAAACCTTTCTATTTATACCTAAGAGTCTCTTGGCATAAGCCATACCTAAGCCTATAGATAATCCTTGACCCAGAGATCCTGTTGCAACCCTTATTCCCTTAACTCTGGGAACAGGATGCCCCTCAAGCTCGGAATCAAACTGCCTCAACGTCATAAGCTTCTCTTTTGGGAATACCCCTATTTCAGCAAGGGCTGCGTATAGAATTGGAGCTGCGTGGCCTTTAGATAAAATGAGCTCATCATTATCCAAGTAATCTATGTGTTTTGGATCTATGTTCATAACGCTGAAGAATAATACCGCCATAATTTCGGCACTTGACAAACAGCTCGTTGGATGGCCAGATCTAGCCCTTGTGGTTGATCTAATACTATGTAGTCTCAATATATTTGCAATAGTTTCAAGCCCCTTTCCAACGTTTTCCTCAACCATACGAACACCGCGCTATATAATTTTCGAGAAGAATTTAATCTTTACTTAACACAAAAACTTATTTATTATCTCTGTCATATCCCTAGGAATTCGTGGTGATCTTTGAGGCCTATTAAGGAATTTTTAGCCAGCCTCTCTTAAATTTTAAATATTAGCCGGCGCCTATAATTAGAGTGTATTTGGAGGTTGAAAGAGTGAAGTGTCCAGTCTGTGGTCAGGAAGCGAAGCTTGTAAAAGAATGGGATTTGGGTCCTAAGGTTCACATAAAGCTCTATGAGCACTGTGGCAAGAAGTTTCGTGAATATGTGAAGAAATAGCGCCAGCAGCTACTTCTATAAAGGACATTAATCTAAAATAGTTTCAAATTTTATTTACCTTAAATTAGTGTTTAAGAAAAATGGGCTCCGGATCAGCTCTAAAAATCTCCGTTACTGACATATTAAATACTTCATTCTCTGTTTACTTAAGCAAAATGAAGTTTTCATTTATAGTTTTCTTGGCTATGAACTCCATTAACACTATTCTAACAAGCTTTATTACGAGTTTTTTGCAGCGTTTCAACCCGCCTTACAGTCCTGAGAGCAACTCTTTCCCTTGGCTAGTTGATTATGTAGTTTCAGCTATACCGGCTTTTTCCATATTTTTTCTCACAACCTGGGTTTTGACAAATTTGGGTCTTAGCTTGATTGTTAAATGGGCTTCAGATATCTTTGAGGGCAAAGAGGTGGATATAAAGAGTGGCTTATCGCTAATATTTAGGTTGCTTAAGGATATAATTAGTGTGAGCTTTCTAACTGGCGCACTCATAATGCTAGGGTTAATTCTTCTTGTTCTTCCAGGCGTTATTTTAGCCATAATCTTCAGCTTATCCATTCCAGCGCTAATAATTGAGCGCCTTAAGGTCTTTGGAAGTTTAAAGAGAAGTAAGGATCTGACGGATGGAACGTGGTGGAAAATTTCCCTCCTTCTTCTTGCAATACTAATATTGTTTGCAGCGGCTTATTTCTTTGCAGAACTGGCTTCTTCATTTTTCCGTCAGAAGTTTGCCGGAGCAATAATTACTATAGTGGCCGTTTCCCTCATTGAGCCAGTTTATCCTATATCAATAACCTATCTTTATTATGTTCTTAGAGGGCAGAAACCCGCTTATCGGCTTGTAGAGGCGAGGGCGAAATATGTGCAGCCAACTCGTAAGTTAGAGGTGAAGTTTTGCTATAGTTGCGGACAGGTTTTACCATATGACGCTATATATTGCCCTAATTGTGGAGCAAGGGTTGCAGCGATCTCAGATAATCTTTACGATACCTGACTAAAATACAAGTACATGTAAACTGTTTTGATTAGAGCCTGAGTCTATTTTTGCTTATCCTTTAAGCTAAAGATAAATTTAAGCAAAAGGTAAACTATAGATGATTGGGGAGGATACCTCAGATAATGGAGTACTCTCTTGTCACAGAAGTATATGAGAAGATTGAAAGTACAACGAAGAGACTTGAAATGACCGATTATTTAGTTGATTTGTTCAAAAAGACCCCAAAAGATGTTATAGATAAAGTGGTGTATCTAACTCAGGGCAAACTATACCCGGATTATATGGGTATAGAGCTTGGCGTGGCGGAGAGACTTGCATTGAGAGCTCTAGCTAAAGTTTCGGGGAGAAAAGAGTATGAAATTGAGGAAGATCTGGCTAAAACCGGGGATTTGGGTGAGACTGCGCAGAACTTCCTAGAGAAGAGGCGCCAGGTTTCATTCTTTAGGAAGCCGTTAAATGTGGAAAGAGTTTATCAGACGCTTGATAGAATCGCAAGAGCTACTGGAGAAGGCTCTATGGATTTGAAAGTGAATCTTTTGGCGGGGCTTTTGGCGGATGCATCACCAAAAGAGGCAAAATATATCATTAGAACGGTAACTGGTAAGCTGCGCCTTGGAATAGCGGATATGACTATTCTAGATGCGCTGGCAATAGCCTATGGTAAGGGGAAAGCTATGAGGGATATTATTGAAAGGGCCTACAATATATCTTCGGACTTAGGCAAAGTTGCTAAGACCCTCGCCGAGGGAGGCATTGAGGCCCTTAAAAGCTTTCGCATCTCAGTTGGTAATCCAATTAGACCGATGCTGGCTGAAAGGCTCAGCTCGCCAGCTGAGATACTTGAGAAGCTTGGCGGCAAATGCATAGCTGAGTATAAGTATGATGGGGAAAGATTGCAGGCCCATAAATCTGGCGATAATGTAGTACTCTTCTCTAGGAGACTTGAGAATATTACGAGTCAGTACCCTGACGCCGTTGAGCTGATCAGGGACCATGTGAAGGCTGGAGACGCAATTATTGAGGCAGAATGTGTTGCTGTGAACCTTGATACTGGTGAGATGATGCCCTTCCAAGAGCTCATGCATAGAAGACGCAAATATGATATTGAAAAGGCTGCAAAAGAGTATCCCGTATCCCTCTTCGCGTTTGATGTCCTCTATGTTGATGGGAAAGACTTAACATTGGAGCCGTACCCTGTGAGACATAAGGTTCTTGAGGAGATAATTGAGCAGAGTGACAGATTTCAGATAGCAAAATACATAATTGTTGATAATGTGGATGATTTAGAACGCTTCTTTGAGGAGGCTGTGGAAGCTGGGTGTGAGGGGCTTGTTTGCAAATCGCTAAGCAGCGATGCAATCTATCAGGCTGGGGCTAGAGGTTGGCTCTGGATAAAATATAAGCGGGATTATAAGAGCGAGATGACGGATACCGTTGACTTAGTGGTTGTTGGAGCATTCTATGGCAGGGGGAAGAGGGCTGGAACATACGGGGCGCTGCTCTTAGCGGCCTATAATCATGAGGATGATACTTTCGAAACAGTATGTAAGTGCGGATCTGGCTTCACAGATGAAGATCTTCAGAATCTTCCGAAAATGCTTGAACCATATAGGATTGACCATAAGCATCCAAGAGTAGAATCAAATCTTGAGGCAGACGTATGGTTCCTGCCAAAAATGGTAATAGAAGTTATTGGGGCGGAGATAACTTTAAGCCCAATCCACACATGCGCTAAAGACATAATAAGGAAAGGAAGTGGATTAGCCATAAGATTCCCAAGGTTCACGGGAAGATATCGCACTGACAAGTCTGCGGAGGACGCTACAAGCGTAGATGAGATAGTGGAAATGTATAGGAGACAATTGAAGAAAATAGAGGCCGAGTAATATTGCCAAGTCGGGTCTAAGCCTTGGGCTCCGTCCGGCCCGTTTAAGCAAAGTCTTTATCGCACGTCAGCCTTCAGCCGTTTCGACTGACGTGCTCTTTGCTTAAACGCGGGCCCAAAGCTTGCTTCCCGACTTGGCAATATAATATTGCTTGAATTAAGTTTATAAGATTTTTTGCACAAATTTTTAAGTTTAAAGATTAATATTTTTTGGAGGATTGCTTTGAAGCGGTCTGTTGAGCAATTTGAGGAAGATTTGAATTTCATCACAAATAAGCTTTGTAATGGTGAGAGTGAAAGGGTTTGTCGGCAAATTTTGAGATTGAGGGATAAGCTAATCTCCCTTTATGAAAGGAATCTCGTTAAAATAAATCATTCCGTTATGGAGCTTATATGCGCCAAGTACCTTATTTTAAGCGGGTATCAGGTTGATGTTGAGTATGCCCTTGATGGCATATCATGCGACATATATGCTTTAAAGGGTTTAGGTAGCCTTATTGTTGAGGTTGAA
The DNA here is from genome assembly GCA_018396635.1 of Candidatus Bathyarchaeota archaeon. GTDB lineage: Archaea > Thermoproteota > Bathyarchaeia > Bathyarchaeales > DTEX01 > DTEX01. The sequence continues at coordinate 32,762 of JAGTQE010000008.1, forward strand.
ACTGGATATGTTCCTCCGGAGCATGCCGTTGATCCAATGACTTACTGTTTAGTTAGGGTGACGAGTAAAATAGTTAGGTATAGTAAATATGCGGAGAAATTTGCCTTAGCAACACCGCCATATTATACCCTGTGTTTTTCGCCAGCATTAATTAAGCCACCGCGATATAGAACGCCAAGCGAGATTAGAGAAATTAAAGCCTTATGTGACCTATATTATACTAATCCCCCCGTTACTATTGATGAAATAAGAAATGCTCGGCTTCACGTAATATATATAATTGATGTGGATAAGGGTATAGTTAGAGAGACGGATCCAAACACTTATTTTGAGAAGGCGAGAGAAATTTATGAGTGGTGGGAAATTTGAAGAAGGCAACTTTGTCACTTATCGCCCTCTGTATACTTATGACGTTTATCTATTTAGTCTTTAATGAAAATCCCTTGCTAGATACTTTATGTTTTAGTGGTGAAAACTTTATGAGAGGTTTTTTCTGGACCCCGATAACCTCCCTGTTTATACATGCAAACTTAATGCACTTAATTGGAAATATTCTTTTCTTATATATTTTTGGGGGCACATTAGAGAGGGAGGTTGGATCTGCTAAAACAGTTCTAGTTTTTCTTTTAGGCGGAGTACTATCTTACGCTATAGGCCTACACTTTTATGGTTTTAGTGTTAGAATGATTGGAGCATCTGCAGCGATCTTTACGCTAGTATCGGCAGTTATGTTGATTAAGCCGCTCAAATTTTCTTGGTTATTTCTAATGCCTTTAGGGCTTGTCGCAGCCATATACTTCTTATACAATCTATTTGCAGTCTACTATTCTATTGGAGAGACTAATGTAGGTTATTTCGGACATATCGCAGGCTTTCTAATAGGCATACCCTTTGGCATTCTTTGGAGTCATGGTAAATGGAAAAGGAATCTCTTGATTACAATAGCGCTCCTAATATTTTACTTGCTGATAGTCTCATTGTGCATGAAGATGCTTTATTAAAGCCTTTTTTCCAAAAACGTTAAGAGCAGTATCAACAAACTTTCGAGTAGATTTATTCCCAATATAACCTCTCGATGCCTCTTGAAGGGGGGCTTAGACATACGACTAGGGTTTACTTTGGGGTATGCGGTATTGGGCTTGGCCATGCTGGAAGGTGTATACCAATAGCCGATCGGCTCAGGGAGCTTAATGCCGAAATATTATTCTCAACCTACAAAGATGCAGTCGAATATATCAGAGGGAAGGGGTATCCAGTTGTCGAGCCCCCCTCAATGGATGTTATGGTTAAGCCTGATGGAACGATAGATTTTAGGCAGACCATTGTTAATCCGGGGCCATTTCTAGCAGCCTTCATATTTACCAAGCAGGTTGAGACTGAAATCAGATTCATTAAAGCATTTAATCCAGATGTTGTGATCTCAGATTCACGTGTCTCCCCCATCATAGCTGCGAAGTTTCTTAACATTCCAAGCGTCTGCATAGTCAACCAATTCAAAATAATAATACCGAGAAGAAAGAGGCTCCTTAGGCTTGCAAAGATCACAGAGACTGGTGGATTAGCAATAATCGGTAAAATTTGGGTTAGCGGCTCAACCCCGCTCTTAATCCCCGACTTTCCGCCACCATACACCATTTCCGTTGAGAACCTTAAGATGCCAATGAAATATTATAAGCGTGTAAAGTTCATCGGTCCAATCCTACCAATTTATCCAGAGGAGCTGCCAAGCAAAGAAGAGATACGAGAAAAACTTGGACTGGATCCTGAGAAACCGCTGATATTTGCGCCTATAAGTGGACCTCTCAAGGAGAGAGCCTATATTATTGACGTTTTGAAGGAGATTTTTAAGAATTTCCCCGAGAAATACCAGGTAGTTATGTCTACTGGAAGTCCGAGCAATCCAATTCAAGTAACTAAGTATGGGCATAATTTTGTGGTCTATAGCTGGATTCCAAATAGATTTGAATATTTAAAGGCCTCAGACCTGGTGATTTCGAGAGCTGGGCATGGTACATTGACACAGAACATTTATTATGGTAAGCCTATGGTGCTAATACCGACGCCAAGCCATACTGAGCAAATGAATAATGCTATTAGAGTTAGGGAGATGGGTATAGGAGAGGTTATAGAGCAGAGCGAAGTTAGCGTGGAAACGCTCATAAAAGCCATAGATAAGATATTATCGGATGACGCATATAGGAGGAGGATTGAGGAAATAAGAAGTAAGATAGCCAAAATAAATGGGTTAAAAACAGCGGTGGAAATTATCTTAGATATTTTGGAAAAGAAGGGCATTAATTAATCTATCTATCCCCTATAGCTTAATCCCAGCACATATATTTCTGCACTCTCCTTTCTGCTTGCCTTAGGCTTAACGATTTTCACCTGGTGGAAATACTCTTTAACTTTGCTTAAGAATTCGTGAAACATATCGCCTTGGAAAACTTTTGTGAAAAAGTTTCCACCCCTCCTGAGAGTGAGGATGGCTATATTTAGAGAGGACTCTGCAAGCTCTATTTGGCGCGCATGGTCGAGCTCCCATATGCCAGATATGTTTGGTGAGACATCTGATATTACAACATCAGCTGGTCTCGGTAAAATCTCTCTTATCTTACTTATTACCTCAGGGTCTCTGATGTCACCAACAATTGTATGGACATTGTTGAAGTTTAGCGGCTCTATCTCTTTGAGATCTATGCCTAAAATGAACCCCTTATCTCCTACAATCTGCCTGGCGACTTGCAGCCATCCGCCTGGAGCTGCACCTAAATCTATAACTACATCACCACTTTTTATGAAGCCGTACTTTTCTACTGCTTGAATAAGCTTATATGCTGCACGCGACCTATAATTTTCTTCTTTTGCCCTCCTATAATAATAGTCTCTTTTTCTCAGGAGCCACTGGTTGGGCAATTTGTATCCACCCTGGAGTCTGTCTCCTCATCTTTAAGTATCCATTGCGTCAACTTTTCGCAATTGTTTGGCGAAATCTTTCCACCGGCGCCGCACTTTGAGCTCTCCTCACATGATATGCAGGGGCAATCTATGATTGAATCTATAGAGACCGGGTGGCGCTTAGGGTAAAGCCTATACGTCCATCGCCCCTTTGAAATCTCTGGTTCACGATAAATCAGCCCCTTATTCTCAAGCCTAATTGATATCCTAGACCCTTCCCTACTTGTAGCATTAATTTCGCGCCAGAGATCCGATTGCAATATGCCCTTCTCACCACTCCTCATTATTATTTCAAGCGCTTTTTGCTCAAGGTCGCTCTCCTTCGGCATAAGCTCTCTCCTCTTAAGAAAATATTGTTCACCAAAAATAAAAGCATATCATGTGATGTGACGTGATAAACTACTGATTTTTAAGAGAGCCTTCTCTCAGTATAACTTATGTGGAGGCGAGAGGGTTACTGCCTTGGCATAGAGAGTACGGCTGATGATTTTGGGGTTGGGATAGTCTCGTTTAACGGTAAAGTTCTCGCAAATGTTAATGACGTATATATTCCAGAAAAAGGAGGTATTCATCCGAGAGAAGCCTCCAGACACCATGCGATGGTTGCTGGAAGAGTGTTATCTGAGGCATTTGAAAGGGCTGGAATAAAACCTAAGGAAGTGGATGTTATAGCGTTCTCACAAGGACCTGGATTAGGGCCGTGCTTAAGGGTTGGAGCAACGGCTGCAAGAGCCTTAGCATCGTATCTCAATAAGCCCCTGGTTGGAGTGAATCACTGCCTAGCTCACATAGAGATAGGTAGGATGATTGGTGGTGTTAAGGATCCTGTAACGCTATATGTTTCTGGCGGCAACACTATTGTGGCAGCCTTTGAAGCTAGGAGATATAGGGTTTTCGGCGAGACCCTAGATATAGCTGTCGGAAATTGCTTAGACGTTTTTGCGAGGGAGGCCGGCTTAAAACCTAAAGCCGGCAAACCCCTCGGCGCGGTTGTTGAAGAGTTGGCGTTAAAGGGCCGCAAGTTTATTCATCTACCATATACAGTTAAGGGTATGGATTTATCCTTTAGTGGGCTCTTAACGGCAGCTATAAGCCTTTTACGTGAGGGAAGGCACTCTCTAGAAGATATATGTTATAGTTTCCAGGAAATAGCTTTTTCAATGCTTACAGAGGTGACGGAGAGGGCATTGGCGCATACAGAAAAGGGCGAGGTTCTGTTAACTGGTGGAGTGGCTGCTAATAGAAGGCTTCAGGAGATGCTGAGAAACATGTGTGAGGAGCATGGCGCCCGCTTCTATGTCGTGCCCAAAGAATATGCTACAGATAATGGCGCCATGATAGCTTGGACTGGAGTGCTATGCTATAGGTATGGGCTGATTACGCCAGTCGAGAAAAGCTTTGTTAAGCTTAAATGGAGGTTGGATGAAGTTGAAGTTCCATGGATTTAGTTTTGAGTATAAGCGTATAGAGAAGATGTTATTGGGATGAGGTGCAATGGGAGTTTTAATAAAGAAGGGTGCTGAAGCAAACATTTATCTAGAAGATTGGTGCGGCAGGAAAGTCATATTTAAGAGGAGGAACCCAAAGAAGTATCGTATTCCTGAACTTGATAAGATGATCCAGATTCAAAGGACTAAGCATGAGCCGCAGATGATTCATAAGGCTAAGGAGGCTGGGGTCCCTACACCAATAATATTTATGGTTGACCTTAACGAGGCTACGATCATTATGGAGTATGTTGAGGGTAAGCAGGTGAAACAGATACTTAACGATTTGCCGAGCGATGAGAGGATTAAAATATGCCAGCAAATAGGTAGGCTCGTAGGTAAGCTACATAAGAATGGTATAATACATGGCGATCTGACAACATCAAACATGATCTTAACAGATCATGGAAACATCGTTTTCATAGATTTTGGTTTAAGCGAGCAGAGTATGGATATTGAGGAGAGGGGCGTAGACCTTCACCTAATGAAGAGATCTTTAGCTAGCACGCATTATCAGTATGTTGACGAATGTTTTAACGCCATTATGGAGGGCTATGAGGAGATAATGGGTAGCGAGACTGCGAAAGAGGTCTTGAAAAGGGTTAGGGAAATAGAGAGGAGAGGACGCTATATATCCGAGAGGTGAGAGATTGCAGAGTGGAAGAAAATTCCCTTACGGCAAGCTGATATTCTTTGTGACTGGAAATATTCATAAGTTTAATGAGGCTAGGAGAATTTTGGCTGAACATGGAGTATCTGTGGCAATGCTTAAAGTTAAGACGGTGGAAATTCAAGATAATGAGATAGAGAATATTGCGAAGATGAGCGCATTAAATGCTGTACGGGAAGTTAACCTACCATTAATTGTTGAAGACGCCGGCCTCTTCATAGAGGCGTTAAATGGTTTTCCAGGGCCATTCTCCTCCTATGTCTATAGAACGATAGGTCTAAGCGGAATACTTAAGCTTCTGGATGGCGTGGAGAATAGGAGGGCGCAGTTTAAGTCCGCTGTAGTTTTCTGTGATCCAAGCGGCGAGTTAAGGTGTTTTGTAGGAATATCTAATGGCAGGATTGCTGAAAAACCTAGGGGGACTAGCGGCTTTGGCTTTGACCCAATATTTGAGCCAGAAGAGCAACCAGCGAAGACCTTCGGCGAAATGAGCATTGAGGAAAAGAACCTATTTTCTCATCGCGCAAGGGCCCTAAAGAAGTTTGCTGAATGGTACAGAAACTTTTTGGGTGCTTGAGAAAACCCAAAAACCGAAAAATATATTTTTGTCTATTTGCCCTTGTTGATTCAATAGGCTTTAAAGGGTTTGAGAAACGATGCCAATAGTCGATCCATTGAAGAGGAGTATAGCGCAGAGAAAGAGGTTATACTTGAAGATATGTAGAGATTGTGGTGTTAGAAACGCTCCAACAGCTGAAAAGTGTAGAAAATGTAGAAGCAGGAATCTTAGGTGGAAGAAGCGGGAGAAGACCCGATAGTCTTCAAGAACCTAGTTTAAGTATTACTTCTACCTGACAGTCAGGCGGTATCTTCATTCTTTCAATCCATTCATCTCCGACAGCAATCATGGCGAATATGCCCGCCGTTTCAGCCCTAGCCTTATAAACAAGATTTAACAATGCATTCTGCGTTTCGCCGCTCTTTATAATATCATCAACTATTAGGACGCTGTCACGCTTCTTAATGGAATCCCTTGGGATATATAGTGTCAGGGTGTATCCCGAATTACTCAGAACATACGTTTCCTCAAGGAACGATGGAACCCCCACCTCTTTACTTGACTTCGCGATAACCAAGTTTACGCCTAGAGCATTAGCAACCATTGTTGCGAGGGGGACTCCATCAACGGCGGCAGTTAAAACCTTAGTTATTCTTTTTCCAGCGAACTTTGCTATCGCGTAATTTGCAGCCTGTCTCAAAAGCACTATATCGCTTATGAGAAGAGTATTATCAAAATATCCGTCCTTATTGAACCTTAACCTTCTTTTAAACTCATTCTCTAGGCCAATAATCTTCGATAATGCATTCCAGAGTTGGCGCGCTCTATCCTTATTCGGAAGAACATGACCTTTAGCATACCTACTCAAAACTGTTACTGGCAAGTCGGTCTTTGCTGAGAGTTCCCTGTAAGTGAAATATTTTTTGGCGGTTCGAAGCAATTCAACTGTTGCTAAACGAAACTTTAAATCTTCGGCATGGGTTGAAACTTTAACCTCATCAGATGATAAATCATGAAGCATAATTTCTCCTCCGTATACAATAGCGGTTATCAGCAGTTTATAGATAATTTTACTTTTCATTCCTCTTTTTAGTAGTTCGAAGAACAATCTTATAAAACGGAAGAAGAAAAGGGAGAAAATTGTTGAAATAAGATGGGTTATTGCCCGTTTCCGCGGTTGGGGTGGAAGGCGAAAAGACATTTGGCAAAAACGCTTAAACTTGCAGAGCATTATGTTTCCATAATAATTAACAATTCTTTTGATACCTTTCTCTAAAGGTGTTTTATGGCATTAAAGATTTTAGGGGAATGGTAAAGAAAATATGCTGGAAATTTCAGGAAAATATTTTAGGAGAAAAGGTTAGCTGGTAGTAATTTACTTAGAACTTAAAGTGAGGGTTTAGTGAATTTATGAGCGGCGAACAAACTTCGAGGCGAGGTAAGGTTAAGATCATATATAGGCCAGCTAAAGAGATAGTTATACTTGACTACTTCCAATTCTCTAGAGACGCGTTAGATCAAATGTTCGCTAGACTCATTCACTCAGGCATGCCCGTTATAGCGCAGTGGGCTGAGGGGCTCATATTTATATACTTCCCTTTAACGCCAGACACCAACGAGTTAATGGAGAATTATCTTAGGGGTAGAGTTTTCTGGAGCTCCGTTAACTTCGCCTTGATGCCAAAGTACTCTCCATCAATTAAGGTTGGCGGATTAGAGATACCTGTGCTAGATGTTTCTGATCACCCAATATTGGCGGAGGTTGCGCGATGGCTGAAGAAACATGCTAGGCCAGACGTTAAGTCTCAGACAGGCATTATAAGAGGGGATCAAATAACGCAATAGTGGTACATATGAATAATAAACAATAAATATTTCCTCCACTTTAATTCTTCTAATTCCTCAAAGGGAGGATAGGTAATTGTTTGGTTATGCTGGTAGAATTCTTAGGGTAAATCTGACAACCGGGAAGACTACACTTGAGCCGCTGAAGGAGGAGATGGCTAAAAAATATATTGGCGGTATAGGTTTAGGTATAAGGCTGCTAATTGACAATTCTAGGCCTGGCGTCGACCCCCTAAGTCCAGAAAACCCATTAATATTGACGACTGGACCATTGAGCGGCACAATCGCGCCCACAGGCGGTAACGGGCATGCATTTGTCGCTAAATCTCCGTTAACCAACGGCGTTGGTGAGGCTAAGTCCCATGGCTTCTTTGGGGCGGAGCTGAAGAGGGCTGGCTATGATGCGGTTATTTTTGAGGGCAGGGCTGAGAAGCCAGTTTATGTGTGGATAGACGATGATAGCGTCCAAATAATGGATGCCAAGCACCTTTGGGGCAAATCTCCTCAGGAGACTGAAGATGTTATTAGGGAGGAGCTGGGCGACTACTATATTCGTGTGGCAGCTATAGGTTTAGCTGGCGAGAAGCTCTCTCGTATAGCATGCATAATAAACGATAAGACAAGGGCAGCTGGGAGATGCGGTTTAGGCGCTGTTATGGGCTCAAAGAATCTCAAGGCTATAGCTGTCAGGGGAACTAAGGATGTTCCAGTAGCTAAGCCGGAGGAGTTCCTAGAGTTCGTTAAGGTTTTACATGAGAGGATGAAAGGTCCCGCAACCGTTAAATATAGAACCCTTGGAACCCCACAAAACGTTTTAGTCCATAACTCTCTAGGCTGTCTACCAACAAGAAACTTCACTAATGCTGTTTTTGAGGGGGCTGAGAAGGTTAGTGGCGAGTACTTGAATATGCGTTTTGTTACAAAGATTATCGGTTGTTCCTCATGTGCGATGAGATGCGAGCATATAGCAGTCGTACCTGAGGGCCCATATAAGGGGACTATGGCTAGGGTTGAGTATGAGCCGCTATGGGCCTTTGGTCCGCACTGCGGCGTGGATCGAATGGATGCTATAATTAAGGCTATAGACCTATGCAATTACTATGGTATGGACTCTATATCTGCGGGCAATATTGTTGGCTTTGCAATGGATTGCTATGAACATGGAATATTGACGAAGGATGATACTGGTGGGTTAGACTTAAGGTTTGGTAATGCTGAGGCGATGGTTAAGGTTGTTGAGATGATGGGCAGACGTGAGGGTTTAGGCAATATATTAGCTGAGGGCGTTAAGAGGGCTGCTGAGATTATCGGTAAGGGCGCTGAGAAGTTCGCCAATCATATTAAGGGTCTTGAGATGACGGGATATGATATCAGGGGGCTAAAGACTGCTGCCGTGGGCTATGCGGTCTCATTCCGAGGAGCCGACCACAATAGGCATGGGGCATACGCCTTAGACATAGCTGGTAAAGTTGATAGGTTCAAGTTTGAGAAGGGGCGATCTAAGCTTGTTATCGAGATAGAGGATCTCTACACGATAATTGACTCCCTTATAGTCTGCAAGTTCTCTAGGGGCGTCTACTATAAGGGATTTGAAGACCTAGCAAAATACTATACTCTTGTCACGGGGATAGAGATGACGGCTGAAGAGCTGAGGAGGACTGGTGAGAGGATAAATAATCTGGCAAGACTATACAATATTAGAGAGGGCTTTACTAGAAAAGACGATCACCTGCCAATCAAAGTTATGACAACACCAATTCCAGATGAAACTGTATCAAAGGGCAGCTACATAACCCAGGAGGAGCTGGACTTCATGCTAGATGACTACTACGCGCACAGAGGTTGGACAAGGGATGGTGTCCCAACGCTTGAAAAGCTTAAGGAGCTGGATCTGGAGGATCTAGCCTACATAGTTAAGGATAAGCTTTAATAGCAAATTAATGATGGAATCTTAGAAGGAGGAAATTATATGTCAATACATGCAAGGAAGTTTGTTTCAGCCGACCCAGATAAATGTGTCGGATGCAGCGTATGCGAATATATATGCTCATTTGAGAAGGAGAAAGTCTTCAACCCACTTAAGTCGCGTATAAGGGTTGTTAGATTAGACACTGTTGTGAACATGTCTATTGCGTGTAGACTGTGTGAGGATGCTCCCTGCGTGGCAGCATGTCCACGTGACGCACTTAGGCAGTCTGAGGAGACTGGCATAATTATGGTTGATGAGGACAAGTGCAATGGCTGTGGATGGTGCATTGAGGCATGCGATTACGGCGCAATAATGCTCCACCCAGACAAAAAGGTCGTATTTGTATGTGACACATGTAATGGAAGCCCAAAGTGTGTGGAATGGTGTCCGGAGAAGGCTCTTGACTTCATCACAAAAGATGTACTGGCTCAGAAGTCGAGGATAGCCGCAGTAAAGAAGCTGTTCCATGAAGTATTGAGAACATAAAGTTTACGCTTCTCCTCGACTTTTATCCTTTTGTTAAGACAATTTTTTATGTAACTTTTTGTACAAGAAAGATTTAAATAGTACATTTATTACAATTTCTGATCATTGCATGCGGTGGTGCGTAATGGGTGACTTAGTTTGGCGTACTGTGTGATCTTCTGCCGAAATACTTGAAAGAACCCATAAAGTTTAAGAGCTTTCCGGAGAATAAACCGATTGAAGTCTTCTTAAGACTTTGCGATGAATATGAGCGTGCTTTTCTTTTCGAGTCTGTGGGTGATGGCGGAGATAGTTCTAGGTTCTCTTTCTTGGGCTTTGATCCGGAGGTTACTGTGACAGTTAAAGATTGTGTTGCGTACATTGATGGTGAGCGCCTAGAAATCGATGATCCACTAGATGTTATTAGGGCTTTGGTAAACGAGATCAGGGTCTTTGATAGCTCTCATAGATATGTTGGCGGAGCCGTTGGGTATATATCCTATGATGCCGTGCGCTATTGGGAGAAGCTTCCAAACATAGCCGTAGACGACTTAAGATTACCCGATATCGAGATGAGTATATTTGATGATGGCATAGTTTTCGATCACGCAAGTGGTAAAGCATTTTACTTTTATAGGGGCAGAGACAGATACTCCGAGATCGCAAGGAGGATTAATAGAAATTTAAGTATACCGGATCTATCTTTCACAACCCCGAGAGTAAATATCGACAGGGATAAATATGATAGAATAATCGAGAGGGCAAAGGAGTATATTTTCTCCGGAGACATTTTGCAGGTAGTTTTGTCAAAGAGATATAGCTCGAGCTTTACCGGGGGCCTCCAAAAATTTTACTTGAACTTGAGGAGGATTAATCCATCACCATACATGTACTTCCTTAAGGCTGGCGACCTTTTTATAATTGGGTCGAGCCCCGAGACTCTTGCCAGGGTTGAGGGCGGCATTATTGAGACGTGCCCAATAGCTGGAACTAGACCGATGACCGGGGATCAAGAGAAGGATAAGGCTCTCGAAGAGGAGATGCTTAATGATCCGAAAGAGCTTGCCGAGCACATAATGCTTCTAGACTTGGCTAGAAATGATCTTGGAAGGGTCTCAGAGTTCGGCACAATTAATGTTATTGAGCTCATGAAGGTTAAAAAGTACAGTCATGTTCAGCATCTGGTTTCTAAGGTTACTGGTAAGCTGAGGAAAGACTATGATTGCTTTGATGCCTTGAGAGCCGTCTTTCCAGCCGGCACGGTGTCTGGTGCACCGAAGGTTAGGGCTATGGAGATTATTGAGGAGCTTGAGCCTGCTCGCAGGGGGCCTTATGCTGGCGCTGTAGGATACTTCTCATGTAATGGTAACATGGATTTTGCTATAACGATACGCACCTTATTCGCTAAAGATAATAGGTTGCATATACAGGTTGGTAGCGGCATAGTCGCTGACTCCACGGCTAGGGGGGAGTGGCTTGAGACCGAGTTTAAGGCTAGGGCTTTAATGAAGGCTCTGGAAGAGTCTGAATAATTGTTCTGGAGGCTAAAGAGAATGAAGGTTCTTATAATAGATAATTACGACTCGTTCGTATATAACCTCGTTCAATACGTTGGTGAGCTGGGCGGAGAGCCAATAGTTTGCAGAAATGATAAAATAACTTTGAAGAAAGCTGCAATGATCAACCCGGACAGAATAATTATATCGCCCGGTCCAGGCAACCCAGCTGACAGAAAGTATTTTGGAATATGCTCCGACGTATTGTTGACGCTAAGCGTAAAGGTGCCGACTTTAGGCGTTTGCCTTGGGCATCAAGGGATAATACACGTTTTCGGTGGCAGAATAATTCCAGCCAAGAGAGTCATGCATGGGAAAATAAGCCTAATCTCGCATGACGGAGAGGGGATTTTTAGAGGCGTCAAAAACCCATTTGAGGCCACAAGATATCATTCGCTTGTCGGCGATAAATCCTCGTTGCCAGCCTGTTTAAAGGTTACAGCTAAATCCCTAGATGATGATGAAATTATGGGCGTTAGGCATAGGCTATATCCCATAGAGGGCGTACAGTTTCACCCAGAATCTATATTGACCCAGGAAGGTAAAAAGATAATTAAAAATTTTCTAGATTGGGGTGTCCAGCATGATAGTTGAATACATAAGGAAGGTTGTTGAGGGGCGAGACTTAACTTATCAGGAAGCATGTGAAGCGATGAGGGAAATAATGAGCGGTAATGCAACCTCGGCTCAGATAGCCGCCCTTCTAACTGCTATGAGGATGAAGGGCGAGACTGTAGAGGAGATAGCTGCCTTCGCCTCAGTGATGAGGGAGTTCTGTAATGCTATTAGACCAAACGTTAAAGGGAGAATAATAGACACGTGTGGAACAGGCGGAGATAGAATAAAAACCTTCAATGTAAGTACTCTAACAGCATTTGTGGCTGCTGGCGCCGGAGCCACTGTAGCTAAGCACGGAAACAGGTCTGTGACCAGTAAGATGGGGAGCGCTGACCTTCTGGAGCGCCTTGGATTAAACCTAAATGTCGAGCCGGGCGTCGTTGAGAAGACTATTGAGGATTTGGGTATAGGCTTCATGTTCGCGCCCAAGTTCCATCCGGCAATGAAGTATGCTGCGGGTCCCCGTAGGGAGATTGGTATAAGGACTGTCTTTAATATTCTCGGGCCGTTAACCAATCCTGCTGGGGTTAAAGCGCAGCTCTTAGGAGTCTTCGACGAGACTTGGCTTAAACCCATCGCGCTAGTGTTGAGGAGACTTGGCTCTGAGGAGGTTATGGTGGTTCATGGAGTTGATGGGCTTGATGAGATCTCGATTATTGGCAAAACATCTATAGCTTGGCTAAAGAATGATAATGTAGAGTTGCTTGAGGTTACACCTAAGGACTTTGGTATGAGAAATGCTGAAGCATCCGATTTAATTGTGCATAGCCCTGAGGAGTGCGTTGAGGAGTCGTTTAGGCTCCTATATTGTAGCCCCAAAATTGATGATCCGAAGCTTAGAATGGTTCTCATAAATTCATCGGCGGCGCTAGTTGTTGGTGGTAAGGCTGACGACTTTAAACATGGTGTTGACCTTGCATTTGAGTCTATTGAGAGCGGGTCTGCATACAAGAAGCTTAAAGAGTTGATTAAAAGATATGGCGGCGATCTCTCAAAACTGGAGGAGCTTGAAAGGAAGTATGGGTGACTTCCTAGACCTGCTAGCTGAGGCGGCTAAGAAGAACATAGAGAATGGATACTATAAAGTCAGTCCCACGGCCAACCCTACTCAACGCTCCAGAAGAAGCTTAAAGGAAGCTATATTAGGTTGTAGGAAGGCTGCCATAATATCGGAAATCAAGTTCTCATCTCCATCATCCGGGCCTTTAAGAGTGAACAAAGATGTTGAGGGTATATCTAGAGATATGGTTGAGGCAGGGGCTATAGGAATATCTATCTTAACTGAGCCGAGATACTTCTCAGGTTCGCTTGAAACCTTAACTAGGGTCCGCTCATTGGTTGATGTTCCGCTGCTCATGAAAGATATAGTGTTGAGCAGCTGCCAGCTAGATGCCGCATATAGTTTCGGAGCCGACGCTGTTCTCTTAATAATGGGGCTTTTCAGGCGGGGATACTGTGGGATGGATGTTAACGACATGATAAATTATTCCCATAGGCTGGGCCTTGAGGTGCTGCTGGAGGTTCATGATGCGGAGGAGTTTAGGCTGGCTCTATTAACCGACGCCGATATTATTGGAATAAATAATAGGGATCTTAGAACTCTTAAAGTCGACATAAATACGACAAAAAATATTCTTGAAAGATTTAGTAAGACTGAGATTGGCGGTAGGCCTATTGTTAGTGAGAGTGGAATAAGGTCGCCGGATGATGTGCGCTTCTTGAGGAGATGTGGTGCAGACGCCTTCTTAGTAGGTACGGCTGTTATGTCTGCCGGAGACATAAGGAGGTTTGTTGCCGGTCTGGTGAACGCCTATGAGGAAAGTTAGAGTTAAGATATGTGGGATAACTAGGCTAGAGGATGCCAACGTCTCGGTTAAGGCTGGAGCAGATTCGCTTGGCTTCATCGTCGATGTTCCTGAATCTCCGAGGAACATTTCCTTCGAGTTAGCTAAGCAGATTATGAAAGCCACCCCAATATTTGTCACAAAGGTTGCGGTCACTGTCTTTAAGAGTCTTGAGCGGACTCTTGAAATCTACAGGGAATTGAGACCAGATGCCGTACAATTGCATGGAAAACTACCCTCACTCGAAGATATCGATGAGATTTCTAGGAGAGTGCGTGTTATAGGAGCTGTAAGGGCGGATCCAGATATCGCTTTGGAGGGAGATATGCTACATCTCATAGATCGCCTCGACGCAGTATTGGTCGACACGCATCTTCCAGGCATATACGGTGGCACAGGAATTACCCACGACTGGTCTATGAGCAGAAGGATTAGGGACACCGTGTACCCTAAGCCAATGATATTGGCTGGAGGTTTAAGACCTGAGAATGTTAGGAGCGCAATAATTACAGTCGAGCCATTCGCAGTTGATGTTTCAAGCGGTGTTGAGGCCTATCCTGGAATTAAAGATGCTGGAAAAATATTTTCCTTTATTAGTGAGGTTAGGAGGGCTGAGGAGTGCCTAAGCTGAGCGAGTATCCGATAAACGGGAAATATGGCAGGTTTGGAGGCAGGTATGTTCCCGAAACCCTTATGTCGGCTCTCATAGAGCTTGAAGAAGCATATCTATCGGCTAAAGAGGATGAGGAGTTTCAGAGACAATTAAAGTATTATCTTTCAGAGTTCGCTGGGAGGCCGACGCCACTATACTATGCGAAGAACCTCACCAAGAAGCTTGGCGGGGCTAAGATTTACCTGAAGCGTGAGGACTTAGCTCATGGCGGGGCGCATAAAATAAATAATACTATTGGGCAAGCCCTCTTAGCCAAGAAGATGGGTAAAAAGAGGGTGATAGCCGAAACTGGCGCAGGTCAACATGGTGTTGCAACGGCGATGGCTTGTGCTGCATTGGGTTTGAGAGCTGAGATATATATGGGCTCGGAGGATATGAGGCGGCAGAGACTGAATGTCTTTAGGATGGAGCTCCTCGGCGCTAAAGTTCATCCAGTTGAGTCGGGTTCAAAGACCCTTAAGGATGCTATTAATGAGGCCCTTAGAGATTGGGTTACAAATGTTCGGACAACATATTATCTCATAGGCTCCGTTGTCGGCCCGCACCCCTATCCAATGATTGTCCGAGATTTCCAGAGCGTTATAGGGCATGAGATTAGGGAGCAGATTTTAGAGAAGGAGGGTAGGCTGCCAGACGTCCTGGTTGCTTGTGTTGGTGGCGGCAGCAACGCCATGGGAACGTTTTATCCATTCCTAGACGACCTAGATGTTGAAATGTATGGTGTTGAAGCTGCTGGTGAGGGTATAGAAACTGGGAGGCATGCAGCTTCCCTCTGCGCTGGCTTAGAAGGCGTCTTTCATGGTATGAGGACTTATGTTTTACAGGATGAGGATGGGCAAATAATGGAGACGCATAGCATTTCAGCTGGCCTAGATTATCCTGGTGTTGGGCCGGAGCACTCTTTCCTAAAGGAGATTGGACGTGCTAAGTATGTTGCCATAACAGATAAAGAGGCTGTAGAAGCATTCATTGAGCTATCTAAGTGTGAGGGTATAATACCTGCGCTTGAGCCATCCCACGCCCTAGCCTATGCTATGAAGATTGCGCCAAACTTAAGTAAGGATGATATAGTTGTCGTCACGTTATCTGGTAGAGGGGATAAGGATGTTGAGGTCGTTGCAAAGTACCTAGGTGTTAGAATATGGGAACGATAGAGGAGAAGTTTAAGATCCTAAGTGGGCGTGGCGAAGGGGCGTTAATAGGATATATTACTTGTGGTGATCCAACGCCGGACCATACGCTGAAGATCGCTGAGGCTTTGGTTGATGGGGGTGTTGATATGATTGAGCTTGGCATACCCTTCTCAGACCCGATAGCGGACGGCCCAATTATACAGCGTGCAACAATGAGGGCGCTTAAAGCTGGCACTAGACCCATCATGGTGATGGAGACGGCGAGGAAAATATCTGAGAAATTTGAGAATGTGCCAGTAATCCTATTAACCTATTACAATATAATTTTTAGGATGGGTTTAGAGAATTTTTTCAGTATTGCTAAAGAGAATCATATCAGCGGAGTTATTGTTCCAGACCTATCCGTCGAGGAGGCCTTAGAGTATAAGGCTTTAGCCGAAAGATACGATATTGATACCATCTTCCTCGCCGCTCCCTCAACTTCAGATGAGCGCCTAAAGAAGATCATAGAATTCTCCTCGGGCTTCGTCTACCTGGTTTCAGTGTTCGGCGTAACAGGTCCGAGGGAGAGGCTTAGAAAGGAGAGTATTGATTTTGTGAGGAGGGTCTCCTCAATATCTAACGGTAGAATTCCCGTGGCGGTCGGCTTTGGGATATCTAAGCCCTCCCACGTGAGGAGCGTTATAGCTAATGGCGCCGATGGCGCAATAGTTGGGAGTAAAATTGTTAAGATAGTTGAGGAGAATATTGGCGAGGAGGAGAAAATGCTCTTAAAAATAAGGAGTTTTGTGAGGAGCCTTAAGAAATCAACGTTAAAACAATCTGGCTTGACAGCTGATAGGGTGCCAGTTTCCCTTTAAATTCAACGTTAAGCGCTTTCTATTCTTCCATCCCTCATCGTGTAGATTGTTGTGCATGCCTGTGTGACTATTGGGTCGTGGGTCACTATAATGAATGTCTGACCATTCTTCCTATTCAATTCCTTTATTAGGTTCATTAGTGCTGTTGCCGATTTGGAGTCTAGGTCGCCTGTCGGCTCATCAGCTAAAACTATGGACGGATTATTTGCCAGAGCCCTCGCTATCGCCACACGCTGCTGCTCACCGCCACTCAGCTCATCCGGCTTATGATCAGCCCTAGCCTCCAATCCAACCATCCTCAGGAGGCTTAGGGCCCTCTCACGCCTCTCATTCTTAGAAACTCCTGCCAATGCTAGTGGCACCTCAACATTCTCCAAGGCTGTTAGTGTCGGTATAAGATTATAGAATTGGAATACAAATCCAACCTTTCTAAGCCTGTAGTCGGCTAGCTCGCTCTCACCTAAAGTCGTTATATCGACTCCGTCGACGAATACTTTCCCGCTCGTAGGTCTATCCAGACCGCCTATAAGATTTAGTAGCGTGGTCTTACCTGAACCCGAAGGCCCCATTATGCCAACTATCTCGCCTGAGGAAACCTGCAGATTGACGTTGTTTAAGGCTTGGATGTTAACCTTGCCGCGCCTATAGATCTTACTTAAATTGAGAGTTCTAACTATAGTCTTTGTGGTCTTAGACATGCCTAAGCGCCTCCACAGGCTTCATCCTTGAAGCACGCCAAGCCGGGTAGAGCCCGGCTAGGATCCCTACTAGTGCTCCTAGGGAGAAGCATATGGCGACGTTCATGGGTGTTATGGCTGGCAACACCAGCCTAAATGTTTGCGTAGTAGTGCCGCCCAACATTGGGTTTGTTGTTCCCGGCCTTGAGAATGGGTTTCTCATGCCGAATGGTGAGATCCCTGTTGCGAACATCCCTGGAACCAGCATTGGGAATACGTGTGCCAGTATGCTTCCAGCTAATACGCCTACTCCGCCACCTATTAGCCCGATAAGTAGAGCCTCTGTGAGGAAGAGCTTCATTATATCGTGGCTTTTCGCCCCTATAGCCTTCAGTACGCCTATCTCGCGTGTTCTCTCGGTTACAGCCATCATCATGGTATTCACAACTCCGAAGCTTCCAGCGAATAGGGCTACCAGGCCTATTGTGGCAAAGAACATTGTGAGCGTATTCAGCATATTTGTTGCCTGCTGTACCATGATTGTGGGGGTTGCGACCCTAACGCCGGGAACCGCTGAAGATATCAGGGATGAAACTTCGCTTACTATAGATGGATCCTCACATTTTATAAGTACATGGGTTATACGTCCACTCTCTCCAGTGATTTCCTGAGCATCGGCTAACGCTATATAGGCTGCATACTCCTGGAAAACCATACCAGTTTCAAATACACCAATTACCTTAAATGTTCGCTCAGCCCCGATCTGTCCGCTGCTAAGGCTGACTGTTTGGCCTAAAGTTAAATCTAGGAATTCCATTAGGGCCTTCCCGATAACTATTTCCCCGGCGCTGTTCTCTGTTAGAAATCTTCCCTCAATGATGTTTAGTCCTCCGGTGACAATCTCATATGATGCTGGTTCAATGCCATATATTGTGACCCTCCTACCGTTAATTGAGCCGCTGAATGAGTATTGTGGCGATAGTGCGTATACTCCTGGGATTCCGCTCAGCACATTTACTATTGATGCGTCTAGCGTGCTTGGGCTTGGAAGAAAGCCGAAGAATCCTCCAGCTCTATCTCTAAATGATGTTGAGTTGGATACTGTTATATCGGCGCCACCTAAGGCTCTGACCATGCTTCTCACCTGAGTCTCCATTCCCGAGACTAGGGATAGGAGAATTAGCATCATGCTTATACCTACAACTATGCCTGAAGCCGTTAGGGCGGTCCTCAGCTTACGCCTTCTCAGGTTCCTAATTGCTAAGCTCCAGGTGAACATAATTTAACCCTCCACAAACAATAAAAAAGGAAAGAGGTTTATGGCTTGATGCTTTCCGTACTCTTTTCAATTAGTGTTACATTAACTATAGCTATCCTGGTAACTTTCTCCGCTTTGAGGTCTATCTCAACGAAGGCTCTGCTGTCACCCTTAACTAGCAGTAGTATAACCCTATCGACTTCCATGGTTATCTGACCATTCTCTTGGACGACAAGCTTAACGTGAGCTATCCTAATGTCGCCGATATTATAGCCCTCATTGAGAAGTTTTTGCACATCCTCGTCGCCTTCAGCTATGCTTAAAACTCTGTTCTTAAATCCCTCGCTGAGCTCCACATCTAAGCCGCGTGCCCACCTAAAACCTTTTATCGAGAAGGGTAGTCTCCAGCAGAATCTAGGAGACACCGTGATGTTTTGAGCATTACTGATGCATGATTGCGCCGGAGGAGTTATAGCTTTCTGTTCAATGCCTCGTCTAATTCCCACCGTGCCTATCGTGTAGCGCCATGCTAGGGCGCTGTATGTTGAGATAATTATTGCGCCCAGTGCAGCTAAGCCTAGGCAGAGAAGTATTAGTAATGTGCTTCTCCTCAATTTGCATCACCATGCCATAAGGAGGCATGCTGTATATAAAAGGATTTTTCATAATTATGCCAGAATTATGCCAATTTAATTCAGCGGTCAATCTTGCCTGAAGTATTTCTGGGATTACTTTAGGCTGAGGTAGAGTAGGATTATTAGTGCGGTAAAGGCGAAAATGTCTGGTAGCATGGCGAAGGGGCCTAGTCCGAAGGCTCTAAAGCCGAAGAGCATGTGCATGAATGGGTTGGATGAGAGTGTGTAGAAAAGGAGTATTAGCGAGAATATTATGAGGCCAGCAGTGAACTGGGTCTTAGTTTTACGGTAAATATCTAGGTATATTAGGAGCAGTATTGCTACAAGCGCTACATTAACAGTTGATATTACAGACTTAACCGTGTAGAATATTTCTATATCGGGTATGAAGACGTGTGGTGGTGGAATAATATTCCAGTCTTTAAACCTTGATATTATGTCTGCCTCTAGGCTAGTTAGGCTTATTTCGCCACGCCTATATTTCTCTACCAGCTGCTTAATCTCATCCATTTGGCTCTCTGTTAAGCCCCAACGTCTCCTAATCTGCCGCTCAGGTCCACTAATACTTAGGCTACATATCGTTGCTAGGAGAGCTACCGCTAAAAGAATAGCTATTATAAGCACTATTTTCCCATCTTTATCCACAATTTTATTTATTTCGTTCTCCTCCTTTTCTCTTTTTTCCCAATTTTCTCCCAAATCTCCTCGAAGATTGCGTAGTTTTCCTCCATTATAGGCGTCAGAAAATATGTGACGCCATACTTCTCCCCGGCGGAAGTAATTATCTTGTTTTTTTCAAGGATTTCTAGATGATGTCTGACGGTTCGATAGTCCACTCCAAGCAGATTGGCCAACTGATTGGCGTTCATCGGCGAGTCCTTCAAGGCCATGATTATCTGGGCCCTCATATATCCACCCCTAGTTCCGGCAATAAGCCAGTTAAGCACGTATTTAATCTGCTTATGGCTGTAAGCCATTAACTCAGCTCCAAAGATTCTTCAGGCATAGCAGTTATGTGGACTGAATATGGCAAATATTCCTATTCATGAAAC
This sequence comes from Candidatus Bathyarchaeota archaeon, assembly GCA_018396635.1. Classification (GTDB taxonomy): domain Archaea; phylum Thermoproteota; class Bathyarchaeia; order Bathyarchaeales; family DTEX01; genus DTEX01. The sequence goes on from JAGTQE010000008.1 coordinate 53,018, forward strand.
ATATCAAAATACTTTCCTAAATTCAATATTTTTCGCATTTCTATTTGGCATTTGGACAGCAAATCTAAGTATACCCTCTCCCTCTCTAGAGTTTCTGCCTTAAAGTTGGTATGGCTGTTTAAGATTGTATGCTTTTGCGCCGTAGAAGATTGTTGGCTGGATGCGTTTTCCTAGCCAGCTAACCTTAAATTTTCTTTACTAATATTGATTGGGTTGTTTTCGGCCCCTTACTAACGTTCTTCTCAGCAGACCCTCTCTTAGCGCTATCTATCCTTTTCAGCCTTAGTCTCTAGAATCGTCCTTGGAAACTTTAAGAAGAATGTAGAAATAAAGTCGATGTAGACGTTGAAGGGTGTTGAGAGTTCTAGGGTAACCTTCCTTATTAGGGTGCTTCTAGCCAGCCTAAAGATAATACATGATAACTTTTCCGTAATCCTTAGCAGCGAGAAGATGCGGGAGTTAAACCGAAAATAACCATTTTTAATTTGTTTTTTATAGTATTTTGCTGTGTGGTGGTTTCCCATGGCTAAGGATAAGGTGCGTATATGCTTTATAGGGTGTGGACGCCACTCAATGGAAAGTCTCCAACCAGCTGTTTCGCTAATCCCGCAGGTTGAGTATGTGGCTGCTTGCGACCTGATTGAAGAGAGGGCTAAGGAGGCTGTTAGGCGCTTCGGGGCTAAGAGGTGGTATACGGATTATAATGAGATGATTGATAGGGAGTCCCCTGATGGGGTGATAGTTGTCGGACCCCCTCAGATGCATGAGGAGGTTGGGGTTGCATGCCTGAAAAAGGGATTGAATGTGTTTGTGGAGAAACCACCGTCCCTAACGCTTGAAGGCGCTAGGAGGCTCTACGAGGCGATGAAATCCTCTGGAAAAATCTGTATGGTTGGAACCCACTGGCGTCACATGCCTATACATAAGGCGCTGAAGAACATCTCTGAAAGGGAGGATTTCGGGGAGGTTTTCCGGCTGGAGGCAACATATATTGCGCCTGATACTAGGGGTGCTTGGAGCCAGCCATACGTGTGGGGCTTTATGCTCAACCAGGCAATTCACCCGATGGATTGCCTACAATTCCTCGGCGGGAGGGTTGTTGAGGTTCATGCAAGTGGCGTAGCTGTTGAGGGGAGGGGACTTGCCATAATAGCTAGTCTCCGCTTCGCTTCAGGAGCAGTTGGATCGCTAGTTCTGGGCGGGTGTTCGCCGATCTTCTATGAGCGTATTGGTGTTCAGGGCGCGAATGGTTGGGCTGAGGCTGAGCAATTTAAGAGGCTGAAATATGCCTGTAGGAGGGGGTGGATGGAGCCGACTGATCCGACAGCCATACAGATGATGATCTTTGAGCATGGAAGCCATTATAGGGGCGTATCCCGCCCAGGCTATGTGGAGGAGCTAGAACACTTCGCGCAATGTGTCCTTTCAGGCTTGCATCCACATGCAGATGCTGAAGACGCATACTACGCTATGAAGACGTTAGATGCCATAGTTAGAAGCGTTAACACTGGCGAAGGGATTCGAATCGACTGATTTGGGTAAAGTTTAAGACAGCTTGGAGTGAATGTAATATCATGTTTAGGAATCTTAGTCCATACGCTATAGGAATCCGTAAGACACTCGAAGAAAATGTCAGGTTAGCTAAGCTTGGGGATTTCCAGGGCGTCGACGTAAATATTGTTGAAGTCTCCAGAATTGTTGGAGAGAAATCCTTAGAGTATTTGAGAAGAATATTTTTAGAGGAGGGGATAAGGCCCGGCGGATGGTGGCTGCCCTTCGACTGGCGTGGTGACGTAAACGTTTATGAGAGGGGGCTAAACGATTTAAGGCGTTTGGCCCCTCTAGCAGCAGAAATAGATTGTAGAAGGGCTCTTACATTTATCCTTCCATTCTCAGATGATAAGCCGTTTGATGAAAACTTTAGATGGCATGTGTCTAGGCTTAAGCCGATAGCTGAAATTCTACGAGAAAGCGGCTGCATGCTTGGGTTAGAGTTCGTTGGAACAGAGTCGCTCAGAGCTGGGCGCAAATACACGTTTATATATAATTTAGATGGGATCCTATCCCTCTGCAGAGCTTTGGAGTCTGAGAATGTAGGGGTCCTCCTAGATAGCTGGCACTGGTATGCTTCAGGAGGGACCCTAGAGGATCTGATGAAGCTTAAGGGTAAAGATATTGTATATGTTCATGTGAATGATGCTCCGCCGAATGTGCCGCTAAGTAAGCTCATAGATAATGTTAGATGCTTACCCGGCGAGACCGGCATAATCGATTTAGTAGGCTTCCTTAGAGTGCTGAAGAATCTGGGGTATGATGGGCCGGTGACACCCGAACCCTTCAGTGAGAAGGTTAATAGGATGAAGCCTGAAGACGCTGTGAGGGTTACTGGTGAGGCGCTGAAGAGCGTTTGGAGGAGGGCTGGTTTAGGGAATTAAGCCCGCGTGCTCCTAGGCTAGGTTATGCTCTGGATTAGCGTAGATAGTAGAAAGCCTATTCCAACCCTCAGTCTAGTGGCTGCAGGCGATAGTGAACCACCATACAAGGATCTTCCAGCCTTAATAGCCTTCTTAACGCCATCCTCAATCGAACTACCATTTAAATCCACAATAGTGTATGCATTTCCAACATCCGCAGGCTTATGGGCGTCGCTCCCCCCAACGCTGGCGACGCCGAGCGCCGAAGATAGCCTTAACCCCCTCCTAACGAAATAATTGAGTGGATACAGGGAGTTTAGAACTTCAACCGCATCCGGCTTATTTCGCATCCATTTATCCATCTTAAACCTTTCGGTGGCTGGATGCGCCAGTATGGATAGCCCGCCATTAAGCCTAACCCAATCCACAACCTTGCTGTATAATGCCATCCCTGAAGACTTGATGCTGGGCGGCAGATACTCCTCTAATCCTATCACCAGCATATGCCCTGCGTCGGTTGAGACCTCGTAGCCCGGCAGGATGATTAAGCGGCTGCTGTAGGATTTAGCCTCAAAGTATCCGTCAAGCATATTATGGTCTGTTATCGCTAAACCATCCAACCCCTTCCTCTCGGCAACTTCAATTACCTCCTTTACAGACCCGGATCCGTCAGAGTAGGACGTGTGAACGTGAAGGTCTATCTTTAGGCGCAAACCCTGCACTCTGCCAATTAAGATAATGGTCGCCCTTACCTACGTCTTTACTCCCACGCCGAGTAGACACCCTCTTGAATATCCGCCGTGGTGGTGTCCTCCGAGCCAGGCGTAATCCCTGTTTAAGATAAGCCTACTCTTTCCTGGCTCGCCATCTGCCGGAGTTATCTTCCAACAATTATAGTAGTTTTGGTAGGTTTTGCCCTCAGAGTCCTTGTACCAGCTGCCGATCACAATCCTACCCCCTGCGACTATCGGCTTACAGCAGCATGCCATCTGATAGACTGGCTCCGAGACATATAATACTTCGCCAGATCTATAATCTATAAAGAATAGCCTGTTCCTGTTAATGGAGAATGGGGACTCAGACCCCTCCGGGAGATTATTTCTACCTAGAATAATGAAGATGCCGTCAACTGCAGCCCCTCCAGCATAACCCCACGGATCGTTACATTCGGCGGAGGCATAGCCGAGATCCTTAAAATCGAGCCTCCACAGCTCCGTACCGCTCTCAACATCGAGGCAGAAGAAGACGCCATCGGTTGTCCATATTATTATCCTACCATCATGAGTCAGCGTTCTAGGCCCGCCGCTTAAAGGATCTTGCTCCTCACCCCCATAGACGACAGCCGGAAACTCCTTCATCCACCTCTTTCTACCAGAACCCCTGTCCAAAACAACAACGTGTCTTCTGCATATTAGCACAATATAGCCGGACCATATTTGTGGGCATGAGTATGTTGTTGGCGGGGATGGCAGGCTAATCGAGCGGATCTTTGTGCCATCCGCATCATATGCTACCAGCCCATTCTCAGCCATCGGCCGGCAGACCCAAAGGACTCCAGCCTCATCATCAAATGTAGGCTCCTGCCCCTTAGGGGTTTCTTCTGGGCTCCACTCATCGCTCCATAAAATCTTACCAGTAGCCTTGTCTATTATAGATATGCCCCTCGGATACTGAATAGCTAAACATTTATCCCAAGCCTCGACAATGGCCTCAGCTATGAAATCGCCTAAACCACTGTTCGTCTGCCACACAACGCTTCCATCATGCGTAAATTTTGTCACGTATCCTCCAGTTGATGCTCCATAGACACCCGATTCATCTACAAGCGGGGCACCCCAAACATTACCCGGCATACAATATCTTTTCAATATAGCTCCAGATTCAGGATCAACTTTCCAGAACTCATTCCTAAATGTGGGCGCAAGATATAGGTAGCCGCCCACATAAACGCCGTGTTCAGCTGGTCCGACGCCTACACCTAGCCTCCAGATATTGGTAACATTCACCTTTAAACCCAATTTAAATCACCATCCATTAAAGTATTAAACTAGGATTAAATTATTGAGTATGGGAATGAGGGCCCGATCCTATGATACTTGCCCCTTATTGCTATCTTATGTCCGCAGCTCGGGCATCTCATATCTTCGGTTAAATTCCATCTTATAATGTCGAAGCCCAACCTCCTTATCACCATTTCACGGCATTTTGGGCAATAGGTGTTCTCATACTTATGTCCGGGAACATTTCCAAGATAAACGTAGTTTAAGCCAGCCTCCTTGGCAGCTTCATAAGCCTTTTCAAGAGCTCTAATCTCAGTTGACGGTATGTCCGTCAATTTATAGTCTGGGTGGAATCTTAGTAGGTGAAGTGGTGTGTCCTCGCCAAGATTCTCTTTAATCCATGAGGCCAGCTCCCTTATCCTTTCGAGGGAGTCGCCGATCTTAGGCACGACAAGGTTCGTCACCTCTACATGTATATTTTTTCTCTTCATCTCTTTAAGCGCCTCAAATATCGGCTCAACAGATGGAACCATAGAGTACTTCTTATAGAATTCTGGGTCACCCCCGCCCTTAAAGTCGACTGTGGCAGCGTCAAGATATGGTGCAATAGCCTCTATTGCCTCGGGAGTCATATAGCCATTTGTGACAAAGGTGTTAAATAAACCATGTTTATGGGCTAGGACAGCCGTATCATACGCGTACTCAAAAAATATTGTCGGCTCAGTATATGTGTAGCTTATTCCCTGACATCCATGCCTTATCGTAGCCTTAACAACATCCTCCGGCGGGAAATCCCTGCCAACTATATCCCTCTCCTGACTTATGCTCCAGTTATCGCAGAATTGGCACCTGAAATTACATCCGACGGTTGCTATAGACATCACTAGGGCTCCGGGATGGAAATGTGAGAGCGGCTTCTTACCTATTGGATCAACGTTGGCGGCGCAGGCCACCGCATAATTTAGCGCATATAATCTTCCACCCTCATTCTTCCTAACCCCGCAGAATCCCATCCCGCCATCAGATATTATGCACCTGCGGGCGCAGATGTTGCACCTAACCCTATTGCCCTGAAGAGCCTCATATAACATTGCTTCACGTTTAACCATTAGGTGAAAACCTTCCTCCACACCTATCCTTAACTATATTTAACGCCCAATTTAATCGTTTCCTCCGGCTTCTCATCGAGTAACCTATAGGCCTCAACAACATCATTGAAGTGGACTTTTGGCGAAAGCATCCCATCGACCCTCAAAAGCTTCCGCCTAAACAAGTTTATTACAGTTTCATAAACCCTCCTTCTATCCCATAATGGGTAGTCCCTGTAGGGTTCGCTCTCAACCCGCGCACCTGAAACCATTATCTGCCTATTGAAATGCCATTCTTCGCCCAGATTCAGTCCCTTTGCTTCACCATGATACCATGAGACCGGCACTATTGTTCCACCATACCTTGTTCCTCTAATTGCTTGGTGTAGCGCCGAATAAGATCCGCTAGTCTCTATAGATATGTCCACCCCCTTCCAGCCTGTAGCCTTCCTAATCTCTAAGCCAGCGTCGCATTCCCTTGGATCTATAACTACGTCCGCTCCATAGCGCTTAGCTAATTCTCTCCTCCTTTCTATGGGCTCCACGCCTATTACTAGCATGGCTCCAGAAAGCTTAGCCATCTGGACTGTCATAAGTCCTATAGCGCCAAGCCCGAAAACCGCAACGGTATCGCCGAGCCTAACATGCCCCTCGCGGACAGCCATTAAGGCGACGGCAGCGGGGTCAATGCAGACTATCTCCTCATCACTGAGCTCAGGTGGGGCCAGATTTATCTTATCTTCATCAACTGTATGCGTCTCACGGATCGGTAGGTAGCCGTAAACCCTATCCCCCAACTTAAACCTTTTAACCTGACTCCCAACCTCAATCACTACGCCGACAGTCATGTTGCCCAGCTTAATTGGGAATGAGACTGTCCAACCTTTACCCTCACATTTAGGCATAAATAGCCCAATGTCCGGGTCAAAGGCCTTTTCAGAAAAAGGTGATAGCCCCCTGTAAATCAGCAATGTAGTTCCATGCTTCTCCGCAGAGAGGATGCTCTTAATTCTTACTTGATTCGGTTTGAGAGGGGGCTCCTCATACTCTACTAAAACTGGCTTTCTCGGCGCTACAGCTAATAGTTCCCTTGGCAATCTTCCACCACTCTAATCCTTTATTCCCTCAAGAAGGCTCATCACATTCCATAGCCTTACTCGCGTGTAGGGTGGCATATTCGGATCCTGCAATATTTCGTCTATCACGGATATAGCATTTGAGGCCCTGACGCCGAGCGTGTATTGAGTTGATTGAAGTATGTTCATGGCTTCTTTGGCGGTTCTCCTAATATTTCTTGGGGTTGTAGTGTCCTCTGAAACCTGACTTAAGATCGCCAGAGCCTGCTTTATCCTCTCCTCATACTCCTGAATCTTCTTTTTACTCACCATGCCAACCCCCCAGAACACGACTGTTTATCCTAATTCCACTAGTTTACCTCAAGAATATTTTAAGGATGTTCACGCTATTACGCTTTACGCCTAACAGACACTTGGGTTAAGCGAGTAGGATCGCCCCGCTCGGTTCATAAGCGCCCCTAATCTCATAGCCAGTTAAATCTGCAATGCTACGCGCAAACTCCTCAACATCCTTCATGTATGGCATAGCCTCCCTCGGCAGCCTCACGCGGCTCTGGCCAACCCACTCATATGCCTTAACCTCAATGAATTTCGGCTTGCTCACCTCAACCATCTTCGAGTAACCCTCAAAGTTATGTGTATTCCAGCCCTTAATGACGGTGAACCTCAAGACCTTACGTGTATCGAGGCTTGGGAGGAGCTCTAATGTTCTGTTCAAGCGCTCCCAAGCATCCCTTATAAGCGGTCTAGCCAGCTTAATGTAGGTCTCTTTATCGGGCGCCAGGACACTAACATATAGCTGGAAAGGTAGAGGATCCATCCTCTCCAGAGCCTCTGGCATTGTTCCATTAGTTACTAGGAATGTTATCATCCCTCTCTTCCTCGCTTCAACTATCAGATCTGAGATTCTCGGGTAGAGGGTTGGCTCACCAGTTAAGCTCATGGTCATCATAGTTGGCCTTAACGCCTCCTCAAACTTCCTCTTATCAACATTAGGGTTTCCCCTCCAGCCTGAGAGCAGCTCTCTTCTCCTCTCTATTAATTCACTAATGATCTCAGCTGGCTCATCGAATTCATCGGTCTCTAAAGGGAACTCCTTCCAGACGAGCCCTTCCCTGTCCCCGGAGTGCATTCTCCAGCAGTGCAGGCAGTGGCAGTTGCAGCCGAAGTAGGGGGTCATCTGCATACATCTATGGCTTTGTACTGGCGGATACCAAAGCTCCTTATAGCATACCCTATTAGATCTGAGGCTCTCCTTAGTCCACTGGCATATCTTCACGGCGCTGTGGAGATGTCTCCCAGCGAACCTATAGCCCTGCCTATAATAGGCTCTAACCACCTCGGGCCTAATCGGATATGTCAGGCTCTCTGCCATGAAATAAACCCCAATTCACTAAAATCTACTTAGACGGTTGATTATAATCTTTCCTTCCACCCTTGCCTAACTCAACCTCCAGCTCCCTTATCCTTCCATCGATATTAGAGATGAGGTTATTTATCAAGTCGCTAATGCGCTTAAGGCTTGCTCTAAAATCTTTCAGGAACTCTATTTTCTCCTTTGGAGTAGCCTTCTCCCCTAGAAGTATGATCTTTAATGCACGCTGGATAATTTCTGGAGATGCCTCATAATCACCAACCGTATGTAGCGGCGCAATGTTCTCGAAGAGCCATTTCCTAATAGCTGATGCTAGGCTGAAATGCTTCTCAATAACCTCCTTAAAAACCTCCTTACCCTTCTCCGTTATAGTGTAAACCTTCACCCTTCTCTTATCTCCACGCCACTCGCCAACAATAAATCCATCCTTCTCAAGCTCCCTCAACGATGGATAAAGCGAGCCGGCGCTAGGAGAGAGTAGGCCAAGCGTACTTCTATTTATTCTCTTAATCATCTCGTAGCCGTGGGCGGGCCCGCTCAACAGCGTATATAGTATCGCCAGCTTTAGGTATCCCCTCTTTAACTGCTCCTTCATAACTTCTGAGCTATCGTTCCTCGTCATGGCTTACACAACTTTTATATAGATCCATTAATACATTAATGTATTGGTTTCCGATATATTAGTTTTCGATATATTAAAATCCACTCATTAACGGCCAATAATATTGCAGGAAGATGGCGCGGTGGTGCGGCACAGCCTTGAGGGATGCCATCATAGAGTTGATCGATGTGAGCAAAATATACAGTGTTGGAGAGATCTCTACTACAGCCCTTAAAGACGTCACATTCAGGGTTTATAAGAGAGATTTGGCAGCTATAATGGGCCCCTCAGGCTCAGGTAAGACGACGCTGCTTAACATGCTCGGGCTGCTCGATAGGCCAACTAGGGGGAAAATATTATTTGAGGGAAGGGATATTTCAAGGCTCAGCGATAAGGATTTAGCTAACCTTAGGAATAGGAAGATCGGCTTCGTCTTTCAAACCTTCAACTTAATCAACAGGTTAACTGTCTTCGAGAATATAGAGCTTCCGCTAATACCTAGGGGTGTGCCGCGCAGCGTTAGGGCTGAAATGGTTAAGGAGGCTATACTGAAGGTTGGAGGAGATGTAAGTTGGCTTAGGAAGAAGCCAACTCAGCTCTCAGGCGGGCAGCAGCAGAGGGTTGCCATAGCCAGGGCAATAGTCGGCAACCCGCCAGTAATTCTTGCGGATGAGCCTACTGGAAACCTGGATAGGGGATCTGCTAAAATAGTTGTTGAGACATTCTTAAACCTAAATAAGGAGGGGCACTCAATAGTTGTCGTGACCCATGACCCTGAGGTTGCAAATTGCATGGAGAAAATATATGTCATCAGGGATGGAATGATAGTTGGCGAGCATGGGGCTGATCCGAAGGAATCCCTCATAGCTAAAATGTTGGAGAGTTCTGGTGGGAGGAGAGCGTAAATTATGGAATCTAAAAGAATATTCAGCAGAGTGGCGGCCCTATTCCTATTGCTAGGCGTCATACTGCCGATTCAACCCATAGTGGAGGCAACCAGTAATCAGATGCAAGAAAACTTATTCACGGTAGTCGGCATCATAGTTAGGTCTTCATCGGGGTCGCCGAAAATTTACCCTGGGAGCAGAAGGGTTAACTTAAGAATAGAGACAATGTATGGCGGCAATGAGACGGCTACAAGAGTATATGGCCATCTGAAAACAGTTTATGGCATAAATTTCAGCGCCGGAAGCGGGCCGACAGCTCAGGCCAGGGATCCCGATGGCACAATTAAATCGAGGGTTGAGAGGGGTGAGTACGCTATCTTCAACTATTACCTTGACATATCTAAAGCGCTTACGCCAAACGTATATACATTATCCCTTAACATAACATATGTGCTGGAGAGGAGCGACGAGATACGATGGGAGATACATTATGTGCCGATTAAGATTTCAGAGTATCCAAGTTTAGCCCTCAGCGTAATCGACGCTTACTTAAGCCCAGCATCATATCCAGGCTCGGTGGACACAAACCTATACGTTTTGATCGAGAACTCTGGGGAATCAGATATAGTCTCAGCACGCTTCACAGTAATCTTATCGGAAGGCTTTAGGATAAGTAACTCCAGGGCTTCGGTCGGCACGGTTTATGCTGGTGAGAGGTTTACTATAACCTTCACTGGTATATCTGTGCCCTTGGATGCCGGGATCGGTGCACATAGCGCTACAATTCACGTCGATGCATCTATGAGAACCGATGATGGGGTGAATTATAATTCTTTAGGCGCAGTTGCTGTGGGATTTTTAGTTTCAGATGTGCCTAAAGAGAACCCAATAGTAATATCGTCCGTCTCGGTGCTATATAGGGGTTCGCCAGCGCCGTTACTGCCCTCAGCCAGAGGAGTCACGGTTAGGGTTACGTTGATCAACAGGCTTCCAGACCCTATAGGTGGGATTAGCGCTACAATAGAGCCGCCAAACGGAATTATCGTGAGGGGTGTCTCAGGAACATACGCCAACGGCATGGCGCCAGGCGGCTCATGCTTCATAGACATAACGGTGGATGTCTCACCGGACATCAAGCCGGGGCTTGTTGAGTTCATAGTGAACCTACTATATGTTAAGATTGTTTCTGACACCTCCTATATGGGCGAACAGAGGTTGAGAGTTAACGTCGCCGTTGAGACACCACATAGCTACGTGCCTGAGATGTCTTTGGTCTCAGCATATTGGGGCTCACCGAGCCCGACACCCGCATATAATGGATCAAGGTACGTGCCGCTAACATTACGTTTCATTAACAATGGGAGATATGATATTATTGGAGGAATTGTTAGAGCCCAATCAGACCTACTGAGACCCATCAAAGCATCAGAGACTCTGGCGCCCAGTCTCACTCCAGGATCAAGCTCATCCGTGACACTATACTTTGACATAATGGCGGGCGGTGAAGCCCTACTCAAAATCTCTGTTGAATATATATTTGGAGAGTTCGGCGCCCATATAAACGTCACTAGAGTTTTCAACATATACCTGCCTATCGAAGAGTATCCCGCATCATCCGGCAGTCTCGCATTAATCTCTTCAGGCTGGCAGAGCAACTATAATGTCTTTCCGAGAACCGATAACGCAACCTATCAGGTGACAATCGCCAATAGGGCTCCATTCCCAATAAGCGGCATAATCCTCCAGCTGAGATTACCTGAGAACATGTCCTCGCAGGGTAATAATGTTGCAAGGGCCTATTTCGAGGGGCCTGTTAGAAGCCTGGGCACGTTCACTACATCATTCACTATTAGTGTTGGAGACGTTAAACCAGGCAAGTATTTGGCGAAGCTATCGGTAGATTACATGCTGTTATCTGGCGGACCAGGTGTCCGCTCCACTGAAGACTTCGATATAATAATAAGCGTTAATGATGATAGCCGCTCTGTGGAGTTTGTTAGCGCAACGTGGTATGAGGGTTCTGTTGGCCCGAACACTTATGGGGCGCATCTACTCGTTTCCATAAGGAACAATTATGTTGACAGCATGAGGGGTGCTATCTTAGAGGTAGTTTTTCCGAGGGGCTTTCTCAACGCCCTAGACAACTCTTCCCTCGCCAGGGTAACTCCAATATCGGCTGGTTTACTCAGCGCAGCGCCGAGGACTCCATCAGACCTAGGCGCCCAGATAAGTGAATATTTAAGGGCTCTTCAAGTTGATCAAGCGCAGGCTTTTGGTAAGGGCGATATACTAACCTTTGTGCTAAATGTTCACGTCCTGAACGTTAGCATAGGGATCCACGAATTTGAGGGCATAGTCTCCTATATTGATCAGTGGGGTACAGTGAGATCGGTTAAAGTAGCTATTTCTGCGGCTGTGCTGGGCAGAACGCAGTACATTGGAGTTTATATGAGCGGCAGCCTGAATGTTAGGGGGAGGTTCACGAACACCTCCTTGATAGTTGAGAATTTTGGGACGACGCCACTCTACGACGTTTACCTAATAGTCTCACCATATCAGGGTATGCCGATCCTCATAGCGTCCCCGGCAGTTAGATTCCTGGGGAAGATAGACGAGTATGGTAGAGTTGAGGTTCCAATAACCCTAGTGTATAACCCGATGGGGTTCATATCGCAGGTCGGCGGGACAACGGTGATGACTTATGGTCCGGTTCCGCTAATGGCGTCAATAATTTATAGGGATGCAAGCGGCTCGCTTAGGAGATTCAATAACACGATAACTGTTATTGTTGAGCCATTCATAGACCTTGTTGTGAAGGATATTAACACCTTTGGAAGAAATTATTCATCAGTAGTTTCAGGCGTTGTGGCTAACTACGGCTCAGCCACAGCATATAGAGTTAGGGCAACCCTCAGCGTCGGAGGCATTAACGGATCAGTCCTTATAGGAGATATCCCCCCAGGAGATGAGATGGTCTTCAAGGTGGATGTGCCGGTCTATGGGGAGAAGGGAACACTAATAATAGAATATTATAACATCTTTAACGAACAATTCTCGAGGGAACTCTCTGTTAATATTAGGCTGATATATGAGGCGCCCGCAGCTCCACCAGCCAGCCAAGGCTTAGCGTTTGAGCAGTGGATCGTTATTGGGGCCGTAGCCGCATTCCTCTCCTTCGCATCCTTCCTCATCTATAGGGCCTTAAGATATAAGTCTTTGAGCAAAATGTCTGGGTGAGCGGATATGCTTCTTGATTTCATTAGATTGGCGTTAAAGGCTCTAACAGAGAGGAGGGCTAGAGCAATCCTAACGATAATCGGCATATCCATAGGGCCGCTGGTCTTAGTCATGATGAGCTCCGTTGTGAGGAGTTACTCCGACTACATAGTTGAGAGGGTAACGTCTCTTGGACAGAACGCAATAGCAATCTTTCCAAGAGAAAACCATAGGCTGAGCGAGGAGGATCTTAACTTCATCAAATCCTTAGAGGGCGTGATGAGAGCTGAACCATTCTATTCAACTCAGGGGTTGCTTAAGAGAGGCTCCGAGGAAATTAGGGTCTCAATATTCGCCGTAGAATATAATCTGATATTTGAGGCTATAGGAAGCCTAGAGATACTTGAGGGCGACATACCCTCTGATGCCCTCAGCGCTATAGTTGGCAAGAAGATAGCGTTTAAGGATGGTAGGGAACGCTACTTTATCCTCGATGACGTCATAACAATAGCGATACCGAGAATTGAGGGCGATAGGATAGTTGGTAAGAGGAACATGAATGTTAAGATAGGCGCTATACTCGAAGAGTACGGCGGAGCGCTGATAGTTGACCCGGATTCAACGGTCTTCCTTAGCTTTGAGGCTGGAAAAAAGTTTTTGGGGATGCGGGACTGGTCTGGGATATTCGCGCTAACAAGCGACCCATCTTATGTTAAGGGAGTCGTCTCAGCTATAAGGGGAAAATATGAGGATAGGCTTCAAGTAATAGCTTTCAGCGCGATAGCCGAGGCGATATCAAGCGTAACCGGAGCAATAAACTTCATAAACTTCTCAACTTCTCTATCAGCCTTTGCGGTGGCTGTGGCCGGAATAGCCGCCACAATGATAACATCTGTAATGGAGAGGACTCGTGAGATAGGTGTAATGAAAGCCATAGGCTATACAAATAGCCAAATACTCCTCCTAATTCTCTTGGAATCCATAGTCATGAGCATTATTGGAGGTTCAATTGGAATAACGCTTGGGGTTATCGGAGCCCACATGCTCTCCTCAAGGGGTTTAACTATAGGGGGCTTAGGATTAACCTTCGTTCTAAGCCCGAAAATAACATTTGAGCTGCTGGCGCAGACGATATCGCTAACGATATCGATAGGCTTAATTGGAGGAATTCTGCCAGCATACAGAGCCTCTAAGATCCCGCCTGTGGTAGCCCTGAGATACGAATAAAATTAAATGCCCTTAAAAACTCTACTGTTCCGCCCATATTTTACCGCCGTCCTATATAGGGTTAAAATATTTTCTATGGGTGTATCTGGCTGTATTGCGTGTGTTGGACCCAAAATGAGCCCTGTTGGCCCGAGCCCATATATACGCTTCTTAACTTCTTGGGCGATGTTCTCAGGCTCTCCGAAGGGCAGGGTGCTCTGCACTCCAATCGTTCCTTCAAAGCATATCTTATCCCCATACATTTGCTTCAGCTTATATGGATCCATGCACTCCGGCTGGATTGGGTTGAGTACATCGACACCTATCTCGATGAGGTCTGGTATTATTGGCTCTATCCACCCGTCGCTATGAAAGAAGAAGAACGCTCCCTTTCTGTGGCAGAGGTCTGCTAGCTCAGCGTATCTCGGCTTGAGGAAACGCCTCCACATCTGCGGGGACATCATAAGCCCCCTCTGCATCCCAACATCGTCCCCATCAACTATAACATCTACACCCACCTCACATAATATTGATGCTTGCCTCATTCTGAGGGCGTGGAGCCCATCTAAAATGCGCTCTACATTGCATGGATCCGTGAACATCATTCTAATGATTTCTTGGAACCCAGTCAGCTGCCAAGCTATCTCCCAGAGGTGCGTCACTCCACCGTATAGGCAGTAGTCCTCAAATATCTTTCGGGCCTTCCTAGCAGAATCTATAGACCCCTCATCGATTTCAGGCCAATTATACTCGTTGATGTCTATGCTCTTAAGCGGGTGATCTATGAAGGTGTAAGTGTACGTGTGATCGGGAGCCCATATGCTACATACTCCCCATATATCCTTCCTAACCTCAAACCCATCCCTGAAGCCTATCGTGTAAGCTGGCCCGTAGGGACCCTCCTTTATTTCAACGCCCTCCGGCAAATATCCACCCTTAAGACTTAAGCCAACGCTGACGGTATCTATGCCTAAAGCCCTGTTAAGCTTAAGCCTCTCATCAAAATAATCCTTTCCACTAATACTTAGAGCGTCCCTAAGCCTTTTGTAGGGCTCAGGCCGAATATTTAGGCTCAGCGGTATCCTATCAGGATCCTCAAGCAATATGCTCCTAATACAGCGCTCCCTAGAGCTGAGCAACTCTAATCCCTCTTAGAATCTTCACCCCGAATAATAAATGCCTTATCCCCTAGAGAAATTAGGAGGAGAACGTTGTACTTATATATTCAAGGACCTGTAAAGCCGCAGTTTGGACACTTATATTGCCGCCTAAATTTTCGGCATTTTGAGCATCTCCATATCGTTATTTCACCGCAGTTCGGGCACTGGAATGATGTAGCATTGTTTCCCGGAGGAATTATCTTGTTGCAGGATGTGCAGACGGGCATTACTGCTCTTCTGCTTCCACTCAATGCGTTTACACCTCAATCGGGATGCGAATACTTGTGTAATTATCTCACTTATATATTTAATTTTCTTCTTCAAACAAGAATACTCTCAGGATAACATTGCGGCTTTGAGTAGCGTGAGGAAGAGCCTTAAATTTCCCCTCCTCTTAATAACTCTCGTGAGGAGTTTCCCATGAAAATCCATATCCGCCTCCTCGGAGAAGTCTCTATAGATTCCCTCCTTTATTATGGCCGAGAAGATCTTATCTAAACCCCTATCCGAAACCCTATCCAATATTCTTCTAGCAAACAGCGCTATCCTAAGGTCTCCTCCAACGATCCCTCTCCACGTATCCTCATAAACTTTGAGGGAACCCTTACTAATATCGCCCTCTATAACGGCTTTTGATGCAATCCTCCCAGCTATAGATGCGCATATCCCGCCTAAGATAACGCCACCCCCACTCAAAGGTTTAACCTGCCCAGCCGCATCGCCAACAACGAGCATAGCATCACCATATGTTCTCTTAATAGGCCCTTGCGTGATAACAAGTCCTGAATAAAACCTATGAAATTTTACCTTATCATCGACCGCATCTCCGAAGCGTCTCCTTACGAACTTTAGGAGGCGTGTCCTCACGTTAGACCCCTTACACGCCAGCCCAACCCTAGCAGCCTCCTCATTTAGGGGTATGACCCATGCGAATAGTCCAGGGGATAAGGTATTACTGAAGTGAACCTCAACGTAGTCTGGATCTAAGCTTACTCCTTCCAAATCCACCTGTAAGCCGCTTAGAAGCCTACTTATATCTAGGGTTCTTAGACCCGTCATGCGGAGTACCCTTGGCACAGCCCCCTCAGCAACTATCAGAATCTTAGCCTTTACTATACAGCTATCGGCATTTATGATCCAGCGTCCCTCGCATGATCTCTCCACCGATTTAACCCTTGAGCTCAGCCTTATCAGCGCTCCGCTTTTAGACGCCTGCTCAGCCAGCAGTTTATCAAAGGCCTGACGATTAACAACGCAGGCTATAGGTTCTTTCCTCTCAACTGTGAAAGAGAGTTTCGATGGCGAGATGAAGTGCGCACCCCTAACCCTATTGAGCACATGTGGGCCGTCGCATGGAACCCTAATCTCCCTCAATCCCTTAATGCTTAGGAGCCCGGCGCAGTGGCATGGTAAACCTATCTCACTGTGCTCCTCAAGAACGATAACCTTGACGCCCCTTAAAGAAGCCTCTCGGGCCGATATTAGCCCCGAGGGGCCTGCGCCCACGATGGCTATATCGGCTTCCTCCATAATGTCCATACTCTCTCAATGGTGGGTTAACTTAAACTTCTAACCTAATTTAAGCGTAACTTTAAAATATTGCGAGCTCCTACTTATTGTGCGCTCTAGGAGGATTAAAATTGGCTAGAGTGGTGGTCTCGCTGAAAATATTCCCATCCGACATCGATGTTGATTTGAATGCCTTAAGGGAGAGGATTGAGAAATCTCTGCCCAGCTATGCGTCGGTCTACAGGTTCGAGGAGGAGCCTATAGCCTTCGGTCTAGTTGCACTTATAGCGCACATAGTTCTCCCTGAGGATAGGGCTGGCGGGCTGGATGAGATAGAGAGATGCATACAGGGCTTGGAGGGCGTGGGCGACATTCAAACGATTATGGTCAGAAGAGTATAGATGAAAAGTCGCTAAGTATGCACATTTATATTTCAGATCTTCTTCTCTCATATCTAGAGATTAAAGTTTATGGGAAGAGGGGAGACGCAATGGTGAGCGAGGTGCAATTGAGAGTAGGCGATGCCAAGCAGAGGGACGTCTACAGGGGCATAGCCAGAATAGATCAGAAGACGATGGAGAGGATAGGAGTATCAGCAGGAGACGTAATCGAGATAATTGGTAAGCGGAGGACTTCTGCAATAGCATGGCCAGCCTACGCAGAGGATCAGGGCAAGGGGATTATAAGGATAGATGGGATAACCCGAAAAAACGCCGGCGTCTCAATAAATGAGTATGTTACTGTCCGAAGAGCCGAGGTTGTGGATGCAGCTAGCATCACGCTCGCTCCAGTAGATATGCGCCTAAACGTCGACGAAGACTTCGTCAACTTTGTAAAGAATAGGCTGCTGGAGAGGACCTTCGTTGAGGGTGACACAACGCTGGTTATGATGCTCGGCCACCCAGTCCAGTTTGTAGTCACAAAGACTAGGCCGCATGGAGTAGTTAGGTTAACATATGACACAAACCTCCAGATACTGCCTGAACCGGTCCCAGAGGTTAAAGGTCTACCGAGGGTTACATATGAGGACATAGGCGGATTAAAGGAGCAGATACAGCGGATTAGGGAGATGGTTGAGCTTCCACTCAGGCATCCTGAGATATTCCAGAGGCTTGGCATAGATCCTCCGAAAGGCGTGCTTCTCCATGGTCCGCCGGGTTGCGGTAAGACCCTGCTAGCTAAAGCAGTTGCAAATGAGTCTGACGCATACTTCATCTCAATAAATGGTCCGGAGATAATGAATAAATTCTATGGCGAGTCTGAGGCAAGGCTTAGGGAGATATTCCAGCAGGCCCAACAGAATGCTCCAAGCATAATTTTCATTGATGAGATTGATGCTATAGCGCCTAAGAGGGAGGAGGTTACCGGCGAGGTTGAGAGGAGGGTTGTAGCCCAGCTACTAGCCCTAATGGACGGCTTATCTGAGAGGGGCAACGTTATAGTTATAGGCGCCACAAACAGACCAAACGCTCTGGATCCAGCCTTAAGGAGGCCTGGAAGATTCGATAGGGAGATAGAGATAGGCATACCTGATAAGCAGGGCAGGTATGAGATCCTCGTTATACACACTAGAGGTATGCCCCTTGCAGAAGACGTTGACCTGAGGAGGCTTGCTGAGATAACTCACGGCTTCACCGGGGCGGATTTGGCGGCCCTGTGCCGTGAGGCTGCCATGAAGGCTCTTCGTAGATATCTCCCGGAGATAGACCTAGAGCAGGAGAGGATACCAGCCGAGATTCTAGAGAAGATGGAGGTTAAGATGGAGGACTTCTTAAATGCTTTTAAGGAGATTACGCCAACAGCCCTTAGGGAGGTCGCCATAGAGGTCCCAACGGTCCGCTGGGATGATATAGGCGACCTTGAGGATGTTAAGCAGGAGCTTAGGGAGGCTGTTGAGTGGCCGATTAAGAACCCTGAAATATTTAAGAGGATGGGCATCAAGCCGCCTAAAGGTATATTGCTCTTCGGCCCGCCAGGCTGCGGTAAAACCTTACTGGCCAAAGCGGTTGCAACAGAGAGTGAAGCAAACTTCATCTCAGTGAAGGGGCCTGAAGTTCTATCTAAGTGGGTTGGAGAGTCTGAGAAGGCAATTAGGGAGGTCTTCAGGAAGGCTAGAATGTCCGCCCCAGCGGTAATATTCTTTGATGAAATAGACTCGCTTGTTCCGAGGAGGGGTTTAGGCTACGGAGATAGCGGGGTGACTGAGCGGGTTATTAGCCAGCTGCTAACTGAAATGGATGGAATATCAACGCTTGAGGACGTCGTCGTCTTAGCGGCGACAAATAGACCAGATCTAATTGACCCGGCAATATTGAGGCCTGGCAGGTTTGACCGCCTCGTATATGTTCCGTCACCCAACGAGGAAGGTAGGCTGGCAATACTTAAGATACACACCAAGAATATGCCTCTCTCTAGGGACGTTGACTTGAAGGTTTTGGCGAGCATGACTAAGGGATATTCGGGAGCGGATCTTGAGGCTCTATGCCGTGAAGCAGCTCTTATAGCTCTAAGGAGAGACATTAATGCTAAGGAGGTCACCATGGCTGACTTCCAAGAGGCCATGAGGAAAATTGGGCCGAGCATAACGCCTGACATGGAGAACTGGTATAAGGGCTGGAGCCAACAGTTCAAGAAGATGCAGAGGGCGGCTCCACCTCTAATCACATAGAACCTCTATATCAATTAAAAGATTTTGGCTGGGGAGTATTATGTCAGTGAAGACGTGGAAGCCTCAGCTGCTCCCAATGGCCATAATGGAGATACTTGAGAAGAAGGGCTCCATATCGGATGTTGAGCTACTGGATGCCTTGAGGTCCTCCTCAGCTTATAAGGATCTGAGCTTTAATGAGCTGAATAAGGTTTTGATGAGAATGGAGATAGCTGGAATGATTCTCGTTTCATCCCTAACTAGGGGGAGGAGACTTATCCAGCTGGCAAATAGGAAATAATGCTTTTTAATAGAGGAATATCTCTACGTGAACGGTATCCCCATCCTTAAGCCCCAGCTTCTCCCGTAAGCATTCTGGAGCAATAACTTCTAGCACATCCCTGCCATAATGGCTCCTAAAGGCAAATACAACGGCGCCCCTCTCCCTTCCCTCTATTAATGCGTGGAAGCATTTTACAGGACCATATGTCCTATCCTTATTCTTGAAGCCATTAATCCTTATGCCTGGGTAAGCATCTAGCTCAGCCCTCAACTTAGCTATCTCCCTGCTATCAGTTATTCTTAGGTTTAATGTTCCAGGGTATGGGTCAAAGCCCAGCGCCTCAATGAACTGCCTCCTATACTGCTCTTTTGAGACGTAGTATGCGCCTTCTCCAAGCCCGCTGAAAACCTTCCCCTCAACGGTTATAGAGAGCGCCCTCTCCTCGAAAATCATGCGTAAACCTAAGTAGATTCTTCGAAGGTATTCTTTCCCATTCCTAGATATTCTAATGTGGCTTCCATCCCTTGTCGCCTCCCTTTCTATAAGCCCTTTACGCGCCAGATCGATTAACCTTCTAGATACGCTCTGCTGTGACAATCCAATCTCTCTTGCAAGAGAGGTTGTGGAAATCATTATTGTCTTATGGCAGGCGCCCAGCTCAGCCAGCTTATATAATATGAAGAAGTTTTTTGGGTCCTCCCCATCTTTGATCGATATATGCTCAGAATCCTTCTTTCGCCTCATAATGCAACCCCACATCACCATGTTTCTCAGCAGCTTTCCTTCAATTTCCCTTCATCCCCCTCTGGAGTATGTTAACCATTTTTCTTCTCAGGGACTTAAGGGTTCCAGAGACTAGGAGTACATGCATGGCTGCTTCCTCACCGTTAATTCTTGTAACCGCAACTATTGATGCTCGAACCATTGGAAGGGCTCTGTGTGAGCAGCGTATTATGGCATACTTCATATCCTCATTATATTCGATGAAAGCAATGTTTGCTTGACTTGCGCCATACTCGCCGAATAGGCGGGTAAAGCTGGATAGTAATGCGCTGCGGAAGACCCTCTCGTTAGGGGCCCTATCACAGTCGATCCTAATAAAGATATAGCGTCTCCTCTCTCTACTCAGCAATCCTCACCCCTCTTCACTATGAAGACTCCTGGACACACATAGTTCTGACTTAGCTTCCTCCGATTTCGCTCAACTATACTTATTGGATTGTCTGATAAGGCTTTTTTCGCATAATTTAGATCTAAGCCTATGAGGTAGGAGAGGAAAGCATAGTCTTCAGGTCTCCTTAACATGCTAGGGCTGGTGGCCCCGCTCGATAGAACTATTGGCACATTAAAACTGTTAGCTATTGACACCTCTCTCCTCAGAACGCTAAGCATACTTATCCTGGCCCTTCCTTCAAGGTAGAGTAATGGGGCTAAGTTAACCTCTAGGGCCGCGCCCTTCTCTGAAGCCAGCTTAGCCTCTGAGGGGCCGAAGAAGTGTCTCCCCGCCTCGCTTGGCGAGAATAATAGTAAGTCTACCCTACGATCCTTAGCCGCTTGGAGAGCAACCTCCCTACTATTACAGTACACGGCGACAACCTCAAACCTCCACCTAACGCTGCATAGAGTTCTTAGGAGTTCCTTGGCATTTTTCGGCACCAAATCAACTCTTGAGACCAGATCTAAGCCTACATCGCTACAGATCTTACGCATATTCTCAATGGAACCCTTATCAGCCTCGGCTGGAAAAGTCAGCCCTACAACACTATATCCTAGAGAGGCCGACTTCTCCAGTAGGCTCCTCACTTTATCAGCTTGCTCTATCGGGGGGCGTAGGTGGAGGTCTACGAATGCTTTTCTCATGGTAGTAGCCCGATTGCCCGACATGTTTCCTTAATTTCCTCAATATCTGATGTCTTAAATCTTACATGTATTCTTATTGGATCAGCCCTGCAGAGCCTAAGTCTTCCCCTATAGGCCTCCTGCTTATCGAGCCTTATATATAGGCTTCCCTTATCTACATGTAAGGGTAGATGCCTGAGCAGCTCCTCTTTGTCTACGCTTGGAAGCTTCAGCGATAAATGGAGTAAAAGCGACTCGGCTATGTCTGGCTCCCTTATCTGTGTTTTAAAGAAGATTATTTGATTCCCATATTCTCCTTTGAGCTTGTCTCTGCTAAATGATATTTTATTGGAGTACTCAGGCGGAAAAATATTCTTTGCTGCTGCGATGACCTTCTCCTGTTCTTCAGTCGCATGCGCCAGGAAACTTACGTCAATATAAGATATTTTCCTCATTGGCAACCCTTAATACCTATTCTAGGCGTTGGGCTCCTTCCTTTTTAAGTTTTCTCTGACTGGATAAGCTAGATAGAAACCTTTTTAGCGTCTTCACATTCTCCTCATGCTTAGTCCTTCTTCTAAGATCAACCGGAACCTTTAACCTAAGCGCCTCCCTTAAGCTTAAGCCAATTGCTCTCAACTCCTCTTTACTAAACCCCTTACCAGCCCTTCGCCTCCCACCCCTATAGACAACCGCCTTAAGCGCCATGCCAATTTCCACCCTGCATTAAAAAGATTCGTTACGGAGAAACTATTATTTAAAGCCCTCATTTAAAAATTTACTCAGTCAAATGGAATTATTTTTCAGTTTCTTTAAATTTTTGAGATCATATGGTTTCCTATATTTTGGCAAAAACTTTTTTAAAAAGTTCTTCTGCTCAATAATTTTTATGGATAGCGAGATGATTCCAACGAAGATGTTCTTTACGAAAGGGGTTGGCGTACATAAGGATAGGCTGGTCTCTTTTGAGCTAGCGTTAAGGGATGCTGGGATAGAGAAGTGTAATCTGGTCTGCATCTCAAGCATCTTTCCGCCTGGATGTAAAATAATTCCTAGGGAGGAGGGGCTTAAGCTCCTTCGGCCCGGTCAGATCACTTATGTTGTCATGTCTAGAAATGAGACTAATGAGCCAAATAGGCTAATTGCCGCAGCCATCGGCCTAGCCATACCGAAGGATAATAATGGGTATGGTTACTTGTCTGAGCACCATTCCTTCGGTGAGACCGCGAAGAAGGCCGGCGAGTACGCTGAAGACCTCGCTGCAACGATGCTTGCTACAACACTCGGAATAGAATTTGACCCGGAGAAGGCTTGGGATGAGCGGAAGAAGGTGTATAAGGCTAGTGGCAAAATCTTTAAAACAACACACGTCTGCCAATCGGCTGAGGGCCATAAAGATGGGCTCTGGACGACTGTTATAGCCGCTGCGGTCTTCCTGCCATAACCTATTCTATTTTTGGGATGAAATATTTTTATTTACACAAAAACATCGGTAGCTGGGGTTACTGCTTGCTGGAAGGGCCTAGAGCAGCCAAGCTGGAAGAGCTTCTAGAAGTAGTGGGTCTTGTTAATGAAGTGTTTATGACGCCGAGAGGTTTTCCACCTATATTGGGGGAGGTTTTCCCGCTACTATTTAATGTGAATAATTTAGATAATTTGCGCATAATTGTTATGGATGGGAAGATTATTTCGCATGTTGGTATATGGGAGGGCAGCCTCTTAATTTATGGTTCTTGGTTTAAGGTTGGCATGATTGGCGCCGTTTGCACCCATAAGGATTTTAGAGGTAGGGGATACGCATCAGCCCTAGTTATGGACGCGCTCCGCAAGATGAGAATGGACGGCGTAGATTTAGTCCTAATATCTGGGGACAGAAGTCTCTATAGACGATTTGGCTGCTTTAAATCCGGCATAGTTTACCACTATAAAGTTTCCGGAGAAAAATTGAAGAACAGCGGACATAAATTCAATATAATCCCCTACGATGAGGGCATGATTGGCGATATAATCTCAATATATCAGAGAGAGCCCGTAAGATACAGGCGTACACGCGAAGAGTTTAAGCTACTGCTGGAGGTCTTTAAGAAAATACGGAGGTATGATGGCTTTAAAGCCGGAATAAGGTTAGCTGCAGCTGGGGATAAGCCCCTAGCTTACATAGCATTCTCATCATTTCTAAGCGAAGATTCCCTAAAGGTTTGGGAGTATGCTGGCTTAAGAGAAGCTATTCCATATTTAATGGCCAATATCTTTGAGACTGAGAAGACCAGCAGCCTCGAAATAACAGTTCCCTTTCATGATACCGAAATGCTAAGCCTTTTCGAAAGATATGGGCTGGATAGACCGAACATGGATTCGGAGGCAAGTATGCTCATATTGAACCCTATAGGCTTCTTTGAGAAGAGCAGGCTTTATCTTGAGGAGAGAGTTGGCAGAGAAGTCATATCTAAAATAGGCGTAGAAGAGGATGATGGGAAGATAGCAGTCTCCCTAGATGGAAAACGATTTATGCTCGAGCCATCAGATTTCACATTGCTCTTCTTCGACTCACCGGATCCTAAAAGGCTTAGGGAGAAGGTGATGCCCATAAGAAGATTTTTGGACGGGGCTCTGCCAATGCCTACGCCATTATATGGCTTAAACTATGTCTAGCGTAGAAAGTTTATTTAGCCAGTAGGCCGCGGACTTTTCTCCCGGCGCTAGTCAATCCCCTAAAGACTCTTCCCCTACCCTTACCGAGTTGCAGTTCAGGTAGAATATTTCTGTCAACCATTATAACCTCAAACCACTTGTAGCGTCCATCCTCCCAAACCCAGTATGAATTGAGAACCTCGAGATTTGGGAATTTCCTGGCAGCCCTTTCCTCAGCTATCAGCCTTAAGCTCTTCGCCAACTTATATTTGAGAACGCCCATACGCTTAGGTCTCCTTCCAGAGTCGGGTCTAGTCTTCCTAAATCCGCTCCTCCTCACCCTAACCCTAACAACAACATACCCCGGCTTATCCTTATAGCCAAGCCTCCTAGCCCTGTCGATGCGTGTGGGTTTATCGATCCTAACTATTGCGGGCTCTTTACGCCACTCTACGATCCTCTGGCGCATTATCTCCTCTACATAAGATTCACTAGGCTTCCTCCACGCCTCAGCCATATATTTGTACGCCAACTATGGCACCTCAACTATTGGTTATGGTAGTGTTGGGGCTGAATTTAACCTTTTTGCTCTAAAGACCGGGGGAGATAATATTTATATTTGGTGAGTCTGAAAAACTATTGATTTCCAAATGCGCCATGAGTTAAAAGCCGAATATAGAGTGAGTGGCGATGCAGCGTTTAAGCAATGAGCGCTCCGAGAAACCTACTAAGGTTGCCTTCCAAGGCGAGATAGGCGCTTACAGCGAGATTGCAATATATGAGTTCTTTAGGCAAGAGGTTCAGCCAGTTCCATGTAAACGTTTCTCAGACGTATTTAGATGCGTGGAGAGCGGTGAAACCGAGTTTGGCGTTGTTCCAATAGAGAATTCAATTGAGGGTAGTGTGACGCAGGTTTACGACCTATTCTTAGACTATGATGTTAAAGTCTGCGGGGAGGTTGTTTTGAGAATAATTCACTGCCTGATAGCGAACCCAGGCGTAGCCCTTGATTCCATAAGAGTTGTTTACTCGCACCCGCAAGCGCTCGGCCAGTGCAGAAACTTCCTTGAGAGGCTGAACTGTGAAATAATATCCACATATGATACTGCCGGAAGTGTTAAAATGATTAAGGAGAGGGGGCTGCTTGATGCCGCCGCCATAGCGAGCGAGAGGGCCGCAAAGATTTACGGTATGAATATCCTCGCGAAAGATATAGCTGATAACCCAAACAATTACACAAGGTTCTTTATACTTTCAAGATTCGATTCTCCGCCAACAGGAAACGATAAGACATCAATAATCTTTTCGACTAGACATATTCCAGGAGCGCTCTACAGGGCTTTAGGGGAATTCGCTCTAAGGGGGATAAACCTAACAAAAATAGAGTCTAGACCTACAAGGCGAAGGCCCTGGGAATATTATTTTTACTTGGATTTTGAGGGGCATAGGACTGAGGCTAAGTGCGCTGAGGCCCTGGAGGGGCTAAGAGCCAATACGCTGTTCGTTAAGATTTTAGGTTCTTATCCAAAGTCCCCTGAAATAAATAACGCCGTATAAAGGCTAAGATGTCCTTTAATATCTTTTAATCAACTTCTGTGATAATAGCATAAGGAATACCGCTGAGCTTAACAGGAAACCTAGTATGTATGGTGCATTTGGAGAATATTCTGCAGCAGCCCCTCCAACCAATGATCCTAAAAAGTAACCTACGCCTATGAGACTCTCAAAGAGCCCCGCAGCATAGCCCCTTGCGTGACCCGATTTTCCAAGCATAATTGATATGGATTCTGCGTAGAGAACTCCCGCGCTAAACCCAATCATTGAGAGGGCTACTGAGAGGATGAGGGTTGTTCCATCAAAGGCTGTCAATATTAGGGATATAGCCATTACCGCCGCTCCTAGGAGAAGTGTGCGTTTTTCGCCGATTTTCCTCTCTATCCTGTATGCTTGTAAGAAAGCTATCAGCCTAAAGAGTCCGTTAAAGAGCATTATTAGCCCCACCTCACTCGCCAGTATGCCTAGGTCTACTGCGTAGGCTGGGAATAGATTAAATATTATTCCGCCGATAGTGGAGAATAGCAGAATCACTATTATAGCGTTTCTGACAGGATCGCCTGCGCCTCTCCTCTCAGCTCCTTTATACTTTCCTCGGCTCAACTTCACATCTCTCACTTCTCTTATCGCTAAAATCGATAGGAAGGATAACGTGAACAGAATTATTGCTAGGGAGATGAATGGTATCCTTGACTCCGCGCCTAGGGCGGTTACTAGTAGGCCGCCGATCATCGGCGCTACTACCGTAGCTGAACCCCATGAAAGATTAAACTTCTCGAGGGTCCTATCAATATTCTTTCCACTAACCTCAGCTAACAACGCCTCAACAGAAGGCCAGAATAAAGATATTGAGCACCACTCTAAGGCCCTTATGGGAATCAGAATTTGTGGGTTTGCAGCCATAGCATAAAATATGCATGAGAGCCCGTAGAGGAGCATTGAGACGACAATGAACGTTTTTCTCCTGAACCTATCCGATAGCATTCCAGCTATTAGCGGCATAAAGGTATATATTAGTCCGCCAGCAGCCCCTATAAGGCCTAAGAGCAGCGGCTTTGCGCCCATATGCTTTGCGAATAGTGGAACAATTATTCCATTAATGCCAACGATCATCTGGATGAGGAAGGATAAGGCTAAAGCTAACACTAATGTCAGCCCTTTCTCATCGCATTTCATAATAGGTCACAGAGCCTTCTCCTTATTATAGACAATTAGGGCATCATATTGGTGAAAGATAAATTTATAGCTTAAGTAGATGCCATAGATCTCCAGCCACTTAAACGCAATAAAAATTGGGGAGTTTTAAAATTAATAAACTTCGCCTATGGAAATAGCTTCGAGGCTTGCTCTCCGCCAATACCCCAGTTGCTCTTTGGTATCTCATGAATTATCACTTGTACATGCTCAGGTTTGATCCCAATCTCCTCAAAGACCTTTGTTATCCCCCTTATGACTGCGGCTTTCTGCTCATCTGTCCTGCCAGCCCACATTTCAACTATCACAATTGGCACAGCAAATCACCAAACTAAAGCTCACATATCCCTTTAATAACTTTTAGGCTCAGTTAAGCATGAGACAATTCAGTTGTATATGGGAAGAGAGATGAATACGAGGACAAAATTTTAAATTTTAATTGCTAATCCGAACCCAGTTATGAACTGGGATTAAGGAAGCAGCTCAGCATTCTAGCTCTAACCAACATTTCTATATGAAGTTTAATCTTGTTTAAACATTATATATGAAATTTTAATATACGCCATAAATTACAGTTAATACAGTGTCGGCGATGAATGAACAGATAAAATCCCTAAAAATAGTTGCAATGATTATGTGCGCAGCTCTATATGCTATTGGAGCTTATGCAACTGCATATATACCATCGCCATGGGGCTTTGGACAGTTTAGGCCAGCTGTAGCTATACCAGCATTCTTTGCAGTTCTCTTTGGGCCACTTCCAGCTGGTATTGGTGCAGCGATAGGCACGCTAATAGCTGATTCAGTAAAGCATGGAACCCTTCACCTTGGAAGCTTAATTGCAGCTGTTCCAGGAAACTTCATAGGCTTTTATATTTTCGGCAGAATTTGTAGGGGTTTCACATGGAAGAAATTTATTGTAGCAACTAACGTAACACTTACATCAGCAAACTTGCTAACAGCCTTCCTGTACATATATGTCTATAGATTCCTATATCTTCAGGCATTAAAAATCGGTTTCTCAGAAATCTTAATCTTGACATTTGGCTTAACAGTCTGGTGGTTTGTAACAATGCTTCCATTTGTCCTAACAATCACACCGCTATTAATTAGGGTTGTCTCAATGTCAATGCCATCAATAGTGCCAGAGGGCGTTAGAAGCAGAAGCCTAAACGATGAGTTTCCTAAAAAGGGATTCGGTCTTTCCCTGTTGATTCCGGGAGCAATTCTCCTATTACTAGGCCTACTGGCAACATTCACAGATCTGGGTAAAGTTATGATGACAGCCAATAAACTTCCAACAGTAGATCCGCTACAAGCGCTCCTCTAT
>JAGTQE010000009.1 GCA_018396635.1 Candidatus Bathyarchaeota archaeon
TACTTTTCATATCAATGGTACATAAGCGTAGCTACCTCGTTTATTGCAATAATGAGTGCCTCCTTAATGAAGGAGGGGATATGGAAAGGGACTTGAACCCGGAGAACTGGAGCCTCGGGCGGGCTTCGAACCCGCGACCCCCGCCTCTTTGGAACTTTACCAAGGCGGTGCCCTAACCGGGCTAGGCCACCGAGGCTCTGCTAACCCAAATAATTTTTTTCTAAATACCTTTATATACTTAACCTGCCTAATAGTTCTATGTATGCTGCATACTTTTAATTCCGAGAGTTTAAAGAGTTTTCTTGAAACCGCTTGTGTGAGTGTTAGGTTCTTTAGGTTCACCGAGCATACCATGACTGTTGATGCCGCCGCTAGGCAGGTTGGTGTTTCCCATGATAGGATAATTAAGAGTATACTTTTTATTTGTGATGATGGTTCGCCAGTTTTAGCTATAGTTCCTGGCGATAGGAGGGTTGATGAGAAGAAGCTTGCGATGGTATGTGGTGCTAGAAGGGTTAGGCGGGCTACTGCTGGTGAGGTTAAAGAATTCACTGGCTATGAGGTTGGCGCGGTTCCACCGGTCGGACATAAGATGAGAATAAAAACAGTTATTGACAGAAGAGTTTTGGGATTTGATAAAGTTATTGGTGGAGGCGGAGAGATAAATGTTCTTATGGAGATAAGCCCAGCCGACATAAAGAGAATTAACAATGCTTTAATTGAAGATATAAGCAAATAATGCGGGACTTGCAGTTTCTTGACTCATCTCATTTTAGAGGCGAACTCTTCTGAGATTCGCTTATACATTTCAAGCTCCCTCTGCGACATGGGTCTTACTCTTCTCAAAGCCTCCTCAAAGTGCCTCCTATAGACCTTAAGGTTACTCAGGCTCTTCTTGGCTTCCTCAGGTCTCTTAGCATTCGCTATATGCTCTCTTATTGCCAGCATAACTGCTGTATTACATATGGCGGCCAAATCGGCCCCCGTATAGCCTTCAGTTCTCTTTGCCATGTCATCTATGTCTACATCTTCGGCTAGAGGCTTCTTTCTCAAATGGATTTTCAGTATCTCTTTCCTAGCCTCAAAGTCCGGTAACGGAACATAGAGGAGCTTATCGAACCTTCCAGGTCTTAGCAGTGCAGGATCAATTATGTCAGGCCTATTTGTGGCGGCTAAGACGACAACACCCCTCAGCTCCTCTATCCCATCCATCTCAGTAAGGAGCTGGCTTATGACACGCTCAGTTACATGCGAGTCCCCGTATCCTCCACCTCTGACCGGGGCTATTGCATCTATCTCATCAAAAAATATTATGCTTGGAGCGGCTTGCTTAGCCCTCCTAAAAACCTCTCTAATAGCTCTCTCCGACTCGCCAACCCACTTTGAGAGTATCTCTGGACCCTTAATGCTTATAAAGTTTGCTTCACTCTCCGTTGCAACAGCCTTGGCTAGCAGAGTTTTTCCAGTTCCAGGCGGCCCGTAGAGGAGTATGCCCTTAGGCGGTCTCGCATCCATATGCTCGAAAAGCTCTGGATACTTAAGCGGCCATTCAACAGCCTCCTGGAGCTCAAGCTTAACTTCATGTAAGCCTCCTATATCATCCCATCTAATGTTCGGAACCTCTATTAGAACCTCGCGGAGCGCGGATGGCTCAACGTCCTTCAGCGCCTCCATGAAGTCGCCCATAGTGACAGTTATCTTATTCAGTATTTCGGCGGGTATCGTATCCTTCTCGAAGTCTATTTCTGGAAGTATCCTCCTCAGGGCCCGCATAGCAGCCTCCTTACATAGCGCGGCTAGGTCTGCGCCGACGAAGCCGTGCGTTATGCTGGCAATTTTCTCTAAGTCTACATCTTCAGCCAGGGGCATATTTCTGGTGTGGATTTGAAGGATTTCAAGTCTACCCTGCTTATTTGGGACACCTATCTCAATCTCTCTATCGAATCTTCCAGGCCTTCTTAGGGCTGGGTCTAGGGCGTTCGGCCTATTAGTGGCGCCTATGACCACAACTCTCCCACGAGGCTTCAGCCCGTCCATTAGGGCTAGTAGCTGGGCTACAACCCTCTTCTCAACCTCGCCGGTAACCTCCTCCCTCTTAGGCGCTATAGCATCAATCTCATCAATGAAAATTATGCTTGGAGCATTCTCCTCAGCCTGCCTGAAGATCTCCCTTAAACGCTCCTCGCTCTCACCATAATATTTGCTCATTATTTCTGGGCCGCTTATGCTGAAGAACGCCGCATTGGTCTCGTTCGCTACAGCCTTTGCGAGTAGGGTCTTACCAGTTCCAGGCGGCCCATAAAGGAGGACGCCTTTCGGCGCCTCTATCCCAAGCCTCTCAAACAGCTCAGGATACTTCAGTGGTAGCTCAACCATCTCCCTAATCTTTCTAATCTCCTCCTTCAATCCTCCTATATCCTCATAGGTGACCTTCGGCACCTCTCTAACCATCGCTGCAGGCTTTTCACCTATTGTTATCTCAGTATCCCTGGTGATTATCACTGCTTGGACAGGCGGCTGCACATTCACGACCATTAGGTCTATGGTTCTCCCCATTATGCCAAGCGGGATGTAGTCGCCTCTAGAGACAACTTTACCCTCAAGGATCTGGGCTAGGTAATCCTCAGCCCCCTCTATGCGTAGGGGCTCTGTTGGGGCTAGAACTATCTTCTCAGCGTTCTTCGCCTCGATCCTTCTAATAGTGACCTTCTCATCTATGCTTACACCAGCGTTCTTCCTCACGTAACCATCTATGCGAATAATCCCTCTACCATAATCGTCAGAGTAGCCTGGCCAGCATATAGCTGCGGTCTTACGTTTACCTGAGATCTCAATAACGTCTCCTGGCGTTAAACCTAGGTTCTCCATAACTTTAGGGTCGATTCTAGCTATGCCCCTACCAACATCTCTGCTATAGGCCTCGGCGACGCGTAGGGTGGCAACCTTAGAATTGGACATTCTACAACACCTTTCTCAACGAGACTAATGTATGAAGGCGGTCTAGATAAAAATTACCGCTCATTCCACGCAACGAAATCTAGGGAAGACTGCTTCAGAGAAATCTTTGAGAAATCTTACCACTTTATTCGGCGGAGTATTCGACGTCGATAGATCCACTATGATCTTATCTGCCCCAGCTTCGGCATATTCCCCTATTTTAGAAATCCATTCGGACGGCTTCTCTCCCAGGGCGTGCGGGTATGTGAGTGATGGCGCTAAAATTACCCTTCTTCCCAAACATCCGGCCCTTTCAGAAGCTCTTAATGCTAACGTCTTAAATCTCTCAACGGGGATGTCGGATAGCGGTAATAGTCCATAACCATATTTGGCGGTGATCTCTAATATTTTCTCTGAGGAGCCGCCAAACCATATTGGAGGATAGGGTTTCTGAAGCGGTTTAGGCCAGAAAGGCGCGCCGACAACTCTATAATATCTGCCGTTATATGTAACCCGCCCATCCTCGGTCCAAAGCCTAAGTATTATCTCTAACGCTTCAAGCATTCTTGAGATGCGCTCCTCATGTCTACCCCACCATAAGCCGAAAGATATTGCTTCATCCCTGAACCATCCAGCACCAACCCCAAAATTAACCCTGCCGCCAGAGATTATATCTACTGTTGCGACAACTTTAGCTATCCTGCCTGGATCGTAGAATGGTAGCGG
Organism: Candidatus Bathyarchaeota archaeon; assembly: GCA_018396635.1. Classification (GTDB taxonomy): domain Archaea; phylum Thermoproteota; class Bathyarchaeia; order Bathyarchaeales; family DTEX01; genus DTEX01. Next base: position 3,664 of record JAGTQE010000009.1, read on the forward strand.
CGAGACCCTAGCACCCAGTCTTATCCTCCTAGTCTGAGCGGCTATGGCTGAGAGCACAGTCCAAGCGTCGAGCTTATTTGGTCTCTCAGGGTCTCCGCCAGTCTTCTCATAAAACTCTCTTGGAAGATATAGGTGATCCCCAACCCAAACCGAGTCGAAACCCAAATCTTCAGCAGCCCTTGAAAACTCTAAAACTTCGCTGTATCCATATATTCCATGGGTAGGTAAGTGTACCCCGAAATACAGAGGCGCTCACCTTAAGTCTCAACATATTTAGCTAATTTCTGCTCGAAGATCTTCTTTGGCATTGCGCCGATAAACCTATCCACAAGAACACCATTCTTAAAGACTAGGAACGTTGGTATGCTCATAACATTATATTCCTCAGCCTTCTTCGGATTTTCATCAACATTCAGTTTTCCAAATAGGATTTTGCCAGAACACTCCTTAGCCAACTCATCTACTATAGGCGCCATTATCCGGCATGGTGCGCACCAGGGCGCCCAAAAATCCACCACAACTAGACGATGCCTCTTTATAAAATCATCGAAGTTCGAATCGGTCAACTCCACGGGTTTATCTGTAGACCCCTGCCCTCCCGAAAACCTACGCATAAGCTCCTCAATCTTCTTTTGTCGTATCTCCTCCAATTCCTTATCTTCTTCCATATGAAACCTTTTAGTATGGATCAATTTATAAGTATTAATTCTGTCTTGGTTGGTCTAGAAGAAGGAAAGATTTTAAAATCTTAGGATAATTTAAAATAAGTGACTGAGTGTTAAAGAGGGAGTGAGGCATTTTTGGCAGAAATTAGGGTTGCGATAGCAGGTGTTGGAAACGGTGCATCAGCACTTGTTCAAGGAGTACACTATTATAGGGATGCCAAGGAGGGCGAGTTTGTTCCAGGCCTGATGCATGTTAAGTTTGGGGATTACCATGTCAGAGATATAAAGTTTGTTGCGGCGTTTGAAGTGAATAGGTTAAAGATTGGGAGGGATCTTAGCGAAGCTATCTTCATCGAACCAAACTGTTGCCCAAGATTTGTCAAATCTCTTCCGCATCTCGGGGTTAAAGTTTTGCCAGCACCAATATTGGACGGCGTTGCCCCGCATATGAGGGATGCCTTCAAAGTGTACTCTGAGGATGAGATAAAGCCTGTTGATGTTGCAGAGGTTCTTAGGAAGAGTAGGGCTGATATACTCGTGAACTATATGCCAGTTGGAAGCTACGAGGCGACAAGGTTTTATGCTCAAGCGGCCATAGAGGCTGGATGCGCATTCGTCAACTGTATTCCAGAGTTCATTGCCAGCGATAGAGAGTGGGCTGCCAGATTTGAGAAGGCGGGGCTGCCTGTTGCCGGCGACGACATTAAGAGTCAGCTTGGCGCAACAATACTCCATAGGGAGATAATTAGGCTCTTCGTTGACAGGGGCGTTAAAATTGATGAGACATATCAGCTGAATATTGGCGGGGACACAGACTTCCAGAACATGACCTTGGAAGAGAGGCTTAAATCTAAGCGCATAAGTAAGACCGAGGCGGTCACAAGCCTAGTCCCATATGAGGTGCCTACGAGGATAGGGCCATCAGACTTTGTGCCCTTCTTGGGGAACAAGAAGATATGTTATATCTACGTTAGGGGCAGGAATTTTGGTGATAGGCCGGTGACAGTATGGGTTAAACTTGAGGTTGAGGATTCCCCGAATAGTGCTGGGGTTGTCATAGATGTTTTAAGAGCAACAAAAATTGGCTTAGATAGGGGCATAGCTGGGCCGCTGATCAGCATATCGGCGTATGCCTTCAAGCATCCACCAGTTCAGGTTGAGGATCCAATAGCTAAGAGGTGGGTTGAAGAGTTCATTGAGGGGAAGAGGGAGAGGTAATTTTCTTAGCAGGTTATCCTTAACCACTCCTTATAGGATTCAAATATTATACGCAATTTTTTTATTGGTTCAATATCTAAATCCACTCTCAAATCTACTAGCGGGCGGGATTCATGTATTGGCTCCCTCTCAGCAACGATAAGCGCAGCCGAACGCACCCCCCTCCTATCCCCGCCAGCCTTGCCCCCAGCCTCCAAGGATCTCATAAGCCTCTCGGCAAGCCACTCACCCTCTGCCATCTCAAACGCATTAACCATAGCCTCTAAAACTTTCTCCGAGACTAAAGCGTTCCCCGCGGCAACACAATTCTCGCCAATAATATGCCCCCTCCACTCCAGCGTCTCCCTACCCGTGAAGGCAGCCTTTCTGCCAAGCGAATCAATTATAGATATTTGTCTCATCTCCTTTAGGGGGTCGCCCTTAAGCAGAGTATTTATCACATCTTCAGGAGGATGACCGCTCCGTAGCAGTTTAAGACCATTAACCCCGAGAAAAAAGTTTGTGTAGCCTTGGACGGCTAATGCGCCAACATTTGGCTCAACATGTGGAACAGCGCTTCCAACAGCTATGGTTGCTGAAGAGACGCAGACCCCTAAGGCGTGAGTCTTTGGACACCTCGCAACGAGAGAAAAGGTGCCCTCTGCTTCACTTAAAAAATATTTCAACTTCAATCTTGTCACCATCTTTAAGGTTTAGAGCTCTTCTCAGGCATACTGACGCAATAACTTCTATAAGGTTGATTGGATACTTAGGGACACAAGGTCTAACAATGCCTCCGGGGAAACTTGAGGCTACAATAGCCCTGTAAATGACGCCTGGAAAGTATCCGTTCTCCGAAACTATCCTATATCCGAGCCTATTATCTAAAAGTATCCTCTCCAGGCTTTCGCAACCCTCACATACTATTAAATTTAGTGTTCCTGGATATGGCTTAAAGCCGAGGTTTTCTTCAACCTGTCTCTCAAACCATGGTAGGGATGTGAATTTCCTTCCCTCACCAATCCCAGAAGAAACTATTCCTCTAACAATTACGCTTCTATTTTCTGCCTCCATCATTTTTCCTTAGATTAGCAAAACATAAAAAAGTGTTCCTATGTTTTATTGAATGGAGAGGCGACGCCTTGAGGAGCAGAACTACATTTGCATCTAGTCTGTCTAGGATTATGGATGACCTCTCCTCAAAAAACTCCATTAAATACATAGTATATTCATCCTCAATAATATTCTTCTTATCCCTAATCTTTCTTCCACCCATCATTGGTATCCTGGAGAATATCTCCAGCATAGACGTTATTTTTCAAGATCCGCTTCTCTTATCCAGAGCTAACGCAGCCATCCTACAATCATTTATTATGGCTTTTGCCGTTGCCCTATTAGATCTCATAGCAGCTTTACCTCTCGCTTGGCTTATAGCTAGGAGCAGAACTAGGTTTGTTCATTTCATAGACACATTAGTTGACATCCCATTTCTAATACCAACAGCCGCCCTGGGGTACTCCGCTCTGCTCTTCTGGAGTCCCCTGACTCAACCCGGCTTCCTCCTCGTATTCCTTCTTCAATTTGCCTTCTCATATCCGGTCATAGTTAGAGTTATGGTTGGCGAGCTCCTAAATTATAAAGAGGTATATGAGGTTGCCGCTAGAACCCTTGGCGCAAATCCATTTACAGCCGTCAGGACGATAACGCTACCGCTCCTTAAGCCAGGCGTAATAGCATCTTTTCTTCTAGCGCTCGCAAGATCACTTTCGGAGACAGGAGCAACAGTCAGGGTAGCTGGTCTATGGGAGAATGGTCCAGTCTTCATATTCAGAGTGCTGGATGCCGTTGATATACCACCTTATCTTAAGAATGGGGTCTTAGTTTACGTCAGCTCTATTCTAATGTTAACATCAGTAATACTGTTTTTCCTGATAAGCCTATTAGCGCCAAAACTTAGATTTCCAGTAAAATTCGTTTTTCCAGGAATCGAGAGGAGGCTAAGCTCTCCCAGCGCAGTCAAGTTTAGAGATATATTGGCATCTCTAATTTTCCTATTTATAGTGATCTTCCCATCACTATTTATAGTGCTGCCTGTGATGAATGCGCTATTTGATGGAACGTTAAACATAGCCCTCACAGGCCTAGATCCGTGGGACAAGTACTGGCGCACTATGCTGAACTCTTACTCTATAAGCCTTTTAGCAACGCTATTAAACATCGGGTTTGGGCTGCCAGCGGCGGTGTTAATTGCTAGGAGGAAGCTCGGTAAAGCTACACCAGTGTTTAAGGCTTTAGTGAGCGTGCCAATAATAATTCCATCAATAACGCTCGGTTACTCGCTGAGGCTTTTCTGGGGTAGATATGGTTTTCTACATGAGTACTGGATTCTTCTCTTCTCTCACATGGCTATAACATACACGTATTTTGTCGAGTCCATGGCGGCGGCAATAGAAAGTATTCCTATAGAGATAGAGGAGGTGGCGAGCACTCTTGGTGCAAAGCCGCTCATAATATTTCGTAGAATAACCCTCCCACTAACAAAGTACTCCGCTTTTTCAGGCGCAATTCTAGTCTTCACTAGGGCCTTAGGTGAGACTGGGGCAGCCAAAGCTGTTGCAAGGACACAGGAGTGCTGGACCCTTCCAATACTATTGGTTAATTGGATTCTAAGCGAAGCAACAACAGCCTCCCAGAAAGCATTGGGTGCTGGGCTGTATATAGCCTTCTCCTTTGTATCCCTCTTAGCTCTAAGGCTTCTGACGAGGAGGACGAAGTAAATGCCCTCGATAAAGCTTGTAAATGTTACCAAAAGTTATGGCAATGTGACTGCAATAAAGAACTTAAGCTTAAACGTGGATGATGGCGAATATGTGTGCGTATTGGGGCCGACTGGAAGTGGAAAGACAACTTTACTCAAACTTATTGCGGGAATTATTAAGCCAGATAAAGGTGAAATCTACATTGATAATAAGTTGGTGAATAATGTTTCCCCACAAGAACGCAATGTAGCATATGTCCCCCAATATTATGCGTTATTTCCCCACTTACGGGTGATCGATAATGTTGCATTTGGGCCATTATCAAGGGGGGTTAGAAGAGAGGATGCATATGAAATATCCATGAAAACCCTCGAAATGATGAGACTTTCATGGAGGGCAGACTCCTTTCCACATGAGCTGAGCGGCGGTATGCAGCAGCGCCTGGCTCTAGCAAGGGGACTGGCTTCAGGGGCTAAAATATTGCTCTTAGATGAGCCTCTGGGAGCCCTAGACGCTAGGCTTAGGGTTGAACTAAGATTTAAGCTTAAAGATATGGCTGAGAGAAATAAGTTAACTGTAATACACGTTACGCATGATCAGGAGGAGGCCATGTCTCTCGCGGATAAGCTGGTGATCTTAAGAAATGGAGAAATAATTCAAGAGGGGTCACCCTCCCATATCTATAATGAGCCTGCAAGCATTTTTGTTGCACACTTCGTTGGTGGAGCGAACTTCTTTGAGGGGTTCGTCGCTGAAAAGGATGAGTATGGATCTTGGATCCAGTTGAGAAATGGTCCTCTTTTACGCGTTAATGATGCCACTAGACCTGTTGGCGAGAAGGTTGTTGTAATGGTGCGGGAAGAGAAGACTGAAATTCTTAAGATGGTGAAGAGGGTTGAGGGAATAAATTTGCTGACTGGTAGAATAGAGGATATTAGGTTCCTTGGGAATTTCATTTCCTACAGTATTTTGCTTGATAATGGCGATAAAATTGTCTCAAGGACGCCGACGATTGCCAGTATCGGAAGATTTAAAATTGGGGAAAGAGTCTATGTTCGCCTGAATGCGGAGGATCTGAAAATATTTAGTTATCCTTCTCACGGACTTTATAAAGAGCTAGAGGTGATATAATATTCCATCAATCCGCCTAATTAACGTAACGAAAAGATATGGTGGTATAGTTGCCTTAAAAAAGGTTAACCTTCAGGTTGAGGATAAAGAATACTTATGCATTGTTGGTCCAAGCGGATGCGGCAAGACAACGTTGATAAAGTGTATAGCTGGCATTATTGAGCCCGATGAGGGCGAAATATACGTGGACGATAGGATTATAAATGGTCTGCCAATTGAGGATAGAGAGGTAGGATATGTTTTCCAGGAAATCGCTCTCTTCCCGCACATGACAGTCTATGATAATGTATCCTACGGCCCATTTGTTAAAGGCCGGAAAATCATTGAAGCTAAGGATCTTATCAAAGAGATACTGAACATGATGGGGTTACAGGATAGGGCAAAAGAATACCCAAATGCTCTCAGCGGCGGTGCAAGACAGAAAACGGCTGTTGCTAGGGCTCTGATATCAGGGTCAAAACTACTGCTGCTTGATGAACCCCTCGGCTCGCTCGATGCCAAAGTAAGGCTCGTTCTAAGGTATGAGCTGAGAAGGCTCGTTAAAGATTTAGGGCTGACAGCCATCCACGTTACGCATGATCAGGAGGAGGCCATGTCCATTGCCGATAGAATGGTGGTGATGAGGGCTGGCGAAATAGTTGAAGTTGGCACGCCGCTGGAACTCTACATGCATCCAAAAAAGTTATTTACCGCATATTTTGTTGGTGAAGCAAATCTATTTGTAGGCGAGATAGTCAAAAGAAATAACTACGTGAAGGTTGATATTGATGGCATGACGCTCTACAGTTCACATAAAGTCGATTTTGAGGACAAGGAAGCTGTTGCGGTTATAAGGCCTGAATTTATAGTTGTAAGAAGAGGTAAGTTTTCTAAAGGCTTATGGACGGGTGTAATTGAGAGAAAGACTTTTCTTGGCAGCGTGGTTCGCTTTGAAGTTCGCACAAATAACAACAAGATGGTAGCCATTAAAAGACCAGTCTCTGAAGCCTCTAAGTTTAATGTTGGGGACGCTGTAGGTATGGTCTTGCCTCCTAAAGCCTTACTTCTATATCCATATCCTGAAGAAGGCTTGGAAAAAGCGATCTCGCTCGAGTGAGATTTACTTACGCATTTAGTACTTTCCAGTCCAACAGTATAGACAAAGGTCCTCCTTCTTTAATCCCAAATTGTTTGGCGCTTCAATAACAGCCCTAACAAGGTTCTCTACAGTTTGAAACTTTAGGGTTGTAAACCCTATCATCTCCCGAATCTTCTCAACCATAAGCTTATATTCGGGGCTTGATGGATCCAAGTATTTGCCCGGGTCACCCTCTATTTTTCCTATCGCCTTATATGTGGCTAAATCCTCAATCCTTGTCGATATATCGAATATGCAGGGATATAGCTGGGGTGGTGAGGCTATCCTTCCATGAATCTCTCTGGGCTTGTATGGCAGTATCTTCTCCTTTAACAAGTCTTTGAGTTGAGTGCCTCTTCTTATAGAGTCGTCAACCAAAATTATGCTCTTCCCCTCTATTAATTGGGCATTTGGAACCTGCTTGTATTTGGCTATAAGCTCACGCTTCTCTTTTGTTGGCGGAATATAACTTCTGCCCCATCCTGGCGTATACTTAACAAGCGGCCGCCTTAGAGGAGGAATAGATTTAATCTCCTCAATTATCGCCCTCTGGAGATCGTCAAAACTAATCTTTCCCTGCTTAAACTCCTCCAGTTTACTTTTTATCCTCTCCTCGGCGAGCTCAATCTTTCTCTTTACATAACCGATTGCATGGGCAAAGCCTGAATCAGCTATCCCCAACACGAGGTCGGCTTTAACATCATCTTCTTCGGCCAAGAAGCCTCCGCATCTTTCTCTAACTATCTCAGCATTTATTCCATAGTAATCAGATGTTGGAAAACCAAAGTATACGTGAAGGAATGGGCAGAACTTCTTCCTAGAGCCAATGTTAGCTCGAGTTTTGACGCCAGCCTCGCTCACACAGATTATTTCTCGGTACTCAAGGAACTTGAAGGTCTTGAAGCCTAGGTTCGGAAAAGCTGATGTTTCCGAGGCTATTGCCCAATCATCCCCCCTATTACCTAGGATTAGGGGGAATGCATCTCCAGAAGCGTAAATGCATCTCTCGTCTTTAGAGAGGAGTAGGAGCGATATTGTCCCATCTATCTTCTTATACATGGTCTCTATTCCATCTACGATGTTTTTTCCTCTGCTTATGATCTCGCCAACAATCTCCGTTTGGTTTGGAATAGGTCCTTTGGGAGTCAGCCTCGTCTTCTTAAATGAAGCCCCCTCGGCAATAAGTTCTTCATAAAGCTCTCTCGCATTCTTAATGAATCCAGCTGTGCATAGGGCAAATGTCCCTATTTTAGACTCGAACTTTAATGGCTGCTCATCCTCGATGCTGCTTATTACACCTATCCCCATTACTCCCCTTATCTCATTGTAATGTTTTTGCATTAATGATTTGAATTGACTGTTGCTTATGTCATACGATATAACCCTTATATCCTCATCTAAGTAGGCTAATCCCCCAATCTCCGTTCCCATATGGGAGTGGTAATCTACCCCGAAGAATAGGTCTCTGGCAAGATTTTCCTTTGAAACTACGCCAAAGAGACCCCCTAACATCTACGCTCACTCACCGCTTTTCCTAGCAGTGAATACCATAATTTAAACCTTTTTCCTATTCCATAACATATTCAGCTAAAAACATCAGTTATAGGTTTCCATAAAACCCAAAAAATATAAAAATATATTTCCTCTAGAAATAGATCTGTTTGACTAAAAGGGGCATTAATTCATGGAGCGGTGGTTTGAGCAGCGGCGTAAAAATAAGGTTCTTGACTTAGCCTATCGGCAAATGACCTTGGCGCTTGACACGGTTAATGATTTGGAGAGGGCTATTAAAGCGATTTTTTCGGGCGATAAAGAGGGCGCCAAAACGACGATAGATAGGCTTTTTCTAGTCGAGGAGGAAATAGATAACCTCAGAAGAGCTGTTTTTGAAGAGTTGACTAGAGGAAGCTTACCTTCTAGAGATAGGGAAGATATAATGCACTTAGTTAAGCGCCTGGATGTCATGGCTGACTTTGTTAAAGATTCTGCACGTAGCATAATAATTCTTCTAGACTCAGATATACCAGAAGACATATGGAGAGCCTTTTTGGAGATGGCTTCCGGCGTTGTTAGATGTGCTGCAACGCTAAAGGAAAGCCTAAAGATGCTTAGCGAAAATCCATCTGAAGCTAGAAGCTTGTCCTTAAAGGTTGAAGAGGAGGAGAATAAGGTCGATAAACAATATCTAAACATAAAATCTCTGCTATTAAAATATGGGAGCAAAGTAAATCCGATAGCTCTCATGATCCTTAAAGACTTAGCCGAATATATGGAGGATGCTGCTGATAGTTGCGCCGATGTGGGAGATTATATAAGAGTCTTAACGATACCAAAGTAATCTAATGATGCGCAAAGTTCCGATATATTTAAGAGCGGGCACCTTAAAAGGTTTAAGGGTATGAATGAGAAAGATGATAAGGATACAGCTGAGAAAATCATTATAGATGATCTATCGGATTTCAGGCTCCGTGCAGCCTATCTCGCCTATTTGGAGGCTTATGACAACGCGGTTGACGAGGAGATTAAGAAATATTTGAATCAAAATATTCTAGATTTACAACAGAATAGAATAGACTATGAAACCTTCTATAGAAATATAAACAGGTATAGGCAGATTGATAATTCGCAGCGACAGCGCAGTGGGTTAAGCATAAAGACTCAGAGTAAAAGTGAGTGGCGAAACCAGATGCGTAAAATTGAGAGGGAGAGAAGGCATAAGCATTAAGCGGTTATGTTGGCAAAGGGGCACTCTGACTATAAAAAGAGAATTGATGTCTTTACCTAAAATTTATTACTTGGTGCTGTGCTCATATTCTTAGAAAGGCTATGCCAATGAGTCTAGAAGCCCTCTCACTTAATATTCAGCAGGGTAATCTACAGGATAATGTAGGCTGGATCTTTCAAGCCATTTGGCTCCTCGCCTTCATAATTATATGGATTTATGGTCAAAGAATTCAAACAATCCTCATGCTTAAGGAGATTGAGGGGTCCCTGTATAGGCTTAAGGCTATGAGGGATAGGGGTCGCCAAATAGCGATATCAACTATTAGGGAGATTGGTAAACCATCCGAGGATCCGACGCCTAGGGTTGATCGACTGCTGGAGCATGTAGATATTGAGCCCGTGGGTTTAGATCCAACTGGCATAATTAGGAGACTTGAGCATATCATAAGCGTTAGGGAGTTTAAGCTGAAGGACGAGGTTAGGCGGATGGCTCCACAAGCCGATGAAGTACAGCTGAATAATCTGACGAATGTTCTGGAGGTTGCATTGGCCTTAAATCAAATTTACAAGGTTGTGAGACACTATTATCTTATGGGTAAGAAGACTTTAAGCTTCTATATAATCCTCCAGATTCAAATGTTGCTCCCTCTGATAATGAAGGAGTCTGAAGCCTTCGTAAATGCGCTTAGAGCATTCACTTTGGGTCAGCCGATTGGAGATGGAGTGGGGGCCCTCGTTGCCGCCAGATTAATGTATGGTAGGGAGAAGAGGCTAATAGCTCATGATACCGTTGTGAGTGAAGTAGATATAGATGGGCGAAAAGCCTACGTGATAAAGGCTAAGGGTCCTGGCGGAAATGTTGGTAAGCCGGGCGAAGCAATAAAGCAGATACTTGAGGAGAAGGAGGGAAGAGTCGCCCTAATAATCATTGTTGATGCGGCCCAGAAGCTTGAGGGAGAGAGGTCAGGGGAGGTTGTTGAGGGGGTTGGGGCGGCTATCGGTGGGCCAGGAGTAGATAAGTATAAGGTTGAGGAGGTTGCTGCTAAATACAATGTTCCGCTGAGCGCGATATTGATTAAGGAGGATGTTGACGATGTGATCTCAACCATGAGGAAGGAGATAATTGATGGTGTTGAGGAGGCTATCAATAGGATAAAGAGACTAATTCATGAGAACACAAAGGAGGGAGACACCGTCATTATTGCTGGTGTAGGAAACACGATAGGAATAGCCCAATAAAATGATATGGTGATGATAATGGAGGGCGAGAAGGAGACTAGAAGAACACCAATACTTCTCACAGTGGTGATCTTGGCAATGCTAATAATGTCTCTGATCGCGCTCTTCATAGCTATAAGATCATCTCTGACGCGTAGAACTATTGAAATTGAAGCTGATATAGTAAATATAATATTGAGCGTGAGCGCCCTCTCCCTCTCAGTTTACCTCCTTCTGCAGATGAGGCGAAGAACGATGGCTTTGGGGCTTGATAAGACCAGAGTAGTTACGGTGATTAAATGTGCGAGCTGCGGCTACGGCAGCACAAGGGAGTTCGAGAAGGGAGACTACGTTCTGAGGGAGGTTGGACAATGTCCAAGGTGCAATGGCACACTTCTAATACACTCGATTTTTAGAGAATCTAAGCAAGAGGGCAAAAAAGAGAAATTTTAGGCAGGCTATGCTAGTCTTCAAGTGAGCACAATCGGCCCATCCTTATCCACGTAGACAGTGTGTTCGGCTTGCACGACTGGTTTTAGGCTTGCCTCAATGAAAACTGGATAAGCCATTATACACTTCAGTGACAGCAGGCTTGAAAGGGATCGCCTATAGGAGACTCCTTGGGTACAATACTTTTCCAACCATCTTTCCGCAAACGGTAATGTTTTGAAGTTTTCCTCAATAAACTTCAGGGTTTTCTGGAGATCCGCATCTTTCAGGGATTTATACCTAACAAGCCTGAAAATATGTTTTTCCATCCCATCCTTAACCCTTCCGGCAGCATCTTTAAGAGTGACGAATGGCTCAATTGCATAAACTCTCCCAAAGCGCACTTTATCTGTTGATAGGTGGGCGACGTTCGGTATAGTTTTGCCGGAGTGTATTAGGTATCTGTCAACTTCATGCCCGGTAAGATTTGATATTGGCTTAAAGCCAAATCGCTCGATTGTAGCCTGTATCTCAGAGCTTATTCTTGGAATGGGCATTCCTGGACGCATGAGACTTATGGCATTCTCTAGAGCTTTTTCAGCGGCGTGCACCATGTCTTCATAGTTCGGGTTAAAGCATACTGTTGTGGCAGTATCTGCAATATAGCCGTCTATGTGAACACCAATATCAATCTTAACTAATGCACCCTCCGGAACCACTCTCTCATCGCCCGGGGGAGAAGTGTAGTGTGCGGCAACCTCATTTATTGATACGTTGCATGGAAAGGCTGGCTTACCGCCTAATCTTCTAATCTCATCCTCAACTATCTCACATATCTCTATGAGCCGCATACCCTCCCTAACAATCTTCCTAATTTCCTCCCTAACCCTAGCAGCTATTTTGCCAGCGCGAATATATTTTTCAAGTAGTTCATCAGTGAAGGTATCTCCGACCATTCTCAATCATCCTTAACCCTGACTGCCATAATTTTCAGAGATAATTTTCTCTATTAGCCTGGCAAAAATTTAAATATTCTTTGCAAAGAAATAAAGAAAATGCTGGAAAGTGTACATTTACCTGCAAGATTATTGCAGGGTTGTGGCGAGATATATGGACTACACTATAGTTCTTACAGCAGATAGGACCCTGATGAGCGAGTATGGGGGTGCAATCTTCTTAGGGTTCAGTGCATGTGTACCCAGAGGCCTGGTTCCCGACAGCCTATACTTCAGAATATTCTGTCCACCAGTTGAGGCAAATGAGGATGGATCGGCTGTCGTGGCGCCGAATGGAACCAGGAAGATTGAAGCCGCCCTACTGGAGTACGGCTTTAAGAGAGAGGACGTTATCGTCGCGCACCCGGAGCACCTGGATAAAGTTATTGGGCCTAGGACAAAGGTTTTAGGGATAACTGAAAACGACCCGCTAGGCATAGGGCCAGCGACAACAACGTTCACAGAGATCTTTGGCGGAGAGGCCTATATGGCGGTGAAGTTTAGGGAGATCCTAAACCACCCAGCTGTGAGAAGATATAGGCCTAGAATAGTTGTCGGTGGGGCTGGCGCCTGGCAATTAGAGGATGAGGGCATTCGGAGAAGCCTCGGAATAGACACTGTCGTTATCGGCGAGGGTGAGAAGGTTGTTGGGCCTCTATTTGAGAAGGCTATAAGAGGTGAGGATCTGCCTGGGGTTGTTTACGGTGAGGTCGTTGAGGAGGATAAGATACCTGTCATCAGGGGTGCAACAATAGATGGTATAGTTGAGATTGCAAGGGGGTGTGGGCGTGGATGCGACTTCTGTGAGCCGACGCTGCAGAGATTCCGGTGCCTGTCAATAGACCACATATTAAAGGAGGTAGAGGTCAATTTAAGGGCTGGGAGACAGCCTCTACTCCACGCCGAGGACGTCTTAAGGTATAAGGCTAAGGGTTTAGAGATCAATAAGCAGGCCGTCATTGACCTGTTTAGGAGCGTTAAAAATTATCCGGGAGTAAAGAGTGTTGGGATAAGTCATTTTGCCCTGGCATCTGTTGTGAGCGCACCGGATCTGGTTGAGGAAATATCAAGCATGCTGAATCTTACCAGCGCAAATTGGCTAAGTGGTCAGACTGGTATTGAGACCGGTAGCCCAAGGCTTGTAGATATGCATATGAGGGGTAAATGTAAGCCCTACTCTCCTAAGGATTGGCCAGATATAGTGGTCAGGGCATTTGAGATACTAAATGAAAATAATTGGGTTCCATGCGCAACTTTAATTCTAGGCCTGCCTGGGGAAGAGGAGAAGGATGTTGAGCTAACGATATCTCTTATCTCAAAGCTGAAGTCCTTCAAGAGTATAATTGTTCCGCTCTTCTTTGTGTCAATGGGGGGCCTGAGGGATAGGTCTAAATCGTTCACAATAGATGATTTGACACCTAGGCACGCCGAGCTGCTCCTTAAGTGCTGGAAACATAATTTCGAGTGGATAGAGGCAATATTCAAGGAGTGGAGCGGGAGAAGCATAAGGAGCAGGGTTATCAGAGAGAGCCTGAAGATAATTATTTCCTATGGAATAAAGCAGGTGCTGAAGTACATGAGTATTTGCGAAAAGGACTACAATTATGACTTGAGGGCGATGATAAGAGACCTTAGGAGCGGCAACCTGAAGATTGAAGAGCCCCTACCCCTCAGAATAATCAGGCCAATTCTCAAGTAGTCCCTATAAGATGACTGTATTTTTTTAATCCTTTAAACCCACTTACTTATTTAGTTACTGATGCTCACTTATGGAGTGAAAGTTGAATGGCATTAAGAAGAATTGGGGTTGTTACGGCTGGTGGAGATGCTCCTGGAATGAACGCTGCTATACGCGCAATCGTCCGTTCAGCGGCATATAATGGTTTAGAGGTTATTGGGATTGAGAGGGGCTATGCGGGGCTTCTTGAGGGAAGATATAGAATCTTAGATAGGCGTTCTGTCAGCGGCATAATAAATTTGGGTGGGACGATACTCAGAACAATACGCTGTGAGGAGATTAAGACAGATGAGGGCATAGAACGGGCGTCCGAATTCCTAAAAAGCATTAAAATTGATGGGCTTATAACGATCGGTGGGGACGGAACCTTTAGGGGTGCGAGTAGGCTTTATAGGGCCAGCGGTGTACCGATGGTTGGTGTTCCAGCAACAATAGATAATGATGTGGCTGGGACGGATACGACGATAGGGTTCGATACGGCGGTTAATACTGCGCTTGAGGCGATAGATAGGATAAGGGATACGGCAACTTCCCATGAGAGAATATTTATAGTCGAGGTTATGGGTAGGCGTAGGGGCTTCCTAGCCCTTGAGGTAGGCTTAGCAGGAGGCGCCGAGATAATCCTTATACCAGAGATTAAGTGGGATCTTGAGAAGATCTGTGATAGAATAAGGCGTGATAGGGAGGAGGGGAAGGTGTCTGAGATAATTGTTATGGCTGAGGGGGCTGGAGACAGTCGCCAAATAACCGACTATATAGCTAGGGAGACAGGGCAGAGCGTGAGACTGGTTGTTTTGGGCCATATACAGAGGGGTGGACCCCCAACAGCTAGAAGCCGAGCGCTCGCCTGTGAGTTCGGATATAAGGCTGTTGAGCTGCTGCTTACAGGCGAATCAAAGAGGATGGTTGGCGTAAGAGGCAACAATATAACCTCCGTAGACTTAGATTATTCTTGGATGGTTGAGAAAGAGATTGACTTAAGCCGATATAAGCTTGCAGAAATATTGTCGCTATAAGCATTTACTCAACTATGTTATGAAGTTCGTTAAACCAGCCTCCTTAGCAAGGTCTATGGCCCGCTCCATCTCCTTGGCCGTTAATCTTCTGCGCAGCTCCGGTACCTCGTATGCTCTCCACTCAGGCCTATACTGGAACATGACGTTAGTTCTGGTGTTTTTGCCAAGGTTATCTGCAATCCACTTAAGAATATGCTTTGTGCAGCACTCTAAATGGTTTGGTAGAACGAGAACGCGGATTATAAGCTCGCCATATTTACTGCCATAAATGTGGTTTCTTGTGCAGACATCCCAGTAGTTTGGTGCATCTGAGATTCTCTTGGCGCAGTCGAACGGCCCATACTTAAAGTCAAGTAGGTAAACGTCGACGAAGCCGGCGAGCAGCCTAGCGGTCTCCTCGCTGTAATATGAGTTTGAGTTCCAGACAACTGGAATATTAACGTTCACGTGATTAAATGTTTCAAGCCACTGCTCAAGCCAAGGCGTAGGCTCACCACCAACCAAATTAGCGTTTCTGCAGCCACTCTTACGTAACCCCTCAACAGCCAAGGCCAAACGCCTAGGAGAATAAACTTCCCCGCTCTCGAACCACTGACTATTATGTACAAGCAGGCCATTCGCAATAAACCTATTTGTATTCTGTACTCTAATGTCAAAAACCAAGGTTTCTCCAGTCAACTTTGATGTTCTCTCCACTTTATCCCAGAAAATATCAGCGTTCACTAACATCTTCAGCCTAAATAAATCCTCTAGCAATATTCTGTCAGATAGAATTTCTAGGCATAAGAGTCTTATTGCGGCAGAAACCTTACTCAAAAATTTTTTGGCATATAAATCATTACTGTCCATATTCATGTAATACTTTATTAGGCTGCGGGAAACATTAAGCATCTCAGATAACTCCCGCTGAGAAATATTTAGCATTCTCATACCTTCCCTTATCACTTTCCACGTAGGCTCTGCAAGATTTTGGGATAACATCTCAATATTTCTCAATCTATCCTCAAAGAATGATGCTACTTTTTCGAGCTTAAATCTTGGAAATGGTCTATTTTTAGACTCCAAGTAACCATATCCTTTTAAAACTAAACTTACGTTACGCTGCGTGAGTCGTAATCTACTCCTTATATCTTTTAACAGGTCACTAATATTTGGAATAACATCTATATGCTGCCTAGGAGAAGCTCTTAGCTTCAGCACTTCCTCTAGCTTCTCAATCTTTTCAGGAGATGAGAAGCCTACAAAAATCTTATAGCGACTCAAATTTTCGCCTGTAATCGAGAGCCTAAATGTTTTTTCAACCCGCCCATTTCTCTTACGAAATACTGGGTGAAGTTGCGATATTATTCCATAGCGACATAGTAAAATTTGCACTTGCAATAGCAGCCTCTCACTCGCCGAATACAACACTATTTCCTTATTTTTACTGTGGACTGTAGCCTCGCAATCAAAGAACCCCCTTAAAAATGATGAAACCATATTATTGTCAGCTCGCATAATTATCCATGGTACTTCTCTAAATTTTGAGCGAGATAACAGGTGCGGGGCAATCTCACTTAGAAAGTTAAAGATGTCGGCAGATCTAACTATAGCTCGAAAAATTCCCTTATACTCTAACACTTTCGGTGTTAAACCGAAGACCTTCTTAAAGCAGTTGACGTAATCTTCAATTAGGGATTGATTAGTGTTGGTAAATACTATGTTGTAATGGTTCTTCCTCTTATAGAGATGCCCATCGCCAAGTAAGTATCCAATAACTCGGCATAGCTCTGATGTAATAGTGATGGTTGGGGCATTTTTATAAAAAGCTTTAGGGGTGGGGTTCCCAATATTTATTTTTGTGAATCCCTTAATCTCGGGTATAAACTTGAGAGCGGCTATATAATCACCTTCCCTCAATTTCTCGGCTGGAACTGGAATAATAAGTCCATTGTGACAGGTGTATAACAAGTGATTCGATGTAACTACTATTTTTCTTCCAGTCCGCGTCACTATCTCTATAAGGTCGTTGGCTAATCTTCGTGACACGCCGTTACAAAGATCTACTGTAGCTTTTGCTTCCTCATTTATTGAAAAAATGTTTAGATTTGTTGGTGCACAAAGGCTTCCGTAAACTTCCTTCGGTTCACCGGTAGCATACTCGTCGAAAATTTTAGCAATTTCAGTTAATGTGCCATCAGAGAGCAAAACTAGACTATCTCCTGTTATACATATGGTCCAGTTCTGGCAGTGTAGGCATCTAATTGTGCATCCCATGGTGAATATTGTTCCGGATGGAACTAGTTCTGGCTCTTCGCCTATATGTTCGAAGATTGATGAAACTGTTATTTGTGTTCCACATCTGCAGTAGCCTAATTCACCCTTAAGGCGGTTTACACCGCATCGCCTATTGCAGAGGTGGCATCGCTCGAGGATCCTCTTTGCGATGGCTATTTTGAGGTCTAGGTAGGATTTCTCAGGGGTAGCAATATCCTTTAGGCTTATTTTTCCAGAATCTATTTCGCCTTGAATCCTGTAGAAGTTCTCGGTTAGCTTTTCATGCTTAGCCCATAAGCTTTCAAGCGGCTCATCCTCATCAAACTCGGCTGGAATCTTCTTTGCAATCATAAATTTAGCGGGCTTCTCATCGTTCATAACGGCAAAGTATCTAGATAAGCTAGCCCTAACCCTCTCATCATAGAGGACCTCTACGGCATCTCTCCTAAAAATGCGCCACATAACCCTCTAAAAATATTCGAAAAAGCATCTATTAAGGTTTTAGTTAAGCATAATCCATCGACTTTTAGGCGCTTAGATCTTTGTTCCCACAGCTAAATAGTCTTCTTGCCAAACCGCTCTTTAACTAATTTACTTAACATCACCTATGTGAATCATTCAAGAATCCTCTTCTCAAGAGAAATCTTTTAAGGAATTGTTAAGGGTTTGGTGGTAAGAAGAGCTTCTGACCTGATATGTTTATATTGTTGGGCGAAGAAAGTTTGTTTTGGGTTTATGCGTTGGCTAAATTATTTGATAGGATTGTTTGGGTATTTTCTCTAGCCTTAACAGCATTTATCATAGCATATGTATGGTATATTACTGTTCCAAGTGAGCGTACAATCGACACTAATATGCCAGTAATATTTGGTGAGAGAATTCTTTTACCATTGCCCCGAAAGGTTAGCGAATTAACTGTTGAAGAGGCGATACTGTTAAGGAGAAGCATTAGAGAATATACCAATGAGCCGGTGAACCTAAGCGATTTAGCGATGATTCTCTGGGCAGCATACGGGATAACTGAGCCTAAACTAGGTTTTAGGGCGGCGCCAAGTGCGGGCGCCACGTATCCTCTAGAAATCTACGTTGTGATAGGCGAGAGGGGTGTGAAATATTCTGAGGGATTCCTTGCCGGAGGGATTTACAAATATGAGCCGCATAGCCACACCCTTACGCTAGTTAAGGGGGGAGATTATCGAGGGGAGCTTATGGGCGCATCTTTAGGTCAGAGATGGGTTGGCGAGGCTCCATTGAGCGTTGTTATTTGTGCAGTCTTTGAGAGAACTACTTGGATTTATGGCGAGAGGGGTAGAGTTAGATATGTTCCAATGGAGGCCGGCCATGCTGGACAGAATATATATCTTATGGCTACGGCACTTAATTACGGCGCTGTAGTCGTTGGAGCTTTTGATGATGGTTTAGTGGCTAAGATTATTAATTCTAAACCGGAGGAGAAGCCGTTATACGTGATTCCCATAGGTGTTCCAAGAAGTCCGCCTAAAACGTCCTTTGAAGATATCTGGGAGTATATTAAGTCTAGGAGGTGAAGGTCATTGTTAAGAGAGCGACGCTAGTAAAATTATCTTTGCTGATAGTTGAGTTCACCTCACTCCCTCTAATGGTGCTAGCGTCAATATACCTGTTTAGTGGATATCAGATGCTTAACCCAGAGGTAAAAGTGATTCCGGAACCAAGGAGAATTCACATGGACAGATTTTTGAGAATTCTGGCAATATTTCTTATGTATCTCCATGCATTAGGCGGCATAATAATTGTGGCTGAGAGGCGTTTCAGAAGAGAAGCCAAAAGGAAGATGATTGAGGCAGCGTTAATCATGGCGATAACTATGCTGCTAATCGCCTTCTTGATTATAGAATTGGGGGTATGAAAACTTATAGATGCGGAATAACTACATGTATTTTATGGGTCAAGTTACGCCTGCTATCATTGCAACTTGGAGCTTTGGTTTAAAGGCTGCGGAGGCTGGTATGAGGGTTCTTAAGGCTAAGGGTTCTGCTTTGGATGCTGTTGAGGAGGCGGTGAAGGCTGTGGAGAACGATTTATCGATCAGAAGTGTGGGTTTAGGGGGCTACCCAAATATGTTAGGTGATGTAGAATTGGATGCGTCAATAATGGATGGCTCAACATTAAGGGCTGGAGCCGTCGCCGCCGTAAAGAACGTGAAGAACCCGATATCTCTGGCGAGGAAGGTTATGGAGTTAACCCCGCACGTTATGTTAGTGGGTGAAGGGGCATGCATGTTCGCGCGCTTAATCGGCTTGGAGCATCGTATGCCGCTACAACCTGAAGCTGAAAAGGCCTGGAGAGAATATATAGTGCGAGTGATGCATTCGAGGCCTGAGAAGGGGACTCTAGAATTCTGGGCCAAATATATTCATGAGTTGAGGAGTCATGATACTATTGGCGTTGTAGCGATCGATGGGAATGGAAATGTTGCTGCGGGATGTTCGACGAGTGGTTTAGCGTTTAAGATGCCTGGAAGGGTTGGAGACTCGCCGATAATAGGCTCAGGGATCTATGCAGATAATCTTGCTGGGGGTGCGAGTGCAACCGGCCTAGGCGAGGATATTATGCGGTTCTGCGTCACGAGAATGGTTGTCGAATACATGTATAGGGGGATGAGCGCTCAGGAGGCTGCGGACGCCGCTATAGATTTTATTCTTAAGAGGGATGGAAATGCTAAACACATAGCAGTTGTAGCATTGGATGCTAGGGGGAGGCCTGGGGCCTCGACAACATATGACACATTTGAGTATGCGTTCATGGGAGCTGATATGGATAAGCCGGTGCTAAGATCAATTAATAGACTTAAATAATTGTCCTTATATTCGATTTTCATTTTCAATTTTTTAGAACTTAGTTGGAAATATAGAAAATCTTTTAAGGCCCTGAATATGGGAATAGCCTCTCCTCTCTCCTTTTTATTCGTTTTACTCGCATTATGGGTAAACTCTGTTTAATAGTCTTGGGAAGGCTATTGCATCTCTTATGTGGCTCAATTTACATATCCACATGATTGTTCTCTCTACGCCCAGCCCGAAGCCTGCGTGCGGCACTGAGCCCCAGCGTCTTAGATCTATGTACCATTCATAGTCGTTTGGGTTTAAGTTATTCTCTTTTATTCTCTCTAGGAGCTCATTCTCATCGTCGATCCTCTGACCCCCACCAGTTATCTCCCCATAGCCCTCAGGTGCAAGTAGATCTGCCGATAATGTTACTTCAGGCCTATTTGGATCCGGCTTATGATAGAAGGCCTTCGCCCTCCTTGGGTAGTGGGTTACGAAGAATGGTTTATCGAATTTTAGGGTTAGATGCTTCTCCTCAATCCAGCCTAGGTCATTGCCCCACTCAAACTTTATCCCATCCCTGTTCAGTATTTCAACAGCCTCATCATATGTTATTCTTGGGAATGGGGGCTCAGCCTTCAAGAGGTCTGAGGGAGATCTGCCTAGGGCTTCTAGGTCTCTGATGGTTGACGGCTTCTCGCATAGCCTGCGAATTACATGGAATAACAATTCTTCCTCAATCTTCATTATCCCCTCTAAATCGCACCATGGGACCTCAACTTCAAGATGCCAGAACTCAGTTAGATGGCGTCTCGTTTTGGACTTCTCAGCCCTGAATGAGGGAGCTATGGTATATATTTTCCCTAAGCTAGCTATTGCAGCCTCAGCGTAAAGCTGCCAGCTCTGCGTCAAATAGGCTGTTTTATCAAAGTATCTAACGCTAAATAATGTTGCTCCTCCCTCACAGGCTGCGGTTATAAGCGTAGGTGCATGGAACTCTGTAAACCCATTCTCATCCAGCCATTCTCTGGCAGCCTTAAGAAACTCAGCCCTTATGCGCAGAATTCTCTGCATCTTCTGGCTCCTAATCCATAGATGCCTATTGTCTAGGAGAAAATCCGGGCCATGATACTTCTTCGCTATTGGGAAGCCATCCTTAGCCCTATTAATAACCCTTAAATCGGAGACATGCACCTCATATCCTCCAGGGGCCCTTTTATCCTCCCTGACAACGCCCATTAGCTCAAGGGTTGACTCTAAAGTAAGCTTTTTCGCCTCCTCGAAGACTGAACTATCAACCTTATCCTTCTTCATTGTGCATTGGATTACGCCGGTTCCATCCCTAACTATTAGGAAGTGTATGCCGCCGCTTGAACGCTTATTATGGAGCCAGCCCCTAATAAACACCTCTTCATTAGAGTATCTTCCGGAAAGTATCTCTGATATATAAGCTGGCTTTGGCATACAAACCCTCTTATAGGCTGGTGAGTCAAATTTAATTTTACAAAGGATGCCAATAATATTAACTTAGCGTTTATGGTTATTAATAGAATTTTTAGGAGGCCTTACCCTTCCTCTCCCGCACCCTATGGAGGATCCTCCTTAGTATCTCCTCGTCTGGCAGTACTCCCGGAGGCGGCTCAACAACCTTCTTCAATGGTAAGGGGACATGATCCATCCGATATGTTGTCCCCTCAGCCTCAATGCCGACAAATGCTGATGGGATCACAACGTCAGCCATTAGGGCCGTTGAGGATAGGCATGGATCTATGACTATCAGCGGTCTCCTAACGAGGTTTTCAACTGCCTTCCTCGGGAAGCTTGAGACCGGATCGGATGCTATGACGAGCGTGGCGTCAACATCCCCCCTATATAGGACGTCTACCGCCGATGTTTCGCCCGGATTATATCTTGGATAGCCATGGGAGAAGTCGACGGCATATGGGTAGCCCGTCTGCCACGTGAACACGACGTTGGCGCCCGTCACATTGAAGTGTCCTCTCATAGGCATTATGAGAAACTTAGTGTACTTATTTAAGTCTCTTGTAAGCTTTATCGCAGCCTCAATGTTTCTAGATCTGCCTTCACTCATCGTCAAGCCCAGGCCGAAGAAGAGTATGCCGAATCTAGCGTTAACCATGAGGTCTGCCAGCTTCTCAAGATCTTCTACTGGAACCCCCGCCACCTCATCCACATCTAAATCTTCATCACGGATCAGCGCCCTCAAGGCTTGGAGAACTTCATAATCCTCATTGGGCCTGACCTTAATGAATATGTCGGCTAAATCTGCCGACCTAGTTTTTCTAACATCAACTACGACGAGCTTTCTCTCCTCTGGTGGAGGTAAAAACCATCTCTCCTCCTCTTCCTCCTTAAGGAGGCGTTCCGCAACCTCGCTCTTAAAGGCTAGGCTGGCGGCCCTATATCGCTTCTTCCTAGCGGTTTCTAGGATGAGCTTTGACAAATATCGCTTCCACGCAGCCCTCTGGAAGCGCCCCTCAGCTAGGGCGGTGTAGCGTTCTATGTGGCGTGGATGGGCGCTCCAGGGATTGCTCCCCCAATAAATTATTAAGTCTGCTCTATGGCGTATCTGGCCTAATGTGCATGCTGGCAACCCAACCTCCTGTATAGCTAAGATTGATGGCCCATGG
This sequence comes from Candidatus Bathyarchaeota archaeon, assembly GCA_018396635.1. Classification (GTDB taxonomy): domain Archaea; phylum Thermoproteota; class Bathyarchaeia; order Bathyarchaeales; family DTEX01; genus DTEX01. The sequence continues at coordinate 26,367 of JAGTQE010000009.1, forward strand.
CAGACAGTCGTAGTGTTATCAATTATGCCGCCAACCTCCTCAGCGATCTCCAAGCCAACCCTCACGGCCTCACAGCTGGTATTACTCCAGCCATATAGGAGCGGGTATGAAGCGCCGGCCAATATGTCCGCCGCCCTCTCGATGGCTTCATCCAATGACGTCTCCACGAGCTTACCATCCCTTCTAATCAGCGGCCTAGTATTCCTATTCCTATGATACTCCATAAATTTAGATGCGCCTAGAGAACAGGCATTCCTAACATCGTATATCTGGTTATCCTCAACTATAATCTCTATATCATCACAGCAGCAGCCGCAGAATGGACAAACAACTCCATAAATAGTCTGCATAAGAGCTCCTCACCCCTTATCCCCATATGATTTAACAATTAAATCCTTTAGGCTTAGGACAGGCTCGCTTGTCGGCTCAACCCTAACCCTAAAGCCTTTAAGGGGCGGCATACCCGTTCCACCCGTCTCAGATGGTAGAATAGCGTTCACCCATGGGCCGAATGGGATGAATATTATGCCCTGATCCCTTATCCTCCTTGAGCGTCTAACCTTAACGACGACGGAGCCGACATCAGTCATAATTTTAATGTTGTCGCCATCTTTGAGGTTAAGCCTTTTCATGTCTTCCGGGTGCATCTCACATAGGGTGACGCTTGCCATATACTTATCAGTTATCTTGGCGTGCTCCTTAGTGCATCCCTGCTCAATTGACCGGCCAGTTATCAACGTGAACTCCATTTCTCCCCAACCTTCGCTTGAAGATAGACTATTTTATTGCTCTAAACTTTCATTTATAAATATGCTCCCCATATTAGATGTCGCATTTAGTATTGATGGGCGGCAGTAATCTTTAAGGAGAAATAAGATAAGATGTGATGAGTAAGATTAGAATTAAAGTACGCGGAGAGTGATATGGTTTGGCAATATTCAATTACGGTAAAGTTGAGATTGAGGATACATTTGCAGAAATGTTCAGTATGTGGGTGGGCAGAGTTCTAATAACGGCTGAGAATGAGAAGTGGGCTAGGGTTGCTGCCGAAGTTGCAACCGGCTTCGCCTCCTCTATAATCGGCTCGCCGGCAGAGGCTGGGATAGAGAGACTAGTATCAGCCAACGAGACACCAGACGGTAGGGTTGGAGCCTTAATACAGATCTATCATCGCACACGGAGCGATTTAAAGAGGCAGATGGTGGCACGCATAGGTCAGTGCGTTATGACGTGCCCGACTACGGCAGCCTTCAATGCCCTAGAAGGTACGCTTAGAAAGGTTAAGGTTGGCAGGAGCCTGCGCTTCTTCGGCGACGGCTTCCAAAGGCGTGATGAAATTTATGGCAGAAAGGTTTGGCGTATACCGGTCATGGAGGGCGAGTTCATCGTTGAGGATAGCTTTGGCGTTAAGAGGGGCATTGCCGGAGGAAACTTTCTCATAATGGCTAGGGATTTAAAGTCCGGCTTAGCCGCCGCTGAAGCCGCCGTCAACGCTATATATAAGAATGTTAGGGGAGTTATACTTCCATTTCCTGGGGGGATATGCCGCTCCGGATCGAAGGTTGGCTCACTGAAGTATAAGATCCCCGCATCAACAAACCACCTATACTGCCCAACGCTTAGGGATACCCAACCCGACAGCAAGGTTCCTAAGGAAGCGAACACAATTTATGAGATCGTCATAAATGGCCTTGGTTTAAGCGAGGTTAAGATGGCTATGGCTGAGGGAATAAAGGCGGCGGCTGAGGTTCCAGGAGTCGTCAGAATATCAGCCGGAAACTATGGCGGTAAGCTAGGCCAATATAACGTTTATCTAAGGGATCTGCTGAAAGAATAGCGCTAAAGCCGCCTTACACCTCCTCTTTCATCCTCCTGCGGACGGCTGGATTTGTATCGGCAAGCTTTTTCAACATTGATTCAAAGCTCTCGTCTGGCGGCAGCTCCACCTCAATGAATAGCCCCGTCCTCCCAACATTATCACGCCTCAACAACGTACGAACCCTATTCAAAACAGTTTCAACAGATATCTTAAGAATCTTTGCAACCTTATCTTCTTGACCAATTATGCTGCTCTCAATATGCCCATTTTCAATCGGCTCAATCAACATTAGCCGTTTATCAACCCCTGGAACCCTAACACCCCTCTTAAGCATATCCAGTGTGGCTTCGCCGCTGAACTGGTAAAATTCCCTCTCAACATTCCTCATCTTCGATAGCGGGAATGATACACACATATTCTCGTCAACCTCAATATAGCCCTTAATAGCATAATGTGGTGTGGCTTGGGTTAGAACGCGCCTATTTATGGGAAAGCCGCTCATCCTTAGGGCATTCTCGATAATGAATGAGGGGCATATTTCCGGTATGAATATATCTATGTCGCTTTTAGGCGAGACATCCCCCCTAGCTATGCTCCCATGCACAATGCATGGAATATTTGCCCTCTCAAGCACCTCCATAACCCTCATAGCCTTAGCCCTCAACTCAGATAGAAGCCTCCAATGCTCTGCGCTATAAAAAACCTCAATCCTCTCGGCGCGCATCACAGGCTTTTTAGCCAATTAGCAGACCCCGCCACCCATATCTTCCATAATATTCCTAGCTGACAAAAATGTTGCGCCCTATGGATTTAATAGGGTAAAAGTAAAAGTGTGGAATGTTGAGAGCCCGGAAAATATTAGGGAGGTTACTCTTCTGGCTGATACGAGCGCTATTTATACGGTTTTACCAGAATCTCTCCTCAAATCTCTGGGCATTAAAGTATTGGAAGGAGAAGGTTAGGCTGGCTAATAATCAGGTTCTTGAGAAAGAGATAGGCATAGGAGTCAACAATATAAGAAATGCATTCTATAACGGTCTTGAGTATGGCGGATGAAAGGGGAAATGCCCCTCCATCTTCTAGTAATCTCCATGTTGAAAGAGGCTAGAAGCGCTTTCTCATCATCTCTCAAGATATTTTCTTAACATCCTCCTATAGATTGCCACTCCTATTGCTAGGACTGCGAGCGCCGCTGAGGTGGCTCCAATAATATGGTGGGCGACTTCCGTTAGTCCAGCCTCAAAAACAATCACTTTTCTTATGGCATCCACAGCCCATGTCGCCGGACTATAATCGGCTAATATGCGCATCCATTCTGGAAACCACTCCCTCGGAAACCATATGCCCGTCAGAAAAGCCAGCATTAAACCTAGAGATGTGCTTAGGCTCGAGGCGCCCCTAACGCTCTTCACCATTAATGACAATATGGACCCGGTTCCAAGAGTCAATAAAGCGAGGACTAAAAGCATTATCGGCGCTATCCAATGCTCTATGCGGAGTGGGCTCCAATAGATTTTTGCCCCGCAAACAAACACGCCGAAAGCAACTATAACTGCTGATATAATCGAGAGGGATAGAATGCCGAACAAAATCTTTCCAAATATCAATTCAAATGGGGTGATCGGCGACGCCAGTATTTTATGTAAGCAGCCTTTCTGCCTCTCCTCTAGGAGGGCTGTTGAGCCTATGTTTAATCCGCTATAAAGCATAGTCATTCCTATAGCTCCAATAGTATACCAGCCTATCCAAGCCTCCCTAGAAATGAGGGCTTCAGGCAAAACTTCTGTGAATGTTGTATTTATTGGTCTCGCCAGACCCCTTAAGAACCCCTTAACAATATCTGGGTCAACGTACTCTTCTGGAATAAACTTCATCGCCCAAGCAATCTTCTCCTCAGAAACTACTCTATTAAACTCCTCTATGAATCTCTCTAACATATAGCGGTTAATCTGGGCTGACTGCATACTCTTCATGCCCACATAAATCTCTAAGCTGGTCTGGCTGAAAGTTATGTTCTCGCCGAAATTCTCCGGTATTATAATGCCGGCGTCGATTCTCCCCTTCTTAATATCTTCAAGCAAAAGATCCTCGCTCTCATAGGTTTTCACATTAAAGAGCTTAACACCCTTATATTCAGCTTCCTTCAAAGCCCTGACGAGAATTAAACCACTGAATGGTGAGCTCGAGGATACGTCACGATTAATTATGCCGATATTCATCGTTTTAGGCTGGTCCGCTCCGGGAGTAATGAATATATAGGCTGTTAGAAGCAGCCATATAAGCGGCCAGGCTATCATCCAGAAGACAGCAACCTTATCCCTAAAGGTCTCCTTAAGATCCTTCACTACAAACGCTTTAATAACGCTAGCCTTCAACCTCCATAATCCTCCTACCAGTCAACCTCAAGAAGACATCCTCAAGCGTAGGCTTAACAACCCTTAAAGAAGCGATTTTAACCCCGGCCTTAAAGAGGTTGAGGGATATTTGAGGCAAAAGGATATCCGGATCCTCAGAGTATACTCTTATAGACCCATTAATTGCAACGATATCTTTTGGCTCAAGGTATCTGCCCAGCTCCTCTCTAGCCCTATGTTGCTCATTTGGGTTGAAGAACTCAATGCTTATCACGGATTTAGGGGCATAATTCCTCTTCAAATCCTCAATTTTTCCCTCAGCTATTATCTTACCGGAATCCATGATCCCCACCCTATCAGATAAAGCCTCAGCCTCATCCATGTAATGTGTTGAGATTAATATTGCCCTATCTGAACCCTTAATCTCACTTAGCAGTCGCCAGACCTCTCTCCTTATCTGCGGGTCCATACCGGTTGTCGGCTCATCTAATATGAGCAGGCTCGGCTCATTCATCAATGCAGCGGCAAGATTCAACCTCTTCCTCATTCCGCCAGAATAGATCTTCACGGGCTTATTTGCATACTCCTCTAACCCAACTTTCTTTATTAGCTCCCTGGCCCTTTCCAGCGCCCTCCTCCCGGTTATACCATATAGGCTGGAATAAAATATTAAGTTCTCTAAACCGGTTAAATCATCATATAGGGCGGGGTTTTGAGGGCAATAATTAATCTTAGACCTAACATCCGAATCCCTTATTTCGCCACCAAGCACCTCAATAGTTCCCTCATCAGGCTCAATCACGCCAACAATCATGGAGATTAGTGTTGATTTTCCAGCACCATTCGGTCCAAGAAGCCCATAAATCTCGCCAAACCCAACATTAAAGCTAACTCTATTCACTGCAATCTTATCGCCGAATCTCTTTGTGAGCCCGCTTACTTTAACGGCTATCACCATCAAATATTCCAGCCTTAACGTTAATAATGTGCCTAAGAGGTGACTTTAAAGTACATGTGAAGAATGCTTATATCGCTCATATAATTTTTATGATCTTAAATGGAGTTAAAGAGAAATCGTAGCGTCTGAGGAGTAGACTTCATTTGAGAGAGGAACTCTTCTTTACTCTCTCCATTCTAGCTTTCTGGTTAGCGGTTTATGCTTTAAGTAGGATTTTGCCCCTAAATAGGTATGGTGTGGAGGTTAAACCCCTCCTCCTAAAATATAATTCTAAGGGATTTAAGAGTCTCCTTTACAAGTTCTCCAGCCGATGGAGGAGAGCATGGACATTCTTCTCCTACGTAAGCATATTACTGGGCTTTGGGCTGATGCTTTTCGCCATAACATTTCTCTTAGGCAATCTTATCGAGTTTCTTCTTCCAGGCGGGGAAGGAGCAGCTATAACACCAATTATACCCGGATTAACGCTCAGCCTGTATTGGCTTCCATACTTTTTGATTGCAGTTATTGTGGCAGTTTTGACCCATGAGAGTGCGCATGGAATAGTAGCCTTAATGGAAAGGATAGATGTGAAGTCCGCTGGGATACTTGTACTCGGAATATTTCCCGGAGGCTTTGTTGAGGTTGACGAAGACGAGATAGATGCTTTGCCACGAAGATCCCGGATGAAGATCTTCTCCGCTGGCTCTTCATCTAATCTAATCTTCGGGTTACTGGCTCTCCTCCTAATCTCAACAATATTTGCATCAAATCCATCGGGCATGATTGTTGTTAATGTCCTAGAGGATGGGCCGCTCCATCGGGCTGGCATAGGTAGATGGGATGTAATATACGCCCTAAATAACACGAGGATATGTGGCTACAGCGACCTCGCAAACTTCATGTCTAGGGTTAAGCCCGGCGATAGGCTGATCGTTTCGACTAGTAGAGGGGACTTCACAATAGTGTCCGCTAGAAACCCCGAGGATGAAAATAAAGCTATAATAGGTATACTTCCACCGTATCTGCCATATCACCAGAACCTACTTGGGCTTGACCCCTTCTGGGGCCTTCAAGTCCATCTCACGCTCACATGGCTCTTTGTAGTCTCCATTAGCGTGGCGATATTCAATATGCTGCCAATACCCATGTTCGATGGCGACAGATTCCTCCAATGCCTGATGGATAGGGTTGCCGAGAGGTTCCGAAATCCCCTAAAAAGGTTCTTTAATATCCTCTCCATATTTCTGATAGCCGCCAACATAATATTAAGCCTTAGGATATTTTAGGAGTATTGAGCGTCTGCAAAGGGAATAGCATGACAAGCGTTATGTGCACGGTGTGCGGCGTTAGGGAGGCCTTCTATCTTAGGAGCTACTCTGGGGAGAAGCTATGCGCAAAGTGTTTTCTTGAGTCTATTGAGGATAGGGTTAGGGCGACTATATCAAAATATAGCATGTTCAAGTTTAATGATAGGATAGCTGTCGCAGTCTCAGGTGGGAAAGATAGCTTAAGCCTGCTTCATATACTTGCGAGGATCGAAAGAGACTTTCCATTAGCATCGCTCTGCGCAATAACTGTGGATGAGGGTATAGCTGGCTATAGGGACGAGGCTATAGAGATAGCCTCAGAAAATTGTAGGGAGCTTAGAGTTGAACACTTCATCATATCGTTTAAGGAGCTTTATGGATTCACTCTAGACGAGATTGTTGAGAGGCTAAAGGCGTCTAAGAGCGGGATGACTCCATGCTCTTACTGCGGTGTTCTTAGGAGGAAAGCCTTGAATGTGCTTGCGATGAAGGTTGGCGCAACGAAGATTGCTACAGCCCACAACCTAGACGATGAAATCCAAACATTCATGCTTAACATAATACATGGGGACATCCTCAGAATACCGAGAACCAGCCCAACATTCGATGAGGAGGAGCCCGGCCTAGTTCCCAGAGTTAAACCCCTATGCGAGATCCTGGAGAAAGAAGTTACCTTATACGCGTATCTGAAGGGCATAAGATTCCAAGAGAACCCATGCCCCTACGCAGGCGAAGCATTGAGAAACGACATAAGGAACACGCTAAATAGGCTTGAGGAGAAACATCCGGGAACAAAGTACAAGATTTATAGGTCGGCTGAGAAGGTTAGGGAGGCTATGAGGGACAAGGTTCCAAGAATCACCTTAAAGAAGTGCCAGTTATGCGGTGAGCCAACCGTGGGCGATATTTGCCGAGCATGCAGTCTGCTTAAGAACATAAAAATGCTTTAGCGGACGGTGGGTCACTGAAGCTCGGCGTGCAGAATCTGCGGGCCCAAGCCAGCCCGCCGCTCGTACCCGCACCCCTCTGAGCGCCGCACGTCCGGGCTTAGGTTGCTCCCTCCCGGGCCTGGCCAGGTTCACCCGGCAAACGCGGTTACACCCCTCCTACGAGGGGTGCTCCGCGACCGCCAGCCCCAGAGGACAGGTAATCATAGCTTAGGACTGGTTGGGGCCGCAGCCTTACACGCCTCACTTCAGCTCTCGGCCCGCCGTATAGGGGGTTTGCGGTCGAGGCCCGTGAGGCCTCTCAGGGGACCCCTAGCCCCCCGCCTAAGACCCACCGTCCAATTAAACCTAATTAATTCATGTATTAATAAATGCTTCCCCAAGGGTATTTAAGGTCTCCCCACCATCTCCATTAGGATGGGCATTAGCATCGTTCCCTTCTCTAAGATTCCTAGGCTGCCTCTCCTACAATCTCTTTCAGAGAACCTCTCTATTCCATCGCTCTTTACTCCGCCACCGGAGATTAGTAGTGGGACTGGGTCGTCGCTGTGAGCCTTAAGCTTGCATGGCGTTGAGTGATCGGCTGTTACACATATTATGCTTCTGTCCAGGTTTATTCTTGGGACAACTTCCCCAAAGAAGTATTTGTCAATCATAGATATAGTCTCAGATTTACGCATAAAGTCCCCGTCATGCCCAGGCTCATCCGGGCCCTTAATATGTATGTAGAAGCAGTCGAATTCATCTAATACGCTGAGCAGTTTCTCAGCCCTAAATATGCAGTCACGTATTAGATCCCCTGAGGGCGGTGGAATCTCTACAAGGTGCATGCCGGCCAATCTAGCAATCCCCCTCTCAACTGGCATATCTGCCAAGCATGCAAACCTAACGCCATACTTCTCATTTATGTTAAAGAACTTGGGCAGGGAGTCGCCGGCGTCACGTGTCAAAATCAGGTTGGCCTTCAATTTACCCGAGGCCTCACGCCTCTTATTCACTTCATGCCCATCCAAGATAATGTGGCTCTTCCAGACGAACTCATTAACAAGCGCCGCTGAGATCCTAGCGGACTCGCTATCCTCTAGGGGCACGCAGTCCTCGAGAACCATGCGAAAGCCCGTCCTCACAACGCCTAGGCCTGAGATCCTCTCGTAGGCCGGATCAGTATTAGATATTTTGCCGGATAAGGGTATGCCTCTACTCCTTATAACTAAGACGCCCCTATGACCTATGGTATTCTTGAACTCAAACTCAGCCGGGTAAGATTCGAGTTTAATGAGCCTGTTCACCGCCTCAGCCAGCTTGGAAGCCTCCTCAGTTGTTAGGTTTCTTCCAGCCCTCCGATCAATTATCTGCCTACCCTCACCCAGCGTTGCAAAATTACACCTCAGCGCTAAGTCGCCGTCCCTGAAATCTAAACCAGAGCCGTAGGCTTCAATCGGCCCTCTACCCACATGATACTTATATGGGTCGTAACCCAAAATTGATATTACCGCCACATCGCTCTCCGGAGCAACACCCCTCCCAACAGTATACATGAGGCCAAGTTTCCCCTCGCTTGCCAGCAGATCCATGTTTGGTGTTTCAGCATACTCCAGCGGCGTCTTATTGTCCAGCTCCTCTATCGGTAGATCCCCCATCCCATCAATAACCACATATATCAGCTTCTTCAGCACCTAATTTCACCCCAAACATGAATCTACCTACTGAAAGATTGTTGCGGCTATTAAAGTTTTTAAGATTTAACTGCATCCTTTTAAATGCCGGAAAGATGATTGTCGGGGGCGCGGATAGTCAATGAGGCTTAAGGTTAGTCTCCTTGATCTTGAGTCGGGTGGCAAGTTTATAGTTGTCCTTAATCGGGAGGACGCTGAGGATCTTGGCGTTTCAGGTCTGAGCCGGGTGAAGTTGTCGTGTAGGGGTAAGGAGGTAACTGCGATAGTTAATGTTGCTTTCGAGAGCATTATGAGGGGTTATGTGGGCGTGTATAATGAGGTTAAGAAGTATATGAATTTGAGGGAGGGCGATGAGGTTGAGGTTGAGGCGGCGCATTCGCCTCTCTCAGTATATTATGTGAGGAATAAGCTACATGGGAGAAAGCTAACTTATGAGGAGATATTTGAGATAGTTAAGGATGTTGTAAGCGGGAATCTCAGCGAGATTGAGATCGCAGCATTTGTAACCGCCCTCCATACATACGGTTTAGATTTAGATGAAGCCACAAGCCTATCGATAGCTATGGTTGAGACCGGGAATAAGCTTGAACTCAAAAAACCACTTATAGTTGATAAGCACTCTATAGGCGGCGTCCCAGGGGATAAAACTACGCTTCTTGTAGTACCCATAATCGCCGCATCCGGCCTAACGATACCGAAGTCCTCCTCCAGATCCATTACTTCTGCGGCTGGAACAGCGGATAGGGCTGAGGTTCTCATGCCAGTTGCATTAGGCATAGATGAGCTGCGTGAGGTTGTTGAGAAGACTAATGGCTGCATAGTCTGGGGAGGCGCATTGGATTTAGCTCCAGCAGATGACATATTTATTAGGGTTGAGCATCCGCTTTCAATAGATCCTCTCCTACTGCCATCAATAATGAGCAAGAAGAAGGCTGTCGGAGCAAACCTCTTGGTGATCGATATACCGACTGGGAGGGGGACAAAGATAAAAACTATCGGCGAGGCAGATCTCCTAGCTAAGGACTTCATAGAGCTTGGGCGTAGGCTTGGAATAAAGGTTCAATGCGCCGTAACCTACGGGGAACAGCCAGTCGGCTACGCCATAGGTCCAGCTCTAGAGGCCTGGGAGGCTCTGAACACGATAATGGGTAAAGGCCAAACATACGACCTAATAGATAAGGCAGCCCATATAGCTGGCATGCTCCTAGAGATGAGTGGGAAGGCCTATGGAGACGGCAGGGAAATGGCGCTTGAAATCTTAAGGTCTGGAAAGGCTGAGGAGAAGCTGCGTGAGATAATTGGCGCTCAGGGCGGGGATCCAGATATTAAGCCGGATGATATAGCGCTGGGATCGGAGAGGTTTACTGTGCGTTCCAAGAGGGATGGCATAGTTCTATGGATAGACAATGCCTCAATAGTTGAGGCCGCTAGGCTGGCTGGCGCCCCTAAGGATAAGGGCGCTGGCGTTCTATTGCATAAGAAGATAGGTGATAGGGTCTCTGAAGGCGAGGCGCTGGCAACGGTGTTTGCCGAGAGGGCTAGTAAGCTTGAGAGGGCGATAAGCATCTTCGAGGGTCTTCCAGTCATAGGTGTCGGAGAGAGGATGGAGATGTTAATTCATGAGATTAGGGAGAGACCTATAGCGAAGAAGACCTTTGTCCTAGAGCGCTAAAATTAAATATAGCCTTATCCTTTTTTATGGGTTTGTTTAGTTTAGGCTGGTGCCTATGGAGGAGTTCTTTAGGCTGGCCCTTGAGCTTATTGAGGCGAGTGAGAAGCATGAGGTATATCGTGGAGAGGAATGCATAAACCTGATAGCCAGCGAAGGGTTAAAGTCCCCAGCTGTTAAAGAGATGCTGCAGTTGACAATGGATCTTGAGAGCAGGTATGCCGAGGGCGAAAACGACTTTGATGGCCACGTTAAGAAGCGGTACTATCAGGGGCAGAAGTATATCTCCATCATAGAGAATTGTGTAACGGATTTAATGAAGCTGCTATTTAAGTGTAGCTGGGCGGATGTTAGGCTGGTCTCTGGAACCCACGCCAACCTAGCAACTTTTAAAGGTTTATCGTTGACGACGAAGAGCCGGAAGATGGTTGTTACGCCATTAAGTGCCGGAGCTCACATATCGCATGATTACACAGGCTTAGCTGGCATGGTTTTGGGCTTAGAAAACATAGAGCATGCGTATGACGTCGACAGGATGAATATAGATCCGGATAGATCTGCTGAGATAATTAGGGCAGCTAAGCCTGGCATAGTAACCTTCGGCGGAAGCCTATTCCTATTCCCGCATCCAGTTAAGGAGCTTAGCGAAGTTGCGCATGATGTTGGAGCGTATGTAGTTTATGATGCAGCACATGTACTAGGCCTTATAGCTGGAGGAGCTTTTCAGGATCCACTTAGGGAAGGTGCTGACTTCATGACATCTTCAACCCATAAGACATTCCCGGGACCGCAGGGCGGCGTGATCTTAGCGAATAGGTATGATGAGCGTATGGAGAAAGCTATAAAGAATGTTCAATATGCTATCTTCCCGCTTAGCACGTCTAACACTCATCTAGGTAGGCTCCCGGCAACAGGCATAGCAGCCCTAGAACTCAAAATATTCGGCGAGGCTCTCGCTAGGCAGACTGTTAGGAATGCTCAGGTGGCTGGCCAATACCTCTATGAGAATGGCTTAAAGGTTCTTGGTGAGCGCTATGGCTTCACAATGTCGCATCAGCTGGCCGTTGATGTTAGGGAGTATGGTGGCGGAAAGAGGGTTTCAGAGGATCTTGAGGAGGCGAATATAATTTTAAACAGGAATCTTCTGCCATACGATGATCAGAATAACCGTGAGAACCCGTCGGGCATAAGGATAGGCTTCCAAGACGTGACCAGAAGGGGTTTTGATGAGAGCGATGTTAAGTATCTTTGCGATCTAATGCTGGACGTTATTAAAGGTAGGCGGAAGCCTGAGGATGTAAGAAAGGACGTTATAGCGCTGAGGAAGGAGCATAATGAGATTAAATATGGATTCCAGAGCCTTGGGGAAGCCATAGAGTACTTGAAGAGGAGCTTAAAAGGCATATAGTAAAAGCGTTTGAGCCTTTAAATGTTTTCTCATTCCAAACGGTAATTTAGCCTATATAAAGAGAGTTTTGAAGGGAGGGGCGAAAGCGTTTATAGGGAGAGACGGAATAGCAATTAATTGGGAACTGCTTATATAGTAAGGGGAGTGGAATGCCTAAGGCTGGAAAATATGAATATCCTGCATACGATTTAGATACATGTATTGAAAGGCTGAAGAAGATTTATGAGGTGAGTAAGAGCAGCATCGTTAAGAAGGAGACTGCCGCCGAGATTATTGGCATGTCGCCGAAGAGCGGCGCTACATTAAGCTTTTTCGCCTCCCTAGCCATGTATGGGCTTATAGAGTATAGGGATGGAAACGTTGAGATAACGGATTTAGCGAAGAGGATATTGTTTGGGTCATCTGACGAGGCAGCATTGGCTAAGCGTGAAGCAGTGAGAAAAATACAGATCTTCATAGATCTCTTCAGCCAGTATGGTGCAAACGTGACTGAAGAGCAGTTAAGGGTCTTTCTGAGGGATAGGGCGTCAGTTGATCTGCCGAGAATACCGGAGCTGGTTGGAGAGATTGGCAGAGTATATAGGAAGGTTTCACCCTACTTAATGCTGGTCGAGCAGCCCAAAGCACCAGCTCCGGCAGAGGTTGCTGAGAAGAAGGAGGCGGCGGCTCCAGAAGTAACGGAGGCAAGGATTCCTGAAGTGCTTAGGATACAGTATGGAAGTTTCATAAACATTGCCATACCAATGGATAGGCTGGATATACTTGAAGCCTACTACCCCACGATAAAGACAACATTTGAGTGTATTTTAAGGGATGTTGAGAGGAAGCTATCCGTGAAGGAGAAGACCGCTGGGTGAAGGGTGCATCCATCAACTAATGCCTTTTAATTATTCTCGGTATTATTCCCGCCCTCAATGCGTGGTCAGCTAGCACGAAGGCTAGACATGCCTCGACTACTGGAACCGCTCTAGGAACTATGCATGGGTCATGCCTCCCAGCGATCTCTATCTCCTCTTCCCTCATCGTCTCCAAGTTCACCGTTTTCTGCCTCCTCAATATGGATGGGGTTGGCTTAAAGGCAACCCTAACTCTTATAGGCATACCGTTAGATATCCCGCCAACTATCCCACCAGCATTATTAGTTAATGTTACGATCCTCCCATCCCTAATGGCGTATTGATCGTTCGCCTCAGAACCCCTCATAGACGCTATTTTGAAGCCGGCCCCAAATTCAACGCCCTTAACCGCTGGTATATTAAATAGCATCTTAGCTATGTCCGAGTCTAGTGAGTCAAATATTGGCTCACCCAATCCGGCCGGAACGTTCAGCGCTATGCCCTCAACAACACCGCCAACGCTGTCACCCTCTCTGGCGGCCCTGAGGATCTCCCCAACCATCTTCTCAGCTAGCTCCGGCACAGCGCACCTAACGGGGTTCATGTAGACATTCCTCCTAATCTCTTCACATGGAACCTCAACTTCAACCTTCACTCCGCCAACCTGAACTGTGTGTGCGAGGACTTCAACTCCAATGAGGCTTAGGAGCTTCTTGGCCACTGCTCCAGCCATAACATAAGCAGCTGTTATCCTACCGGAGAATCTGCCGCCCCCTCGTGGATCACTGTATCCACCATACTTAACCCTAGCAGTATAATCAGCATGCCCAGGCCTAGGCTTGAACATAACCGTCTCATATGGCTTGGAGTCAACATCCCTATTCCTAACGACCATACATATTGGCGCTCCAGTCGTATATCCCCTGTAGACGCCGGACACTATATCAACCTTATCTTCCTCCCTCCTAGGACTGCTTATCTCGGTGAGGCCGGGCCTCCTCTTGTCCAGCTCAGCCTGGATATCTGCCTCGCTTAATGGTAGGCCTGCTGGACACCCGTCTAGGACTGCGCCTATGCAGATTCCATGGCTCTCCCCAAAACATGTTAGGACAAGCGCTCTGCCAATAGAGTTACCGCTCAAGGACTTCTACCCCTAGGAGGCGCATATCCCTGATAAAATCTGGGTAGGATTTATTTATGCATTCGGCATTATGTATAATTGTTTCGCCTTCAGCCACAAGGGCTGCCACAGCACATGCCATAGCTATCCTATGATCTCCATGAGGATCTATTTCAGCACCCTTCAGTTTACTCGCACCCTTAATTACCAGCTTGTCGTCTAAAACCTTGATGTCAGCATCCATCTTTGAGAGCTCCTCTCTTAAAGCCTCAATCCTATCAGACTCCTTAAACCTAAGCCTCCTAACACCGCTGATAACAGATGTACCCTTAGCCACACATGCCAGAACAGCGCATACGGGAGCCAGGTCGGGGTTATCCCTTAAATCCACGTTAACCGGCTTCAATGGCTCACGTGATCCGGCAACTTCAACCGAATCACTATAGATTTTAACCTCAGCCCCAACATCGCTCAATATTTTAACTATGAACCTATCGCCCTGAAGAGAATCCCTAAGAAGGTTCTCAACCCTAACCCGTGATCTCGTTATTGCTGCTGCGGCTAGGAGGAATGATGCCGATGAATAGTCTCCTTCAACATAGTGGTCGTGAGGCTTATATTCCTGCCCAGAAGGTATATGGAAGGATTCTTGCTCCTCCTTAACATTTATCCCATGTCTCTTAAGAATGTTTAGGCTCATGTCTACGTACGGCCTAGATTCAAGCGGCGTTGAGAGAACTATGCTAGTATCATTCTCAGCCATTGGGGACGCAAATAGAAGCCCCGTAATAAACTGTGAGCTCACATCGCCCCTAATAGCGGCTCTACCACCCCTTATACCTCCACCAAAAACAATTATTGGCGGCCTACCATCCCCGCGCGCCGAATAACATCTAACGCCCAGCTGACTTAAAGCGTCAAGTAGAGGCCCCATAGGCCTATTTCTAAGGCTCCTCCCACCAGTAAGCACTGTTATGCCGTCTGCCAGCGCACATATCGGCGTCATAAACCTTATCGTTGAGCCGGAGTCTCTACAGTTTATTACGTCGTCCGGCGTTTTAGGTTTGGGCGATCCAATGATTCTAAGGGTTCCATCGCCAGATATGCTTACCTCTGCTCCAATCTTCTGACATGCCTCTATTGTGGCTTGGATGTCATCACATATGAGTGCGTTGTAGACTTTTGATAGGCCGCTTGAGAGGGAGGCCGCTATTATGGCTCTATGAGTATATGATTTTGAGGGCGGAGCCCTAACAGACCCTGAGAGGCTTCCTCCCCTAATAATTATATCCGTCAACAAACCCTCCAAACATCATCCTACAATATATGTGCTTTATTGCGATTTATCTTTGCATGCATAATCTCGCCGCCATATTTCTCCCAGGCAGCATACACTTCGCCAACTCTGTCTCTTGGGACCACTGCCGCCACCGCCGGACCCTTACCTGAGAGGCCTGAGGCTATAGCTCCGGCGGCTAAGGCGTCAATGGCGATCTTCGCATCGTAGCCTAGAATTAAGGAGTATATGAGCCCATTCAGGGTCATGGCGTGCCAGTAGTCGCCTTCGAGCGCCATTCTATGCAGAGATTTAACCTCGCCAGATATTAGCCTCATCCTGCCAACATCCGACTTTGACGTGTAAGCTTTTAGTGAAGGCACGTGGATTAAAACGTCGTAGTCTTCCTCCGGCTGAAAGATCTTAAGGATCCTCCTATCAAAGTTATCTGTTATCACAACGTTGCCGAAGTAGGATGCGCATGCGTCGTCAAAGGCGCCGGTTACCGTTACGCCCGCATCTATCGATCCATCAACGCCCATATTAATTATCGCTAAGTCGTCAGCTTCCGCTCCAATAGCCGAGACCGTGGCGAGTGCTATGGCATTGGCTGCAGCGCTGCTGCTCTTTAATCCGCGGGCAATCGGGATATTAGAGTTAGTCTCTACGTAGGCGCCGTACTTATCCTCAAGGTTAAAGCATCTTAAAACCCGCCTCACAACCTTCTCAATTAATACTGGCTTCTCAGAGGGGTCTGAGAGTATCCTGCCACCTATAACCCCGGGCTCATTTGTGAGCTTAACTGTAGCCTCGGTTCTCAGATCTATGCCTAATGCTGCTCCGAGGCCGCATGAGATCGCATTTATTATAGTTACAGCTCCATAGGCTACGGCCCTTCCAATCTGAGCCAAAACTCCGCCCCCAAACAGCTCTAATGTGACGTAAGTTCCTCCCTTATCTTTTTCAGGGCAGCCTTCCTCATAACCTCTATGGGAGCCTTCATGCCAGTCCATATCTCGAAGGATGCTGCTCCTTGATGTATGAGCATAGAGAGCCCGTCAATGGTTTTAGCTCCAACTTGTCTAGCCTCCCTAAGGAGCCTTGTCTCCAGGGGCTCATATACTATATCGAATACCGTTAGGTTGCTATGTAGGAGTTCGCGGCTGATCGGCGTTTCCCCGTCGTTTGGCTTCATCCCAATTGATGTTGCATTTATCACTATATCCGCATCCCTAAGCTCTAATTCAAGATGCCCGTAGTCTAATCTGCCAAACCTAACGGCGTCTTGTCCCATGCCAAGCGAGCTAGCTATTTCTTTAGCTAGATTCTCAGCCTTCTCAACAGTCCTATTTAAGATCACGAGCTCACGGGCATATTTGGCCAGCAAGAAAGATATTGACCTGGACGCCCCTCCAGCCCCCAAAATCACAATCTTCTTGTTTGTCGGATCCTCCCCAGAATACCTTAGGGCGTTTAACGCGCCAATCCCATCGGTCGTATAGCCTATAAGTTTGCCGTTAATATTTAGGATTGTGTTTACTGAGCCCACGAGCCTCACGTTCCCATCTAGATCGTCTAGGTAGCGGATCACCTCAATCTTATGGGGCATCGTAACGTTCAGTCCATGTATTCCTAGACTCCTAGCCCCCATTATAGCGTAACATAGGTTCTCCGGCTTAACGTTGAACGCCACATAAACGTAGTCTAAGCCTAGATGCTGGAATGCTGCATTCTGGATTGCTGGGCTGAGCGAATGCTCAACTGGGTATCCTATCAGAGCGCAGACTTTAGTCTTGCCTGATAAATTTATCGTCGTATTCCCAGCCTCCTATAAATCTCTCTAGCCTCCTCTATAGTTATCTGCCCGGGGGCAGTCTCAAGACGCCTCTCAAGCGATACATAGGTGAATTGGGAGCCGAAGAGCGGTGAGAGTATCCTTGAAAGTAAGCCTTTCTCACCCATAGCAAAGCAAATTATACGTGTCCTCTTACTCAACTCGTATGTGAACATAAGACATCTAATACTATCCTCAACGCTATTAGCCATAGTCACCAGCTTACATAGGTCGGCCCCTGACTCTATCTGGGCATTAACAATCCTCTCCATCTCATGGATATGTGGTGTCCCCTCAAAGTTGTGGTAGGAGACTATCACCTCGGCGCCATAAGCCTTTATAGAGTCAATGGTGTCGCTTAGCTTTTCGGTTGAGAGCTCGATGTCAACATACTTGAAGCCCGCCCTCGCAGCACCGATAAGTGTTTCCAACCTCTTCTCCTCATCTAGAGGGCAGATCCCACCCTGACTAATAGTCCTATTGGTCGCTATCAAAGGCGTTTTTGAGCGCTCAACAACCTCTTCTAAGCGGCTCATATAATCCAGCAGATCACCTCCCAAGTAGTCCAGGCGCACCTCAATTACATCTGCGCCCTCCTCCTCAGCCCTCCTAACCATCACAAATATATCGTCAAATCTCTTGGCTGGTATAGGTACGCAAACCCTTACCTTCAATTCAACCACTTTAATCTTAGAGTGGAAAAACGTTAAAGAAAAATGCTTGCGGCGATATAAAAATTAGGGTTTAGGATTTAGGCGAAAACACGTGTAGTCTTCACTTCCTCTGGATATGGAAGTGCTTTATCGAGTGGTTTGATTTCCCTCTTCGTCATTTTAAGCAGATATTTCACTCTGCTAAAATTTTCCAATAAATCTTTCCCATTCTCCGTTAGCTTATAGAGCTTGCGGTTGCCCTCCTCTATGACTGAAACAAGGTTCTTTTTAGCGAGGAAATTTAAGATCTCCTTACAATTCGTCCACGAGAGATTGCATTTATACATTATATTTGTAGGTCTACAGACACCTCTATCTATCGCCCTCAAAACCTCTAGGTATAATTCAAGCCTAGACCTCTTACTAACCATATTCATCACTAAAGATAGCTCGGCGCGGCTCTAATGAGGCTTGTGTAACCGCTTATAACGGCTTACTGGTTACAGGTGAAATATTGTGAATCTGTTTAATATCTGGGAAGATTTAAGAAGTATTGAGGCGCATCTCATGGTGAAGATGGGATGCCTATGAAGTGTAAGAAGTGTGGCGCAAATGATGCCGAGGTTTACTTAGCCTACTCTAACCTTAAGCTCTGCCCAGAATGTTTTATGCTCTTAGCTGAGAGGAAAGTGAGGAACACTATTGAGACATATAAAATGCTCTCTAAAAACGATAATATTGGCATCGCCGTTTCAGGCGGAAAGGACAGCGCAACGCTAGCATACATTCTTAGCAGGTCATTCGAGAAGATCCCGATGACGCTAATCTACATAGATTTGGGCATACCGGACTACTCCCAACACTGCCTAGAGAAGGTTAAGGAGCTCTCAAAGATCATTGACAGAGATCTTATTGTTTACAGCCTAGAGAAGGAGCTCGGATTTAGAATACCGGACTTTAAGTCCACAATTTATGGGAGGAAAATGTGCTCAGCCTGCGGCACAGTGAAGCGATACCTATTCAATAAAATCACATATGATTTGGGTTTAACTAAGATTGCGACAGGCCATAACCTCGATGATACCGTCGAAGCAATATTCAATTCATACATGGAGGGTAATGTTGGAGCTCTTGTGAGGTTGAAGCCAGTTCTACCGAAGACTCATCCTAAAATGATGCCTAAAATAAAGCCGCTGATATGTTTGACTGACATGGAGTGTCTCCTATACGCCACATATAGGAATTTGCCGATCAGGATGCTTGAATGCCAGTTTGCGAAGAGATCCAGAACGATAAGGAGGAAGGAGGTTCTCAACCTGCTCGCCGATAAGATTCCTAGTTTCAAGCATACATTTATAAGCTCACACTATAGGAGGATTCTACCCCTACTAGAGAAGGCTCTTGGCGGTCAGAGCGTTGGCGATGAGATGGGAATATTTGACTGCCCAGTCTGCGGTATGCCAACCTCCTTGAGGAGCATGCCCTGCCACTTCTGCAAAATAGTCAGCCTGTTAAAGAGAAAGGCATGAGAAGATTGCAGGCGGAAGTCTCCTAAATCTAAAGGAGATTATTTTCTCCTAAGGTTCTCTGCTTCCCTGAGCCTGTTGTGGAAGCATGTTTCCTCTCCCAGATGGCAGGCTGGCCCCCTAGGCCTAACAACATATAATACGGCATCCAGGTCACAGTCTACGAGAATATCCATAACCTCTTGAACGTGCCCAGATGTTTCACCCTTCATCATAACTTTGCCATGGGAACGCCTATAATAGTGGGCGAGACCCGTCTCAAGGGTCTTCTGCACAGCCTCCCTATTCACATATGCGAGCGTTAGAATTCTCCCGGTTCCCTCCTCCTGAACTACTACTGGGAGTATTCCGCCGCCTTTATCAAAGTTCAGCTCACTCAGGCTGACATTCTTGAGTTTCCTCATAATCTAACTGGCACTCCTCTCTCATGGAGGAACCTTTTAACGACGGGTATTGGGTATTTACTGTAGTGGAAGACTGAGGCGGCTAACGCGCCATCAGCCTTACCGGCTGTTAGAACCTCTAGGAAGTGTTCTGGCCTACCTGCTCCGCCGCTGGCAATCACCGGTATATTTACGCGCTCAGCTATAGCCTTAGTTAATTCGACATCGTATCCGAGCTCGGTTCCATCCCTATCTATTGATGTAAGCAGTATTTCTCCAGCCCCAAGAGCCTCACACCTAAGAGCCCATTCGACCGCATCCATCCCGGTTGGCTTACGCCCACCATAAATGTAAACCTCGAACCAGCATAAACCCTCCTGCGTCTCGACGATGTTCCTATCCGGCCTATACTCATACCTCCTCTTAGCGTCTATTGCAGCGACTATATGGTTTGAGCCGATTTTCTTGGCGAGCTCCCTAATAAGCTCAGGCTTCTCAGCAGCCGCTGTTCCAATTGAGATCTTATCTGCGCCACTCGATATAACTGCTTCTGCATCTTCTAGGCTCCTGATTCCGCCGCCAACAGTGAATGGTATATTTATCTCGGATGCAACTGCCTTGACAACGTTTATTAATATGCTCCTCTCCTCGACAGATGCCGTTATATCTAGGAAGACGATCTCGTCAGCACCATCCTCCTGATACCGTCTGGCCAGCTCAACGGGGTCGCCGGCATCCCTCAAGCCGAGGAAGTTTATGCCCTTAACAACCCTACCATGATCAACGTCTAGACACGGTATTATACGCTTAAACTTGGCCATTTATAGGACACCACAAACTAATACTCTTAAATGATGTAATTTTTAAAGATTCCTAATACTAATGCGCCCTTCATAGAGCGCTCTACCAACAATAACGCCGTATAAGCCTAACTCTTTCAGGGCCATGATGTCTTCTAGGCTCCTAACCCCTCCGGACGCAATTATATTAACATTTAAGTCAAGGATTTTTGAAAGGTTCTCGAGATCCGGCCCCTCCAGAGACCCATCACGCCGAACAGCTGTCACTAGGAGGAATCTTACGCCCATATCAGTAAACCTCCTCGCAGCCTCCCTAAGGCCAACCCCGGTTCCCTCCCTCCAGCCATCGACAACCACGACGCCGTCTAGATGGTCTAGGGCGACGATGATCTTTTCCGGTCCAAATTCATCCAGAAGGGCTCTGAAAGTATTTGGCTCCTTAAAGGCCATTGACCCGATAACGATCCTCTTGGCGCCGAGACTAATGATTTGGTGTGCCCTCTCGATGCTCCTTATCCCTCCACCAACCTGGACTGGAACATTTAGGGAGCGGATTATTCTGCTAACAATCTCAATATTATCTCCCCTGCCGAGGGCGGCGTCTAAGTCGACCACGTGAATTAGCTGCGCTCCCTCAGACTCCCATATCTTAGCGACGGTCACGGGGTCAGTAAGGTGCTCATAGGAGAGGATGTGTTTAGGGTCTCCTCTAAGCAGCCTAGCAACTCTACCATAAATAATATCTACTGATGGTATAACTATCAATTGCAACACCGAAATATTTTCATAGAACACCCTTCGAGCTGGGCACACCGATTCTCTCGGTGTCTATCGATAGCGCCTGCCTTAGGGATAGCGCCAGAGCCTTGAAGGCCGCCTCAACCTTGTGGTGATCGTTTACGCCATACTGGATCCAAAGGTGTATATTTGCCCTCAAGGCATTTGCCAGAGTCTCCAGGAAGTGGTATATGTCCTCCGATAGCATGTCCTCGACCTGCCTTCCCTCCAGGTTTAAGTTGATTTTCGGGTATGGCCTATTTGATAGGTCTACTGCGGCAAAGGCTAGGGAACAGTCCATTGGAACGATAGCGTAGCCAAATCTTCTTATGCCAACATGTTTGCCGAGGGCTTCCCTTATCGCCTCGCCGAGACATATGGCCACATCCTCAATTACGTGGTGTTTTAGGTCTCCCGAAGCTTCAACTTGAATGTCTAGGAGGCTGTGGGCCGCTAGAGACCTAATCATATGGTCTAGGAAGGACACCCCGGTTTTAACGCTCGCAGTGCCTGAGCCATCTAACCTAACCCTAACCTTAACCTCCGTTTCAGCGGTCTTCCTATAGCGCTCCGCTTCTCTCAATGCTTCCACCCCTAACCAATTCGATTAGATATGGGATATCGTTTACGGACGGCAGAATAATATCACATTTAAATTTGAGGAACCCTTCCCTCACCATCTCCCTTAAACCCGTATACTCGTATACTCCAGCAAAAATAAATCTTGGATCAAGTCTTCTAGCCCTCTCAACAGCCATGGCATCTTCCATAGAGTCCCCGACGAATAGGGCAAGCCTGAAGGGCTCTAGACTTCGAGAAGACTTTAAGAGCGAGTAAGGATTCGGCTTTTTGAGGCTCACTTTTATGAAACCCCTCTTTAAGTACTCATCTTCAAGCATCTCAATATCATCTAAAAATACTTGCGCCTTTTGATCGAATAGGTTTAGGATATCTCCCAGAACATGCTTAGCGGACTTAAACCTGCTCCCGGAGGCTATTCCGAACCTCGGTCCTCTGATTAGAGATGATAAGTGTTCTAATGTCTCACGATTGATTATCGGCTTACCTTTATCTATCATTCCAGCCCCAAAATATATTTCCGGATTAATCCCGTAAATATCCTCGAAGAGAATTGGACCGCAGAATATCTCCTCGAATATCCTTGCAACTATGCTTCCACCGACTCCTCCAGAGCCGTTAATGAAGTCTCTTATAAGGCTGTAGCTTCCCTCATCAATAGCCCCTGAAGAGAGTATTGCCCTATCGACTGAAGCCGCTCCAGTCTCATCAAGTAACCTTGTAAAATCCTTCAGTCTCATCTTCAGAATCTCTAAATCGCTATAGCTGATATTTAATGCTCCTTCGGCGGCAGCCTCCCTAATTGCTAGGAAGCGTTTAGCGGGGTTCTCTATATGCGAGAGCCGGGCAATTAGGTCAGTAAGTTTTTTCCTCTGCCCCTTCGGCATATTAGATAGGAGGAACATTAGGGATCCATAAACTATGTCCCAGTCGTTATTGAACCCTCCGCTCATCCTGAAGAGGAATATTATCTCGTTGGAGATGAAGTCTTCAGGGATCTTAAGGCCTGTAAGCCCCTCAAAGATGAATGCGGTAGACTTTGAAATCGCCTTATCATAGGACTCTCTTATGTCTATTAGCACACCATCGCAATCAAATATTATCGCATCAATCCTTTTCAGATCCTGCACTCTATCTCTCCTCAAATAAGCCTCGCCGGACTTAAGATTGAGCCTAGCATAGCTGTTAAGCGTCATGGGAGAGCACCTCCTTAAGCTCCTGAAGGAAGCGGTCCATGTAATCTCTCGGAGCGACAGTAACCCTTAAGCAATTCTCAAACTTAAGTACTCTGCCAATATTCCTTATAATGACCCCCCTGCCAAGAAGGTCTCTATAAACTGCAGAAGAGCTCTTATCAACCTGGAACAGCACGAAGTTTGTTTCCGAGGGGAAGGCCCTCACACCCTTTATTCCATTCAATTCTCTAATGAGTCTCTCCCTCTCAGTTTTGACGGCGTTGATGATCTCCCCTAAATATTCCATGTTCTCAAGCATCTTAACAGCAGCCCTTAACGCAGTTATAGATGCGGAGTATGGCATCTGAAATCTCTCCTCAATTATCCTAGAGAGCCTAGCATTCACAACAGCATATCCAATTCTTAAACCAGCTAGGCCGAAAACCTTAGAGAATGTCCTGAAGACTATGAGGTTTTCCAGGCTTGCGGCTACATTGATTAGCGATGATGATGCGAAGTCTGCGTAGGCCTCGTCCACGGCTACCAATCCATCAAAGCTCTCAGCGATCTTTAAAATATCCCTGTGATCTAGTTGGTTGGCTGTTGGATTGTTTGGTGAGCATATGAAGATGACTTTTGTTCTTGACGTAATCGAGGAGAGTATTGCTTCAGGGTCTAGTGAGAAATCATCTCTAAGCGGGACAGTCCTATAATTAGCGTTCTGAATTTTAACGCACCGCTCATAGATCTGGAAAGTTGGCTCAATAGATATCGCCTCATCTCCCTCCCTAAGAAAGATCCTGGTGACTAAATCTATGAGCTGATCGCTTCCAGCCCCGATTATAATGCTCTTTACTGGTACGCCTATTTTCTCGCCTATGGATTCCCTAAGCTCCCTGAATTCATCTCGCGGATATATTCTAGGGTCAACCTCATCTATGACCTGCCTCAGAATACTCCTGATAAATTCTAATGGTATGAAGAGGTTCTCATTTGAATTTAGCTTCAGTATCTCGGACGCCTTACGCCTAATCTTTAATGCCAGCCCTTCAGATGTCTCGCCAACATCGTATATGCTCAGATTACTCCCCCTCACAATAATATCCTCAATTATCTTTTTTCCACCCAATCCCTCAACCGCTCCTTTAAGGCTAGAGCGTGATTTGGCAACCCTTCACACTCAGCTAAGACTATGGCGCTGGCGGATAGTTTCTTCATGGCTTCCTCAGAGCACTCAACAATATTGAGGCACCTAATAAAGTCTAAGACCGATAGCGGCTGATATACAAGCCCATATCCACCGGTAGGGATAACGTGGTTCGTTCCGAGACAATAGTCGCTTAGAGATACTGGCGTCGTATGGCCTATGAGCACTATGCCTGAGGACCATATCTTCCTAGATATTTCACAAGCATTCCTGGCGATTATCTCAAGATGCTCTGGAGCAAACTCGTTCACAAAGTCTATGGCTTCATCCATATCATCGGCAACCAATATTAACCCATTCCTCTCAAGGGACTCCTTAACTACATCCCTACCCGATAAATCACCAACCATGCGTGTGAGGATGTTGGCAACCTCCTCAGCAAGATCCGCCGATGTTGTGACCAGCGCTGCTAAGCTGTCAGCCCCATGTTCAGCTTGGGATACCATGTCAAGAGCAACATAGCGTGGGTTGGCTGAATCGTCAGCTAGAATCATTATTTCGCTTGGGCCTGCCGGATGATCAATTGGGACATCACATGAAACTATTCGCTTCGCGGCCAAAACGTACCTGTTCCCCGGACCGACAATTTTTTCAACAGGGCTTATGGTTTCCGTGCCGTAGGCTAGGGCCGCTATTGCCTGAGCTCCACCAACCCTATAAATCTCGTCAGCCCCACATATATCCGCCGCAACTAGCGTTAATGGATGGATTCTGCCATCTTTTCTGGGAGGAGTGCAAACAACAACCCTTCGCACACCAGCAACCTTAGCTGGCACGACGGTCATAATAACTGTGCTTGGGTACGCCGCCAACCCGCCTGGAATATAGCATCCGACGCTTCGGATCGGCCTATATTCTCTGGATACCTTTACGCCATCCTCATCCTCATACTTAAAGCTGACTCTCGACAGGGCTGCGCGCTCAACCCTCTCAACCCTTTCCTTAGCCGCTTCTATGGCGGAGATCTGCTCACAGCCAACCATGCTATATGCCTCTTTAATCTCCTCACGTTTAACGCTTATTTGCTTGGCATCGATTTTAACGCCGTCGAACATCGCCGTCAACTCTATTAGGGCAGAGTCGCCGCGACTCTTAACCTCCTTAATTATGCCCTCAACATATCTAAGTAGGCTCTGATCTATCGTTCTCTTCCTAGGCCATCTGCTCTCTAGGATTGTGCCGTAGGCGTCACGCAGCCTCGCAGCCTTTATGGGCATTTCCTTCATTCTCCTCCAGGAGATTTCTCGCCTGAAGTTATCTCTTCAAGCGGAAGCACCTGTCTAGGCTCATAGACAACTAATCCTTGAGCAAGCCTCCTTAGCATAGGTAGTATCTCTAAAAATTGATCCTTATCTATCACCGTGTTCACCGAGTACCAGTTCTCGTCTGATAGCGGGGCTATTGTCGGCTTCTTAAGTGCTGGGAGCCTCTCAAGAAGCCTTTGAAGGTTATCCCTATGCACGTTAACAAATATGTGTAGCTTCTTTCTTCCGTCAACAACGCCCTTCAATAGCGTTAAAACATCGTATATCTTCTCCCGCTTCTCAGGATCCAATAGGGCTTTCTTATTCGCTATTAGTATAGCAGTAGATTCCATTATAATCTCGATCGGCTTTAAATTGTTCCTCTCCAAGGACTCGCCTGTCTCCATAACATCTATTATTGCGTCTGCATCCTCAGGGGGCTTAGCCTCAGTTGCCCCAAAAGAGAGGTATATTGTAACCCTATCATTCTCGCCTTTCTTCCACCAAGGCGTAATGATAAGCGGCTCCTTATCCCCATAAAGCCTCTTATACACCGGGTTATCCATAACATACTCCGCAGATATATTCAGGTACTCTGTTGAGATCCTCAGCGTCCTGCCAGCCCTATTAAACTCCTCTAGGAGATCTGAGAGGCTGTTTACATTGGTCCAATATTTCGGCACGGCTAAAACCAGCTTAACTCTCGCATACTCCAGGTCTAATAAAACCTCTACGTCTGCCCTAGTCTCCCTTAGCCAATCGGCCCCGGTTATACCTATGTCATGAAGACCATCTCCTATGAGCACCGGGATCTCTTGGGGCCTGAGAATCTTCAATTCTATCTTGGGGTCGTTTATCGAAGGCCTATATGTGCGCTCATCTCCCAGTACCGTATATCCTGCTCTCTCTAGAAGCCTGAGAGCGCCCTCAGCCAAATGCCCTTTCGGTATGATAAAGCTAACCTTACCCATACTCAATCACCATCAAAGAACCTCAATGCTATGTAAGCACTAAATGTTTTGATTAGAATTGATGGGAGGACATCTTCCATTTGACTGAAATAAAAGACTAAATTACCAATTCTTGTGAATGCGATCGCCCGGCAAATCCGGCACCACAAATAAAGATGTGCCATACAAATAGTATATAAATCTTTCCTAGTCACGCTAAACGTCTTCTATGCTGACTTTAACGGCGTCGCCCTCAATCCTTCCAATTATTAGCTGGCCGCTCCTAAGCGGCCTCCAATCCTCATCATCATTAGTCCTCTCAGACGCCACAATAAGCCTATCTCCATCCGCTACGTAAACCATCCGCATAGCTGGGCTATCCCTATAACATAGAGTTCTCATAGACCCATCCAGATTCTCATCATATTTACAGTAGGCATATAGGCATACGCCATCGCTAAATACTATATTTAAGCCTATATAGGGCCTATTCTTATTAGGGTGCCTTTCACGCACCTCACGCCAAACCCTCCATAGGTCCTCCTCAAAATTTCTCAGAGCCTCTTTTAGGCTTCTCCCCTCGCAGATCTCCTTAACTATATACCAGAAGTAGACCTCGCTATCATTTAAACCCCTTATCTTGAACCTCCATTCCCCAAGCATATTTGAGACTTCATCTGGTATCGTTATAGTGCCATTGTGGGCGAACAAATAGCTCTCATAGCTGAAGGGCTGTATATTCTCTATGGAGATGAGCCTCTCCTTAGGAAGCCCTCTAGGATTACTAGCCCTCCTAACGTGAGCCACAATTATATTAGATTTAACGCCCTCAACTATAGACTTAAAGCAATAATACTCCTCATATATCGGCCTCTCACTCCTAAAAACCCTTAAACATCCATCCTCATAGAAGCCTAAACCCCACCCATCACCCTGAAGCCTCAGTGGATCAGCTCTACTCTGAGCATAGAGCGAGCATGGATCGCTAAGCAAATACCTAACGGCATTAGAGGGCTTAGTCGAAACCATGCCAAAAAGCCTACACATAAAGCATCAGAGACAAGTAAGATTTGGTTGTATTAAAGGTTTGTTGTGAAGGCGGGGAGAGGAGAGGGTAAGCCCGTATAATAGGCAAAAATAACGATAATAATGGAGGCAGCATAAAAAATAATTTTAAATTTAAATTCTAAAATAAGCACCACAAAAACACAAAAAAATAGTATGGTGGGCCCGACCGGACTCGAACCGGCGACCCGCGGGTTATGAGCCCGCCGCTC